>CALFBP010000060.1 GCA_937951625.1 uncultured Thermoguttaceae bacterium
CATTGCGAAACGTCTGGGCTTGGAATCGGCGTACCGCTCCGCAGGTCGTCCGAGGATCGCGAGGGGCCTTAATCAAGTCCCGGAACCATGAAGTGCCACGGTGCCTTCCCAATTTACCAATATCGGACCTGTCCCGTTTTCCGTTTTCGCAGGGGTTGTAAGGCGAGCTGACGGATTACCGATCCACCGTGTGGCGAGCACCCAAGAATTTCTGGCAGAAGGCTTGTAGCGGTTGGCGAAATCGCTGTTGTCGGGGTGGCTCAGCGTGATGATGGTGGCCGATCGGGGCTTAAGACAGACGGAGTTGGTACGCACTTGCCGACAACTGGGTTTCCACGATGTGATCCGCATCGAGCCGAAGTTCTACGTGGAATGTCCGGAATTTCGGAAAAAGCTCGGCTCCTTTGCTGTCAAACGCGGCATCGAGCGACTTCTCAAATACGGGCCATGCCGCCAACAGCCGCATTCACCCCGCATCATGGTTCGGCGACTGGAACTTAGGGCTACCCGATCACTCGCGGCCTTCCTGAGAGCACTATAATCCGAGTCTGGAACGTGGGGATAAGTCAGGGGTTCCCCAAGTGAGGTTTTTTTCCTCACCGCTAATTCGCACCAGAGCCGTTAAGCACCCCGCTAAGACGATCCAAGTGTTATGATTTGATATTCAGGGAAACTTTGCCGTATAATCGAAAAGTGTTATCGAAGGCACGTCGTTCATGGCGCAACTGTTCAAACGGCTCCTCAGGCAGTTCGTACCCGAAGGTGTGCCGCTGAGCGAGGCCCTGAGGGCCTGGTATCACCAAAGTGGCTATTGGTATACCACCAGCTTTCTGGTCCACGCGATTGGTTTCGTGGTGTTGGGGATTGTGTTTTCTCTGCTGCCAAACGCCTTTCCGGGCGTTTTCGGTCCCCTGTCACCCAATGAAACGGTGACGTTGGAACCTGCCAGTCAGGGGGGCGAGGTTGAATTGGAGGTGCCACGTTTCGAGATCGGCGACGCTCCCTACGAGTACACAAGATTAGGCCCGGATACGCTTCTTTTGGGCCCGCAGGCTCCACAAAAGGCAATCTACATTGATGATTCGGACACTTTCATTGCACCCGGTGGCGGTAGGCCGAGCGAGGCCAGCGGACCGAAATTAGGTGGGCTCGGGGGATTCTCGTTGCCTCGGCCCGGCCCTGGTGGACGGGGAGGATTAGGGGCAAGTGAGGGGACGGGCGACACGCCTGGTGCTGGCGGCGGATTGGGCGAGGGCCTTGGCGGCCGGGGCCAAGGGTCCCGAAAGGCCCTCGCGGGCGTCAGTGGTGGAACAGGTCCCTCGGAACGCGCCGTCGCTGGCGGCCTCAATTGGCTCGCGCGGCATCAAGCCCCCGCCGGAAATTGGACCCTTCAGCACTGTAAATACTGTAAGGGCGGCTCGTGCAGCGGGCAAGGCGATATTACTCATGATGCCGGGGCCACGGCTTTGGTTTTATTGGCCTTTCTCGGGGCGGGCGAGACGCACAAAGGCAACGGTCCGTATCGCTCGCGTGTCCAAAAGGGTATTTCCTGGCTTATCAGGCATCAAAACCCGAAAACCGGCGACCTTTCGGCTGGGGCCCCACAACCGATGTATTCCCACGGTTTGGCGACCATCGCCCTCTGCGAGGCCTATGCCATGACCCGCGACAAAAGTATCGGCGAGGCGGCCGACAAGGCGGTTCGGTTCATCGAACGGGCGCAGAACGAGGCCACCGGCGGGTGGCGCTACCAGCCGGGCCAGGACGGCGATACTTCGGTCCTCGGTTGGCAAGTCATGGCCCTCAAAAGCGCCCAGATGGCGGGCATCGGCGTCAGCTCCTTGGCCTTCGAGGGCGCACGCAAGTATTTGGCCTCGGTGGCCGAAGGCAAACACCGCGGTTTGTACAAGTATCAGCCTTACGACCAGCATGGAATCAAGCCCTCGATGACCGCCGTAGGCATGCTTTGCCAGCAATACATCGGCATCGCTCGCGACGATCCTTCCATGCTCGAAGGCCGAGAGTACCTTCTGGCCAATCTGCCCGACGCAAACCTGAACCGCGACGTCTACTACTGGTATTACGGCACGCTGGTGATGCACAACTTCATGGGCCGGGAGTGGGATCGCTGGAACCGGGCCATGCGTCGCACGCTGATCGACACGCAGTGCAAAGGCGGTTGTGCCGAGGGTAGTTGGGATCCGCATCACCCGAGCGTGGACACCTGGGCCCGCGCTGGTCGGGTCTACGTAACAGCGATGAGTACGCTGACGCTGGAGGTCTACTACCGCTACTTGCCGCTGTACAAGATCAACCAAGGCGACTCGCCCCCGCACTCGCCCGACAACATGAGCCTGGCCGTCGGTCTTTCTGCGGCCCCGGAACCCCCAAAGCAGACTCCGTGAGGCGTCGCCGAGTGGGTTTGATCCTCGCCCTGAGTGGAACGTCCCAAAGAAGTTCTGCCCGTATGGGATCGCGGCTTGCGCTGCCGAAATACATTTTTCCGAGGAAAAAAGCCTGTTCCGAAAGCTTCTTTACGCCTCCGGAGATGGGCGATGGGGGATGCGCGGATGCGATGGCAGTGGTTGATGCTCGCGCTGGGCTTGGTCCTGGCCGATGCGGCGGAGGATGGGCGGCCGCAAGACATTACCTTCGTTGCCGGGAAAGCAGAGACTCGACGCGTATTCGCGGAGGCGGGGGGCAACGCATAGGCCGTTGCCTCGGAGTCTGGTTCAAGGGATGGCGTTGACAATCCCCGCAGGGGTCGTAGGATGAAGGCGGATGACGAGTAGCTTTGCTCATCCTTGTTTACCGGCTCTCCCCACAAGTTTTTCCTTCTCAAGATGACCCAAATCGAGCAGGCCCGAGCCAACGTCATCACCGCAGAAATGGAGGCCGTCGCCCAAGCTGAGAGGCTTGCCCCGGAGTTCATCAGGCAGGAGGTTGCCCGCGGGCGGATGGTGATCCCGGCCAACAAGGTCCACCTCCGTAAAGGCTTGCGGCCGATCGGGATCGGAATTGCGGCGAGGACCAAGATCAACGCTAATCTAGGAAACTCCCCGGTCACCAGCGATAGCGACTGCGAATTGAAGAAGGTTCGAGTGGCCGTTCGGTACGGGGCGGACACGGTGATGGACCTTTCGACGGGGACGGATATCGAAACCATCCGGCAGCGGATCATCGACGCGGTGGACGTGCCGGTAGGAACCGTGCCCATCTATCAAGTAGCCGAGCAGCTCGACGACATCGTGGAGATGCGGCCGCGGGACTTTCTTGACGTGGTCGAACAGCAGGCCCGGCAAGGCGTGGACTACATGACCATTCACTGTGCCCTACTGCGCGAGCACCTGCCCTTGGCCGAAAAACGCGTGACGGGCATCGTCAGCCGCGGCGGTTCGCTTGTCGCCCGTTGGATGGCGGTCCACCGTGAACAAAATCCGTTTTTCACGCATTTCGACGAACTTTGCGAAATCCTTCATGCCTACGACGTGACGTGGAGTCTTGGCGACGGGCTTCGCCCCGGTTGCATTGCCGATGCGAGCGACGAAGCCCAGTTCGCGGAGTTGAAGGTGATGGGCGAGTTGACCCTTCGGGCGTGGGAACGGAACTGCCAAGTGATGATCGAAGGGCCGGGCCATGTGCCTATGGATCAGATCGAGATGAACGTCCGCCGCCAGATGGAGTGGTGTCACGAGGCCCCGTTCTACGTCTTGGGCCCCTTGGTGACGGACATCGCCCCTGGCTACGATCACATCACAGGCGCGATCGGCTCGGCGCTGGCGGCCTGGTACGGGGCCTCGATGCTGTGTTACGTGACGCCCAAAGAGCACCTCGGCCTACCCAACCTCGAGGACGTGCGAGCTGGCGTGATCGCTTTCAAAATCGCCGCCCATGCCGCCGATGTGGCTCGCGGCCGCCCTGGCGCCCGCGAGCGCGACGACGCCCTTTCCCGCGCCCGCTTCGCCTTCGATTGGGACGAGCAGTTTCGTTTGTCGCTCGATCCGGAAACCGCCCGACGGATGCGCGAACAAAGCCTTCCGCCTGGCCAAGGCGACGACCCACGTTTTTGCAGTATGTGCGGTCCGAAATTCTGCTCCATGCGCGCAAACGAAGCCATCCGCCGTGCTGCTCCCTCGGAATCAGCCCGGTGAGCTTTGGGCCCATTTTTTAGGCGTCCTCCTTGAAAAAGGCGACTCGCGCCGAGACCCAAGGATTCAAGGTTAATCTCTACACTAAACGAGATGCCCAAGCGAGGCCATCTCGAACCTGTTGCAGGGTCTACAGATATCGTCGGTTTGGCAGGGGATGAACCAAATGGCGAGCGCTCCATTGCATATTGTGGTATATGCAATCTACTAGTGGCATGGCACCGTTATAAAGAGGTATTAAGACCTGTAGCGATGTGTTGTGGGCCGACAGGCGTGCGGACTTGATTGCCAGATAATGGGGGTACGCCAGCGAGAGGCGTTGCAAACTTAATTTCACACGTTTTCCCAGTCCGCGGTCGCAGAACGTAATCCGCAGATTCCACTTAGTTCCCAGAGGGGTATGGGTACGTCCTAATGGATGGTTTTGTGTGATTTTTAGGGTCGTAGAAAGCGTTCCGGTCGTGAACCGAGGCCACCTGGAGCGTTTGCTTGCATTTGGATCATGGCGGAATTAGTATGGAACGGGTGCAACCGGTGTACGGCGCCCGGGGGAGTGCTTAGGCGGCTCCCATACACAGCCGTTCTCGCGATAGGGTCGTCCCTGGGAGGAATCTGTGGTCATGTTTCAAAGACTTGCTGTGGTGGGAGGTGTGCTGTTGGCGTTGTGCCCGGCCGTATCGCCAGGTGATGACGGCATTGCCGACCACCTCTATGGAAAGGGCGTCCACGCTTATTTTGAAGGGGATTTTTTGGAGGCCCACAAGCTGTTGACGGAATCGCTGGCGGCAGGCAGTCAGGACCCGCGTGCGTATTACTTCCGCGGCCTCGCCTACTCCAAACTGGGCCGGGACGAAGAAGCCGAACAGGACTTTTCCAAAGGCGCCGCACTAGAGAGTTCCGACATCGATCGCCTTTACAACATCAGTAAGGCCTTGGAGCGAGTCCAAGGCGTGGACCGGATGAAGATCGAGAAGCATCGGACTAAGGCGAGACTAGCGGCCTACCAAAAGGCCGAGCAGCTTCGCCGGGCCCGTTACGAAGAGTGGCGGCGTGAAGAAAGCCGCGTGCTGGAGCAACAATCCAAGTCCGCTCCGGTCCCGGCCGGCAAGGGATTGCCCGTCGCCCCCGACGTGAGCTTTGGTGAGCCGCCGGCCCGGGAACCGGCCGCCAAACCCGCGGGACCGGGCTCGCCGACCCCTCCGAGCGAACCCGCGGCAGCACCGGCAACCGCCACTGAGGCGGACATGGCGCCTGCGGCTCCGGATGCAGCGGGCGGGGTGGATCCTTTTGCTCCCAGCCCAGTGACGGAAAAGAAGCCTGCCGCCAAGAAGCCGGTGGCCGAGTCCGGCGCTGCCCCGCCAAAGAGCAAAGCCAGCGCGAAGGAGCCCGCGGCCGAGGATAACGAAGATCCTTTCGCCGCCCCGGCTTCGAAGCCCTCGCCGAAAAAAAAGGCAGCGGCTGAGGACTCGGATCCGTTTGCTGCCCCGGACGACGACATGACCGCCCCCGCCGAAAAGCCCCAGGCGAAGCCCGCCGCGAAGGAACCCGCGGCCGAGGATAACGAAGATCCTTTCGCCGCCCCCGCCGAGAAAAAGGTCGCTCCGAAGAAGAAACCTGCGGCCGACGACGAGGACCCATTCGCCGGCGAACCAGCGCCGGCGAAGAAGGACTCGAACAATGGGGCCACGGAAAAGGCCGCTGAGCCCAATGCGGACGCAGCCGACGCGGATCCCTTTGCAACCGATGCGCCGGAAGAGAAATAGCGGCCGCACGCTCCCGCACGTTCAACGTGGTTGAGTCATGCCGCCGGCGATCACCAGCTCATGGGCCGTCTTCAGGTCCGTGACCAGATGCGTCCAAAGCCGCAGGCGGGGTTGACGCAGCAGGGGAATCAGGGCCGCGGTCTTGGTCTTGCCGCATTCGTGACAGGGACCGGCGAGAAGGACGACGTACTTATCGGGCTGGCTGGCCCGCTGGACGAGCGCCGAAAGTTCGAACAGGGTAACGGCCCGCACCGGGCACCCATCGTCCATCGGGCCCTCGGCCGTATACGGCCGGAACTGCACATCGCCGACCCAGCCCAAAGCCTCCATGGCATCGAGGGCCTTTTGTTCCATTTCACCTTTTTCAATCAGGTGCTGAAGGTATTTCTTCAATAGCCCGTGGGGATCCTCGGCCGAGGCGAAGGAAGTGATCACGACATCGATTTCCTCGGCGCGGGCGAACGACTCGCGAACGCCGGGGCTGGCGATCACTTGTTCGTACTGCCCACTCGGCACCACGGTGGCCGAAAACAGGCCCACGTATTCCGGCTCGTTGAGCACGTCGTGGAAATAACTGAAGTAGGTGACCGGGGCCTCGGTCGGCTGGTCCACGAGAAAGCCCCCGGCGGTCAAGGCGTGGAGCACGAGCTTGGGACAGTCGAGGTCCGAACGGATGCGGCTGGCGAGCCGCTCGGCGACCATCATGGCCGTCACGCCCCCACCCAGCCCGACGTGAACCCTCGTGTCCGCCCGACGCTCTTCCCGCTTCTTGCGCCCTAATCGCTTGATCAGCGAGAGCACCACCTCGGCGCCCACGCTGGCCACGTGGCGGAGCGCGCCGGGACCCCGGGTATTGACGACTTGAATTGTCTCCGGGGCATCACTAACCAGCGGTACACCGTACAGCTCGGCGATGCGGCAGGCCAAGTCGCGTTCCCGCGGCGGCTGCACAAAAAGGAACTTGCGCCGCGCTGCTTCCCAAAACAGCGGATAGATGCGTTCGCGGGTGATGTCGTGCCGCTTGAACTCGCGATTGAGCCATTGGGCGATCGCCGCCGCCGATTCGGGGGCCTCTTCGTCCGGCCGCGAGCCCTCGCCCCCAGCGGAATCCGAAAAACCAGTCTCGCCTTGGTGAGCGCATTGGCGGTGCAAATGCGCGAGAAACCGGTCGCACGCGGCAAACACCAGTTCGTCGCTCTCCTGCGATGGATGCCAGCCCCTGCGCCTTGGCATGATTCCCTCGTGAACCAGTCGCGACGTCGAAACGCTTGATTGGGAAACAGCGCAAGCCGTGCCCGAAATGGCCGAGCTCCGCTATCGGCTCAGCCTACCGCCCGGCGATTCGTTGAGCAAGTGTGCTCGTTGCCTTGTTGAGTGGAGGACGCCGCCGATGTGCGCTTTCAGACTGCCGGAACCGCACTAAAGCATCGCGTTGTGTAACCCCCGCTGGTGAAGGTGCAATGGTTTATCTTGCTGGCTTATCGGTTCCCGACTAGAATTGCAATAAGAACGGGGGCCAAGGGCACTGCCCTGCCGAGCGGGCCTTGGCGTGGGGGAATGCGGCATGGATTCGCCCCGAGGGCATCTCTCCAAAGCCAACGGAGCGAGATCGTGGTACTGACCGAAATCGACCGAGGTCTTTTGGAACGTTGCTTGAACGGCAAACCTCGGGCGTGGGAAGACTTCGTGGACCGTTTCCTGGGATTAGTGGTCCACGTGGTTAATCATACCACGCAGATTCGGGGCCTTTGGATCGGCCCGGAAACTCGGGACGATCTGGTGAGCGAGGTTTTCCTCGGCATTCTTCAGAACGACTTCGCTGTCCTCCGTCGCTTTCGCGGACAAAGCAGTCTGGCCACGTATTTGACCGTAGTGGCCAGGCGGATCGTTGTCCGCAGTTTGATGCGCGAAAGGCCTGCGCTTGCCGAGGCGAACGACGTCCCTGGCGCCCTCGCCGACTATCGGCGGAATAAGGCCCGCGCGGCGGCAGCGAGGGTCGAGGACCGGGACCAAGTGGAGCGATTGCTCCACGACCTCGAAGCGGATGAAGCAGCGGCGGTCCGCATGTACCACTTGCAAGGGAAAAGCTATCGCGAGATCAGTGGCGAGATCGGGGTCCCTGAAAACAGCGTCGGGCCCCTTCTCAGCCGCGCCCGAAAGAAGATGCGCCAAGCCGGCATGAATCCGGACCCGGTTGACTAGCCCCGAGCCGGGCGCACACTGTCGGGCCTGGTTCCTCTGGGGAACGCCGCGGCACGCGTGGCTGCGAGTTGAGCGAGCGAGGGCGCTAGCAGGTTCCTCTGGTTGGTCGCGGCATGGAACTATATCATCAAGGGCCGACATAAAAAGTCGCCAACGAGGATCCTGCCATGCGCCCCTGGAAGCTTTTGGAACTCAATTACGGGGCCGTGCGCCAGCAACGATACGAGCTGGCCGTGCTGCCGCTGGGCGCCACCGAGCCGCACAACTTGCACTTGCCCTACGGCATGGATGTCTTCGAGGGGGATTTGATTGGCGAGAAGATCTGCGAGGCGGCCTGGCAGCGGGGGGCCAAGGTCGTGCTTTTGCCGACGATTCCCTACGGCACGCAGACCAATCAGCGGGCCTTTCCTTTGGCGATGAACGTCAACCCCTCGACGCTAGGCGCGGTCATCGCTGACCTGGTGGAAAGCCTCGTGGCGTCGAAAATCGTGAAAATCGTGCTCCTGAACAGCCACGGCGGAAACGACTTGAAGCCGGTGCTCCGCGAACTCTATGGCAAGACCACGGCGCACTTGTTTCTCTGCAATTGGTATCAGAGCGTTCAAGACGTCTATCACCAGATTTTTCAAGAGCCGGACGACCATGCCGGCGAGATGGAGACCTCGCTGGCCTTGGCCTATTGGCCGCAGCTCGTGGCCCGGAATGCCGACGGCTCGCTGGCCGCCGACGAGGGGCGGAAAACTCCGACCCGCTTCGAGGCCATCAATCGCGGCTGGGTCTCGATTACCCGGCCCTGGCACTTGTTGACGACCAACGCCGGCGCCGGCAACCCCCACGCGGCCAGCGCGGACAAGGGACGGCGGCTCGTCGAGGTGCTTGTGGAGCGTCTTGCTGGATTCCTGGTCGAGCTGTCAGCAGCCGCAGTCGATGAGCGATTCCCCTTTTGAGGGAAACCGGGCTTGCCCTTCTCTTTTCCCCTGATGAAACGCTGTGGGAGCCCTGTTACGGGCTGTCCGCGAGCCACTGGAACCCGACTTCGCGAAATCGCCGCTGCGACTCCGGGGCGAGGATCGCCTCCAGGAGTCGGCCCATCAGGTGCTTGTGGGGCGAATCCTTGGCCACGGCGTAGGGCTGGATGGCGATGGCTTCGGGGAGGTTCATCTCCACGATTTCCAGGAAGCGATCGGGATTATCGGAATGGCTGAGCACGTTGCTGCGGTAGACGACGATCAGGTCCAAGGCCCCCGCCCGCATCTGATTCACCAGCACATGGCCCGCGTCGGCGTGGACCACCGGATGCTTGCGCGTGGGGGCATAAATCTGTTGATGAAGGCCGACCTTTTTAACCAGATCGTCCGTCAGGGCGCCGAGGGCCGAATTGACCGGGTGGGCCAACCCCACGCGGAGTTCCGGATGGGCCAGATCCTTGATCGAACGGACCTGCTTCGGATTTCCCTTGGGAACGGCCAACACCATGTCGTTGCGGGAAATGACCTTCGACGCCTCGAACCACTGCTCGACCATCTCCATGAACGAGACGTCGCAAGAGAAGTAGGCGTCGGGAAAGTGGGTGGGGAGCTTCTCGCCTTGCTTCATGGCCTTCATTTGGGCCACGTGGATGCCGCAGCCAGCGTAGATCGTGTTGATCGAAACGCCCTCCCGTTCACTGAATCGCTTGACCAACTCGTCGATGGCCGGTTTGAGCATCGCCCCGGACATGAGCACCAGCGACGGCCGATCCTCCCAGACGTCGGCGTCGGCGAGCGGCTGGAGGTAATGCCGCTGGAAGGCGAGTTGGCCTCGGTCGCGGGCAGTAAGATATCGGGCGAAATGCAGGGCCTGGGTGGGCCGCGACGAGGCGGCCACAACGCCGACGAAAACCTGCTCAGTTGTGTTATGGGCCAGCGACGGCGCCTCGACGATCTCGAGGCCGAACTGCCGGGCGGTGGCGTCCCAGACAATGGCCGCATCGGCCGCCCCGATTCGCACCGCCTGGGCCGCCTCGTTGACCGTGCCGACCAACGAAACCTTCGCAGCCGCCTGCTGGGATCGCGCCAATAGCTTTTCCCATTGGCCGGTTCCCGCCAAGGCCCGCTGCGCCACTTTGCCCACGGCCGTAATTTCAGGATTAGGCAGTACGACCGTGCGCGATTCGCCCAGCAAGTCCGCCGTGTCAGCAATCGCCAAGGGATTGCCTTTGGCGACGGCAATCACCAAATGCTGCTTTGCCGCGGGAAGAATTTCGGCCACCAGGCCGTACTGCCGGGCCTCACGCACGTAGGATTCCTCGGCCGCCAGATACAGATCGGCGGCCGTAGGCGTGACACGGAGCTTGCTCAACAGCGTGCCCGAGCCCCCGGGCTCGACCCGCACCTGCACCCCGTACTCGTCCTCGTACTCAGCGCAGATTTCCTCAACCGGCTTGAGTAAACCGGCAGCACAGAACAGGACGAGCTGATCTGCCTGGGGCCTTCTAGCCCCGGGCTGCCAAAGGAGCACGATTAGAATCGCGATGGCCGCCAGAGAAACAACCACCACAATCCATGCGAGGGAGACACAGCCACGTCGTGCTTGCCACTGGACCATGGTGAATCCCCTTGTCGGCCGCGAATGGGTGGGAAGATGACCGACTCGTGCCGCATCTCCCCCTCGCATCGCCAAAGATGCGCTGGCCCGGACGCAACCACCGCCCAAGTGAGTTTATCACTGCCCTGGTCAGGTTTCGATCTTGGTGCCCAACAATTCCAAAAACTTTCGCATCCACTCAGGGTGGCCGGGCCAAGCTGCCGCCGTCACCAAATTGCGGTCCACCACGGCGTTGGAGAAGGTGGCGTTGACCTCGCACCACTGCGCCCCCGCACGCAGCAGTTCTGGCTTCACGGCGGGATATGCCGTACAGTGCCGTCCCTCGACCACACCAGCCGCCGCCAGCACTTGCTGGCCATGGCAGATCGAGGCGATGGGCTTGTTGGCCGCGGCGAATTGACGGACGATCTCCAACACGCGATCGTTCAGCCGCAAATACTCGGGCGATCGCCCGCCCGGGATCACCAATCCGTCGTAAGCCGCCGCATCCACCGCATCGAAGTCTGCCGTGATGGCGAAATTGTGTCCCCGCTTCTCGCTGTAGGTTTGGTCCCCTTCGAAATCATGGACGGCGGTCTTCACCGTCTGTCCCGCCCGTTTTCCAGGGCAAACCGTGTCCACATGGTGCCCCGCCAGGAGCAGCATTTGGTAAGGCACCATCGCCTCGTAGTCCTCAACGTAGTCGCCAACCAACATCAAGATTCGCTTGGCAGCCATGGTTCACCTCCATACGGTCATTTTCCGGCGGGCTTTGTCCGCGTCAACTCCCGAAATTGGCACACCATCGCCATACATCCGCAGGGTGTCCTGCTTTGGGGCAGGCGAACCACGACGGTTAGCCGAAAACCAACCCGATCTGCTGAAGCCTGGCTTCCGTTTCGGCCATCAAGGCGTCTTCGGCCGCTTCGTCCGGGGCCTCGTAGGTCGCGGAGAGTCGCAGGTAGGGCCCGGCGTCGTCCCAGGGAACGGTGCAGATCGAGTGTTCTGTGATCAGGTATTGGCTGGCCGCCTCGGCGCTGGAGAATGTAAGACCATGCTTTACGCCTTTCGGACTGGGGACATAAAGGAAATAGGTCCCGCCAGGCATCGCGCAATCGAACCCGCAGCGGCGGAGCACGGCGACAAGTTTCTCCAAGCGGCGCTGGTACTTGGCCCGGGTCTTGGCCGGGATTTCCGGATCGTCCAAGGCGTGGATCGCCGCTTTTTGAATGGCGATGAACTGGCCCGAGTCCGAATTGTCCTTTACGTCGGCGAAGGCGCGGACGATCCGCTCGTGGCCGCAAACCCAACCCAAGCGCCAGCCGATCATGTGCCAACCCTTGGAAAGCGAGTGGACCTCGACGCCCACCTCCCGAGCGCCCGGAATCTGGAGGAAGCTCAGCGGCCGCTGGCCGTAGCTGAGCATGATGTGGGCCGCGTCTTGAATCACGACTAGGGCATTCTCCCGAGCGAAGCGAACCACCCGCTCGTAAAATTCCCGCGTGGCCACCCGGCCCGTGGGACTGTTCGGGTAGTTCAACACCAGAAGCTTGGCCCGGCGGCGCACCTCGGGCGGAATGGCGTCCAAATCGGGAAAGAAACCGTTCTCAGCGCGCAACGGCAAGCGATAGACCTCGCCGCCATAGTATTTCGTGTGCGTGCCCGCCACCGGATAGCCGGGGACGGTCATCAGGGTCACGTCCCCGGGATTGATGAAGCACGCTGGCAGCATGGCCAGTGCCGGTTTGCTGCCGATGGAATGGTTGATTTCGGTATCCGGGTCTAGGTCGACGTCGAACTCGCGTTTCATGAATCGGGCCACGGCCTGGCGGAAGGCCGGGATGCCGTTGTCGGCGTAGCCGCGGTTTTCCGGTTTGTTAATCTCCTCGGCCATCACGCGACGGACCGACTCCGGCGCCATTTCGTCGTTTTCGCCGATCCCAAAATCGAGGAGCCTCCGCTCGGGATGCTCGGCCAAGGCCTTGCGCTTGGCCCGCTTGATTTTCTCGAACTTGTAGATTTCTGTCCCCTTGCCATAACCAGCGCCACCAATGCGGTCGGCGAACAACTGCTGAAAGTACGGATCACTCATCGTTTGAAATACTTCCGAAAACGGTACTTTTTGGTAAAGTTTGCGCGAAAGTGTGTGGCGAAGCGCGAAACAAGTGGTGATTAAAAAAGAGCCGTGCTTTTGAGCTTAAGCCGGCTGTCGTGGCCCCCCATCATAGCCGACGGTTGACGCATGTTGTAGGATGGGTGTCGAGATTCGCTGGTTCCCTCCCCAAATTTCCCCCCACGAGGAATCCTGCCATGCTGCGTTTGCCATCCTCGAAGGTCACGATGTTCGTTGCCACGGCGTGCTTTGGAGTTTCCGTTTTGGTCGCGCTTTTGCCCGCTAGCGCTGCGGACGGCGGGGTGGTCAAGGAAGTCCCCAAGCTGTCGGCTGTGGGCGAGAACCTTTTGAAGCCCGACCGATGGTCGGCTTACGAGCGGGGGTTCTCCCGGGACGGAGCGACGTTCGTTTGCGACAACGGCTCCGAGACCTCGGCCCGACGCGGGGCCTATCAGGCCGTCGTCCTCAACCAGACCCGACCGGCGCCGATCGTGGCCTCGGCGTGGAGCAAGGCCGACGGAGTGACCGGGACGGCCGACCACGACTATAGCGTCTATATCGACTTGATTTTCACGGACGGCACCCCCCTGTGGGGCCAAGTGGCCCAGTTCAAAACCGGCACGCACGATTGGCAGCGCAGCCAAGTCGTGATCTATCCCGAAAAACCCGTCAAGTCGCTCAGCCTCTATCTGATGTTTCGCAACCACGGCGGCAAGGTCTATTTTCGAGATCCTGAGCTGCGGGTCGTCACAGTCTCTGGTGATGTGAAGCTATTCGACGGCGTGCCTGTCGTGCCGCAGGTGCCGCCGGCGATTGGATTTCAGCTCCGCGACGTGGCGGCGGGCAGCGATTTCGTGCGGCTCGAGAAAGAGGCCTTGGGTATCAAGCTCGAGCATGTCGCGACGAAGCAGGGCGACGCCGTGTTTCACGACGTGACCCTTGCCGAGACGACGGGCCGGGACCGGGCCGTGACCTTGATCTTCGCTTGGCCGTGCAAGTCAAGCCATCAAGGGCTTTACTGGCTGGAAAATCCGCGGCGGAGCGTTTCCGTCGAAGAAAAGGGAGAATACAGCCACGCCACGAGCTTCAAGGTAGGATCGAACGGGCGACTGTCGTTGTACCCGTTCGGCGCGGTGACCGATGCCAGCCGCGGCTACGGCCTGGGAATCGACATGGCGCGGCCCGCCTTTTTCCGCGTGGGCTACAACGCCGGCACCAGCGAGCTGTTTCTGGCCTATGACATCGGTCTAGCGCCCGAGAAGCCGACCGCTCGATTGCGATTCTGCCAGTTCCAGTTCGACCCCACCTGGGGGTTCCGTTCGGCCTTGGACGCCTACTATCGGCTCTTCCCCGAGGCCTTCCGCTGCCGCACTCCGGAGCAAGGCCTGTGGATGCCGTTTGCCAAGATCAGCCGGGTCAAGGGCTGGGAGGACTTCGGGTTCAAGTTCAAGGAGGGCAACGACGAGACGGCCTGGGACGACGCCCACGGGATTCTCACCTTCCGCTACACCGAGCCGATGACCTGGTGGATGCCGATGGATAAGAAGATCCCGCGGACCCGGGAAGCGGCCCTCACCGAGGCCCAACGCCTGGCCGACCAAGGCAATGCCTCCGCCAAAGCCTTTTTGACCAGCGCTTTCCACGATGTGGACGGCGAGATTCCCCTGCGACTGCTGGATACGCCTTGGTGCAACGGGGCGGTTTGGAGCATGAACTCCATGCCCGGCATCCGCGGCGAGGTGACCGATTTCAAGGTCAAATGGAACGCAAACATCCGCGAGCAGCTCTACGGCCCCAAACGCCACGGCGACTTGGACGGCGAGTACATCGACTCCAGCGAGGGCTACGTCACCGATGAACTCGACTTCCGCCGCGACCATTTCGCCGCGGCCGAGACGCCGCTGGTTTTCTCGCAGGAATCGCACAAACCAGCGATCTTTCGCGGGCTGATCGTGTTTGAATACATTCGCGCCATCGCCGCCGACGTCCACGCGATGGGCAAGCTGATGATGGCCAATTCCACGCCCATCCGGCTCTGTTGGCTCGCCCCGCTGTTGGAGGTGATGGGCACCGAAACCGATTGGCATCACGGCGGCGTGTGGCGGCCCATGACCGACGCCGAATTGCTCTACCGTCGCGCGATGTGCAAGGGCAAGCCGTACTGCTTCCTGATGAACACGCACTTCGAGAAGTTTTCGTATGAACTAGTGGAAAAATACATGAAGCGTTCGCTGGCCTATGGAATGTTTCCCGGGTTTTTCAGTCACAATGCCTCCGAGGGCCATTATTTCACCCGGCCCGAGCTTTACGAGCGCGATCGGCCTCTGTTCAAGAAATACGTCCCGCTTTGCAAACGGGTGGCCGAGGCGGGTTGGGAGCCGATCCCCCAGGCTCGCTGTGATGATCCGCACGTGTACGTGGAGCGGTTCGGGAACGGCTCGCCCCACTTCCTCACCGTGTTCAACGACAGTCAGCAGCGCCGCACGGCGACCATCACGCTGGAGGGCGACGCCCCGCGGTCATGCCGGGAATTGGTAAGCGGCCGTACGATCGCTTGGAAAGACGGCAAAACGACGCTCACGCTGGAGGGCGAGGACGTGGCCGTGCTCGAGTTGCGTTGATCCTTGAAGACCGGTCGCCGCTGTAGCCTGCTTCCACTCAGAGGGATGGGCCCGTCCGGGCCGTGAAGGCGATTCTCCGTTAGACCCAAAATCGTGGTGGCCCAGGGAGTCACTCGGAATCTATCTGCTCAGAAAGGGACCTCTCATGAAAAAAGCTTCCATGTCGCGTCGGAGTTTTCTGACCCAGTCCGGGTTGGTCGCGGCGGCAGCCGCTGGCCATGGCCTCGCGTTCAATCGGGCCCGATCGGCCCGGGGCGGCGAGACCCCGCAAGCCCACCCTGTGCGTCTTGGTGGGCCCGTGTTCGACATGCCGGCAGATCCTGAGGCCATGGCCTTGGCCCATCGCAAACTGGGTTATCGGGCGGCCTATTGTCCGTCCGTGGGATTGAACGAGAAGGAGCGCATCCGGGACATCGAGGCGGCCTTCGCCAAGCACGACGTGGTCATCGCCGAGGTGGGCCGCTGGGTCAATCTTCTCGATGCCGATCCGAAACGCAGGGCCGAGAACCTGAAGATCGTAACTGAAGGGTTAGCCCTGGCCGAGGCCATCGGCGCGCGGTGCTGCGTGGACATCGCCGGTTCGTACAACACGACGGTTTGGTATGGCCCCCACCCGGAAAACCTGTCGCAAAAATTCTTCGACGAGGCCGTGGAAAATGCCCGCAAAATTATCGACGCCGTGAAGCCGCGACGGGCCAAGTTTTGCTACGAGATGATGGGCTGGGCCCTGCCCGACAGCCCGGAGGCTTACTTGAAACTCATTCGCGCCGTGGATCGGCCGGCCTTCGGCGTCCATCTCGACCCGTGTAATCTGATCAACTGCCCAGAGCGATTCTACAACACCACGGCTGTGATCAACGAGTGTTTCGACAAGCTCGGGCCGTGGATCGTTAGTTGTCACGTCAAGGACCTGACGTGGGACGTGGAAATGAGCATTCACTTCCGCGAGGTGACGGTCGGCACGGGCGTGATCGACTTCGCCACCTATTTGCGGCGTGCGGCCGCGCTGCCTGCCGACGCGCCGTTGATGATCGAACACATGGCCAACGCCGAGGAGTACGACAAGGCCCGGCGTCACCTGCTCGAGCTGGGGGCGAAAATCGGCGTGGATTTCGGCAATTGATCCGAGCTGCCCGAGGGGCGGGGCTTCACAAACCTTGGGGCCGCGGGGGATCAGGCTGGTAAGGAACGAACTGGAAGGCGTAAAGATCGGCGTCCTTGAGCACGAACCGCAAGCGGATCGGCTTGCCAGCGAGCGGCCGAAGGTCGCCTCCGTTGCGCCAACGGACGACCATTGCCAGGTCGTCGCCAAAGATTTCTGGGCAATCGGCCAGGGCGTAGCCGGGGATGGGCTGGCCCGCCGCGTCCTGGATCTCGACCCGAATGCTTCCCGCTCCGGACGTTTCGGCGTTCAGCGTGAGGTTCCCCCCTTCGAACACGAGGGGCTTGGTGGTCATTTCCCCGCCGCCCCACGGGGCTCCCAGCGAGACGAACCCATCGATGCGTAACGAGAGACGGCGGAAACTCACCCCAGTGCCTTGCCAGTAGTCTTCCGTGGCGAAAACCGAAAGCTCATTCGGCGCGTCGCCCAGCGGGGAGGCCGTCTCGACCAGTCCCCAAAAAACGAGATGGTCGCCATAGACCCACGAGCCGTGCCGTCGCGGGCCCGGCCGCAGCCAGGCTTCGTTCCAACGGTGGAATAGCACCCCGTCGCGGCTGGTCATGAACAGGCCGTCGGTAATGGCCATGCCGTAGCGCGGATGGGCCTTGGCCCGATCCAAACGATCCTCAAGGTCTGGTAGGGCCAGCATCGCGTCGGGCCAGCCGCGCTCGGTATAGCGCATGGGGAAGCCGATGAAAATATGCGGGGCGCGGTAGTAGGGCAGGATTTGGTTGGTGTAGAGCTGCTGGGGGGGCGAGTTGACGTAGCGCAAATCGCTCTGGCCGGTCCAATTCACCAAATCCTTCGACACGGCGGTGCGGATCGCCCGCAGGCCCGCCGGCTTCCAGGTCGTGCCGTCGGCCACGCCCTCGGTGAAAATCCGCCAGTACGCCCGATATTCCTGCCGCACCGAATCCCAAAACGCCAGATTTTGGGAGTCAAACGCCCCTTGCGTGATGGCGGGCTTTTGGCTTGCGATCCGAAAGCGCAGTCCATCGGCCGATTCCAGCACGTACAGCCCGTGCGGCTTACCCACGATGACGCACTTATATCGGGCCTGGGGAGGGCAATTCGGGTTGGCGTCCTTGAAGACGGCCGTATGGGCCGGGTCGCCCTGGATCGCGGTGACGCTCTTTGGGGTAAGGACGATGTTGTTTTTCGTGGAACCCTCGAACTCGCAAAGCCCCAGCTCCGGACGTCGCCAATGAATCCCGTCGTCGCTCTCGGCGTAGCAAAGCACCCACGGGTGTTCCGGCCGCCCTTGGGCCGCCGCGCCGCCGTGCCGATAGTGGCCGCCGTGGTAGTACATGCGATACCGCGGCCCATCCTGAAACACGCTGGGGTAGCCGCAAGCGTTGCCTTCCCAGGGGGCATCGGTCTTGAGCACGATCTCGCGCGGGATGGGCCGGTGCAGCTCGAAGCGTGCCCCGCCCGAGAGTTTCGCCACGAGAAAATCATCGACCAACAGCTCGCGCCGAGCGCCGATTTGGATCGGCTCGCTGGAGCTTGTCGCCTCGGACATGGTTCCCATCGTCAACAGCAGGACGGCAAACATCGCTTGCATAAGGCATCTCCCAAGACGTTGCGGCCTCTGAACCCGACCGCGTCTCCCTTTTGTCCGAGGGCCGCGCGAGCGTTGTTCAAAAATGGAGAAAGGCCTCCACGGTCACTTCGGAGTCGGGGTAGAGCGTTTTCATGATGGCCCCACAATGAACGTTGGCTGCGTCGTTGATAAGGCGGCGGTCCTTGTCCCAGACGTAATCGCGAAACGGCCGCCGATCGGCCTTTCCCTCGTTTTCGATGATCAGCGGAATCAGGATATGGGCCTCGGGTTCGTGCATCGAGACATAGTATGCAGAAAACATGGCATGGATGCTCACGGTGCCGGTCCTGCCCGCCCCCACGTTGAAAGCGTGGAACTTCCGGCGTCGGAGCAGCCTGCGAGCAATTTTCGAGATCCAGCCGCGGTGAATCAAGGCTGGGAGTCCTTAAAACGAAACGACGACACGATCCTAGCCACTGCGGACAAGGCGCGGGCCGCCGCCCGGCCAGCCGCTTGTGCTGGTTGATACAAACCGGCCAGCAGGCGCGAAGCAAGGGGAAAGCGGTACCCCTTCTGCCGGGCAAAACGGACGATTTCGCGTTGGAGCGGGTCGCGGCTCGCGAGCACCCTGCCCATGTATGCCTTGCGCCGGCGGCGATAGACCTCCAGATCAAACACCTTCGCGTAGCGGTCCAACAGACCGGCGATCTCCAGCGTGAGCTGGGTGCGCAGACATTTGAAGCACGCCGAGCAGTTTTTCTCGCCCTGGAGGGAGACGCAAACGTCGAGCGCGGCGTATGACTCGGGGATCTCCGCCACGCGCAGCGTCTTCTCCACCCGTGTGTACTCCCCGCCCACGGAAATCGTGTCTAGCGAGTCAGTGGAAAGCAAGGGCAAGGCGACCGCGTCGCAATAGGCCATGTCACGAGCAGGACCAACATAGGCATTGACCCACGAGAGACCCGAGGCGTACAGGTAGCGTCCAATCCCGTTCTGAAGCAATAGCGGCACTGAGGCGTTCCGCGGCGTGTGGGTCTGTTGAAAGCTGAAGGGCTTATAAAACTCGCTCAGGTTCGAGTTGACCGCGATAAGCGGAAGACCGATGCGTTCGGCCACGGCCTCGACGCGCGCGAGCCGCTGGCGGAAGAGGCGTTCGCCGCCCTCACCGTGGGACCCCACGTTGTTGAACAACAGGTGCGTCACCTCGAGCTCCGTGGATGTTTGGGCATAGTAATAGTCGGCCAGCACGCACCAGGAGTCGATGCCCGCGGAAAAACCCGTCGCAACGCCAGGCGCGCGGGGCGCGGCCGACGGGACCACCTCCGCCGCATGGACGCGGATCCGTTTCAAGGACGGAATCACCATCTGCAAGATGCGCTGATACGCACTCGAAAGGGCATGATACAGCCTTTCCGAGACGGTTCCCTCGGCGTGCAGTTCCTCGCCGCGGGCCATAGCCGGGATCAGTAGGGCCAGCAGCGGGCCGTCCGATCGGTCCGTCAAAAAGGCCGCGTAGGCCTGGTCCACGCGATACCATAAAACTTTTTCGCCCAGCGAGCCAACGACCCGCACCGAGTAAACGGCCTCGCCGCCTTGCCGGACGATTTCAGGTCTGGAAATACGCATGAGATTTCCCCGGCGGGCCGACGATGTTTGCAGGTCCAGCGTTCGAGCGCGCGGTCAGGATCTCGCGCAGGGTATTCATCTCTTGTTCCAAGGTAAACATGGTTCGCGCGCGTTCCCAAGCGTGTTTTCCCATTTGGCTTCGCAATTCGGGCGAGTTGGCCAGACGCACCAGCGCGTTGGCGTGGCCCCGTAAATCGCCTGGCTCGACGAGGATGCCATCTTGCTCATGCTCAACGATTTCGGGAAGCGACCCGCTCCGTCCCGTAACGATGGGCAGCCCCATGGCCATGGCCTCCACGATCGAAACTCCGAAGGCCTCCTCTTGGTGCGTCTTCGGCCCGAGGCGATGGTGCGCGGTAAAGATGTCGGCCTGCTGCAATAGGTGCTCTACGGTGGATGCGTTCACGGCCCCTAGGAGTTCTATGCGATCGGAGAACGGTGAGCGGGCCTTCAATCGGCGGCAGGCCCTCCACAAGGGGCCGTCGCCAGCGAGGACCAAGCGGCCTCGCAGCCCCTGGCGGCAGGCCAGGTCGAAAGCCTGGATCAGGAGGTCTGGCCCTTTACAATCGATAAGCCTGCCCACGCAAACCAGCGTGCATTCTTCTTTCGACTCGTGGACCCGCGGCTCGGGAGGAACCGTGACGCCCAAGTATTTCACATCAATCCGTTCCTCGGGGATGCCGATCGATGTCAACCGGCGCTTGGTGGCGAGCGAATTGGCGATGAAACTGACGTTGGGGGGCAAGGCCCGAACCCGACCGATGTAGTTGCGAGCATGCGTCGGCCGACCGTTGTCGCCTCGATGGTCCCACGTGACGTCGTATCCGTGACAATGGACCACCACCGGCTTAGCGCAGCGCACCCAGGCTTCGTGGTAGCGCACCGCCGTGGTCAAAAAATGCACCAACACGCAATCGATCGAGTGGCGCGCGATCAGCGATTCGATCGCCGCACCTCGGAGCCGATTCCACGGCGAATCGCCGAGCAAACCAAGCGCGCCGACCACTTGGGACCACAGGGGCGGGACGGGCAGGACGTGGACCGGCAACCCCGATGCCGCCGCCGTGGGCGCGGGCCGGTCGGCAGCGATGAGCGTCAAGTCCGGGCCCAGACCTCGGGCCATGCGCCGCATCCACTCATGCGACGGGCTGTCCAAATCGCGAGCTAAAAATAAGACTCGCATCCACCGCCTCAAAGCTCTCGGAGAAGCGAAAGGGAGGGCAAACGCGCCGAAAGGCCAGGCCGCACCCGAACTTCGGCCGTTTGTTCCCTCTTGGCCCAAAAGCCTTACTGTCTTGCACCATGCATATTGGATTATCTCGTGTGCGACTGGATCCACTCCCGGGCCAGGGCGCCAAACGCCACTGCCGCCTCCCGCTCCTCGATTCGCCTCGCGGCGCTCACCGTCGGCGCGTTGTCAAGCAGGCGGGGCAGTTCTTCCGTCCTTTCGGCCAAAATCCCGTTGCCGTACCGTTCCTGGAACGCGCGGAGCTTCTCGTCCCAGGGCAGGGCGACGTAGGGAATCCCCAAGCCAAAGGCGATGATCGCGCCGTGCAAACGGGAGCAGACAACGAGGCGGGCTGGTCGGTAGCATTGATCGAGAATGTCCATCAACCCGAAGCGGGGCCGCTGGACGTTATCGGTTCGAACCACCGGCCAACCGGACCGCCGGAGTGCCCTCCAAATGGCCTCCGACTCGGCAACGGGAACCGCATCGTGGGCCGCCAAAAGGATGGTCTTCCGCTCCGGCGCGAGGGATGCAGCGAACTGGTCCGCCCAAACCACGGTGGGGCAAATTCCCACGTGGACATCCGGCCTCCCAAAGTGGTTTGCCGTCAGCTCGTCCCGCACATGGATCAGATCGCAGCGATCGAACACGTCGCGGACCACGCCGCGATCCACACACGGATTGTTCTCGCCGCGGGGAAAGCACCCGCCGATTCCCCAGGCGATCATCGGCAAGCGGCAATGCTGCCGCAGATCGCTCCAGAAGGGGTTGAACACTCGGTGCAGAAGGCCGGCGCCGCCAATGATCGCGGCGCGATACCGCCGGTTAATGAACTCGAAATCGACCGGGACCCGATGAACATTCCACGTGTCCGGTTGGAAACCGAGCATCTGCTGGATGCCAAGCACTGGCGTGTAATTGCCGATGTTGTCGACCGCGGAGTAGAACTGGATCACCGGCGACCGCACACGCCGCAGAACAGCAGGGAGACGAGAGAGGTCATGAAACCGCACACGCCGGTCGAGGAGGCCCCACCAGCCCCCAACCCTAGCTCGATCGCCCACGCAAGATGCCCTCCTCCTGAAGGCCCCTCGGCCCCGCACGCTGCCGGGCGGCCGTGTCCTTCCCCACACTGGCGGCGGGCATTATATTGGCCGCATCCTGCGTTGACAACACAGAGTTGTCAACACAAAGTTCATAACACGGACCAGCCCGATCGTTGGTATCGCGGCAAGGTTCGCCGATGCGGAAAGCTGCGTATTGTTCACGAGTTCTCGGCTTGGGGGCGAGCCTTGGCCACTCCGCGTGCCTTGTCAGGGCCGCGGCGATGCACGCAATGGCTTTTGGCCGCGGTAGCTAGAAGGCTGCGGGGTGGGCCCTGTTGCAACGCTGAAGGATTGCGTTCTTCCATGCCCGAACACGGTTCTTCCCGACGGGTGAGGTTGCCGGGTTCCTTCTGGGGAATCACCGCGTATTTCAATCCCTCGCGGTACGCCAACAAGCGGACGAATTACCGCTTGTTCCGCCAGTCGTTGAAGCCGCAGGGATTGCCTCTGGTCGCCGTCGAGTTGGTTCACGACCAGGGCCCCTTCGAGTTGGAGGAGGGCGATGCGGAAATTCTCGTGCAGCGCCGTGGCGGGGACGTGATGTGGCAAAAGGAGCGGTTGCTCAACGTCGCCTTGGAGCACTTGCCAGCCGACTGCGATAAGGTCGTACTTCTGGACGCGGATACGCTGTTTCAAAATCGGCATTGGGTGACCGATACGGCCGAACTCCTCGAGCAATATACCTTCGTGCAACCGTTCTCCTACTTTTTCTGGCTCGGGCCAGAATGCACCGCCGCGCCGGCTCGGGCATCGGTCAAGGCCAGCGTCGGTTATTGTTCGGTTCACGGCCTGAACATCCGTAGCGGTGTTCCCGGCGCCGCGTTGGCGGCGCGGCGTAGCGTGTTTCAGACCTTCGGGATTTACGACCGCATGATCCTCGGAGGCGGCGATCGTATCTTGATCAGCGCCGCCCTGGGCATCGATCCCGCCGACAACCCTCACATCGACGCCCATTCGGCCAGTCTGTTGGACGACGCCCGCCAGTGGTGCCGGGCAGTCGGCGCGGCCGGCCAGCAGAGTTTGGGTTATACGGAGGGCAATTTATTCCACCTTTGGCACGGATCCTTTCGTAATCGACGCTATGGCAGGCGAGTCCGCCTCTTGGCCGACTTTGACGTTCGCAACGACATTCGCGTTGATGATCAAGGGGCCTGGGCCTGGGCCTCCAACAAGCCTCGCCTTCATGCCGCCGTCCGCCGGTATTTCGAGCTTCGCAACGAGCAAGGCGGGGCGGCCGCAGTTTGGTGGAGGCGATGGGTCCGGTCCTTTCTGAAGCGGTAATCCGTAGCACTTCGTAAAGCGCCGAACTCGGGCTTCAGCCGCCATGCCATTCACAAGACACCGCTGACCGTCGCGCATTCGGCCCCCCCCACTTGTGGCTATTACTAATTCAGTAATGATTGGTTACATTCATCACTCTACAAGCGTGGTACAGTAGAAGCGCTGGAGCAAAGAAACCATGGCGGCAATCCCAATCGGAAAGGCTTGCTATGGACAACCGAGAATTGCTGCGGACTTTGTCGGGTTGCCGGTTTTATCGGCGGTATCTCGAGGCCCAGCAAGCGGGAATATCGCCTTCCCACGAACCCACAATCCTAGCCATTCCGCCGCGGCAACAGAAACGCCGTCGCGCACGGCGGTTGTACCGGAAATATAGCGCGGTGGTGGGAATCCTGCTGGGAGTTGGCGTGGTGCTGATTATCACGCCTTTGTGGCTTGCGCACCCGCCCTACGGCAAAGCGTTTCTGTTGAGCCTGCCGCCGATGCTGATCTGTGCTTTAAGTTGGATGGCTGGGGTGTGGTGGGCGTGGGACAAGGATCGAATCATCTTCCTTGCAGTAACCATTGGTGTTACGCCGGCCCGACTGTTTCTCGGTTTGGCGTGGGCGTGGATGGTGCTTTCGATTCCCGACCTCCCTTGTTTTGCCTTCGTGCTGGGCTTGATGTGGCACTGGCTGGTTTTTGCCATCCCTGAATTCGGAATGGCCTACGAGCTGAGTCAGCCCCCCCCAATTCACAACCCATCACTCTCCTCACGAGATGCAATTCGTTCCGTGTGTGAAGCGAATGGTGAAAAGATCTAACCCACACTGAGAAAAACACTTACCAAACATCTCGATTTCTCTCCGCGTGAGGTTGAGGTGATTGCGCGGCTCGTGGAGGCCGTCGGCCGACTGAGGTCCGGTAACGGTTCGGTTGCTGCCCGCATTCTGATTGGCAGGCGCAAAGAGTTGCTTGCTTCCAATGCCGCCGTAGTCTAAAATTGTCCGATAACATGCCGAATGGTGAAAGTTTCGCCATCACCAGGCACGGCAAAAAAATGTTTCCTCTCTGAGTAGAGATTGTTTTGGGGGCGAAGGTTGTCGAAGCGTTGACGAACGAGCGGCGTCGTCCGGGCAGGTCGTGGTAGTCGCTTTCGTCCCGTGCCGTGTTGTCTGCGTGCAGGTAGCGGAATCTGCCTCCAGAAGTTTTTCCGGCGTGTGACGGTGAAGCGCGTGCCGCTCGTCGTGTATGTCCAGCGACCAAATCATCCCTGACGCCTTCGACGACCTGTCTCCCCAGGAGGTCCGAGTCCCGTCCACCGGGCAAGCGGCGTGTCCGGCCTGTGGCCAGATCGGCCAGGCGGCGTTGGTCTCGCCCCTAGGGGCGACCGGCGAGGTTCCGAGCCATCGCTTGCGGCGGCCTTGGTTGCATGGGGAACCGTGGGACGCGGAGCCAGCGGCGATCATCGACGAATTGCGTCGGGTCCTGTTCGCGTTGGAACGCGATCTGGTCGGGTTCCGACCCTTGTTGATTCAGTCGCTATACGCCCTTCTGACGCGGGAGAACTTGCTCATCTTCAGTCCGGCCGGTACGGCAAAGACCTTCTTTGCCGCCTCGATTTTTGGCCGGATTCGGGGGGCTCGGGTGTTTGATACCCAAATGTCGAAGGGGACCCTGGCCGAGGAACTGTTTGGTTCGATCGACACCGGGCAGTTGAAACGAGGGCGGATTGTCCATAACACGCGAGGAACCTTGGTCGATGCCGACTTGGCATTCATCGACGAGTTTTTCGACGCCAACGACATGGTATTGCGTGCCTTATTGGGGGTGTTCAACGAACGCGTGTTCAAGAAAGGCTCGCAGCTCGAACACTGCCCGCTTCATACCGGCATTGCCGCGGCCAATTATTTGCGGGCTACCGAGGTCACGGAGGCGGTGTTGGATCGCTTTCTGTTTCGGGCCTACATCACCCCGGATTACAGCGCGTTGACTTTGTTGGGTATCGATCAGGCGTTCGGGCGGCATTATGGCCGGCATGAGGCGCCCGCAGAGGACGAACAAATCCCATTGCAGCATATCGCCTTTCTGGCCGACATCGTGCGTGGTTTGGTCCCCGAGCGGCGGATCGAAGCCCCGGCGAGCGTCTTGTTCCTGAAGAACATGGTGCTCAATCGCTACCGGGAGCTGATCGGCCAGGCTTGCGAGGCGGCGAAAAAGCGGGCCTTGTACATCAGCCCTCGGACTTATGCCAAGGCGCGGATCGTGCTCAATGCCGCGGCATTGATTCGCGGGCGAAGTCAGGTGACCTCGGACGATCTCGCCCAGCTCCGCTATGCGGTCACCACCGTGGGCGGTTGGGAAGAGCAAGCCGCATGTTTCGACAAGGCGTTGAATGAGACGCTCGTGAGAATCCGTCCTGCCGATCTGGAGCACATCGACCAGCTCGTGGCGGCCCGCGACCTTGCCGATCACGTGATGGCCCGTGTCAAAAACGGTGAGCCGATTCCTTGTACGAGTTTTGTCCAACGAATCCTGCGGTTTTTCGGGCTGCTAAGCGCCGGTGATGTGACTTTCGATCATGTGCGCCGGTTCGTCGACGGCATCAAGCCGCAGGACGAACAGGTCAAGACGCTGAAACTCGAAGTGCTGCGTTGGATTCAGGACTTGGCCCGCCGCGTGGATCGCATGGCTCACGAGCCCCTGGCCTAGACGTGGACTCTCCCGACCTCGTCCGGTATCTGGCTGAATTTGATCTGAAGCTCTCCGACGTGGCGCCTCCTCAGGTCGCGATGTTCGTGGCGGCGCGAAATGCGGCGGGCTACGTGCGTGGGCTGGAGGTTCCCATGGGGACGCGTCGCCGCGACCAGGAAGGGGCGAGCTTGGCCGAGCGTCCCACCGAGCAAACCCTCGACCTCACCGCTTACGATGGCGAAATCAGCGACTCGCCTCTGCCCGCCGACGAAATGGATGTGAGTCTCATCCACAGTGTCGAGGACCTCGCGCACATCTTTCCCGTCCAATGGCTCCTGGAAGACATTCACCGCGACCTTTTCTGGGCCAAACTGGCGCAGGGCGAGCTGTTGATGCCCCTGTGGCAACGCCCCGCGGATCAGCCCCGCGATTCGACCGAGTCGACGGCGCGGCGGGAGGTGGTGCGGGAAGAGGCGGAATCCTTCACCCTCAGGCAACATGCCTATGTCCTTCTGGACACTTCGAGCACGATGCAGGACCACGATCGGCGGGGCACCATCGCCCGGGGGCTGGCCCTGGAATTTCTTCGGGCGGGCCACCAGCAGCGAGCCCAACTCCACCTCCGTCCTTTCACCGCCGAGGCCGGTCCCAGGCTCTCCGGCGTCAGCCGAGAGGAATTTCGCGCCATCGTCCAAGCAGTGATCGACTTACCCAATGTCGGTCAGACCCGAATCCAAACCGCGCTCGAGCAAGCCGTGCGCGACATCCGCGAAGGAGGGCCGTGTCTGGGGGCCAGCATCCTTTTGATCACCGATGGCATTTCCCGACTGGGCAAGTGCCCCCTGGCCGACGAAACCTTGCACACCTTCATCCTCGGCGACTTGTTCGAGGACCGGTCTGAGGCGGGAACGATCGCCACGCTGAAACAGTGGAGCGACACGTTCCACCGCATTTGGCTCGCCCGCTTCGCCGAGATTCTCGCGCCCACCTGGGCCGATTGTCAGGCAGCGGCGGCGGTGTTGCAGAAGGCCGTCGAAGCCGGCGCCGCCGATGGTCCGGGGCCCGAGCTGGCACGGCTCGAAAGGCTATTGGAAAACGTCACGTTCTTGGTCCGCGAGTTCCGCCACTCGCTTGACAAACACAGCCCCGTGCCGCCGGAACTTCCCGAAATCGAAAAACGCTTGAAAAATCTCGAGGTCATGTTCCGGGTGCTCGGGGCGCAGGCCTCCGAGGGCCGACTCAATACCAAAGCCAACAGTCCTCCGGGCCCCCGGCCTGCCAACGCGGTTGCCGATGCCCAACCGCCAGCCGAGGGGCACTTACCCTCTTGGCGTTTCTGGCGAAGCGGCAGTCTCGCGCATCGCGGAGCAGATGCCTGGCGTTGGCTTTGGCTGCTTTGGAAACACTTGGCGGGCATCATCATTGCGGTATTCGGCAAACTTCGCCGAGCATGGCGGAGGCTCCGCGCGGGGCGTCCGTTGGCTCGGCGGCGGCAAAGGTAAGATTATTTTGTTTGGGCAGCAGCGGCCAACACGGCCCGGCCCCTCGCAGCCCCGGAAAAGTGAATTTTGAAAACGCGATCAGCCCCGGCGTGTGCCACGGGAGTCGATGTTCGCAGCAATTCTGGTTGTTGGCAGCTCCTCCAAAGGATAACCTAGATTATTTGCACAGTTTGGCGAAGGCGGGCCGCTAAGCAGGCGGGCTCGCTTTGCAACAGGTCTTCAAGCCTGCTTCCCGCAACCGGAATGCGCGAAGGATGGCAGGGCGAAAAAGGTTGGTGGAGACGAGGGGTCGGAAGAATGTTCGAGGCTTGGCTGACGTTGGTGGTGGTTCTGCTGGTGCTGGGACTGCTGTCGACTTCGCGAGTCTCGCCCGACTTGGCCTTGGGCGGGGGCCTGATGGTGCTGCTTTTGTGCGGGGTGATCCAGACCGACGAGGCCCTTGCCGGGTTCGCCAACGAGGGCATGATTACGGTCGGTTTGCTGTTCGTCGTCAGCGCCGGGATGGTCGAAACTGGCGCGGTCACTTGGTTGGCGGAGCGACTGTTTGGCCGTCCCAAATCGACCTTCCGCGCGCTTTGGCGGATGATGCTTCCCACCGCGGGACTGAGCGCCTTCATGAACAACACCCCGTTGGTCGCCATGCTCATCCCCGCCGTCAATGATTGGGCGAAACAACATCGCATCCCGGCCTCGAAGCTGTTGTTGCCGCTGAGCTATGCCTCGATCCTGGGCGGCGTCTGCACCCTGATCGGCACGAGCACGAACCTGGTGGTCAACGGGATGTTGATCCGGGCCCACGACGCGCCCAAGGTGGCCGACGCGGCGGCGGCCATTCCCCGAGGGCTGGGAATGTTTGATATTGCCTGGGTAGGCGTGCCCTGCGCCTTGGCCGGCATGGCCTTCGTCGCCCTGACCAGCCGATTCTTGCTGCCCAACCGCCGACCCTCGATTGCCTCGGTTGCCGATCCCCGCGAATACACCATCGAAATGGTGGTGGAACCGGGTAGTCCCCTGGTCGACAAGTCGGTCGAAGAGGCGGGGCTCCGCCACTTGCCTGGTTTGTTTCTCGCGGAAATTTCCCGTGAGGGGGTCACCTTGCCGGCCGTGGGGCCGGAAGAAAAGCTTCGGGGCAACGACCATTTGGTGTTCGTGGGGATCGTCGATTCGGTGGTCGATCTGCAAAAGATTCGCGGCCTGACGCCCGCTACGAACCAGGTCTTCAAGCTCGATTCGCCCCGCTCGCAGCGGTGCTTGATCGAGGCCGTGGCCAGCAGCAGTTGTCCCGTTGTCGGCAAGACCATCCGCGACGGTCGCTTCCGCTCGCTTTACAACGCGGTGGTGATCGCCGTCGCCCGGCACGGTGAACGGGTGCGGGGAAAGATCGGCGACATCGTGCTCCGCGCAGGCGACACGCTTTTGCTGGAGGCCCATCCTTCGTTTGTCAAAGAAAACCGCAACAACCGACATTTCTACCTGATCAGCCAAGTCGAAAATTCCAGCCCGCCACGCTACGACAAGGCGCCGTTGGCCTTGGGCATCGTGCTGGGCATGGTGTTGTTGGTCACCATCAGCGAGGCGCTGGGCGCCGTGAAGCTCACGTTGGGCAACAACACGCTTGACCTGGGCCAAATCACGATGTTCAAAGGCGCCATGATCGCCGCGGCGCTGATGGTCGTCACACGGTGCGTGCGGATCGAAGAGGCGAGGCGAACCATCGACTGGGAAGTGCTGGTGGCCATTGCCTGCTCGCTGGGCATTGGCTTGGCCCTGGATCGCAGCGGGGCGGCCGACATGGTGACCGACGCCGTTTTCCGCGGCTTGGGTGAAAACCCGTGGCTGGCCCTGGCGATGATCTATGCCGTCACGCTGTTGGCCACCGAAATCCTCACCAACAACGCTGCGGCCGCGCTGATGTTCCCCTTCGCCATGGCCACTGCCGCCCACCTGGGGGCCGACGTCCGACCGTTCGTGATCTGCGTCATGGTGGCGGCCTCGTGCGGCTTCGCCACCCCCATCGGCTATCAGACGAACTTGATGGTGTATGGCCCCGGCGGATATCGTTTCGGCGACTATCTGCGGATTGGCGTGCCATTGGACCTTCTGGTGGGCGCGATTGCCGTGGCAGTTACCCCGCTGGTATGGCCGTTTTATCCTTGACGCCCCCCTTGCCAATCGCTGTTGGATGCGGCGTGGCCGCCTTTTGGCGACGAACCGGTGCCTGTCAACGCCATCGCATCACGGCAAGAATCCACGCGCCACCATGGCCATGCAGACGTTCCTCACGGCCAGATACATGGAGGCATCTCGAGGTCGCAGCTTGCCGTCTGTCGCTGTTTTCATCACCAACTGGAATTTTTCCTTCATGCGGTTTTCCAAACGGCTTCGCACTTCCTCTTCGGTCATTTGTTCTTGCTGGGTCTCCTGCGTGTATTCCAGATAGGAGGCATAGACGCCGCCGGCGTTGCAAAGAATGTCTGGTATCACGAACACGTTGCGTCGGGCAAGGATTTCGTCGGCCTCGGGCGTGGTCGGACCGTTCGCCCCTTCGGCGATGATCTTCGCTTGGATCCTGGCGGCGTTTTTTCCAGTAATCTGGTTGGCTGTCGCCGCGGGCACCAGCACGTCGCACGGCGCTTCCAAAAGGGCTGAACCGTCGATATCCTTGCCGCCGTCGAACCCTTTGACGGAACCGGTCTTCTGGACATGCCCATCGAGTTTGACGAGGTTCAACCCTTTGGCATTGATCGTCGCGCCGTACATATCGGAGACGCCAACGATCTTCATCCCGAGTCTTGCTAACTCACGGGCAGCGACTCCGCCCACGTTGCCGTATCCTTGCACGATGGCGGTCGCCCCCTTCACCTTCTTACCCAACAGTTTCAAGGCCTCGCAGGTCGCCACGGCCACTCCACGACCGGTCGCCTCCCGTCTGCCGGGCAGCCCGCCCAGAATCACCGGTTTGCCCGTGATGTAACACCCCTGCGTCGTGGCCAGCCCTTGGGAATACGAAATGGCATCCTTCATGTGCCCCATGTCCTTCTCGTTGGTGCCCATGTCCGGGGCGGGCACATACACGAGCGGGTGGATATGTCGATGGGCATTCCGCGCGAAACTCCGAATCAGGATTTCCTTGTCTTGGGCCGAAAGCTTGGTGGGATCCGCGACAATTCCACTCTTTCCACCACCGAAGGGCACTCCGATCAACGCACATTTCCAAGACATTTCCATGGCCAACGCGCTGACGTCATCCAGCGTGACATTCGGGGCCATGCGGATTCCGCCTTTGGCTGGCCCCAGCGTGTTGCAGTGTTGCACCACGTAGGCCGTGACCACGTGGACTCGGCCGTCGGAAAATAGCGGCGACAACCGCAATTCGATTTTTTCTTTCCAACACCGCAAACGCGTGAAAACCGCTTCGTCGAACTCGCCCTTCAGAAGCGGCACCGTCCTGTCAAAGTTCACCAAAGCGTGCGCCAGCATGGACATTGTGTTTTCATCCGTGGATGTGTATCTGTTGTTGCGGCCTACTACCCGAAAACGTATCTTGGAGCGACCTTGCGTGGGCTGGTCGCCCAACATCGCCTGATGAGCAGGCGGGGCGCTTCAGGTTCGTCTTTACTGTCGCAGGCGCGGCCTGTCAACCATGGGAACCTTTTTTAAGGGAGTCTATTTCTTCCTCGGTTAGGCCGGATCGCCTGAGAGACAAACCCCTTGAGAGACATGGCATGAATCCGAGAATCTCTTCGAGCCTCGCATTGACCACCATTCAGGCGGCATGGGCCGTCCGAGGGGCTGTCTGGGCCGTTGCGCTGGTAATGGCCGTTTTGGAAACGGATGCCCTCGCCCTGAAGGCGGTGGCCGCGGAGCGGCCGAATCGGCTGTACTTCGCGTACCGTTCCTTTTGGCCCGAGTTCGCCGCCATGCGGCAATTCAAAGAAGCCGGCGTCCACACGATCTGCCTCTTCCCGGCGAACACCGCCAATTCGCTGGGCCAGCCGTATTGCAAATACCCGCCCGTCTGGCGATGGTTCGGCAAGTACGACTTCGATTCGCTCGACAAGCAGTTCGCCGAGGTGCTCGCCGTCAATCCTGAGGCGGAATTCATCTGCATGATCGACTTGAACACCCCGCTGTGGCTCCAGCGACAATTGAGCCTTCGCGGGCAAAGCGCCGAGTGCGAAAGTTTCACCATGCTGAGCTGCGCCTGCGCGAATCCGGATTGGCGCAAGGCGACTGGCGAATACCTCGAGGCGTTCGTCAAGCACACCGAAGCGCGACACGGAGACCGGATTGTGGCCTATCTCTTGGCCTGCGGCCAAACCGACGAGTGGATGGACTACAGCCGCGGCGTCGCGGGACGGATGAAAACGAGGGCTTGGCAAAACTGGCTGCAATCGCATGGCAAGAAGGAAACGCCGATTCCCGCCTGGGACCGCCTCGACCGGGCCTCGTTCGAAAATCTGATCCGCGATCCGGCAACCGAACAAGACGTGGTAGATTACGCCCAGTTCACGAGCGATTTGGTCGCGAATACGGTGCTCGAATTCGCCGCCCGGACCCGAGCCATGGTGCCTCGTCGACGTCAAATCGGGGTGTTCTTCGGGTACATCTTGGAACTCACGCAGTCGCGCCTGGTCTGGTCGGGCCACCTGGAATATGAGCGGCTTCTGCGGTCGCCCGACATCGACTTCTTCGTCAGCCCAGGAACTTACGGCGACCGGCCCATGGGCGGGGGCAGCGGCTTTATGACGCCCTACGGTTCGCTTCGCCTCGCTGGAAAAGGCTTTCTTCACGAAATCGACCACCGCACGCCGACCTACAACGTCCATCTCGATGAATTCGTGTCGATCGGCTGGATGGTTCCCTGGAAGGACCAGGCGGAGACCACCGCCGGATTGAAACGCGAATTCGCCCTGGCCATCGTGAATCAAACCTCGCTGTGGTGCTTCGACATGTGGGGAGGCGTGTTTCAAACGACGGAGACCATGAAATTGGTGGAACAAGGCAAACAACTCTGGGACCGATTTACCGCCCAGCGGCTGCGGAGTCGGGCGGAAGTCGCGTTGGTAGCGGACCCGCACAGCGCCCGATACATCAATGACCTGCACCCGGCGGCCAGTCAGATCTATCAGGCGACTCGCAACAAGCTCAACCGGCTGGGGGCCCCCTTCGAGGTGTTTTCCTTCAACGATTTGGCAAGCGTCGATCTGCGGCCCTATCGGTTGCTCGTTTTCCCGGGCCTATTCGTCCTCACTCCCGAGAAGCTCGCGGTGCTCCAGCAGCACGTGTTTCGCGATGGTCGAACGGTCCTGTTCGTCTATGCGCCGGGAATCTGCGACGGAAAGAGTCTCGACCCGGAACGCGTCAAGGCGTTGACCGGAGTTTCCTTCAAGTCGCCTGGCGTCCACAAGACGCCACGGGCGGGTTGGACCTCGGTCTACGTGCCGCGCTACGAAGACCTCACGCCGGAAGTCTTGCGCCAGGCCGCGGTCGAGGCGGGCGTCACGATTTATTGTCAGGACCCGCTCCCCGTCTATGCCAATGAACGCCTCCTCGCTATCCATACGGCACAGGGCGGCGAGAAGACCATCACATTGCCTGCCGACTGCCGCGAAGTCCAGGAACTGTTTACTGGCGCGAAGCTGCCCGTGACCCAGCGGCGTTTCCGCTATGTTTTTCAAACCCCCGACACTGCCCTGTTTGAACTGATCCCGTAATCCCGACGCGAGGCCATTCCAGACGGCACTGGGGGGAAGGTCGCGGAACAGCGGAACACTCGAAAAAACTCCCTTCGGCAATCGGACCGGCTTGCATTGCAGGGGGGCGCCGAGGCGGGCCAAGCGGGCGGCGGGTGGTTCGGGTCTCAATCACAACCCGAGGGGCGGGCCCCGCCCTTGAACCTTACTCTTCCCAAAGCTACAGTGACAGCCGTCGTGCGGAATCCTATGCGGACTCTGAAGGATCGCAAGGCTTGATTTCAGCCTCGTTGGTTGCCTTCTCCGGCAGCAAGCTGGATAATGCTAACCTTGCGGGCAGCATACAAGCCGTGCCCGGCAAACATCGTTTACCTGACGTCGCGTAGGCGATCGTTGACCCGGTCAGGCCAGGTCAAGCGACTCGGGATGACGTGGCGTGTCGGGGATTGCGATTTGTCTTGTCGGCGGCGATCGAGCCTACTTTGTCGAGCGGAACCTGAAAAAAAGGAGGCCATCTCTCCGCATGCCACAGATCGATGTGAAACACGCCCTTCAGCCCGGCGAAGCAATCGCCAAGGTAGTTTGGCCCACGATCGGGGCAACACGATGGGGGCGCTTCGTTGGCCAACTTTGCGCCATTCGGCTGGGGGTGGGAAGGATTTTCACGTTGGGCAATCTTTTGGCCCTGGCAACCATTCCCATCAGCCTCGCCGTGTTCTTTTGGCAACTGATGCCTGGCGTGATTCGCCGCTACGCTTTGACCAACCGCAGGGTCATTGTCTTCAAGGGACTTGCGCGAATCGAAGAACGCTCGATCGGCCTTGATGAATTCGAGGCGATTGAAATCCGGCTTCTGCCCGGCCAACAGTGGCTCCGCTCGGGCGAAATGATCTTCCTCCGCGAGGGTCAGGAGGTCTTTCGGTTGTCGGGCGTGCCGAGGCCGGAGATTTTTCGGGCGATCTGCCTGAAACAGCAGGCCACGATGCTGGCCATGCGCGACGTGATGTCCACCCCGGGTGTCGCGGCTGCTACGCCTGCCTGACTATTCCGCGGAAGTGATGGGGTACGTGCGTGCGAGGTCCGGAGAAAGGGAAACCGGTTCCGCAGAGGGCTCCGAACCGACCGGCGGCAAGTGGCGGACTTGCGAGGACTTCGTTCCTAATTGTCCGATAAACTGAAAACCGGCCATCGCCTTGTCGGCTGCATCCGCCGGGCGGTGGTTTCGGCCGGCGGGACGCGCGATAGGCACCAGCGGCGCGGCCGTGGGGGCCTGTTTGTCGCGTTGGAAAGAGTCGGTTGAAATCCCGGATGGGGCGGATCGTTGAAAATCCTCTGATTTCTGTTGCTGTGATCCGCTTTTGAGTCCCTTGCCGATTGCCGATTCTGGGCTGGGGGCCTCGTATCCCGCGCCAAATTCCTGGACAGCATAGGGATCGTAGCTCGACGTGGCCTCTTTGGCAGCCAATGCGGCTTTCGACACGCTAAACTCCTGGGTGGAGCGAGCCGTGTCGGCTGACGCCCGGGAACCCGATTTCAGAAGGTCCGCGGAGTCTTCGGATTCCGCGGATCGCGTGTTTACGGTATCGGATTCTCCCGCATCGCGCGAGGACCCAAGGGACTTGGGCCAGGAGAGCGATTTTGCCCCTTGCGGCGGTTCCGTACCGAAGGCTTTGGACTTTGAAGCCCTATTGGCGTCTGATGATGTCGCGGTGAGTGTTTGGCTGTCGTCTGACTTTGCTCCGAGCGAGAACTCGCTGGCCGCTTCGACGTGCCTTGGATTGTATCCGGGCTGCTCGGTCGCTGAGCTGCGATTCAAGCCGGTTCCAAAAGAATTGACCGAGGGCATGGAACAAATTCCGTTCTTGCAATCGGCGGAGCCGCGGAGGTTCGAGGTCTGAAAAGCGGCCGGCGGGGCTTGCTTGTGCTCCGTGAAAGCAGACCCCGGCTTTTCCGATGGTTTCAAGTCTTTTGCTTGGGAAGGCGAGGAAATGGCGGCAACCATTTCTCGGACGACAGGATACCGGTACGTGTTGAAAGCGATGCAGGAAGCAGCCGCCGCGAGCACGGCCAGCGCTTGTCGGATTTTGGGCATGGGAGTCGCTCCGCGTTGGACGCTCGTTGCGCAAGGCTCGAACCGGAGAGACCCATCCGTGGAACGATTCGTGGCAGGTTCCGCCCGACTCCTTTTTCCGTCCGTCGTGAGGTCGGTCCAGGAAACCATACACCCTGTGCAGCCCGCGGCAAGCGAGCGAAGCTTCCTCAACCGTGGTTTGGTCCGTTGTCGTAGAGGATCGTGGGGGCTAGGAAAAGTTTTCCGGAGGCGTTCTCGGGTTTTCTCTTTACCGTGGCAATCAGACCCTCGGGCTTGGCGTTTTTCCCCTTGAGCGGAAGCGACCAATCGTGGTAGTGAGAGAATAGGAGTGAGTGAAACACTCCCCTATGGGGGTACCTACAACGCGGTGTGCTGGTTATCATTAAAGTGGATTGGTTTTACCGGTCGTTCGCACTGTCTTATCGCAATCACCAGTCGCTTTCTGCGTTTTTTCAACCACGTTAAGGGCCAACGAGCTGCCTTTGCCGCGTTGGAACTTGGGCCAGCGTTCCTATCCGCGCTTTGGCGAATTGGAGGTTTGCGCGTGTATGGGAACTGGCAATCTTGAGCGGTTTGTAACGGCGCTCTACGAATCAGAAATCTTACCCGCTGCTGAGATCCAGGCTTTTTTCGACAGCCTCGGAGAAGAGGAGTGTCCAGCCAGCGCCGAGGATTTGGCCGGCCAGATGATCCGGCGCGGGATGCTGACTTCGTTTCAGGCGAAGGCGTTGCTCGACGGCAAGGCCCGAGGCTTGGTCCTCGGAAGCTACCTCGTTCTGGATCGGCTGGGCAAAGGGGGCATGAGCCGGCTATTCCGCTGCATGCACCGGCAGATGAAGCGGGTGGTGGCACTGAAGGTGCTGCCGCCAAGCTCGATGAAGTCGCCGCAATCGGTCGAGCGTTTCCAGCGCGAAGTCGAGGCCATGGCGCGGCTCTCGCATCCCAACGTCGTCACCGCGTTCGACGCGGGCGAAGACAAAGGCCTCCGCTTTCTGGCCATGGAATATGTGGACGGGAGCGACCTCGGTTCTCTGATCGCGGATCGCGGACCGCTGCCAGTGATGACCGCCGTGGAATACGTGTTGCAGGCGGCGCAGGGACTGGAATACGCCCATTGGCACGGCATGATCCATCGCGATGTCAAGCCGGAGAACCTGATTCTCGACTGGCGGGGGATCGTAAAAGTCCTGGACCTAGGAATCGTCGGGCTGGTGGATGGCCTTTCGGAACCGGGCAAAAGCGAGTCGGCGCCACCTCCCGAAGAGCGCGTCGCTTATGGCACGCCCGACTATATGGCGCCCGAGTTACTGACCAACTCGGCCCCGTTGGGTCCGGGCTGTGACATTTACAGCCTGGGCTGCACGCTTCATTATTTGCTTTTGGGCCGCCCGGTCTTCCAAGGCGACACGCCCGAGGCCAAGCTCCTGGCCCATCAACATTCCCCGATCCCCTCGCTCCGCGCACGTCGTTCGGATGTGCCAGTCGCCCTGGACTGCCTGTTCCAGCAGATGCTGGCGAAGCGGCCGGAGGATCGACCAGCAACGATGAGCGACGTGATCCTGCAACTCCAAAAGTGCCGAGCGTTGCTGGCAGCAACCAATCGTGAAGCGAATCATTTCTACACGATCCTTGACGGCCCCAGCGACGTCCACAACGCGGAAACCCTGCCGCTTCGGCTTCCCAACAGCGGCTCGGCGCCCGAGACCCAATCCGCGCCGAAGCGACCCGCCAAACCGCGACGCCGGCTTGTTCGTATCTTGGCTGGATTGGCTGTGACGGGAGTTCTCTTCCTGGGCATACTGTTGGGATTCGCGTGGCGCGATTGGGGACGGGGACGCCTGGTGCTCGATGTTCAAGGGCCGCACGTGGCGGTACAAGTGCGGGACGCTTCTGGCGATATCGTGGTGGATTGCCCGTCGGCTTCCGGCCGGCTTGAGTTTACCCTCCCCGCTGGCTTTTACCGGCTCGTCGTCCGTAGCCGCGATGCCGAGCAAGTGAACGAGACGATCGAACTCCCCGTCAGCCAGAGCGTCGTTATCGGAGTGCCGAGCGTGGGAGTCGCGGACAGCTCGCGATAGTCCGCCAGTCCCACGCTCCGAGAGTGCTCGGCGAGGCATTGGCGTGGGTTGCCGCTGAGATAGAACAGCTTCTTTCCAACGCCACGACCTGGCGCGACTGAGAGGCCAAACGACTCGCTCCTCTCTACCTGCTTTCTTCCAAATTTACAGCAGCCCTTCAAGAATCTCCGTAAGTTCCGCGTCGGAGAGGTCGCGGGGGTTGCCGCTCATGCTGCTGCCGCGGGAATCGCGCACGATGGCGGGGATTTGGTCTGACCGGACCCCGATCTGGGAAAGGCGTCGGGGCACGCCCACCCGATCGCATAAAGCGGAAACGGCGTCGATCAAAAAGTCCACCGCTGCGCCGGGCGAACGAAACGTACGATCGTGGAAAAGCCGTTGCGAGATTTGGGCAAGTTCGGCTTGACGCACGGAGCGATTCACCCGAAGGGCCACGGGCAGCAAAAGGGCGCAGGCCACGCCGTGGGCCACGCGGCAATGCACGCCCAGGGCGGCAGCCACGCCGTGAGCCATGCCCAGGCCGGAATTGGCCAGGCACATTCCCGAAAGTAGGGCCGCATGAGCCATCGCCTCCCGAGCTGGCCGCGAGCCACCGTTCTCCACCGCCTCGGCAATCGCCCCCCAAGCCCGCTGGAGTCCGTCCAGGGCCAACGCCTGGGGGATGGGTTGGGCCTTTCGGGAGATGAAGCTTTCGATCAGTTGCGTGATGGCGTCCATGCCGCTGGCCGCGGTGACGCTTCGTGGAACGGTCAGCGTCAATTCCGGATCAACCAGCGCCGTCCAAGGCATGATCTTCTCTGAACGGAGACTCTTCTTGAACGGTGGATCGTAGCTGGAAATCACCGCATTGCGAGTGGCTTCGGCCCCCGTGCCCGCCGTGGTGGGCACCGCCAACACGGGAAGCGGGTCGGCACGCAGCTTCAAATCGCGGCCGACGTTTTCCAGATAATCCTTGACCGTGGGGCTTTCGTCGTTGGTGGCCATCGCGGCAACGGCCTTTCCCAAGTCGATGGCAGCCCCGCCTCCTACGGCCAGCACGAAATCGCCCGGCTGCGGTTTGTGTTCGCGGACCACGGCCGCCGCGTGGTCCACGTCGCCGACCTCCGGTTCATGCTCGATCGTCGCCAAGACGACGGACCGCACGCCTTCCTTGGTCATTGACTCCAGCATCTGGCCGAGAATGCCGTTGACCACGAGCGTCTCGGCCCCGCATACGACGAACGCCCGGCGTCCCAACGCCCGCGACAGGCTTCCCAACTCGCGGCGACGCCCCCAACCGAAGACGATTCGCCGTGGGGCGACGAATTCATACTGAACAGACGCCTCGCTTGCCATCGCCACTGCTCGACTTCACGCCGCAAACGGCGTTCAACAGAGTTCCTCTTTCCAACCGAGTCGATCCCGCGGCCTCCACGACCGACGGACCGATGTCATGACGCCACAGGCCGGCTTTCGGTGCTATGTCGCCGGCGCCGTCGCCTCAGTATAATGCTTCGGTTCCAACCTGGAACAGACCTTGGGGAGGGCCGCCATGAGGATGCAATTGATGCTCCGTATCACGGGATGTTGGCTGGCGTGTTTGGCAATTTCGGCTGCGGGTGCCGACCACACGATCCCGGCCGCGGACACCGAGAGGGCGTCTCTTTTGGCCACGCTGCGGGCCGTGGGGCCGAACGGCGTCGGCCACCGCGAGGCGGCCCAGGCTTGGAAAGCCTTGTCTGGCGCCAACGCCACGGACTTGCCGGAAATCCTCAAGGGATTCGACGGCGCCAATCCCTTGGCCGCAAATTGGATTCGGGCAGCGGTCGACGCGATTGCCGAGCGGCACTTGCAGCGTGGCGGGAAGCTCCCCACCGCGGAACTGGAAAAATTCGTCTTAGACAGGTCGCACGATTCCCGGGCCCGTCGGCTGGCCTACGAGTGGTTGCTCCGCGTGGACGCCTCGGCTGCGGATCGCTTGATTCCCCAGATGCTCGACGACCCAGGCTGGGAGTTCCGCCGGGACGCCGTGGAACGTCTCCTTCGCCAAGCGGCGGAGCTCCTCGAGGCCAAACGCTCCCCCGAGGCCGTCGCCATCTACCGTCAAGCCCTCGACGCGGCGCGAGAGCGGGATCAAATCGACCTCATCGCCCAACGTCTCCGCAGTCTGGGAGAAAAAGTGGATTTGGCCCGGCAACTCGGCTACCTGATGCGGTGGAAGATCATCGGGCCGTTCGACGACGTGGGCGGCAAAGGGTTCGACGCGGTTTATCCGCCGGAGCTGGAAATCCGCTTCGACGCCCAATACGAAGGCAAGACAGGGACCGTCGGCTGGAAGGACTTCGTGTGCCAAGATGATTACGGCACCGTGGACCTCAACCGGGGCCTCGTCGAAATCAAAGAAGCGGCGGGATATGCGACGACCGAGTTCATCTCTGACCGAGAGCGGAAGGTCCTGTTTCGGTTGACCTCCGACAACGCCGTAAAGGTTTGGCTCAACGGCGCTCTGGTGGCGTCCTACAAAATCTATCACGGCGGAACCCAGCCCGATCAATACCAAGATTCGGCCGTCTTGCGTCCAGGCCGCAACGTGATCCTGGTGAAGGTGTGCCAGAACGAATTGAAACAGGATTGGGCCAGGGCGTGGGATTTTCGGCTTCGCATTGTGGACCTCGACGGCAAGCCGGTCCTTTCGGGCGACGAGGGCCGCAAGTAAGGGCCACGCTTGATCTCGACAGAGCGCGGTCGGTTTGGCCCTCTCTTGGCCAACCTGATCCCTCGAAAGATTTTCGAGAGGCGTCCTCGGGCCTAGAACCGGGCCTGAACCCCGCTGATCAGCTCGATGAACTCGCGGTTCGACTTGAACTTGGCGAGTTGGGCGGTGAGCTGTTCCATGGCGTCGACCGGGTGCATGGTGGAAAGCGTGCGGCGCAGCATGGTCACGGCGTGGAGCGTCTCGGGTGGGAGGAGCTTTTCCTCGCGGCGGGTGCCGGATTGCGTGATGTCGATGGCCGGCCAGACGCGGCGATCCGCCAAGCGTCGGTCCAGCACCAGCTCCATGTTGCCCGTTCCTTTGAACTCCTGAAAGATCAGCTCGTCCATGCGGCTGCCCGTGTCGATCAAGGCCGTGCCCACGATGGTCAGGGAGCCGCCCTCCTCGAAGAGCCGGGCGGTGGCGAAGAGCTTCTTCGGGATGTCCATGGCCTTGATGTCCACGCCGCCGGACATGGTTCGCCCCGTGTTGCCCACCCACTTGTTGAAGGCCCTGGCGAGTCGAGTGATGGAGTCCAGGAGCAGGAACACGTCTTTGCCCATCTCGGCCAAGCGGCGGCAACGCTCGACAATGAGCTGCGACAGACGCACATGGCTTTCGATGTCGCGATCCAAGCTGCTGGCGACGACCTCGCCCGGCACCGCCCGACGCATGTCGGTTACTTCCTCTGGACGTTCGTCGATCAACAACATCACCAACTTGACATCTGGGTAGTTCTTGCCGATCGCTTGGCTGATGTGCTGCAAGAGGATCGTCTTGCCCGTGCGCGGTGGGGCGACGATCAACGCGCGTTGTCCCTTCCCCAAGGGCGTGAGGAGGTCCATGACCCGGGTGGTCAACGGCGTGGGCCCGGTTTCCAGGCGGTACCAGAACTCGGGATTGATGGGCGTGAGTTGATCGAACGTCTTCACCTTGGGATACTCTTCCGGCGGCAAGCCGTCCACATCGAAGATCTCGCGAAGCCGCGGACCTTGCTGCTTGCGGCCAGGCTGGACCAGGCCCCGAATCAGGACGCCTTCGCGCAGCCCGAACTTCTCGATCATGCTGCCGGGCACGAAGGGGTCGGTCAACTGGCGGATGTAATTGGAAGCCGGATCGCGAAGGAAGCCGTAACCGTTGGGGTGCATTTCCAGCACGCCGCCACCCTCTTGAAGCGGTCCTTCCTCGCCGTTTTCCGATGGCTCAGGCTCGCGGCCATTGCCCGCCACTGGCTGGAGACTACTTTCGCGAGGCAGTCGCGTCCGTCCGTGACGCCCTTGGGTGCCGTATCCGTTACGTACCCCTCGAACCCGTCCCCGTCTTTTCTTTGACATGAGAACACCAATCCACCTTTGACTTGCCGCGCTGCAACCGCGCAACACTGTCCTTGCACTCGGGACTATCCGAATCCAGCGCGGAACCTCTCCACGGCGCTAGACCGCGTGAGGTAAGTAAGAAATTCAATTCCCGTCCGACGACGAAATTGGGGGCCAAGCAAGAACCTGCCCGTGTACGACCTATTACGGGTTTTCTAATGGCTTACTGAGGCCCACGAACCCATCCTGGGATGCTCATTCGCTCAGGCTGGCCAAATTAATCAGCAGAAAGCTCAGGTCGAGAAGCCTCCACTGACGCCACCACAAGTCGCACCTGCGGCGGAAACGGCCCGAGATCCAAGATTGTAGGCGTCGTAACGCCCATCTGCCCGGCAGGACTCAAAGCTACTGGTATCTTAACAACCCGTCGACTTCTGTCAAGCTTCCCGTGAAATTTCTCGTCCTGTCGATGACCATTGCGATATACCCTATTTTTCCGCCCCGTTCAAGGGGAAAAACCGTTTTCACGACTGGTATACCTGAAAAATCCATAAATATGACGTAAGCCGCAATTTTTTCCCAAGATACGCGACCTATCCGTCCGATAGACAACTGGGTACAAAGCAGACACTTCCACCTTGGGGGGGATGGGAGCGGGGAACATGCGGGCAAGACGGTTCGGAGTGGGATTGTTTTTATGGGGCATAGTCACGGCCGCCTCGGCATCGGCCCAATCGGCTATCCCGTGGCAAGCCAGTCTAGAAGAAGCCAAGCAAATTTCCGCGCAGACCAACCGGCCATTGCTCGTCCATTTTTGGACCGAAACGTGCGGACCTTGCATGCGTATGGAGCGCGAAGTCTTTTCCCGGCCCGAGGTGGCCGACGCGATCCGCGCCAACTACATTCCCGTCCGGATCAACGTCCTAAAGTATCCAAACCTTGCCCGGCAGTATGGCGTCACCGCTTGGCCGACCGAGATCATCCTCAGCCCCACAGGCGAGGTCATTGAACGAAAAATTGGGGCCGCCGATGCTGCTCAGTACCTCGCACTGCTGAATCAGGTCGCGACCAGAACCCGGGCCAGCGGGATGCCACCCCAAGTGGCCCAGGGAGCCAGCCCTCCCGTTTATGATACTAGCCCAGGCTTTGGACAGGCGGCCGGACGCGTACCTCCCAGCAACGTTCGCCCCCAGGTCGCCTACGGTCAGGAGGCGTTCCCAACACCAGCGTTTGATCCGCGTGAACGCGACGCCGCGATACCACCAAACGCATCGGGCGGTATCCCGTCTGGTGGACGACCACCGGCTCAAGGGGCCTCGCAACCTTGGCAGCCGGAGATCGCTCAATGGAATCGCGGTGGAATGCCAAGCGCGAATCCTGGCTACAATCCCGGACTGGGCGAGGGTCCGCGTCCTCAGCAGACGGCGCCTCCAAAGGACCAGTATCATTCACCCTACGGGATCGGATATCAATCGCATCCTCCTGCTGGTGTGAGTCAAGCTTCGCCATCGGGGACCACGGCGGGCGGTCCGCCTGAGCGACCGCTGTTGTCAGCCCAGCCAGAAATCCCGCCCTTAGGGCTGGAGGGCTATTGTCCGGTGACACTCCTGGAGCAAGAGCGATGGGTCCGGGGCGACCCGCGCCATGGCGTGATCCACCGTGGCCGCACCTATCTTTTCGCGGGAGCGGAAGAGGCCAAACGCTTTTTTGCTGATCCTGACCGCTATGCGCCGGTCCTTTCTGGAATCGACGTGGTCGTGGCGGTAGAAGAGAACCGGCAGGTTCCGGGGAAGCGGGAATACGGCGCTTGGTACGAAGGGCGGATGTATCTGTTCTCGTCCGAGGACTCGTTCCGTAAGTTTGATCGGGATCCATCGCGATACGCTGCCGCGGCAAGCCAGGTCGCTCAGGCCTCGCCACGTCGTTAACTCGCCCCCTCCAGCCTCGCCTCTTTTTGGGTATCGAATATTTATTTTACCCGTCAGCGATGCACTCTCGGCCGTATCGCCCCTCGCATATAAGCTTGGGAAAGCGGATCGTTGGTCAGCCCTCAGCCAGCGGGATGTTCTTGGCCAGCAACTAGCCAACAAACTTAGTCGTAGAGGCGACCGCCACGCGAGGTGGATCATGCCACTTCCACTCCCGACGGTGCGAGTAGATCGGTAAACGAAGCCCCGGACGGGACCAACCCCCTTGAGGCACCGACCCGCGGTGGACCGCGCGCAGCTTGGTTTCTCCTCTTTGACGCCAGCGAGAAACCAATTGGGAAAAAAACCGGTAAACCTTGAGGGCTTCTCGCAGACGCTCGCCGGTTGGCAATGCTGATAAATCCGGGCTTGATCAACCAAGGCGTCGAAGGGCGGTGCTACGGGCCTTGCGTCCCTAGGTTGCAGGCCTGCTTGGGCCCGTTATAATCACGCCGAAGATTCGCGGAAAAGTGCGCTAGGCCCTCGGATCTTGGGTAAAAGATATGGCCATCCTAGGGGTGAATATCGATCACGTGGCAACCCTTCGTCAGGCCCGGCGGACGTACGAGCCGGACCCTGTCTGGGCGGCTGCCTTGGCTGAACTCGGCGGCGCCGACGGAATCACGCTGCATTTACGAGAGGATCGCCGTCACATTCAAGATCGGGACCTGGAAATTCTTCGACGCACCGTGACCGTAAAACTGAACCTGGAAATGGCCTGCAACCAGGAGATCCTGGAAATCGCCTGCCGGGTGCGGCCCGATCAGGCCACGCTGGTTCCAGAGCGGAGGGAGGAGGTAACCACAGAAGGGGGACTGGATGTTGTCGGCAACTTCGCCCGCGTCTCCGAAGTAGTGAAGACGCTTCGCGATCATGGCGTCTCGGTCAGCCTGTTCTTGGATCCTGAGGCATGTCAGATCGAAGCTGCGGCGAAGCTCGAAGCCGATGCCGTGGAATTGCATACCGGTCGATATGCTTTGGCCAAGCCAGGGCCCCAGCGCGATCAAGAGCTTGCCGCCTTGGTGACAGCCGGGAGCTTGGTTCGATCGGCAGGGATGACACTTCACGCCGGTCATGGGCTGAATTACCAGAATGTACGTCCCATTGTAGCCATTCCCGAAATGCACGAATTGAACATCGGCCACAGTATTGTTGCCCGGGCCGTGATGGTCGGTTTTCAGCAAGCCGTCCGGGAAATGAAAGAGTTGGTGAGCCATGCCTACCCGAGCTGAACAATTCTCTGGACTCTCCGTTGCCTTGATCACGCCGTTCCGGGACGGACAGGTGGACCTCCACGCTCTTAAAGAGCAAGTCGAATTCCAGATCGAGGCGGGGACCACGTGCGTTTGTCCCGTGGGCACGACCGGGGAATCGCCCACCCTATCCCACGCGGAGCACGAACGCGTGATCGCCGCCGTGGTGCAGGCGGCGGCGGGAAGAATCAAGGTGATGCCCGGCACCGGCTCGAACAGCACGGCCGAGGCATTGCGTCTGACGAAATGGGCAGCGAAGAGCGGGGCTGACGCAGCCTTGGTGGTTGCTCCCTACTACAACAAACCCACCCAAGAGGGGTTTTATCAACACTACAAGGCCCTCGCCGAAGCAGTTGACATCCCCATTTGCGTTTACAACATCCCTGGTCGAACGGGTAAAAATATCGAGCCTGAGACCATCGCTCGATTGGCCGAATTGCCCAACATCGCCATGGTCAAAGAGGCCTCTGGTTCTATGGACCAAGCATCGCAAATCATTGCAATGACCGATCTTACCGTTCTCAGTGGAGACGATAGCCTGACTCTGCCGCTGCTGGCGATCGGGGGGCGTGGGGTTATCTCTGTCGTGGGGAACATCGTGCCCAGAGATATGATCGCCTTATGTCGGGCATTTGAGTCGGGAGATATCGCCGAGGCTCAACGCTGGCACAAAAAACTGTTCCCCCTCTGCCGCGACATGTTAGGGCTGGCCACCAACCCCATCCCCATCAAGGCGGCCATGGCCCTGCTCGGCCGCGACACAGGCGAACTCCGCTTGCCATTGACTCCGCTCTCGTCCGAGCAGGAGGCAAGACTCCGAAAAACACTTGCTGGCTATGGGTTGTCGGTCCCGACCTGAGCAAGTGCGCGGTTTTTGCGGTATAGTCTCGTTGCGCTGGCCGGAAGGGACGGAAAGCAAGCCTGGGCGTTTTGTCATGACGGCAAGGCGCGTTTTGCGTGGTCTCGGCGCCTCGCGTGCCGATTGAACTGCCCAGTGTGTCGCCGTTCTAGTTAGCAGGTTCAACTCTGGCGTGGTTCTCACAGTGTCTATGGGGCTGGGCTGGGCAGAGATTCCGAGACTTCATGGATTGTGGCCGACGATGGCTCCACGTTAGAGACCGCTTGGATGGTTCAGTGAGTCCGTCGTGCAACGGGACTCGAGATTCGTCACGCTTGGCAGGAACCATGCCTCGATCATGGAGGCAAAACATGTTGCCGGTCCATCCTTCTGACGAGCATGGGCTTGGGCGGTGACGACCGTGAGCTGGGGCATCGACTTACCGACCCCTGGAAGCGTGGAAAGCGAACCCGTCAATCTTTCCTTAGCCAGTTTGCATTCGGCGGGCAAAAGCGTTATTATCAGTTTTGACAGAAACAATGGGGAGACGTCCTCCGCGAGGCTTCATCCCGCAGGGGACTTGAGACGAGGCGCGAACAAAATGCCCGAGACCTTGGTGAGTCCAGCAGGAGTGCGGATTCTTCGGCTTCTCGTGGGAAAGCCGCCGCAGACGATTTCCCAGCTAATCCGCGAGATCGGGGTGACGCGAACCGCGGTGTCGGAGCAGCTTAACGAGTTGGTGGCGGCCGGTTTGGTGGTTCGGACGATGGAACGTCTGCCGGGCCGCGGCCGACCGCGCTACTTGTATGCCGCCACGACGAACGCCTTGATGCTTCTGTTTTCGCGGGGACAAGAACTGGTCATTCCGTCGATTTGGCGGGCCATCGAGCAAACCGGCGGGGGCGAGTTGACGAAGAAGGTCCTGAAGCGGGCAGCGCAATCCGTGGTCGATCATTACCGGCCGCGAATCACCGGCAGGACGGTGCGCGAGCGGCTTCACCAGATCGCCGAGGTATGGTCCGAAGAGGGACACTTGGTCGACGTGATCGAAGACCAAGGCCGCCTCTTATTGCGCAAACGCAGTTGCGGCTTCGTCAGCATGTTCGAGGAAAGCCGCACGATTTGTAGCCTCGACATAGAAGTGATTTCCAGCCTGGCGCAGGTTTCGCTGAAGCAAGTCGAGTGCCGCCATGACGGCGCTCCCTGCTGCACGTTCGAAGTCGTTTCCGCGGGAAAGTAGGATGCGAATGTCCCGAGCGCTCTGGTCGCTTGCCGCGATCTTTTTCTTGGCTGGTCTCTGGCTGGCGGCCGATTGGTGGTTCGGATTGCCGGAGGGTTCACAGGCTGAATACGTGGGGCGCGAGGCGTGTGCGGGCTGTCATCCCAAGGAGACCGAACTCTGGCTCGGATCCGACCACGATCGGGCCATGGACGTGGCGACCCCAGCGACCGTCCTGGGCGACTTCAAGGATCGTCAACTGGATCATTTCGGCCTAGTTTCACGGATGTTCCGGCGGGAGGACGGCGCGTTCTGCGTCTCCACGGACAACCGCGAGGGCAAGATCGAGACGTTCGTCGTCAAGTACGTCTTGGGCTACCGCCCGTTGCAGCAATACCTGGTGGAGTTCCCCGACGGCCGGGTCCAGTGCTTGCCGCTGGCCTGGGACACGGAGGACAAGCGGTGGTTCCACCTCTACCCCGACGAACCCATCCCGTACACCGATCCGCTGCATTGGACCGGCCCGATGCAGAATTGGAACTATATGTGCGCGGAATGCCACACCACGAATCTCCGCAAGAACTATCGAGTGGCCGACAACACCTACCACACGGAGTTTTCGGAGATCGACGTGAGCTGCGAGACGTGCCACGGTCCGGGCAGCCTACACGTGAAACTGGCTACGAGTTGGTCGCCCTTTTGGGACCGGCGGCTTGGATACGGCTTGGCCCGGCTCAAGGGCCCCGACCACCGCGTGCAGATCGATTCCTGCGCGCCTTGCCACGCGAGACGGCGGGTCGTCTATCCGGGTTTCCAACCCGGCGACAAGTTTCTCGACTATTACGTGCCCGAACTGCTCGAGGCGAACCTGTACTATGCCGACGGGCAGATCCTCGACGAGGTGTATGAGTACGGGTCGTTTCTGCAAAGCAAGATGTTTCATCAGGGCGTGAAGTGTACCGATTGCCACGATCCCCACTCCACGATGGTGAAATTCGCCACGCCCGAGACCCGCGGCCGTTTCGCCGACAACCGTCTTTGTGGGCAGTGCCACTTGCCGACGAAGTACGACACGGTCAACCACCACCATCACCCGGACGCCTCGAAGCGGGGCACGGCCTGCGTCGAGTGCCACATGCCGGACCGGCACTACATGGTGGTGGACCCGCGGCGAGACCACAGCTTTCGCGTTCCCCGACCAGATTTGACAGTCGCCCTCGGTGTTCCCAACGCCTGCAATGGCTGCCACCACGACGAATCGAAGGGCGAGACCGACCAATGGGCCGTCGAGCAGGTAGAGAAATGGTATGGCAAGAAGAAGGAATTGCCGCACTTCGCTTTCGCCTTGGAGGCGGGACGGCAACGCAAGCCGGGGGCGGTCGAGGCCTTGACGGCGCTGGTCGAGCGGCCAGACGTGCGGGCAATCGTTCGCGCCACGGCCGTTGCGCTCTTGGGCGAATTTCCCGACGCCGCCGCCCGAAAGGCCGTCTTGGCTCAGCTTCAACAGCCCGAGGCGATTGTTCGGGTGGCGGCGTTGCGGGCGTTGGAATCGGCCCCCGCGGCTGATATTTACCCGCTCCTGGGACCGCTTCTCCGTGACCCGGTGCGCGCCGTGCGTACCGAGGCTGCACGCTTACTGACACGCATTCCCAACACCCGGTTCAGCGAGAAGGACCGCGTGGCCTTCGAGCAGGCCCTCGAGGAGTATGTCGTGGGGCAGCAAGCCCTGTCGGACCAGCCCGGTTCGCATCTCAATTTGGGCGTAGTTTACGGTAATCTTGGGCGGCTTGCGGAGGCGGAGCAGGAGTACCAGACGGCGCTGCGCATCGACCCGCACTTTATTCCAGCGCGGATCAACCTGGCCATGCTCTACGACCAAAAACTGGACAAAGCGTCGGCCGAAGAGCAATTTCGTGCGGCCATCGCGACCTTGCGACGGCAACTGGCCGACACGCAGCGCCAGGTAGAAGCGACCATGGCGACCGGGGCGAGGTCCTCGCCGCATGCGGAGCCGAAAGCCTCACTCTCGACCGCGCCTTCCCGCGAGGCTTCCCGCTATGTGCCTGTGTTCGCCACCCGGTCCAGTGGAAGCGATCGTTCCTTGCAGCACCTTCTGGAGCAATTGCGCCAGCAGCTTGGCGAGACGCACTATTCCCTCGGGTTGCTCTTGGCCGAAGAAGAGAAACGTCTAGGCGACGCGGCAGAAATGCTCGCCACGGCCGCCAGTTTGCTGACCGACAATCCGCGGGTGCAATACAATCTCGGCTTGGCGAGACAACGCTTGGGCCAGACCAAGGCCGCGGAAGAGGCCTTGATGGCCGCCTGCCGCCTGGCCCCCACCGAGCCAGATTATGTTCATGCCCTGACCGTCTTCTACTCCCAGAGCGGAAATTGGGACAAAGCGCGAATCTGCGCAGAGCAGTTGGTGCGTGTTGCGCCGGGCAACGCCGCCTATCGAGCCTTGCTGGAACTGGTGCAGCGTCAGGGAAAATGACGGTCGGGTCTGGGACGGCGGATTCCCTCGCCAAATACCCGTGCCAAGGCAGCGGCCACGTGCTCGGCCAAGAGTTGATTTCCTTGGGCGTTGGGGTGCAGCCCGTCGTCTTGCGTGAGAAACGGCCCCCCCGTCCACGAACCCGGCGGCATGGTCGGGCTCTGGAGCAGGAGACGGCGAATAGCCGTGTCGGGAATAAGCTCCAAGCGGTGACGCCGCGCAAGCTGGCGTTCGAGACCCCAATAGGGGTCCGAAAAGAAACCGCGGGGAATCTCCATCAGGATCACTTCCGCACCAAGCTGGCGGCAAGCGAGAATGATCTGCTCGAGGTTCTCCTCGACGACCTGACGGGCCTCGCCCTGCACGAAATCGTTGCCGCCAAGCTCCACTACCACTGCTTGGGGCTCGGCCAGGGCCAGGCGATCGAACAACTTGAGCGCCTGTCGGGAAGTGATGCCCGGCTGGCCAAGGTTGACGACGGGAATGGAAAGGAGTTTGGCCAGGACCTCGGGATACCCGCCGTGGGGAGGGCCCATCGAAGTCATGCTGTCGCCGAGGCAGACCACCGGCCTTCCCAGCATGATCGTCACGCCGCGCGGTCCGCGGACACTTGCCTGCCAGTCGATGGCCATCAAAGCCCAAGCCGTCCACAGGACGAGCGTCTCCGCCCCGACCATGGCCCGACGTGCCCACCCGATCTGGCTCTGGCGCGCCAACCAGTCGGCCAGCAGGCAACTGGCGGCAACCCCGGCAAGCAACATCAATCCCGGCGTCCACGGCAACCGTTTGGCGAGGACCACCAAGGCGCAGGCGGCCAATGGACCCCACCCCGTCCGCAACCGCAACAAGCGGATCGTCGCCCAAACGAGCCAGCCAGCGATCATCCAAGGCGTTTCGCTGGGAAAAGCAGCCAGCGAGGCCAAGATCAACAGCCCCACTCCGATCCGCGAGGCCGTCTTCCAATGTCGTGGTCGAATCGCCATGGGTTCCATGGTAATCCGGGCTTGTCGTACCCGATAGGACTTGCAAAATGGAAATGTGGTTTTTTGCGAGAGCTGCCCGACAAGGACGTGTAGGGAGACGAAGCTGGCATGGCGGTAGCTTGGAAAAAGAAGCTGCTCCTTGGGCCCGATGAGGTAACGCCATCGCGTGAAGGCTGGGAAGTCGTGGGGGTTTTCAATCCCGGGGCGGCGGTGATCGAGGGAAAGGTGGTGTTGCTGGTTCGGGTGGCCGAACGGCCGTGCGAGGCCCGCCCAGGGTACGTTGCTCTGCCACGATGGGATGCAGCCGGCGGGCCAATCGTCGACTGGACTCCCAGTGACGCACTCGAGCCCGTGGACCCCCGCGTGGTGCGGATGCGATCCACTGGCCACGTGCGTCTGACGTCCGTTTCCCACCTCCGGGTGGTATGGTGTGGCGAGGGTTTGGCGGTCGAACGCCTCGATGCGGCGCGGTTCACACCCCAGGCCGAGTACGAGGAATACGGCGTGGAAGATCCGAGAATCACCCGCATTGGCGAGCGATATTGGATCACTTACGTGGCTGTTTCGCGTCATGGCGCGGCCACGGCCTTGGCTTCGACCCGCGACTTTCGGTCGTTCGATCGTCATGGAATCATCTTTCCGCCCGAAAATAAGGACGTGGTTTTGCTATCGGAGCCGCTGGGGGGACGCCACGCGGCTTTGCATCGGCCCAATCCGGCAACGCCGTTCTCGGCACCGGCGATGTGGCTGGCTTGGTCCGATGATCTGATCCACTGGGGCAGACACGAGCCGTTTTTTTCTGGGACGGATGTCTGGGAAAACGGGCGGGTGGGCGCCGGGCCACCGCCAATCCGCGTTGCCGATGGGTGGCTAGAGATTTATCATGGAAATCGTCGGCCGGAGTCGCCGGGCGAGGTCGGTCGGTACCAAGCCGCCGCGATGCTCCTCGACGCGGCCAATCCGGCACGCGTGCTTCGCACTTCCGGCAGGCCGATCCTCGAACCCTCGGAACCCTTCGAACGACAAGGGTTCGTTCCCGAGGTCGTATTCCCCACCGGTATCGTGGAGCGGGACGCCAAGTTGCTGGTGTATTACGGTGCCGGCGACACGTACACCGCAGTGGCGGAAGCCAGGAAACAGGAAGTCATTCAGTCCCTAGCGGAGGCATGAGGTGGCCAATTCCACTGAGGTTCGCAAGATCGCATTCATTGGCGACTATCTTCCCCGCAAGTGCGGCATCGCGACCTTCACGTCGGATTTGCGGCAGGCGGTTGCCAGCCAGTATCCGAAGTGCGAAACCACGGTGATTCCCGTCGACGACATCGAGGGAGGTTACGATTACCCCTCCGAGGTGCGGTTCCAAATACCCGAGCAGGAGCTGGACGGCTATCGCCGCGCCGCCGACTTCCTGAATTTCAACGATTTCGACGTGGTCTGTCTTCAGCACGAATTCGGGATTTTCGGCGGGCCGGCGGGCAGTCATATCCTCGCGTTGCTGCGCAATCTTCGCATGCCCGTCGTGACCACCTTGCACACCGTGCTGCGTGAGCCGAACTCGGATCAACGGCGGGTGATGGAGCGACTCGCCGCGCGTTCGGCGCGGCTGATCGTGATGTCGGAGAAGGGAAAGGCGTTTCTGCGCGAAATTTACGGAGTCCCAGAGGCCAAAATCGACGTCATTCCTCACGGCATTCCGGACATGCCGTTCGTCGACCCCAATTTCTACAAGGATCAGTTTGGGGTGGAGGGAAAAAACGTATTGTTGACCTTCGGGTTGCTCTCGCCCAACAAGGGCATCGAGTACGCGATCGAGGCCCTGCCCGCCATCCTCAGCGAGTTTCCCAACACGGTGTACATCGTCCTCGGGGCGACCCACCCCAATCTCGTCCGCGATCAGGGCGAAACGTATCGCATGAGTCTGGAGCGTCTTGCCCAGGATCTCAAAGTGGCGGGCAACGTGATTTTTTATAATCGCTTCGTGGAGCTTCGGGAACTGACGGAGTTCATCGGGGCGGCGGATATCTATCTCACGCCTTACCTCAATCCCGCCCAAATCACTTCAGGAACGCTTGCCTACTGTTTTGGCTGCGGGAAGGCGGTCATTTCTACTCCCTATTGGCATGCCGAAGAGCTTTTGGCGGATGGCCGGGGCGTGCTCGTGCCCTTCCGCGATAGCCAAGCCATTGCCCGCGAAGTCTCCGGCTTGCTCCGCGATGAACCGCGGCGTCACGCGATGCGGAAGCGGGCCTATTTGCTGGGCCGCGAAATGATCTGGAGCAACGTGGCCCACTTGTTTATGGAGTCGTTTCAGCGGGCGAGGCGGAGCCATCCGAGTCTGGTCGCCATGCCTGTGGCCGCCCGAGCCCAGCAGCCCGAGCGATGGGAAACGCCTCGCTTGCGCTTGGATCACTTGCTACGGATGACCGACAACACGGGGATCTTGCAGCACGCCACGTATACGATCCCCAATTTCCACGAAGGCTATTGTACTGACGACAATGCCCGGGCACTGGTGGTAACGGTGCGGTTGGAGGAGTTGGGCGAGGACCGCGACGAAGTCCATCGGCTGACGACCACCTACGCCGCCTTTCTCGACTATGCCTTCGATCCCCGCACTGGCCTCTGGAGGAACTTTCTTGGCTTCGATCGCCGTTGGTTGGAGGAGAAAGGGTCCGAGGATTCGCTAGGCCGAGCGATCTGGGCCTTGGGCACGTGCGTCGGGCGTTCCCAACGTCGCGACCTGCAATCTTGGGCGGCGCGGTTGTTCGAACCCTCGCTCCGAATGATCGTCAACACGACCTCGCCGCGAGCGTGGGCGTCGGCCTTGCTGGGCATCCACGAGTATCTCCGGCGGCTGACCGGCGACCGGCTGGCCAGCCAAGTCCGGGACGATTTGGCCGCCCGGCTCGTTGCCCTCTATCAACATCACGCCTGCGACGAATGGCCCTGGTTCGAGAACATCGTATCCTACGGCAACGCCGGCATCCCGCAGGCCCTGATTCTCACCGGGCGTTCGGCGGGACATGAGGAAGCTTTGCAGATCGGGTTGCGTTCCTTGGAGTGGCTCAGCCGCATCCAACGGTCTCCAAAGGGTTGGTTCCGGCCCATCGGTAGCAACGGATTTTTCCGCCGCGGCGAGCCGCCCGCTGAGTTCGACCAGCAACCGATCGAGGCGGCCACCATGGTCTCGGCGGCGATCGAGGCCTACGGGGCTACAGACAATCCGTACTGGTTGACCGAGGCGAGGCTGGCCTTCGAGTGGTTCTTGGGCAGGAATGACTTGGCCACTCCCCTGTACGATGCCCGCACGGGGGGCTGCTGCGACGGCCTCCACGAGGACCGAGTCAATCAGAATCAAGGGGCCGAATCGACCCTCTCCTGGCTGATGGCCTTGGCCGAAATGAAGTTGCTCGAAGGCTCGTTGGCGGCCTTCGAACGCAGTCCTCTCGCCGACGGCGGGGACAACCGCGACCACTCGCCCGCAGGCCAGTCGGCTGCACCTCCCGCGGTTCCGAAATAAGGGCGGCAGGTCTCTGCCCAGCGCGGGGGGAACAATTCCTCTGGCGTCGCCGCCCTTCCTTATAACGCTCAGCGCGGTCCCCCTTGTGGGACTCTTAGCGTAATTCCGCCGCGGCAACGCAGGTCGCCGCGACGGGGTCGCGATGCCGCCGTGCGCTGCGGCGCTGCGTCCAACTGATCTTGTCCGGCCTTGGATGCCGCGCAATAATGAAAAAGACGAAGGTTGGAACCAGGGTTTAACATCAAAAAGGGACGGATTCCACCCGCCTGAGGCTTCAATCCGATGCATCGCTCCGCCCGAGACTTTGCCCAGGACGGGGTGAGGTTTTGATCAGCTTGGAAGCGCAGCCTTTCGCGGCTGCCGACTTGGAGTCTTCAGCACAGACATGGATGTCAAAAGAAGTAGCATTCTCCTTGGCCCCAACAACCGGCGCGTGCTTTTTCGGCCCTTCGAGCCGAAGGAGCCGGAACGTCAGCTCAAAATCGTCGCCCGCCTCATGGAGCTGAGCGAAGCCGAGGTCGACACGCTGTTGGAGCGGGTCTTGACCGACTTCCGTGGGCGGCATCAGCGATTAACGCAATTCTTTTTGCAGCGGTTTGCCGCGATGCGGCAGCACTTGCTTACCGATCGCGAAATCAGCGAGAAGCGGAAGCTCTTGATCGGGTCGTACTTTACGCAAGAGTATGCCTTGGAGTCCGCGGCGCTGTTCAACCCCTCGATGGTTTGGCACCCCGATCAATCGGGCGTTCCCCCGGGGGCGAAGCGATTCATTTTGAGTTTGCGTGCGACGGGCGAAGGGCACCTCTCGTCGATTTGCTTCCGCAGCGGCATCGTGGATGCATCCGGCGAGATCACCTTGGACAAGCCATCGCGCTTCGTCGCCGCGCCGCAGGTGGTGCCCAACTCGCAGTATGACAAGACCCTTTTTCAACGGAAACTAGGCGAACTGGGGGTTGGCAACGGCTTCTTGGAACGTGTGCTCCGCCTGCTGGGCGAGACGTTCACCATTGCCGATCTGGAGGCGGGCATCGCCACGGTGCTTCGGCAACACCCGTTCGAGCGGCGCGAATGGAACCCGCTGGCCCAGGCCATGCTCGCCTTGGCCAAGGCCAACTACGAAATCCAATACGAGCCGGACGTCGACCTTTCCGAGCGGATTGTCTTCCCCTATTCCCCGACGGAGAGCAACGGCATCGAAGACGCCCGTTTCGTGGAGTTCACCGAGGACGACGGTTCGAAGTGTTATTATGCCACCTATACGGCCTTCGACGGCGATGTCACCTTCCCGCAGCTCCTGGGCACCAAGGACTTCCTGCACTTCAAGATCAACACGCTCAACGGGCCGGAAGTGAAAAACAAGGGCATGGCCTTGTTCCCGCGGAAGATCAATGGGCTGTACGCCATGCTTTCCCGCCAGGACGGCGAAAACATCTACTTGATGTATTCGGATATGCTCCATTTCTGGTACTCCAAACAACTTCTGCTCAAGCCGACCTTCCCATGGGAATTCGTGCTGGTGGGCAACTGCGGCTCCCCCATCGAGACCGAGGCCGGTTGGCTGGTGCTGAGCCACGGGGTGGGCCCGATGCGGAGATACTCGATCGGGGCCTTCTTGTTGGATCGAGAGGATCCCTCGAAAGTGATTGGGCGGTTGCCCGAGCCTTTATTGACGCCCAACGAGAACGAGCGCGAAGGGTATGTCCCCAACGTAGTCTACAGTTGCGGCGGGCTGGTGCATGCCGGTCAACTGATCATCCCCTACGCCATGTCGGACTACGCTACCACCTTCGCCTCCGTGCGGCTCCAGGACCTGCTCGACGCGATGAAGTCCCCGCGCTGAGATAGCTTGAGATTCATAATTGTCGCCTTGCGAAAAGGGGAGGCCTAGGCGGTGAGCGCAGCGGGAGCATTCGACGAGATTCGCATCGGCGTGATCGGCTGCGGGGGCTTCGGCCTGTTCGCCTTGCAGCATTTCGCCCAAGTGCCTGGAGTGCGGTTGGCAGGCATGGCCGGCACGCACCGCGAGGCCGCCTTGGCCGCGGCCAAGCGGTTCGGCTTGGAAAACGTCGAGGAGGTGGCCGATCTCCTCCGTCGCGAGGACATCGACTTGGTGTACATCGCCACGCCGCCGTTTTTGCATCACGATCAGGCGATTCGGGCCTTGGAGGCCGGAAAACACGTGATTTGCGAGAAGCCGATGGCGGTCGCCTTGTCCCAAGCCGACGAGATGATCGCATCCGCCGCGCGGCGTAACCTGCTCGTGGTGGCCAACCTCATGCAACGTTACAACCCGCTGTTCGAGGCCGTGCGGACGCTCATCGAACGACGGATTTTGGGCGAGGTGCTCCACGGCTATTTCGAGAACTACGCGGCGGATGAAGGGCTGCCCGCGGAACACTGGTTTTGGGACCGCACCAAAAGCGGCGGCATCTTCATCGAGCATGGCGTGCATTTCTTCGACCTTTTCGAGGGTTGGTTGGGCAAGGGCCAAGTTGTGTCGGCGCAGGCCTGCCGCCGCCCCGACGCCGATCTCGAAGACCAGGTCCAATGCGTGGTCCGCTATGGCGGCGGCGTGCTGGTGCATTTTTACCACGGCTTCCATCAACCGGGCCGCATGGACCGCCAGGAACTCCGCTTGGTTTTCGAGCGCGGCGACGTGACGCTTTACGATTGGATCCCCAGCCGATACCGGATCCACGCCGTGGTCGACGAGGCGGCCACTCGGGCACTCTGCGATCTGTTTCCCAAGGCACGCTTGGACGTTTCGGCCACGTATGGCGGCAAGGACCGCCTCTGCCGTGGGCGTGGCCGCGACTTGGACGTTTATCAGATGGTCGAGCTTTCCGGCGGGCTCGAACGGCCGAAGCTGCACCGTTACGGCGACTTGCTCCGCGATTTGCTGAGCGACCAGCTCGCCTGGCTGCGAGACCGCTCCCACGTCCGCCGCGTTACCGAGCAGAACGGCCGCGCTAGCCTCGCCATGGCGGTCGAGGCCGACTCGCTGGCGAGGCAAACCATGCCGGGATGAAACGTCTGGCCCGGCGGGGCGATCATTCCTTTTCTTCCGGCTCGACGTGGATCACCACCCGGCCCACGCCATCCAGCCGCGCGCGGAGATGGCCTTCCAGCCGCTCGGTGAGCTGATGGGCGTAGGTGATGGCGGTGTCGGGGGGCATTGGGCAGTGGAAGGAAATCGCCAATTCACACCCCGTGCTTTGGACCTTGACATCGTGCGGTTCGATCGCCATTCCGGACGCGGCGAAGTATTCTCGGATCGCGGCGCAGACCGCGGCCTCGCTGACTCGCTGGGTCGGAATGGTTGCGGTGGTCTCGCCCGCGGGTTCGATATGGCTGACGACTTCCGCCAGATCAGGTAGTTTGGAGCGCAGGTCCTGTTCGAAGGCCGTGGCTTGCCGGTGGGCCTCGTCGAGCCGCAACGAGTCGTCGACCTCCAGGTGGCACTCGATGGAACGGTGGCCTTCCCGCTCATAGATGCGAATCCCATGCACGCTTAGGCCATGTTGGGCCGCCACCCTCCGCACCGTGGTGAGAAGGTCTTCCGATGGAGCGGCGACCGGCTCCAAATGGACGACCACGTCAGCGCCCGGGGCCACGCGGCGAACGGCGGCCTCGGCCTCATCGGCGATTTCGTGGGAACGCTCGAACGTGGTGCTCCGATCGACTTCGAGGACAACGTCGGCAAACACCTCGGGTCCACTGCGGCGCACGCGGACTTGGCGGACGCTCGCCACGTCAGGAACGCTCGCGGCCGCGGCGGCCACCTCTTCGCGCAACTGCCGCGGCACGCTGTCCAAAAGGTCGTCGATCGACTTCTTGCCCAAGCGAAGGCTGATCCCGATCACGATTCCCGCCACCACAAGGGCGGCCACAGCGTCGGCCTTCACCAACCAAGGCAGACCGAAACGATTGCCGAGCGCGACCGTGGCCAGGCCGAACAACACCACGGCTGAACTCCAGATGTCGGTAGAGAAATGCAGGGCGTCGGCCTCGAGGGCCTGACTGTGATACTTCCGGGCGGCTCGCGACAGGGCTCTTGCTCGGGAAAAATCGACGGCCATCGAGACGAGCACCACAAGGAAGGCCCAGACGTTGGCGTCGACCTCCACTTCGTCGCCGAGGAGTCGTTTTCCGCCCTCGAAGATGATCCACGCGCAGGTGACCAGGAGCAGCCCCGTCTGGCCCAGCGCCGAGAGGTTTTCGAACTTGCCATGGCCGTAGGTGTGGCTGCCGTCGGCGGGGCGACTGGAAATGCGAACTGCCCAAAGGGTCATGCCCGTGGCCACCAGGTCGAGACCCGAATGCGCCGCTTCCGAGAGGATGCCCAAGCTGTTGGTCATGAAACCAACAACCAGCTTGAGGACCGTCAATAGGATCGCGGCGGCCAGCGAGCGCAGGGCGACGTCGCGTTTCTCCCGGGCTGCCTGCTCGCGATTCTCCAAGGCCTCGTTCATGCGGAGATTATAGGCCGCAAAACTTCCCAAGCGAAGAAACCGCCCGCGCGACTCGAATGGCGAAGCCCTGTCAACGGTTCCAGAGATTGCCCCCAACCCCCTCGTGCGCGGGATGGCAGAACGGTGAGAGGTTGACATTCATGCGGCTGTCTCACAAACTATCCGGTTCGGACATGCACAAGCATCCTCGGCTTTTCGGCGCCGATGCGCGATTCCCGCTTCGCTGTTTTGGTGCAGGCAGGAACCCAAGGGCAGTATGGCATTCGGTTGACTTAGGAAGGTGGGCCATGGAAATCCTAATCTTCGACACTTACGAGCAGATGAGCAAGGCCGCGGCCAAGGCCGTGGCCGATTTGCTGAACCGCAAGCCAAACGCCGTGCTGGGATTAGCGACAGGCTCGACGCCGTTGGGGCTCTACAAAGAACTTGTCCGCATGCACAAGTACGAGGGGCTGGACTTTTCCCAGGTAACCACGTTCAACCTGGACGAGTATGTGGGTCTGAAGAAGGACCACCCGCAAAGCTACCATTACTTCATGCACGAGAACCTTTTCAAACACATCAACATCCCGCTGCAAAACATCTACATCCCCTCGGGAACGACCAACAATTACGCGGCATTTTGCGAGTGGTATGAGCGGCGGATCAAGGAGTGCGGGGGAATCGACTTGCAGTTGTTGGGAGTCGGTTCGGATGGACACATTGCCTTCAACGAACCGTCAAGTTCCTTGGGTTCCCGCACCCGCATCAAAACCTTGGCCCATTCCACCATCCAAGACAATGCCCGGTTCTTCGAGAAGATCGAGGATGTGCCGATCTACGCCATTACGATGGGCGTGGGCACGATCCTGGAGGCGAGGAAAATCCTCTTCCTGGCCAACGGAGCGAAGAAGGCCGACGCCGTAGCGAAGGCGATCGAGGGACCGGTCACGAGCATGATTACGGCCAGCGCGTTGCAACTCCACCCGTTTGTGACCGCGTATCTCGATCGAGAAGCGGCGAGCAAGCTGACCATGATCGACTACTACCAGTGGATTCAGGCCAAAAGCATCGAAGCTCCCAAACCGTGAGGGTCCGGCATGCGATTGATTCTTTTGGACTTACCCTCTCCCAAACGAGTTCAGTTTTATCCCTTAGCGCTGTGCCGCCCAATCTGGGAATTGCGGTGTGGCATGTCGTCGTTGGGGGAGAAATTGGTGGCCAAAACGGGCGTGCGCGATGTGGCGTGCTTCGTGCCGGAATACATGGCCGAGTCTTATCGGGCCAAGACGCCCTGGCCGGTGAATGATCTCCAGTCGTTGAAAGGCGACGATCTGCTGCTGGTGTCGGGCAGAGTGAAAGCCGCCGGGCTGGACATGATGCCGCAAGGGCCAAGCCAAGCCGTGTTTCTGCCCGATGGCGAGTGCCTCCTGGCCCGGATTACCCGGGAGGACGCGGCTAAACTGGACGCCTCGTCGATCGAGGCCTTTTTGGCATCGGCTCGGAGTTCCCTTCCCGCGGCGGCCCTCGACGTGCCGACGTGGAACTACACCTGGGACCTGATCCTCGCCAACCCAGCGCAACTGATCGAGGATTACAAAAAGGCGGGACGCAGCGGCATCGAAGGTACGGTGGAACAGCCCAATGCCATCCGCGGCAGCGCCAAAGACGTGTACGTGGCCCACGGGGCGGTCGTGCATCCCATGGTCGTGCTCGATGCGGCGGCAGGGCCGATCTATCTCGACGAGGGCGTCGTGGTCCACCCCTTTACCCGCATCGAAGGGCCTGCCTACATCGGCAAGCATTCGATCCTGCTCGGGGCCAAATGTCGCGAAGGGAACTCGATCGGGCCGATGTGCCGGGTAGGCGGCGAAGTCGAGGAATCGATCATCCAGGGCTATTCCAACAAGTATCATGATGGATTTCTGGGACATGCCTATGTCGGCGAGTGGGTGAACCTTGGTGCGCTGACCACCAACAGCGACCTGAAAAACGATTACTCCAGCGTTTCGATCATCCTCGACGGCCACACGCCCATCGACACCGGCTCCACCAAAGTCGGCGCACTGATCGGCGATCACACGAAGACGTCGATCGGGACCCTATTGAACACGGGCGCTTATGTCGGGGCCATGGCCCTGATCGCCGCGACCGGGCGACTCCTGCCGAAGTTCCTGCCCTCGTTCGCCTGGTATCTGGAAGGCGTAGTGACGAAGGGCTTTGGAAAAAACAAATTGTATGAAACCGCCAAAGTGGCCATGAGCCGTCGCAAATGCGAATGGACGGCCGCCGAGCAGGCGATGTGGGACGAAATCTTCCAGCTCACCGCCCCGGAACGCAATGAGGCCATCAAGAAGGGTCGGCGGACCTTGGCGGGAACCTGAATTGCGCATCTAGTTGTCACCGAAGCTTGGATGCGGGGTCCCTCGGGGACTCCCGAACACTGCTTACCAACCTGATACGTGGAGGCATTTCATGGCGACGATCGAAGAACGGGTCAAGGCAGTCACCGCCCGCGTCTTGCGGCTGAATCCCGACGACATCAAGCCCGAGCATCATTTTGCCCGCGACCTGGGGGCGGAAAGCATCCAGTCGGTCGAACTGGTGGCGAATTTCGAGGAGGAATTCGGCATCGAGATGGACGAAGACGCGGCCCTGTCGGTATCGACGGTGGGCGAAGCGGTAAAATTCATCGCCGAAGTGTGCAAGCAGCAGGGGGTCTCGGCGTAGGGCGCGTGACGACGTGCCCGGTGAGCCGCCGCCACCCCTGGGCCGCCCCACTTCAACCGACATCACCCTCCGGCATCCCTGCCCTAGGACCGCATCCCATTCGACGAAAGGCGCTATCCATGACCGAAATCGCCAAGGCCAACAACACGAAAATCTCTTTCCCGTTGATCGATCGAACGGAACCCAATCTTCTCGAGGAAACTTTCAACTACAGCTTGCCGCCGTTGATCCGCTTCGACGGCCCGATTGTCGAGTACATCGACGGCAAGCCAGTGACCTTCGACCCGCAAACGCTCAAGACCCGCGACCTGGTCATCACCGACACCACCTTTCGCGACGGCCAGCAGTCGCGTCCCCCGTACACCATCGAACAGATGGTGCATATTTACGATTTGCTCTCGAAGCTGGGGGGGCCCAACGGCATCATCCGCCAAACGGAGTTTTTCCTCTACACCAAGAATGACCGAGAGACGCTGGATCGTTGCCGGGCCCTGGGCCATCGCTACCCGGAGTGTACCGGCTGGATTCGCGCCAACACGATGGACGACTTCCGCCTGGTGCAGGAGGCTGGCTTGGCGGAGACGGGCATGTTGACAAGCTGTTCGGACTACCACATCTTCAACAAACTCAAGTTCAAGAGCCGCAAGGAGTGCATGGACCGCTACTGCCAGGTGGTCGATGCGGCCTTCGAAGCCGGTATCCGGCCCCGCTGTCACCTGGAGGACGTGACCCGGGCCGACATCGAGGGTTTCGTGCTCCCCTTCGTCGAGCGGCTGATGCGGATGAGCGAGCAGGTTCCGGATCACCTTTCGGTGAAGATCCGGCTTTGCGATACGATGGGCTTCGGCTTGAGTTATCCCGGCGTGGAACTGCCCCGAAGCATCCCGAAGCTGGTCTACAAGCTCCACCGCGAGGTCGGCGTACCCAGCGAGCGGCTGGAGTGGCACGGGCACAACGATTTCCATAAGGTCCACATCAATGGCGCGACCGCCTGGCTCTACGGCTGCGATGCACTCAATACGACCCTTTTCGGCTTCGGCGAGCGGACCGGTAATCCGCCCTTGGAGGCCGCTGTGTTCGAATACATCGCCCTTCGTGGCGAGCTGAGCGGCATCCGCACCGAACTGATCACCGAGCTAGCCGATTACATGCGGTCGATCGGGATGCCTATTCCCGACAACTATCCGTTTGTGGGCCGCTGCTTCAACACGACCTCGGCCGGGATCCACGCGGGCGGGTTGCGCCAGGACGAACGCATCTACAATATTTTCGACACCACCGCCCTGCTGGGCCGTCCGCCGCGGGTCGCCATCACCGACAAGACCGGCGCCGATGGCGTGACCCTTTGGGTCAACGAGTTTTTCGGCCTGAAAGGTGCCGATCGCATCAGCAAGATCAAGGTCCATAAGCTCGCCCGTTGGGTCATGGATCAGTACGAGGTCCACGGGCGATTGACCGCCATCAGCGATCAGGAACTCGAGGCCAAGACCCGCGAATTGCTGCCCGAACTCTGGGCCAAGTTTCGCGGCTAAAGAGCGTTCCCGCGGAAATAGCGAACACGACCTGCTTGTCCCGAGCGGCGCTGGGGGGCGACCTGTTTCATCAGCCGCACATGCCAGAGCCTTAGCCGAGCGGGGCGTGCGATTGCTGTATGCAAGTTGATCCTAACACGCTCCCTCATCCCCGCCGTGAGGAAACTTTCTCATGAAGACTTCAGCGATCTTTGTTCGCCGCTCCGTGAACGGTCAGGCTGTGCCACGTCGTGGCGTGTGGAAGCTTTTGCCGGTCGCAGGAATCGCCTTCGCGCTGTTTGGCGGGGAGGCCGCGGCGACGGACGTGGGGCTAGAGGAGGCATTTCGCACCCCGCCTCATGCCGCGAAGCCTTGGGCCTACTGGTGGTGGCTCAACGCCAACGTGACCCGCTCCTCGATCACCCGAGACTTGGAAGAAATGAAACACAAGGGGCTGGGCGGGTTTTTGCTGTTCGACGTCACGGCCTACGGCCAACACTTGGTGCCGTCGCCACCGCGAAAGATCGAGTTCATGAGCCAGCCCTGGCGGGCGTTGGTCAAGCACGCCATGCAGGAGGCCCATCGGTTGGGCCTCGAGATGAGCATTAATCTCAGCACGTGTGGCGGGGCCCTTCGCGCCCCGTGGAAAACCGGGTCGCAGGCCCCGAAGGTCCTCGTCTGGTCCGCCGTGGACGTGACCGGCCCAAGGCGGGTGACGCTGGCGGTGGCGCGTCAGCGCGGGCCGGAGGCTTGGGACGCGGCCTTGGTGGCGGCCCGAATCCCAGCCGATGCTCCAGCCCTTGCCGCCCCCCCAGAGGCCAATAAGCAGGAGATTCGGTTTTCCAACGATCCCGCGTCATGGCGGGAAGCGACCTTTCGCGGGTCAGGCCCGCACGCGGCCCACGACGCTAAAGCTGAGGCGATCACGGCCCTGGAGGTCGTCGATGTGACGGATCGCCTGGATGCTGGCGGCCGACTCGTTTGGGACGTGCCCGAGGGGCGATGGCGGGTCTTCCGCTTTCTCTACACCGTTGCCAAGGACGCCGAGTCTGACGTCGACATGCTGGACGCCGCCGCCGTGGAATCTTTTTTCAACAAGATGGGCGGGGCGATTCTCGAAGACGCCGGTCCCCTGGTGGGCAAGACGTTGACCCATTTCTACAGCGTAAGCTGGGAAGGCGCCATCCCCACGTGGACCGTGGATTTCGATCGCCATTTTGAGCGTTATCGCGGCTACTCGCTGCGGCCCTACCTCCCGGTGCTCGCGGGGCTCACCGTCGGCAGCCCTGAGGTCTCCCAGCGTTTCCTCCGCGACTTCGGCCGCACCCTGGCCGATTGCTTCATGGACCATTGCTACGCCAAGCTGGGCGCGTTGTGCCATCGGGTGGGGCTGAAGTGGCACTCGGAGTCGGGCGGGCCCTGGCGTCGCGACACGCCCTTGTTCGCCTACGCCGACGCGCTGGAGTTCTGGGGCCGCAACGACATGCCGCAAGGCGAATTCTGGTGGCCGGGCAAGGCGGAGATCGGCCGCAGCAACGCCATTCAAGCCGCGATGGCCGCTCACATTTATGGCCGCCCCTTGGCCTCGATCGAGGCCTTCACCCACATGATGCCGCATTGGTCGGCTTATCCCGCCGCGCTCAAGCCGGGGGCCGATTCCGCGTTCTGCGACGGCATCAACCGATTCATTTGGCACACCTTTTCCGCCTCGCCGCCGGAATTTGGCAAACCCGGCATCGTCTACTTCGCCGGGACGCACCTCAACCCCAACGTCACCTGGTGGGAACAGGCCAGCGCGTTTTTGACCTATCTTGCCCGCTGCCAGGCCATGCTTCAACGAGGCCGCTTCGTGGCCGATGTCTGCTGCTACCGCAGCGACAAGAATTACGTGATGTGGGACCGAGGCCCGAGAACACCCCGGCCGACGCTCGGGCTGCCCCCTGGCTACGCCATGGATTTAATCAACACGGAAGTCCTCTTGAAACGGCTTGCAGTCCAAGACGGTCAACTCGTCTTGCCCGACGGGATGAGCTACCGGGTGCTGTGGCTGGACCCGGCCGAAGAAGCCCTCCCGCCCGAGGCCCTGAAAAAGGTCCTTCAATTGGCCGAAGAGGGGGCGACCATCGTTTTGGGGCCTCGGCGGCCGCAGCGGTCCCCCGGGTTGAAAGACTATCCGGCCTGCGATGAAGAGGTCCGACGCCTCGCGGACGCGTTATGGGGGGCCGGGGCCGAGCGGCCTTCACGTCGCTCGCTCGGCAAGGGCCGAATTATCTCAGGAATGCCCATCCAACAGGCTCTGCAAGAAGAAAAGATCCTCCCCGATTGCGATGGACCTTGGGAATACCATCATCGCCGAGCAGATGGCGTGGACTTTTATTTCGTCGCTGGGTCGGGCAATGCCGAAAGCATCTTTCGCGTCCAAGGCAAGGAACCGGAAATTTGGGACCCCCAGACCGGCGCCATGCGCGACGCCGTCTGGTTTCGGACCACCGAAGACGGTCGCACCATCGTTCCCCTAAGCCTTCCTGAGCACGGTTCGGTCTTCGTGGTTTTCCGGCGGCCGATTTCCGCTCCCTGCGTTACGCAAGTCATCGGTCCATCCAACTCGTGGGAAATCGAAGGCCGTACACCTTCTGGCATCCATGCGTGTTTCTGGCGCGAGGGCCGTTTTGTCTTCCGCACGTCGGCAGGAAAAGAGGTCGCCATCGAGGTCGAGGCGACCGCTCCTTCCCTGCGGTTGGAAGGGCCGTGGATGGTGCGGTTCGCCCCCGGCTGGGATGCCCCGGACTCGATGGTGTTCGACCGCCTTGTTTCCTGGGACAAGCATTCCAATGCGGCCATCAAGCACTTTTCCGGCACGGCAACGTACCAGATTGCGTTCCAATGCGGGCCGTCGCAGGTCCGGGCATCGGCCCGACTCCAACTTGGCGATGTCAAGCACGTCGCCCGGGTGAGAATCAACGGAACAGACCTGGGGGTGATCTGGACCAGCCCTTGGCAGGTCGATTTGAGCGGGAGGCTCCAAGAGGGCGAAAATCGCCTCGAAATCGACGTCACCAACCTGTGGGTCAACCGTTTGATCGGCGACGCGGCTCTCCCCGAAGACCAACGCCGGACCAAAACCAACATCTATTTGCAACGCGGTGATCGCACGGTCAAACCGTACCAGGGCTACGGTTCCACGGATCCGCTGGTTCCGTCCGGCCTGCTGGGGCCGGTGCGCATCGAATTCGGCCACCGCCGCGAGATTCCACTTTGAACCCCACCGGGCCACCCAAACCGGCTTATCGGCGGCGCCAGCCGATTGTCTAAGGCATCAGAGTCGGCGAGGGCGCGGTCGCAGGATAGCCAGCGCTACAACCATCGGTACCAGCACAAGCAGCCAGCGTGGTCGCCATGCCAAGGCGAACAAGAGCACGGGCACTGTCCACAGGAGCCAGGGCGGCACGCGTTTGAGCTGGTCGTAAGCCAACCAGACCACGACCATCACTCCACCGATTCGCCCCAAGGCTGCCTGCAATTCTTGCCCCGCGGGACCCGTCGGCGGCGAAACCCAGTACCAGCCTGCCCACAACAGCAAGACGATCGCAATCACGCCCACGGCATGGCGGCGCATGGTTAGATCCGATCCAGGGTGTCGATCCAACGGGCCAATACCGCCACATCCTCGGCGTTCAACTCGCGGGGGTCCGCGCCCAGGTCCTGGACGATCAACGAATAGTGCCACTTTCGCATTTGGGCAATCGTTTGACGGACCAAGTTTGCTGAGCGCGATCGGGCAGCCACGGCGAGGTAAAAGTCCACGCGTCGGGCGGGGTTTGGTTCGGGGATAGAGCCTTCCGCAAAAGCGTCCACCGCCACCACCCCGCGAACGAGCTGAGCATAGCGAAACCCTGCCGCGATCGCAACCGTACCGCCCGACTGGGAGCCGCACACCACGATCCGGTTCGCATCGACCGCATACTGCTCGGCAATCTTGGTCACCAGCGCAGGGATGAGGCGTGCCTCGCGGGTCTGCCATCGCACTGGCCCGGCTGACCGCGGAATCGCAAGAATCAACCGATCTCGCTCGCAGGATTCCTTCCAGAGCGTCACCATGGTCTCGGGCTTGACCTCTCCGGGCGGCGGCAGCCAAACAACGACCCCGCACGGCTGGTCGGGATCATACGTCTCCGGCACGAATACCCAAGCTGGTTCGCCCTGCTCCGCGTAGTCGATGCGGAGGAGGCCGACTTGAGGACGCGCGGCCGGTTGCCTGGTGCTAGGCTCGGAGCCAGGCGGGAGCGGAGCACTGGGAACAACGTCGGGAAGCGGCCCCAAAGTCAGGGCCAGTTGACGTTTCTCGCCTTTCCGTTCGATTTCCAGCGGAAGCACGTCTCCCGGCTCGTACTCCAACAAACGCAAGCGCCATGCTGCCAAATCGCCAAGCGGCTTGCCACCCGCGGAGACGAGGATATCGCCCGGTTGAATGCCCGCTTTGGCTGCCGGGCCGTCGGGATAGACAAATCGTACCTTCACGCCCGAGGCCGCCGGTTTGTCCGCCTGCCGGGGACCGCGCATCGGCAAAATCCCCATGAAGGGGTGCTCATAGGATTCGATCCGCTGCACGAGCTCCAATTCCCGTTCGATCCTTTCGGTTCCTCGCAGCGCGGCGATGCGGATTGGGTCGCCTGCGTAGCGACGGGCGATCTCCTGTTTCACCTGCACGGCGGTTTCCACTTTTTTTCCGTCAATCGCCGTGATCCGGTCGCCAGCGCGAAAGCCCGCCCGATGGGCCGGCGAGCGCGGCCGGACCGCTGGGATCGTCGAGTCGGCCGTGAACAGACTCTCCAAAGGCCAGTGGATACCAGTGAGGCCAGGGTAAAGGTCGCTGCCGCGTTGCAGACGGGGCAAAAGTTCCAGGATCGTCTCCGCGGGCACGGCGAATCCGATGCCGGAGTCGTACCATTCGACACCCGCAATGGGGTTGGTTTCGGTCGGCGAGAGGGGGACGAGGACGCCCAACACCCGACCCTGCACGTCCACCAGAGGCCCCCCGTAGTTGTTCGGCGACACGGCGGCATCGGTCTGAATGGCCTTCCCCCAAATCCGCTGTGTGGCGCTCAGCACGCCCACGGCCAAATTCGGCTGATCTGCCTCGAAGGCACGCCCGATCGCAATCGTCCATTGGCCCACGCGCATGTCGGCCAGGGGAACGATTTCGGGCACGGGGAGCGGGCGATCCGCGTCGATTTTCAATAAGACGATCATGCGGTTGTAGTCGGTGGCTATGAGCCTGGCGGCCTTGCGTGTGCCATCGGCGAGTCGCACGAGGATGGAGGCGGGGCGATGCACGAAGTTGAAAGCGCTGGAGACGATCGTCCCGTCGGCGCCCAGCACGAGTCCCGTGGTCGGCCCCATGCCAAACAGCCAGTCTCCCACGCGCTCCATGCCGCCTACGGTCTCGATGCGGACCACGCTTGGCGCCACTCGCTGGGCGGCTGCGCGGAAGGCCTGCTGTTCGCGGACCTCCAGGGCATCTCCCGCGTCCGCTGCGGCACAAGCCACCGAATTCAAGATCGCGACAGAAACAAGAAGAGCCGCGGCCGCGATGCTCCCGGTCACCGACTCCCACAGTCGCCGCGATTCGTGTTGCTCGACATGCATCCCCACAAAAGCCAGCTTCGAGGCAAACCGCCACACGATTCCCACGCCGACCTACCTTCCGCCCGGAGGCCGGGCTTCCAAAACCACGGACACGAGCTCTTGGCCCCGCAGCACAGTCACCGTCACGGGGTCGACCGCCGGGATCCACTCCAGCTCAGTCTTCAAGGCCTTGCACGACGGCACCAAACGTTCATTGACGAATACGATAAGGTCGTCCGGACGGAGGCCGGCCACGGCCGCGGCCGACTCGGGGACCGTGGCTTCGAGGAACGGCGGGGTCCGCTCAACGACGTCGGGCACCAGAACCAGTCCGAGCAGCTCGGGCGTCAAGCCCCGCGTGGGCTTCTTAGAGGACGCTTCCTCACGCCGCAACACGAATTTGCCAGCGCGAATCTGCTCCACGCTGGGCCGCAGCTCGCCGATGGGAATCGCGTAGTTGAGCCAGGTGTTGTTCAAGGCATTGCGAAGCTCCTTGCCGAGCATGGCCACCAGCTCGCCGCGCCGCGTGACCAGGGCCCCACCCGCCGCCCCTGGGTTGTTGGTGGCCATATCGAGAATGTAGACGGGACCGCGATAGGGCGATTCAAACGCTCCCCGGCGTGCGTCGAGCCGGGTCTTCAACGAAACCGTGCCCTGTTGAACGGTGACTGGTTCGTTGCCCACCGCCACCCCGAAGGCGTTGCTCAGAGCCAACACCCGCTCGCCTGCCTCCACCTCCACCGCCCGCGCAAGGTCGAAGTGCGGCAAGTCCGCGGCTTCCACCTTCAGGACGGCGACTTCCAGACGCGGATCCGCGCCGAGCAACTTTCCAGCGAGCTTGCGGCCGTCGGCCAAGCGGACGTCGATGGCGTCCGTGTCGAGCACATAGCTCCAGGCGGTCAGCACGTGGCCCTCGGCCGAGATGAGAAACCCGCTTTGATAATCTTCCATGCCTTGCGGGCCACCGACGCCGTAGATTTTGACCATCTTGGGCTGCACCGCGGCGATGGTCTCGGGCAGGGATGGCCCCCGAGCAGTGCCCACGTTGCCCGCCTCCCCCGGGCTGACGCAAAGTAGCGTCACCAATCCGGCGATTCGCCAAACACGCCTTCGCCAAACGCTCATCGCACTACCCGTTCTCTTCCTCTCTATCGCAATCCTATCGAACTTCGCGGCATTCTTCCATCCATCGTGAGTCCGTCGTCAATGCTCCGTCAATCTTACTTCCGTCGGCAGACTAGGGTTCCATTGACTTGCCGAAGCCGAATTGGTCGATCGCAAAATTCGCGAAGCGTTCGTCGCCAAACCAAACCTCCATGCGGTGCGGCACTTGTCGTCCCTCGACAGGCCGATAATCGAACAATCGGACCTCGCATGGATCGGCATGTTCCTCGGGAAACATCTCCAAGGCGAGGAGGATGCCGGTGGAGGGATCGAAGAGGAACCGACACTCCACGCCGGCGTGGGTTCCCACCAGCACATCCACCCGCTCGTGCCGCCCCATTAGCGGCATGGCGCCGTAATAGGCCACGTCGCCGAACTGTTCCGGGCCCGCCGTTGCCAGCCGTCGCCAAAGATAGAGTGAAGCAAAAAGACCGCCGCTTCCGTCCGGGTGAAGGGAACCAGCAAGCTCATCAGGCACCGTCCAAGTCGTTTCGCCAGAGGGAAGTTTCAATACGATTCGATCGTCGGCTAGCTCGAAGCGGTATCGGCCGCCGGTTTCCAGAGGGCCCGCGATGACCCAAGGGCCCGACGCCGACCCCAAGTCGCTGCTAGTAGCCCAAGCCTTCAGCACCCGATCCCGCTCCAAACGATTGAAATAATAATTGGCGTACCCCCGACGCTCCTCGAAGTGTTTTTGGACAATCTCGGGCATCGGTACTGGCTCGGGCGGGGCGAGCGAGGGCACGTCCTCCGGAGGGAGCGGCGGAAGCTGCTGCTTGCCGCGCTTCGGCAGCTTGTCGCCTGGCCGCGAGGGCTGCTTCTCGTTGGGCTTGGGGATCGGCGAGGGCATGGACCGGCCCACCGCCGAGATCTTGCTCAACAGCTCCTCTTCCGTATGGACTCCAGCGAGACGGACGAGGATGTCGCGGCGCGTTCCATCGCGGCGGAAGCTCAGCGGCGCCCGCCAGCCCTTTGGTAAAGTCCCGAGCACGTTCTTGAAGGCGTTGGGACTATCAATCGCGCGGCCGGCAAAGCTGACAATCTCGTCGCCATAGCGAAGGCCGCGGCGGTAAGCGTCGGAGGTATCGAGAATGTCGGTGATGACGACGCGACCTTCCACGTCGGAACCGACGGTTGCCCCCAGCGTGGCATGATCCACGATCCTCCCGCCCTTCAGGAATCCGAGAAAGTTTTTCACCTGATTGATCGAGATGGCATAGGCGATTCCCACATTGACGCGGCCCCGTTTCTCGAACGAGGCCCGGCCGTTGATGCCGATCAACCGGCCTTGGGCATCGAACAGGGGACCGCCCGAGTTGCCGGGATTGATCGACGCATCGGTTTGCAAACAGTCCGCGTATTCCAAGAGGGTTCCCGAGGGGTGTTGGTAGCGGTGAACGCCGGAGATGATGCCGTGCGTGAGGGTGGGCTGGAAATCGCTAGCCAAGAGGAAGGGGTTGCCCAGGGCGAAGCAGGCGTCGCCTACTTGCACTTGGTCGGAGTCGCCCATTTCCGCAGCGGGAAAATCCGAGCGGCCGAAGAGCTTGATCAGCGCCAGATCGCCAACGGGGTCGATGCCCACGATCACCGCGTCGTATAACCGACCGTCGGCCATCCCACACTTCATGGCGTTGCCGCACGGTTTTGCCACGTGGAAATTCGTGAGGGCATAGCCGTCGGGTGAAATCACCACCCCCGATCCACCGCCCCCGCCGGTCGGGGAAAGGATCGAAAGCACGGTGTCCTTGACCTTGGCCACCACGGCCACCCGCTCCGCCTCGGCTTGGAGCACGGCCGGATCGACCGCCGCATTCGACCAGGAAGCCAAGACGAACCATGCGGCCAGGCCCACCACGGGGCCCTGGCGCCACCGCGCGGCCGCGATGTCTCGACCAACCAAGGCCCGACTATCCGCTCCTGCCGCCTGGCCGGTGGCTTTGGCAACGAAAGCCTCGTCTCTCATTTCAGCAATCTCGCCTCGCATAGATTTAGTAGATCGCCCACGTCGAAATCATCGCCAAAATCGACGAGAACAGCCAGCCGTCGCACGCCCGTCAAATCCACGTCGACCGCTCGAGGAGGGTCCGTTCCTGCCACTGCCATATCCAGCAAGACTCGCTGGTCACCCCGAATCACCAGCCGCACATGACCCAACGGGCGAGCAGCATCGTCGATCCCCACCACTGCCATGAATCGAGTAAATCGCTCGGGCAATTGGAACACCATTTCCGTGCGGCTGGGAATACAAAGTCCCTTCGCATAACGCTGACCTTGAATCTGGAGGGGGCCGCCGTGGAGGTTCTTGTCGAAGCGTGGGGCGAAAAAGGCCCTCCGCGATTCCAGTTCCCGGGCCAGACCAAAATAGGGCGTCCACTCGACGCTATCCGGCTTCAGATCGCTGAGATAGACCACCGTGTCCTGCCTGATCGTCAACAGGACCAAATCCGCCAACGACCTCCGCATCGCGATCCCTGTAGGGGTGCTCCACTCGATCGCGTCGCCCTTCACCGTGATCGACCGCACCGACCAGGTGGAACCCGTGCGATCGCTCAGGGTCCCGAGCGAGGCGGGCAATTCGCGGCCCGACGGATGATGAAACACCACTCCAAAGACCCTGCCCCGCCGAACCGGGAGGCGTTCTCCGTCCAACTCGAACTCCACGGTGTCTTCCGTGACACGATGGAGAATCCCCGCGTGGTAGTCCACCACGTCGCCCTTCTTTATCATCAACACGTCATGCGTCGCCGCCGCGGCCAAGATCTTTTCCCAGGCCACTGCGGGCGAGTCGCCGGGCGGGCTGAAGCGAACCAGCCGAATCGTCGCGTTGGGGACTTCCAAGGAATCGGCGCGAAGGAGCTTGACCCGGGTCGTTCCCCCCTCCATCGTCACGCTCTCCAACGCCAAACGGGAATCATCGACCAGTTCAACGGAGATTGGGGGCGCGACCTTGTTGTCGAACGGAGGGCCGAAGCGGATCTCCGCAAGACGCTTCAGGTCCCAAGTTTTTTGGCCCTCATTTGTCTGGACTGCAATCTGCGAGGGGGTCAGTCGCGTTAAAACCCCACTGAGGCGTTCGCCGTTGACGGTTTGCACGGCGACCTCGGGTTGAACCGCCGCCAAGAGACACGCGAGCAACATCCCCATAAACAATGTACCCCCTCGTGCATTGTACGCACATTGCCGACTTCGGATTACCTTGTTGCCTCGCTGGCCAGCCTGCGGAAGTACTGTTCAATGATATCACGATAATGAGCGGGGAAGTCGCGACCAATCTGTTGGAGGGCCTCCTCACGTTGTTTCGGAGGCAGATCCCCCCACCCGCTTTGGTGCCCTATGTCGCGTTTTGTGACATTTCCCGGTCCTTTCCCCCCCATAGGGACACTATCTTGGGCGGGCCGGGTTGGTTGGACATTGCCTGCTCCCATGGACGCTTGTTGTTGCTGCTGGGCCGATTCCAACTCCTCAATCAGTTTGTCCAGGGACTTGACGACGCCGTCTTGGATTTCGCGGACCTTGGGTCCGGCCCGGCCCAAGTCCAACCGGCGTTGAATGTCCTCCATGCGCCGCGCGATATGATCTAACGACTCTTCTTTAAGATCCTTGAGATCGGCCTCCATAAGCCGGGCAATGGTGACATAACGGCGCGGGCACGAATCCGGCGCGTCCAACAAACGCGCCAAGGCGTCCGCCGCCACCTCCCGATTGAGAAGACGATGATGCACCACGGCCTGATAAAACAACAGCGTGGCGGGATCCACGACCTCCTCGGCCTGGATTCCGTCGAGTTGTTCCGCCGCTTCATCGAATAAACGTTGTTGGGCCAGCCACCGACCATACCAAACACGGAAGTTCTTGGCGATCCAGTCCGGCGTCTGCGGATCGACCAGCCAGCTCTGCGGAGGCAGCGTCCTTGGGGCCGCGGGCTGGGAACATAAGGCAACGAGTTTCTTCGCATTTTCGTCGATCAGCGCAACGGTGCGGATCAGACGTTCCAACACCTCGGTGGCGGACGGCGACTCACCCTTGACCTCCCAAATTGCCTCGGCCTTGGCCCGATCGGCTGGCGCGGGTTTTCGCTCAGTTAACCAGGCAAAGACCCGGTCGCGGACTTGCTCCACGCTGGGCGGGTGCCAGGTTCCCATCTCCAAACGAGGCTCCACCGCAAGACAAAGGCTTGCCCCAACCAGCAGCAGGAGAAGCCCAACGCCCTCGCCGCTTCCTCCACGATTGCAACAGAACAGTCCGCTCCGGCTGAGTTCCGCTATTGTCTGCCTCATTGATTCTTCCCCAAACTCAAATCGCGGGTAATGCGGAAAATCTGTTCCTGCCGCTCGGCGAGGCGTTTCAATGCCTCGATCAGGTCAGGCTGCTCGGCCTGTTCGCCCTGGATCAGCTTCGAATACCGATCGGTCCGCAGGTTGACACGGACTTGAAGCGAACGAATCATGCGGAGTTCCGCCAGCAGGTCGATCAGGGGCGGGTCGGTCATCATGCCTTGGCCGAAAGGCGAGGCTTGCTGTTTCCGTTTTTCCTGGTCCTTGATTGCCTTTTTCAAGGCCTGGAGCATTTCGTCCAAGGCCGCGATCACGTCCTCTTCGAGGCCCTGGGTGATCTTGTCGACCTTGGCCGCGGACAGCCGATCGGCGATTTGCTGGATGTCCTGGCGGACCTGACCGACGGCTTCCGCCAACGCCATGGCTGAGCCGTCTTCGCGCAAAAGCGTCAAGGCCTTTTCCGCCTCCAAGTCGATTTCCGACTCGCGGCTGGCCAAACGGCTTGCTTGGATTTCATGTTCGCGAGTGCGTTCCTGCTGGGGGATCTTATCCAACCGTAGGGTGCCGTCTAGGACCTCCCGCTGCATCTGAAGCATTTTGCTGAAACGGGCCTCGAGCGACACAAGCACCCGTTGGATTTCTTCTTCGCGGAGTTGACGGAGAATCTGTTCCAAGGCACTGCGGGCCTGCTCTAATTCGCGGATGGCTTCCTCCTGTTGTTCCAAGGCCCCCTGGCGCTGGGCTTCCTGAAGCTTCTTCTCGGCCTCGCGCATCCGCGATTCGGCGGCCTCGAGCCGCTTGCGTGCGGGATGGTCTTGGGCCACCGGGGGAGGCTCGTTTGCCGGCGGTTGACCATCGGGCGAAGGCCCCCCTTGATCCTTGGCTGGGCCTTGGCTGGGCTTTGCTCCTGGCGGCGAGGAAGGCGATTGCCCTTTTGGTGGAGCTGCTCCCTGGTCTTTCGCTTGGTCCTGTCCATTCGTGGGCTTAGGAGCGGGCGATTGCGCGGAGGGTTTGCCTTGGGACTCAGTTTTTGGCCCCGGGGGACCTGACTTCGGTTGACCGCCTTGCGATGGTTTTCCCTGCGCCCGGTCTTCCCCTGCGTCCTGCCCGTTGGGCGGCTTGGGACCCTGATCTTCCTCGTTTTTCTGAATGTCTTTGGCGAGGCCTCCGGCCTTGTCGGCAATTCGGGCCTGCTCATCGGCGAGCGCCTTCGGCTCCCCGCCTCCGGCCGTGCGGGCTTGGACTTCTTTCTGCTGGTTGATAAGCGCCGCCAGCCGCTTGAGATAATCGCGGACGCGGGCCTTCTCCGATTGGAGGCGTTTGGCCCGGTTCTCGCTCAAAAGCAGATCCAGCAAGGCCATCAGATCTTTCTCGACCATTTGTTGGTTTTCCAGCGCGCGGCCCAGCTCGTCCTTGCGGAGCAGATCGGCCAAGGTCTCCATTTGCACGCTGATCAGCCGCTCCTTACTCTGCGCCACGGCCTTGCGCAGAAGGGCCGCTCGGCGCGGGTCCGTGGCTGCGCTGAGTTCGGCCATCCGCAGCAGCATTTCCTCAAAACGTTTGAAGCGATCGCTCAAACGCTGCTGTTCCATCGCCAACTGGTCCGGGGCCGTGGCAGGCGGCTTCGGATCGTCCTGGGCCCATGCCCACGAAGGTCCCGCGAATACGACGGCCACGAGCAGCCGCGGCAGCCACGCGTATAATGTGCGTGCAGCCGTTCTTTGGACCGCTGGGTGTACATGGCCGTTGGGGGGCCGAGCGAACTGGCGTTCCATAACAGTTACTCCATCAGCTCGCGGAGTTTATCGCGGCGTCGCTGCTTGATCTGGTCCTGGAGGGCCCGCTCCGACTGGAGAATCGACCTGAGCATCTCCACCGCTTCGTTGAAGTCCTCTAGCTCGATCATGCGGTCGAGCACTTGGCGCATGACCGCAAGGATGGCATCGGTCTGCGCGATCGAGGCGGCCAAGGCCTGCTTGCCCGCCTGCGGCTCGGCCATCACCAGTTGAAGCCGATCGAGACGGCGGTCCCACTCCGGGAACATCTCGTCGGCCACCCGCCGCAGCGGCTTGGAAATGCCGTCTTCCAAACGGAGCTTGAGTTCTTCGGTGTCGATGCGGTTGTTGATCAATTCTTCGCGGATTTGGGCGAAGGCATCGGCGATTCCCGCCGTCTCGTAAGCGCTTTTCCGCCCGTTTTGCTGCGCCCATTGCACCTGGAGGAGTCTTTGGGTGGCCAAACGTTCGGGCGACAGCTCAGGCGCGGCGTTGGGCAATTCGCCCGGCTCGACCGCAGAGGCCCGCTCTGGCTTGGCTGTAGGCGACTGGGGTGGTTTGGCAGCCGCGGCCTCCTTCGCTGGCTCGGCGAACACCGGGGCCGCACCGGCCGAGAACGGCCTTCGTTCCCGCGCCGCCCCGGCCGACGTAAGCTCGAGCCGGGCCAGGGAGTCGCGGGCGTCTTCCACGTCTTTGATCAGGCTTTCGAATCGCTGGCGGAGCACCAATTCCCGCGATTGAAGCATCGTGCGGAGCTGTTCGGGCGTGACGACTTCCAGCAGCCAGCGGTCGCTGGCGCCGACATTCGGGGCGGGCCCTAGATCGAAGCGGTCCTCGGCCTTCACGCACAAGGCCAGTTTCTGGCCCGGCTTCAGGCCCAGGGGACGCACGTCAAACGCCGCGGCCACCCTTTGTTGGGTCGCGTTCCCCGGCGGCGAAGCGATTGGCTGAGTTTTCGCCTCACCTTCGTCGATCGCGTAATCGAACCAGATTCGGGCGAGGCCGTAATCATCCTCCGCGCGGCCCGACACGGGAATCGTCGCCTGCGGGGTTACCGCCGATCCGATCCCACGAAGTTGCACGGACACCTCGGGCCGGCGGTCTTCCAGGGCCGAAAGCACAAGCCGCACCGGCTCGCGGCTCTTGATCCCGTCGGTGTCGAAAAGGGTGAGCAGCAGGGCCGAGTCGCGTGCGAGCGGCGGGATGGGGAACGCGAATCGCCGGGGGTCTTCCGCCGAAGGATCGACGCGCTTGGCCGGCTGGCTAGAATCCTCCGACACCGTCTCCACCGAGACGCGCACCAGTGGTTTGTTGCTCCGGGCGTGTACAACGATCGCCGTGCCGACGGGCACTTGCATCGGACCAGCCACCGGCAGCGACCGAGGCGCTCGATCCATGTATTTGGGAAACTCGCACTGCAACACCATTTCCACGATGGTGGGGTTATCGACCACGTCGATGTGCAAACCGCGGATCGCCGCGTCGCCCCCTACGACATCGAACTCGATCGGTGCGAGTACGCCCCGAAAGGTATAGGTGTATTCTTGATACTCATCTTGGCCGGGCAAGGCAGTGCCCACCCGAGTCATGGCCTTGCGAAGCCCGCCCGAGCCGCGGTAGCGGACCTCCACCACGTCGGGAACCAAGGGCATGTCGAGGCGGGCCTTGACCACCAGTTCCAGGTCGGCCCCACGGGCCACCTTGGCCACCCCGCCGGGAAATCCTTCGACTTCCAATGCGCAGTTGCGGGGCCAAAGCTCATCCGACAACAGGACCACGCGACGGAGCCAAACCGCGGTCACTCCCGGGTAGATCGCCGCAAAAGCGAACAGGGTAAACAAAAGCACGGCGGTCGCCGCCAGGCTTTTCCGCAGCGGTCGATAGTCGAAGACCTCCGCAAGCCGCAGCGAGGCCAGCGACTGCTCCGCCCGACGGCATGTCACGGCCAGCAACTCAGGATTGCACTCCTCCGCCGCCTTGCCGCATGCAGCCAGGTCGACGGCCGTCAACAAACTGTCGGCAAAGTGCGGGAAGCGGCGCTCGAGCACCATGGCCAGATTGCTATCGGAAATCCGCACGGCCAGCCGTCGGCCGATCAGGTTCCAAAAGGCGGCTACCAGAGCGACCGCCGCCGCTAGAAGCGCCACGGTGCGGACGGCCCGATCGGGCTCGAAAAACCAATCGGCGATCAAGCTGATCCACGCCGCTCCGCCGAGACACGCCCCCAGCACGCCAAGCCCGCGAAGCCATACATACCCGCGCAGCTTCCTCCGCAGCGCGTCGAGCGTCGCGCGGATGCCAGGCGAAATCTCAATGCGGGGAGGATTGCCGGTCATGGAACACTCAGCTTTCCGAGGGCGTGCCGTTTTTCGAGGGATGGATAACCACGTCGGGGAGCGCAAGGCATGTCGGCCCGGTCATGACCAGGCCCCCCGCCCGAGCGATTCCTTCCTCCCGCGGCGCGAGAGCAACGGCAGGCCCCGAGGCCGGCCTCGCCCCCTTTTTTTCCGTGCCGATTTCGGGCATGGGGTGTCCCCACCTTCAAGCCAATTTCAACAACCGCCGGATCAACCATTCGCCGCATAGGAGACCACACAAGACAAACATCATCCCGCTTCGCCAAGGCCGCTCCGACAAGGGGTTCGGGCCGCTGGCGACGACGCTGATCCGCGTGCGGTCTTTCAAGTGCGCGACGAGGGGATCGTTCGCTTCCGGTCCCCAGGCCGCGTCCAACGAAGGATAAAACTTCCCCCCTGTTCCCACCGCGATGCGACTCAATAAGGCGTCGTTGCGTTGAGGGTTTTCCCGCTCCAGGTCCGGCAGACGGACGTGAATTCGCCGCACGAGGCGATCGCGATCGCTTTCCGGCACCGGGAGTTCCAATCGATACACGCCCTCCTGAAGCACCGTCCAATGGCCGGTATACATTCCTTCTCGGCTGGCGTCGGGCCGCAACAACATGTTTTGGACGCCGCCGTTCGGTTGGATGACATCCACCATCACGCGGGGCGCTTGCAGTGGTTTGAGTTGGGCGTCGGTCAGTTGGGCGCGAATCTCGACGGTGGCCCCAAGCACGCAGCGATCCTTGTCGACCATCAGCATGCCGCGCTGGGATTGGCGGAGCAAACGCCCCTGGGCCACATGACGCACAAGCCGCGTGTAGAATTGATCGAAATAGCTTTCGTCCACCATGCGCAGCCGCCACATTTCGCCGCTGCCCAAATAAAACACCCGTCCGGCCCCGTAAAATTGGCCCACAAAATACGGTAGCGGAGGGCCGCCCTGTGTGGCCAGGGAATCGGAAAGTCGGGCGAAAACGGTAGCCCCGGCCTTCGGGCCGCGGATGGGCTGCACGCTGTAGACGCCTGGAAATGAGGCCCAGGCTTGCTGGTTGGCCGAGTCGGTGTCGGCAATCCAAAGGAATTCGGCCTCGCGTCCCTCGCGGGTGAAGTCCAAGGGTAGCGGGTCCCTTGAAAAGTAGGTTTCGCTTTCTGCCGAGGTGGCTTGGCGTGGGAATTCCACAGGATAGAGGGCGCGGATTTTTTCCATAGCAGGATTCTGCTGCCAACCGCGGACGGTCTGGCCGCTGTGGATCGGCCCTGCTACCAAGATCAGCCCACCGCCCTGCTCGCCGACCCAGGCTTCCAGCAACTCGGTTTGGGCAGGCGTCAGGCTTTGCCAAGGCGGGTCGATGGCAATCACGCAGTCGTAGGTGAACATTTCCGATCGCGTGTCGGGAAACTGGTCCAAGATGCTGGCCGACTCTTGGGAAATGCCGGGCTTGCCGGTAGCGAGCAACACGTCGAGCACAGTCGATTTGTCGCGGTATAGAAGTGTCTTGAGAAACTGGTATTCCCGACTCGGCCCACCGGCAAACAACAACACGCGGTTCTTGCGGTCAACCACCTCGACTTCGACCTCGCTTTGGTGGTCGGCCGGGACGCGGGCGCCGCCGGGCGGCGTCAATCGCATCAGGACTTGGCAACGGCCGGTTCCCGACGGCGTCACTTGGAACTGCACCGGAGTCGCCGAGCCGTCGCCGCCCAGGATCACTTGCCGTGTGTCGATAAGCTGCTCCGTCTTTTTTTCCAGGTCGCGCACAAGAAGTTCCACGGAAACGCTCTGGCCAGCCATCCCCTGGGCTTGAATCAGTCCCTTGACGGTGTACGGATCGCCCGGCTGGACCCGGTCTGGGGCCTCCAGTTCCTGTATCCGCACGCTCGCCGGCCGTTCGGCCGAGCCGACGCCCACGGTAAAGATGGGGACTCGGGCCTCGCGGGCCAATTCCACGGCGGCGTCTGGCGAGGGGCCGGCGTTCTGGCCACCATCGCTGACCACGACAATGCCCGTTAGCGGCGATCCCCGCTCCTCCGAGAGGACCTGTTGCAACGACTGCCCAAGCCGGGTCTCCTTGCCCAAGGGCTTGAGCACCGCCTCCCAGTCGATGGCAGCCTCTTCCAGCGGACCCGCGTCGCCGCTCGGAGGATCGGTGGTTTGGAGTTCCCCCGGATCCATGGCCCCCGGCCCTTTTCGAGCGAAGGCCGCCACGCGACCCACAGTCTCGTCAAACCGCAAAACCACCACCTCGTGGACCCGGCGGAGCCGTTCGAGGAAATCGGTGGCCACCAAGGAGGCCGCCACCTGTTGCGCACGCGTCACCGGGCTCCCCTTGCCGTTCGCCTCGGCCTGGAGGCCCATGCTCAAGCTGGTATCGACCAGAAGCACCACGCGCGAAGGATGGACCACTTCGTGCTCGCTCCGCCAACGAGGCTCCAGATACAACACGAGCAATCCGAACAAAACGGCGGTTCGCAGGCCGGTGAGCGTCCACCGCCAAAGCAGACCGAGTTCTTTAGCGTCGCGGCGGTACATCCAGCGAATGAAGCTGGCCAGCGCCAGAAAGGCGACGACCGGCACGATCCAATCGGCGTTCGACTGGATGCGGCCCCACTCGAAGCGGATTCTTTCCGACTGTTCGGCCAGAGCTAACAACAGCCGCCAGTTCACGCACCACCTCCCAACACCTCAGCCCGCTGCCACGAAGGCGGATGGTAACTGGCCGCATAGGCCAGCAGTTGTTCCGCGACCAACAGCACCGCCACGAAGCACAGCAAGGCCGTGCCCAAGTTGTATCCCCCTTGCTCGCCTTCCGCATATTCGTAGCGCGAAGCGAGCTGGAATTGATGCGGCACGCCGTCGAGTCGGGAAGCCAACTCGGGATAGTCGAGGACGCGAAGATCGCCTTCCGCAGGATCGACGTTCACCGCGAAACCGCGGACCTCCTCGCGTCCGTCGTTGCGGACCAAACGCGCCTCGTAGATTCCGCTGACGTCAGTGTTGACCAAGGTTGCCCTAAGCTGGCCGTTGGCGGCCGCCTCGGCCTCCTCAACGGTGGTGGGCGAAAGATCCTCGCGGGGCGTGATGAATCGCACTTGAGGCTCATACCGCGCGGCATCGAGGCTCAATTCGAGCGGCTGGCCCACCAGCCGGGGCGTCTCCGCGGTCGGCCGGGCGGTCAAGTACGCCTGGAGTTCGAGCATCGCCACGACGAAGCTGGGGTTGTCGCGGGCCCAATTGTTCCAAGTCGGCGCCGCTGTGGTCAGGAAGGCCACCACGCGTCCCCGGCCAAAACGCCGTTCCACCACCAAAGGCGCTCCGTTGCGCAGCCGCGCGATCACCGCGACGTCCGCCTCCGCCCCGGGCCGCCAATCCTTGGGAACCGAAAAGTATCGCCGCACGATCACCGACGTCAAGAAACTGTTTCGCGCCCCGGCGAACACTTGAAAGATCGGATGATCGGTCAATTGAAGGTCGGGGATGCGTTGCAAATAGTCAACGGGCAAGTCGACGGGCTTTTCCACCGGCAGCGGGAACAGTCCCTGGCCCTGCCGATGCCACTCGTCGTTGAGCACTTGGCTCGACGACCGCTCGCCAAGGAATATGCCCACGCCCCCGCCAGCGGCCACGTATTGTTCAAGCGCTGCTAAAGCCGAGCGATCCAGTCGATCGACATTCAGCAGATACACGGCCTGAAAAGGCTCCAAGGGATGGAGGGTCAGATAGCGGGGCGTCTCGATGCGGGGACTGATGCCGGTGTTCGCCGGGCCGCCAGGGGCGAACACCGCGCTGAGGTAACGGGCGTCGAGCGCCTCGGGATCGCCGTCGATCAGCAGCACGGGCACATGGGCCGGAACGTCGATCACCGCCCAGCGAAAATTGTCGTCTTGGACCGCGTCGGCCTCCAACCGCACGGAAATCCGGTGCTCGCCGGCCGTGGCGAACCGCACCGGGAATCGCTCCTTCACCGCTTGGCGCGGGGGGATGCGGGGAATGCTCAGCGCCGGTTGGGCCTGACCGTCGGCCTCGATCAGCACGGGCACGTTTTCGACCGGCGTATCGCCGAAGTTCTCCACGGTGACTTCCATGAACAAGGGGACTCCGGCCGCGCGCGTGCCAGGGCCGGGCCTCAAATCGCGGACCGCGAGGTTGGGACGACTCCCCTGAACGCACTGCACCAGTCGCACCTCGACGCCCGCTGCCGTCCAGTCGAGGAGCATCTTTCGCAGCGGGCCGGGATCGTCCCACTGCCGGACGCGAAAGTCGGAAACCAAGTACACGATGCGGCGTTCCCCTTCCCCCTGACCCAACAAGTGGGCCACCGCCTCCATCGCCGCCAGCGGACCCACCGCGGTTTGCGATGGACGCAGGTCCGCCAGGCGGGTCTTGAGACGATCGGGAAACGTGCTGTCCACGCGCTCTTCGAGGAAGTCCGGCTGCGTTCCCCGGACCGGCCGGCCGGCCTGGGAAAAGCGTTGGAGCGTGAACGTGTGGTCGCCCTCGCGCGCCAGGCTTTCGACCAACCGGCCCGTTACGGTCTTGGCTTGGTCGAAGGCGCTGGTGTCGTCCCAACGCTCCGACATCGAGAAACTATCGTCCAAGAGCACAATGTGGTGGGTCCTAACGCCGCCGAGCCACGCCCCCCAGCCGCTTTGCAGGACAGGCTGGGCCAGCATCAACACCACCGCCGCGATGGCCGCCATCCGCAACAACAGCAGCAGAAGCTGCTGAAACACGATCCACGTGCGATGTTTTTTCTGGCTCGCCAGCAAGAATTCCATGGCCGCCCACGGCACGCGCTTCTGGCGGAGCATGTTGATCCAGTGGATCAACACCGGCACGCCCACCAAAAGCAGGCCCCAAAGCAACGGATAATGAACAAAGGTCGTCATGGAATAATTGGCCGTTCAGGCTGGGCGTCAGGCACGGCCCCGTCGGCACCGGCACAAGCTTCGCGAAATGGTCGGAATCGGGGGACGCATTATCGGTGATCGACAAACAGACCGCGAATCCCGGGAAACGGATAGCCGAAAACTGATTTCTAACTCCTTGTCTGGGTCGCCAAGCGATGGTTGAGGAACGTCGCCAGCGCCGCGCCCAATGACTGGCTGGTTCGGAGCATCGTATAGTCCACGTGCTGGCGGCTACATGCCCGGCGCACCTCCTCGAGATAGGCCTGGAGTGCGGTCAGGTAGCCCTCGCGCAACGCGCGGGGATTGCATTTCAAGTACAAAGGCACTTCCAATCCTTCGAACCGCGTGGGCCCGCTGAAGGGAAAATCCAGCTCGTCGTCATCGAGCACGTGGAACACCAGCACATCGTGCCCGCGGCTGCGCAACAGCCGAAGCCCTCGGGAAAAGCCCTCGCGATCGACCAATAAGTCGGAGACAATCGCCACCATGCCGCGGCGGGGATAGGCCTCGGCCGCCTTGCGGAAGATCGGGGTCAGGTCCGTCTTGTGCCTGGGATCGCTGGCTTCCAGGGCCTGAACGATGGAATCGAGGTGGTTCCGCTTGGTCCGCTGGGGGACGATTTTCCGCGGCCCCTCGTCGAAGGTGAGGCAGCCTACCGCGTCCTGCTGGCGGAGGACGAGATACGCCAAGCTCACCGCAACCGTGGCGGCATACTCGAATTTGGTCATGGCCCCCTTGCCGTACCGCATGCTGGCCGAGGCGTCGACCAAGAGCGTCAATCGCAAGTTCGTGTCCTCCTCGAACTGCTTGACGTAATAGCGGTCCTGTTTGGCCCAGACCTTCCAATCGACGTAACGAAGGTCGTCGCCCGGCGTGTACGGCCGGTGCTGGCGGAACTCGACCGTCTGGCCGAAGTGCGGGCTGCGGTGCCGCCCCGACAAAAACCCCTCGACGACGTGCCGTGCGCGAAGATCGAGCCGGGCAATCCGCTTGAGGACGTCAGGACGCAAAAATCGTTTGGAATCGTTCATCGCGCGACAGCTCGTCCTCACGAGTCGGGGTGGCGTCCAGGATTTGTTGAATCACGTCGTCGGTGGTCACGCCCTCGCTCTCGGCCGTAAAGCTGAGCACCAGGCGGTGACGCAGCACCGGCTTGGCCAGCTCGCGGATGTCGTCGACCGAGACGTGAGAACGACCGTGCCAAAGGCATCGGGCCTTGGCCCCGAGGATCAAGCATTGCACCGCCCGGGGGCCAGCCCCCCAACTCAATTGCTCCTCCACGAAGTCCGGGACACCAGGCTCGCGCACGCGAGTCTGCCGCACCAAGGCCAGGGCATAGCGGATCACGTGCGGGGCCACCGGCACGCTTCGTACAAGCTGCTGCACCTCGAGGATGTCTTCGGCGCTGAGCACCGGTTCCACCCGGTCATCCCACACCGCCGTGGTCCGCTCCGCCACTTGATATTCTTCCTCGAACGTCGGATAGCGGACGAAGACCTTGAACATGAAGCGGTCTTGCTGGGCTTCGGGCAGGGGGTAGGTGCCTTCCTGCTCGATGGGGTTTTGCGTGGCCAACACGAAGAACGGGTCGGCCAGTTTGTGCCGCACCCGGCCCACGGTCACCTGACGCTCTTGCATCGACTCCAACAGCGCCGCCTGGGTCTTCGGCGGCGTCCGGTTGATCTCGTCGGCCAGCACCACGTTGGCGAACAGCGGGCCGGGCAGAAACCGGTATTCACGGCTGCCCGTGGAACGGTTCTCCTCAATGATTTCGGTGCCGGTAATGTCGGCGGGCATCAGGTCCGGAGTGAACTGGATGCGGCTGAAAGAGAGATTCAGCGCCCGGCTCAGCGTGCTGATCATGAGCGTCTTGGCCAGTCCCGGCACGCCTTCCAACAGGCAGTGCCCGCGACTCAACAACGAAATCAACAGTTGCTCGATCACTTGCTGCTGGCCAACGATCACCCGCGACAACTGGCCGAGGATCTTCTCCCGCGCAGCGGCCAGCTTCTCGATGGCCGCGGCGCCCTGGCCGCCCAGCGAATCGTACTCTGTCATGGAAACTCCTCAACGTCAGGCAATGCAAAAGGAGAGAAGGCGGCGCACTTGCGACGATTCGATCGAGGCTCTCTGCGTCCTTCGGATTTGTTACTCGTCGTCTTTCATCGCTGATAAATCGGCAACGCCGCGTTTTCCAACTGGAGGATCGTCAAGTTGATCGCCGTCGTGTAGACCGGTCCGATGTAGCCTTGGCTCCAGGAGCCGTCGGCATTGGCCTCTTTCACCAGCCGTTCGAAAATCTTGGCACGGTAATCCTGCCACTTTTTGCCGCCTTCGCGGTAGAGTACTTGGGAATAATAGTAATGAGCGTAGTGCCAATGGCCGAAGCCTTCGTTGGCGATGTTGGAGAGGTTTTTGTCGCAGTAGCGTTGGAGCCGCGGAACGAGCTCATCGTCGTATTCCCCGGCGTTGAATAGGCAGGCGATGGCCGCCGCCGTGATCGCCGGTCGACCGCCGCCGCCCTTGATGTTGTATTGGACGGCGCCGTCGGGCAGAGTGCATTTGCGGATGTAGTTGACGGCCTTGTCGATGATCTCCTTGGGCACGACGATGCCCGCGTTGCGGCAGCCGCGAAGTCCCTGGACTTGGGTGATCGTGGTGGAACCCTCGTCGAATTGCTGGCCGTCGGCCGCGCTGACGTAACCCCAACCGCCGGCCTCGGTCTGGGCCTGGCCGCAAAACGTCACCGCCCGCGACAGCACGTCCACGAGCTGCTCGCGGCGTTCCAAGTCCTCTTCCTCGCCGAGCACCTGTGAGAGAAACAGCATGGAGAATCCGTGGCCGTAGGTGTAGCGGTCGTCGAGGTTCGGATCGCCGATCAATCCGTTGGGGCGGCTGCGGTCCACCAGATAGTTGACGGCCGCGCGGATGTTCGCGGCATACTTGCCTTGGGTGGTGGTCGAGCCCTCGCACAACAAGGCCACGCCAGCCATGGCCGTCATGGCGGTGGGATAACGACCGCCATTGGCCGTCCAGTTCCCGCGCCGCGATTGGTGCGAGGCGAGCCATTCCAGCCCGCGCTGCACCACCCGTTGAACCTCGGCATCCCGCGGCGCTGCGGAGGTGCTTTGGCCCAACGTCAGCCACACGCCAACGGCGAGGATGGCCGCGGGCAACAGCACGAGGCCCTGGCTCAGCGGGCTGGACACGCGGCCAGTGCCCACCCTCTCCTGAAGCGAAGAGCCATCATTTCGGTCCATCGTTACCCTCCTCATCCTCTTCGAGCGGCAAGTTCAATGCCCGCCCCACTCCCCGTCGCAGGGCCTTCAACAAGGCCGCGGAGGGCGAGGGGGCCGATTTTTCCTCTTGCTGCGAAGCGGAAATCGGTTGGTCTGTAAAGTTCAGTTTGACGACTTGGCGCTGCAAATGGATCTCGACAACCTTTTTTTCCGGATCGCCGACCAGCCGCAAGTGCGACAAACCCTCGAAGCGTTCTTTTGGCCGAACGACTTGGCCAGTCCGCTTATCGACCGCCAGAATCGCGGTCTGCGGCTGGCTTGTTCCCGACCCGCGACGATCCTGCACGCCGCAGGCGAAGATCAACGCTGGCAGCCGTGCTGGCTGATGCAGAACCAGATATTGATCTTGGACGGTCACCGGCTCGCGCCACAGGGGTTTACCGTCAGGGCTGAAGGCGTAAATCTTCGCACGGCCGATCTGCACGCTGGGAACGCCTTGAAGTCCGTAGTAATGCAGTCCCGTCGGCCTGCTCCGCTCCAGTCCATTGAGCACCACCAGCGTCTGCTCCGGGGAGCGGAACACGTGCACATCGACCGCCGGCGCGCCGCCGTCGCAGTCGCCGTCCACCAGGACCCGACCATCGGCCAAATGCACCAAGGTGAAATGGCCGCGCGAATCGAGCACGCCGATCACTTCCTTGTCGTTTTCGAAAGGATAGATCTTGGCGTCGGCAGGAAATTTGCGCGGGGGCCAGACCTGCGCCCCGGTCCATGGGTCGACCGATTCCAGCACCGCTTCGGCGTTTCCCGCTCGCCAGGAAATCACAAATCGGCCGATCGTCGCCAAGCGCGCGGCAGGAACTGGTCGCTCGCCCAGCTTCTGGCCGTCCGCGGCGCGCAGGACCGTCGCCACGTTCTGGTCCGGCGGCACGACCAGGACGTACTCATGATCCCCGAACAACGTGCTCTCCGGACGGAGGTCCTCGCGGCTCCAAATCACTTCGCCAGTGAGCGGATCCACCCCGTAGAGCGCCTGGTATCGCTGATAACACACCAGTTGTTCGGAGACCACGGCCGGAATACTCACCGGAAACTGGGCATTTCCCCCGGCGGGGAAGGAGCCCATCGGAGGCACCCCGATAGGACCGCCCCGCCGCGAGGTTCGGCGAACGGACGTCTTCACCGGTTCTTCGAGGTCCTGAATCCAGAGCACCTTGGGTGAGCCCTGTTCGCCGGCCGCCGCCGTATCGATGGCCACGATCTTGAATCCCACCGACAACAGCAGCAAATGGTCATGGACCGTGCAGCGGAGCAACGCCGAACTCATCGGAAAATTCTCCTGCCGCATCAGATTGCTGGTCGGCAAACGCCAACGAACCTTGCCCCAACCGTCACGGGCAATCAGCTCCGGCGGGTTCTGATGGAGTTCAACGGTCAGGTCGGAAAAGAACGGACCTCGCCCCTGATGGAAGGGGACCGTGGCCGAATAGAAGGCCATGGGAGGAGTGCTGGTTTGTCGGGTCCGCTCCACCAGGATCGCACCCGTCGGCCAGGACGCGGCGGGTTCCAAGCAGCGACGCACCGGGTCGTCTTCGCTTAAAGAGGCCACCAGTTGGCCGCCCGTCTTGCCGTCGCCGCACTCCACGTCGGCGAACTCGTCGCGTAGGCGGCGAAAGCACACCGCCGCGTCGTGCGGCAACTTCGCCTCGCGGAGCAGCAAGGCCAACTCCGCCAGGGCGGCGCCGGCCGCCCGGCGATCTTCCGAACGCATCGTCTGCCGCAGCAGCATTTCCGCCCGAAGCCAATGCTGGGATTCCCGTAGTTCGGCCGCCAATTTCGCTCGGGCTTCGTTGGCCAGCGGCAGCCTGCCGAAGTAGTCGAGGAACACCTGGAGGCTTTCCGCCGAACCGGATTGGACCGCCGCCTCGAAGCGGGTCTTCACCACCCGGTCCACCTCCGCCCGCACCGCCTCCGGCGCACTTTGCCACAGCTCACCCAAGCGCACCTGGACCCAGCGATCGCGCCGCAGCGAGTGCAAGGGGTCGATCGCGTCCATGTCCCGCTGTTGCTGATCCAAATCGACCAGTTTCAGGTAATGTTCCAGGGCCTTCTGAAACTGCTTGCTTTGCTCGAAGCCCGCCGCCATCAAACGCAACAAGGCAGCCTCGTGCCGCGGCTCATCCACCAGCCCGCGAATCTCCGCGGCGGCTGGCCAATAATGATCGAAATCGGTGCGCAAACCCTCCAGCAAGGCTTCGCGGAGCAGGCCCCGGACGGTCGTCGCCAGGGAGGCGTCCGCCAAACTTTCTGGTCGGGAGGACTGTACGTGCCGGAACGCGCGACGGAAACAATCCACGGCGTCGTGCAGCTTCCCTTCGTCCCAGAGGATCTCGCCGCGTCGGGCGAGGGCCTCGGGATCGTCGGACCGGGCGGCTAGCCGCTGATCGATTTGCCGACGGAGGGTATCGATCTGGAAGAATTGTTCAACGGCCCCCGCCCGCTGCGAAAGCACACGTCCCTTCCCGCAAACCAAGTTTCCGGGCACCACTCCCTGCCGCGACGAGTAGGCATGGAGCACCCGGCCTGACTCCAAATCCACTGCGGCGATCTCACCACTGGAAAGCGGCAAATAGTAGCGGTCGCCGCTGGCGATCCCCACGCCTGACGGCGCGGCCCTGGGCGGCAGTTCTGATGCCGCAGGGGTCCAAGCGGGTGCTCCGTCGGCGAGTCTCAGCGCCCGAAGCCCGCGGCGGCCTAGCAACACCACTTTTCCACGATGCACGCACGCCACGCGCAAACTATCCTCTCGCGGCTTTCGCCAGCGGAGTTTCCCGTCGACCAGGTTCAAACAGTGCAAGTCCCCGGAATCGACCGGAGTCACCAGAACGCGTCCCTCGGCGATGATGGCCTGGGATTGGGCCCAACGGTTGGCGGGATCGGGGTCACTGGGCGGAGCGAACCCGAAAAACATCGGACCCTGCCGCCCCTGCGCTGATTCTAAGGGCTTGTATGCGTATCCCCAGAGCAAGGATCGCGTCGCCGGCTCCACGGCCACCACCGACTTGTTGGAGGTCGGGCAGACGATGATCCCATCGGCGTAGGAAGGCGAGACGCCGGATACCCTCCGCAACGGATCTTGGACGATGTCGCGATCCTGATCCAAAACGGCCAACTGCTGCGTCCATGCCGTGGCCCCGGTCTTGGCGTCGAAGACCAGCAAGCGGATCTCGCCTTTCAACTCGCCAATGGCATAGAGCTGGCCGCCGACAGGCAACGGCGCGCCGAGGAAGAATGTTCCCGCGTGAGGCAGGGCAAATTCCTCCGGCCCCCCGCCAACGTGCCAGACCAGCTTGCCTGTGGCCACGTCGTAGGCTGCCAGCCGATTGAACGGCTTCGGGTCGCTCGGCAGGATGCGACGGTTCGGCATGAACACGGTTCGCGGCGCGGTCACGCCCAGGTCCAGGGAAAGATCCTCAATGGCGAACACGCGTTGGCCGTCGCTGGACAAGCAGCCAAACGTCGCGTCGCCCCACAAGCGGTAACGCAATGCGGCTTGAAGATCGAACCCCGCACCGCGGGCCCCTCCAAACACTGGATCGGATTGCACCGCATCGCCGACCGTCGCCTCGGTCAGCGACTCGAAGGGATCATCGCCGGGCGCTTCCCAAACCCGTTTTCCCGTGACAAAATCGACCGCCAACAGGTTCCTTGCGGTCCGCATCAAGACCACGTTGCCCACCGTCAGAGGCTGCAAGGCGGGCAGTGCCCACCGATCGGGGTCGCGATTGGCGTGTTCCAGTTGTTCAATTCGTGATTCGATGTGCGGATGCTCGGCGGTAGGAATGCGCCAGCAGACGCTCAGCAAAGGCGCGCTTGCCGCGACCGCAGCGTTCCGCGCAGGATTGCCGCCCGCCATGGACCAATCTTCCGACACAAGCCCACCCGCTGTACCCGCCGTCCCCGATCGACTCAGGGCCGCCACGACTCCGGAAATCGGGGAAATTGAGAACTCTTTTCCCCCGAGACGCACAACGGCCTGAGGAGCCAGCACAGCCAACTTCTCCAACACGGCCTGGGCTTTTTCCGGTTCCCCGGCGCGAAGCCAACTCGCGGCCAAGGCGGTCGATAAACCCGGCTCGAACTCGTTAGCGATGGGGCACGAGTCAGTCAGCCGCTTCAAGGTCATGGCCGCCGCCAAGGGGCTGCCCCGGTTCCATTGCTGCAAGCCCAATATAAAAGTGGCCTCGTATCCGGCCCTGGTGTGAAAAAACCGCCGCGAGACCTCGGCCAGCCTCTCCAGATCGCCCGCGGCCGCAGCCGCTGCAAGCATGGCCCGCGCGTTGGCGCCCCACTGAAGTTCATAGATTTCCCGCCCCGCCGCAGGGAGGTCCTTGAGCACCCGAAGCGCCTCGGCCTTCAGCCCCACGTAGGTGCTGCCGCTTCCCTTGAGCCGAAGAAAGGCATCCTCGGGAGCATCGAGAATGGCGCTCAGACACTGCACGGCCTCGGTAAATCGTTGTTCGTCCCTGAGCTGACTCGCTCGGGAGAGCAATTGCAGCAAGCCGCGATCCGCCAAGGGAAACACGTTCTCTGCGGGGAGCGACTCCTCGCCCGGCTCATCAGTTTCAGCCGCCCGTTCAGCCGCCGCCTTGGCCGCCGCGAGGCTGTTGCCCAGCAAGACCGCAGAAAGCGCCAGCGAGGTAACCCACGGCAGGGCCCGATGCCATGCCCACCGCTGATCCATGCCTCGACTCCCAGTTCCAAACGCCTCGACCTGACGTAAATCCTTATATGAAAAAATATTAGAAGATTTGCGGAGGAATGGCAAGTGTTCCCCCCGTGCTCCGCGAAACCCCTGCATTGCCTTGTACACTGCACCACCGGTCCGCAGTGGGCGAGGCATTGGCACCGCCATCTGCCACGAAATCGTTGTGCGTGGCGGCCGAAAAAAGGGTTCTTTTCCGAAATTTTCCCTGGTTTTGGGGCCTCCCCCGGTTGCATTTTTCCGAAAATCCCCGTTAAATCACACGGTCCACTGTAACGGGCGGACGATTGGGCGTAACTGGTATCTCACATGGAGGCATGACGAAACATGGCTAAAGCAGCACCTGGGGCGAAAAAACCTTTGAGCAAGAGTCAGGTCGTCGCGGCAGTCGCCGAGGCTTCGGGCGTGCCGAAAAAACAAGTGAAGGCCGTGATCGACGCCCTCACTGCCGAAATCAAAAAGGCACTTGGGCCGAAAGGACCTGGCGTGTTCAACTTCGCTGGCTTGATCAAGATCGCCAAGAAGAAGAAGCCCGCCACTCCTGCCCGCAAAGGCGTCAAAAATCCCTTCACCGGCGAAATCCGCGACGTGCCCGCGAAGCCCGCCTCTTGGAAAGTCACCGTGCGGGCGATGAAAAGCTTGAAGGCCATGATTTGAACTTGGCCGTCGTCGCCTTGCCACCCGCGACGTCTCGGCGTGGGCTGCCACGGCCGTCTCGCGGCGTGGACGCAGCTCTTCGCGCCGACATGGGGATGAGGGCAAGACTGGCCATGAGCACTGGCTGGGCTGGCTTTTTAGGCGACGTAATTACCCGACCTTAGAGGACTTGGGCCGGGCAGGACGGAGGGGTCGTCTGTCATGCCCGGTCTCCCTCGTGCTCAAGCAGGTCTCCAGCGTTGTTGTGGGCCCAAACCGCATCTCACGGGAAACTCTCCCCATGCGATTCAGGCTGCTTGCTTGCAGCCTCTCCAAAAGCCGGTCGTACGGCAATGTTGCCGAGCCCTGTTGTTTACCGCTCCACGACTGCGGTAACCGGGACGCTACGTGCCCGCTGCATTTTCCTGCCCGTGGGCTTTCAAGAATGCGCCAAAGCGTTGGTCCACTTCTCGAATGTGCCGAATCAGCCAGTTGCTCAACAACGTGTTGACCGCCCCACTCAGCGCTGGAGTGATCCCCTCCTCTTCCAGGTCGCTCTCGAGACGGGAAAGGGTCTCACGCAACTCGGCGTGCTTGCGGCGATGCTCCTCGAGTTCTGGATACCGCTGGTCGGCCATGAACTTTTCCTCGGTCTGGAAATGAAACCGAGTGTAGTCCTTGAGAAAATCGAACGTCTTGACTAGCTGCCGAACGCCTCCCGCCGAATGCATGGCCAGCGAAACGTCCCCCAATCGCCGAAACCACTCCTGATGTTGCGAGTCGATCAATTCAATGCCAATCGAAAGACTTTCGTCCCATTCCATGAAGGCGTTCCCGTAGAGCGGTCCCTCCTCGGGCCGGCAACCCCAGTGCGAGGAGCGCATCCCCCCGAGCAAAACTTTTCCCATAATTGCCTATTATAAAGTTTGTCTGAACGAAAAAAACCCCAGCGTGGCGTTGGACCGCAAGCCAGACAGTTCGGGAGGGCCACGCACCGTACCGGTCGGAGGTAGCAAAACACGTAAACGGACGCGACGGAGCGCGTATCGAACTCAACGAACCACGTGGTCCTCCCCTCGGGCCCGCGGGATAAGGCCCAATCTCTTCCCTCCCGAACTCGAAGCAACGCTTGCCGCCCGGGGGCCTTTTGCCAGCGAGATTGTCCGCCAAAAATGGCGACGAGCGTTCAGGTGGGACCTGAATGTTGGTCGGACGGAGGGGCCGTGCCAAGGGCGGCTCCGTCTGCCCGACTCGCCAACGTCGGGCATTTTCCGCAGAATGGCGCGCGGGCCGAAGGATTTCTCTTCTGAGAACAGCCCACTGAAAAACGCTATCGACAAATTGAAGCTGGGCCACGCGGCCTCGTGGCCCCGGTGAAAAGCATCTTTAGGTGCCGATCTTGATTGAGACAGTCGTTGGCACCCCCGCCGCGCTGCCCGAAAAGTCGGCCGAGTTCCTCGCCCGAAAAGCGATCGTCGGCGATTCAGAACGGGTTGCCGATGGGTTGGCCGTCGTTGATCACGCCGAGCAGTTGGTACACCCCCACCCGCCCCTGCGCAGCCGCGGCCAGGAAATCAGCGGGATTTCCGCTGTTGCCCGTGGGCAAGCCCGCGGCGTTGGAAGGGATGGTCTCGGAGATGAACCGCGCCGAGCCATCGACGAAGCAGAACACCGCCCCGCCGGGATGATGGCTGCTGAACGCCCCGATGCTCGTGGGATGATTCAGCCGATCGGAGACGGCGGAACTGACCGTATTCATGGCCCCACCCCCGCCCGGGCCGCACCACGACGGCCACGTGGCGTCGTTCTGCTGGTTGGCCCCAAAAACCGTCCGTTCGCCCAAGGCGAAGGTGTTGCTCGTCCCGTCGGTCACGTCCTGAATCCGCGTGGCGCTCTCGGCGTAGAACACTCCATTGTTCCGCTTCGTCAGGTGGGTCGTTTGGGTGAAGCTGTAGAACCCGCGGCAGCAAGTGTAGTTGGCCGAGGCGACCTTCGGGTTCGGGAACCCCAAGTGGGTCCGCAGAGGTCCGATGGGCGACGAGGGGCAGCGGAACACACTCAGGTCGGTCTGGAGCAAGGGCAACAGGGCAGGATCGTTGACCACTTGCTCCAGCGTGTATTGAGTGACGCTGAGCTTGTCCCGCAACGGGCTTTGCTCGATGTAAGGCATCAGAAACACGCCCCAGGCCCAGCCGCCGGGGGTCGTGCCGCTGAGGCCGGCCACCATGAAGCCCGGCGGAAAGCAGTTCAGCACCGAGTGGTAATTGTGCATCGCTAAACCGAGCTGCTTCAAATTGTTGGTACACTGCGCGCGGCGTGCCGCTTCCCGCGCGGCCTGCACTGCTGGCAGCAAAAGCGCGATCAAGATTCCGATAATCGCTATGACGACCAAGAGCTCCACTAAAGTGAACGCTCGCCTTCGTAACATTGCTTTTGCTCCGCCTTTGGCTGGCACTCCCGCCTTTGCGTCGCTTTCTGCCGATGCTCCAACGCTTCCCACCCGATCTTCTCACGGCAAGCGAACCGTTGTCAAGCGACTTGGGGCAACACGGTAAGCGACAAAAGCAGGGCTGCGGAATGATGATCGGGCGACGCCCCAAAACCCAGGCGAGCGATGGCCCAGTCCGTGGAAGCAACAGACCCACTCGACACGCGCCCTCCTGGCCTTCCTTCTATTTGTCTGGTTTTCTTTCCCAGTCGCGGAGCTTTTTTTCCTGGACCACGGCGAAGCTAAAGAATCACGTCCTCGACAGCCGACCACCAGCCCGAGGCGTAACGGTGGTAAGAGCCTCGCACGAATTCGCGAACGATCGTGGGCAGCCGCCAACCACCGTCAGTTCGCATGCTGAGGCGCGTCTGCCAAAACCGCACTTTGTTTTCCAAGTGTTCGAGGATCGCAGGGTTGGGCATCCGGTCGACGAGCGGCTGGAGCCTTTCCAGCGCGGCGGCGTAATTCTCCGCGGTGGCCGCATATACGGAAGGCCCTTCACGTTTGCGGCGGCGATATTTGGCCCACAGGCTCTGGGGCTTGCCGCCGATCTGTTGCGTCTCGTGCTGTCGATAGTGGACCAGCGGTTCTTCGACGGCCCAACCGTTGCCGAGTGCTGCCAAAACCAGCGCGAACCAACCGTCATGCACCCACCCAAGAGGGATCGGCAGGAGCACGTCGCGATACTCCCCGCGGAAGGCCATGGTCATGCCGGTGGCCACGTTGCGGCGCAGGAGAATGTCGAATGCGTGACCTGCGTTGAAGCGTGCGCGATCCGGGGGATGAAACGGCAGGGCCTGCCACAACGTGGGACGCAACAGGCGACCTCGGGCGTCGATCAGCCGGGCATCGCTGATCGCAAAGGCGATGGCTGGCGCTCTTCCAGGGCCTTGCTTGAACAATTCCGTCAGACGGCGGATCTTGGACGGCAACCATATATCATCTTGATCTGACAAAAAGATGATCGCTCCCCGGCAAAGGCCCACCGCCTGAGCAAAATTGGCCGTGGAGCCAAGCGTTTGGGCGTTGACTTGTAGCCGCACTTCAAACGGGGCCGTGGCGGCAAACTCTCCAAGGATGGCAACGGTTTCATCGGTCGAGGCATCGTCGCACACGACCAACTCATCCGGCAGTTGTTCCTGCGCGGCGATGCTATGCAACTGCTCGGCCAGATAGGCCGCGCCGTTGTAGGTACACATCGCAACCGAGACTTCGATGCGTCCCATGCCGCCGCCGTTTCACTCATTCCGGTTTGCAAAAAGGGAATCGTGGACCCTTTTTGCCCCGCCTAACTCTTCTAGTACCAAAGCGTCACAAGCTCAGTAGGTCCAGTTGATGGTGAAGCCTTATGTTGGATGGTCTCTCGAAGAAACCATGGCTGTCACGCTGACTTCAAGACATTTCCGGAGTTCGGGAGCCCTGGCACTGATCGACGGCGAGCCAGTCAGAGCCAAGGCACTCGGGCCTCAGAAATGATAGCGGCTGGGCGAACCAATGTCCTTGAGTAATCAATCTGCCCGGGCGACCAAGGCGACGCTTGCTTGTCCTTGAGGGGTGAAACTCAAATTCACGAAGCTGTTGCCCGAGGGCTGTGGCTGGCCGGCAGCCACGACCGCGATGGGGCAATCGGGGTCGGGGTCTTCGTAATTCAGCACGGGGAAGAGCTGGCCTTGTTGCAAGGCGAGGATGCCCGCAATCAATTCCACCATGCCGCTGCCGGCCCCAAGGTTGCCGAAATGGCTCTTCGGGGCCACCACCGGCACGGGCGTGGAGCGGTCGTGGAAGACGTCGTGGATGGCTCGGGCCTCTTCCATGTCGGCCGAACGCGTGCTCAGACCATGGGCGTTGACGAATCCAATCGTCTCGGGCGAGCGACTGGTGCGTTGGAACGTCATCATCAAAGCGTTGCGCAGGGCTTGGTAACGATCGGCCAAGCGGTCTCGGCCGGCGACGGAACTGGAGGCCCCGCCCAGGATCTCGGCATAGATGCAGGCTCCGCGAGAAACCGCGCGGTCGAAATCCTCGAGGACCACCGCCCCCGCCCCTTCGCCCAAAACCATGCCTGTACGGCGACGATCGAACGGGCGACAGGCGCGCGTCGGATCGCCATCGCCCTCGGCCAATTCTTCTTGTTGTCGCGTGTGAATCGCTTTGATGGGATGGATGCGGGTACCGGTGGCCCCGACAACCATGACCTCCGCTCGATCCTGAAGAATCGTTTGAAACGCCTCGACAAGGGCGACGTTGGCCGCCGCCTCGCGGAGCGTCAACGAATTGTTCGGTCCGCGCAAGTCATTGTACATCGCCAGATGGCAGGCCGGCATGTTCGGCAAGTACTTGAGCAGCCAAAGGGGGTTCATTTTCGGCAAACCGTCGGAGGCCCAGCGGGAGAAGTCGAACTGGCCCTCCTCGTCGAGGCAGGTCAGGATACTTTCTGTGAAGTCCTCGGGCATAGTGACCATGTGGTCGGTGCCGAAAGCGATTCCAACCCGCTCCGGATCGAAGCTGCCAGGGCTGAGGCCGGCGTCCGCCATGGCCTTTTGAGCGGCTGCGCACCCCATTTGGCACTCCCGGCACATTACCTTCAGGCCTTTACGGATCGCCTTCGATTGCTCTTTGCCAAGCGGCCCGAAGTCGTCGATCGCCCCACGGAAATCGCGGGCCTCGCCACCGAAAGGGACAGGCAACGCGTCCGGGGGCACCAAGGTCCAGGTCGCAACGCCGCTTCGGCCCGTGAGCAGCGCTTGCCAAAACGTCTCCTTGTCGCCGCCCAATGGGCTGACGATTCCCACCCCCGTGATCACGACCCGGCGCGACTGCCTACTCATAGAAAACTCCGATGTCCCACAACTCCACTCTTCGCCGGCCTGCCAGCCAACTCCTTTTTACCGAACTGCCAAAAAACAACATTCCCCGCAGATAACCATCAAAACTCGCGACGCTTGCTAGTTAATAAGCATCCTGAGGGCTTGGTCCATTGAGTTGATACGAATTGACGGGAGGAGTTTCAGACAATCCCACTTCAAGCACTTAATATCATCCCCCTGTTAGACGGTTTTGCAAAATGTGCCCGCAATATAAAAAGTTTTAAGTGTCCGGAAAAGGCGATTATGCCACCATATATAGCTGTGTTGTTGCGTGACCGTGGACTGGGGGGAGGCTCGTGGGCGGACTGCTTTCTTGCCGCTCCCGACAGACAGGCAAAATAGGTAAAGTTGTCCCCTCGGAAGTTGACATCAGACGACGCCGCGTTGTGTTGGCTTACGGCTGGTCGATGACGACGGCGGGATTGAAGGCCTTCTGAAGCGCGTTGTTTCGCGCGCAAGCCGGCGCAGCCATGCCACTTCGGACTCGTTTCCGGGGCTTGCCGCACGGGGTCAAGCGTTTTCGAGTTTCTATCGTTGTTAATTTCACAAATTCGCTAGATTTTTTCAACCCGTTATATGCGCGCATCCGAATACACCGTAGAATATACGGCGAACCGCATATGGATCGGCTTTTTGGCAACGGGTGGCGAGGTCGCTTTTTGGGCAACGTCGGCCGAAACGTAAAGCCGCCCCGCGCTCCAAGCTCCGGGCATGGCAGCGTCAGTAGCGGAGATTGGTTTGGAATCTGGTTGACAGGAGAGCCTTGGATGAAGTGTTCGAGCCTGGTTGTGGTTGCAGTGTCGCTCGTTACCGTAGGCTTGGTGGGAGCTGCCCTGACGGGTTGTGGAAATAGCGTGGCGCAGGCGGATCGCAGCGGCGTCGCGGATTCAGGGGGCCCGTCCCTAACGACCAGCGCCCTTACGAATCCCTCGGCGGCCGAGACGTCAGGCGGGAGCGGGAAGGGCATGGCCGCGATGAAGCAAGCGGCGGAGGCGGGCAAATACCTGTTCATCTTTTTCTCGAAAGAGGACGATGAGCAGACGCTCGCCATGCGGAAGGTGTTCGACTCGACCATGGAAAAGTTGACCGATCGTGCCCAATCGGTGGCGGTGCGAGTCACGGATTCCTCGGAGAGGGACATCGTAAACAAATTCGACCTCCGCCGCGCTCCCATGCCCCTGGTCCTAGCCGTGGCGCCAAACGGGGCGATCACCGGCGGCTTCGCCACCAAATTCGAGGAACGACAACTGCTCGACGCCTTCGCCACACCAGCCACGGAGAAAGTGATGAAGGCGCTCCAGGACGGCAAACTGGTCTTCGTCTGCGTCCAGAATGGCAAGACCAAATCGAATGACGAGGCCATGCAGGGCGTCCGCGATTTCAAGTCGGACCCCCGGTTTGCTCGCGCCACTGAGATCGTTACACTCGACCCAAGTGACAAGAGCGAATCCACGTTCCTTACAGACCTCAACGTATCCCCGGAAATCACGGAGGCCACCACCGTGTTCGTGCTCCCGCCGGGGCAAGCCATTGCTAGAATTGAGGGCCCAACAGACAAGGATGCCCTGGTGGCTCTGCTGAGCAGAGCCAGCGCTGGGTGCGGCGCGGGCGGTTGCGGGGCGGGCGGTTGTGGGCCCGGCGGCTGCGGGCCGAAGCGGTGATCCTTTCCTGGATGCTGCGTGGCGATCGTCGTGAATCTTTACCTCGGGTCCCGCGCGCCGGCTGAGCACAAGGGGAATCCGTCGGCGAGCCTCTGTTCAAGACTTGGCAACGAAAACCGTAGCAAAGGGTTGGTTGCCAGGCAGCAAACCGGCGACGCGCAGGGGTGTCCCTTCGTCTTTTTTCTGGAGCACTGAAACCCGAGGCGAACGCGGTTTGAGTAGCACTCTATTCCATTCCGCGATGTAAAAGAACCCGTCCTTAGTATCTGCGAACCCGACAAGAGAAAGTTCAGATTCATGAAAATGCGAACGCTCGTATTGCGCGAGATCTTCGAACGCAAGAGCCAGCTTGTGACCAGTTTTCTTGCCATTTTGCTGGGAATCACGGTCATCGTTTCGATCAAGAACATTACGTTCTATTCGGAAAAGGCCGTGGCCCGGGAAATGGACTCCCTGGGGGCCAACGTCCTCATCCTGCCCAAGTCGTCCACGTTGCAGGACTACTACGCCGCGGACATGCAGGGCGAGACGATCCCGGAGGAATATGTCACGCGATTGGCGATGTCGGACCTGGCTGGACTGGACAATCTCTCTCCCAAACTGTCGATGCCCGTCGAGGTGCAGGGCGCCAGCTTCACGCTTACCGGCATTCTTCCGAAGAGCGAGTTCCAGGCCAAAGCCGCCTGGGGCGGTGCAGGGATCTTCTCCCGGCCTGTCGGCTGCGGGGCCTCGGTCGGGATGATGGGCTCGGACGACAAAAAGACGCTGGCCCGAAAAAGGGTCATCGACAACCTGGAGGACAACGAAATCCTCGTGGGCGCTGACGTGGGCGCCAGGCTCAAAGTCAAGGAAGGCGACACGTTGAACTTGCTGGGCCGGACCTTCCACGTCACCGCGATCCTCCCTCAGACCGGCACCGTGGACGATTCCCGAATTTTTGCTCACTTGCACGTGGTCCAAGACCTGTCGAACAAGGGACCCGTCATTAGCGCAATCGAGGTCATCGGCTGCTGCCAGGAGATATCCAAGGGTCTGGTGTCGAAGATCAACAGCCTGCTGCCCGACGCCAAGGTGGTCACGATCACCCAGATCGCCGACGCGCAGATCAGGATCAACCGGATGATGGCGAATCTCTCGCTCATGTTCTTGGTGATCATTGTGTTCGTGGGCGGGGCAAGCATTGCCAACTACATGTACGCCAACGTCTTCGAGCGGCGGCGGGAGATCGGCACGCTGATGGCCTTGGGAGCCAACTCCGGCCTGGTGTTGCGGATTTTCCTATTCAAGGCCTTGATTTTGGGCGTAGCTGGCGGAATCGGTGGTTACGTCATCGGCACCATCCTCGCTGTGGTGCTGGGCCCGAAATTGGCTGGCGTGGTCGTTCTGCCCATGCCGCTACTGGCCCTCATGGCGGTTGGTGTGTCCGTCGCGCTGGCGTTGGTGGCCAGTTACTTTCCTGCTCGCCGGGCCGCCCGGCTCGATCCCTGCGCGACGTTCCAAGAGGTCTGATTCCTGGGAGATTTGATTCATGTTGAAGATGGAAAATGTGAGCAAGATTTACCGACATCGCGGCCAGTCGGTAACGGCGCTCAACGGAGCGAATGCGGAGATTCGCGATGGGGACTTCGTTTCCATCGTAGGTCCGAGTGGCAGTGGGAAAAGCACCCTGTTGTTGATGCTGGGGGGAATGTTGTCGCCGTCGAGCGGTCGGGTCCTTCTGGACGGCCAGTCGATCTACGACCTGGACGCCAATGCCCGGGCCCAGCTCCGAAAGCAGAAAATCGGCTTCGTCTTCCAGACGTTCAACCTGGTGCCCTATCTGACGGCTTTGGAGAACGTCCAGGTCCCGCTCTTCCTCTCCAAGATCGACGAAAAGGAGCAACAGACTCGCGCGGCAGCGCTTTTGGAGCGCGTGGGCTTGGGTGACCGGATTCACCACAAGCCGAGCGAGCTGAGCATCGGGCAGCAACAGCGAGTGGCTTTGGCGCGGATGTTGGCCAACGATCCGGCCGTGATCCTCGCCGACGAGCCTACTGGCAACCTCGACCCCGAGACCAGCCAGCAAGTAATCGACTTCTTGGAAAACGTCAATGCCGAGGGGCGAACCATCGTGATGGTGACGCACGATCCCCGGGCAGCCGAGCGCGCCAAGCGGATCCTCAGACTGGATCGAGGGGCGATTGTGTCGGAGAAGGTCGGGAAAAACAGCCGTCACGTCGCCGCGTGAACGGCTTTTTGGTGGTTGGAAGCGAGGAAGGCGGCCATGCAGCGAGCCGAAATATCCAACGGAATCGACACGATGTTTCGGGCCTTTTCCGACCGTACCCGGCTGCGGATTTTGTGCCTTCTGCTTGACAGGGAACTGTGTGTCGGGGACATCGTCTCCATTCTCCAGGTACCACAGCCCAAAATCTCGCGGCACTTGGCTTATCTGCGAAAGGCTGGCCTGGTCACCGCGCGGAAGTCGGGCCTGTGGTGTTATTACTCGTTGACGCCCCCCCGGACATCCTTTCACCAGAAACTATTGTCCGGCTTGCGAGAGTGTTTTTCGGAAGTGCCCGAGATTCAAGCGGACCTGGCCCGCGCCGCGGAGATCACGCGTTCCGGCGGATGCTGTCCCAGGTCGGAATGCCCGGCCCTGCCGCTACCGCTGCGAAACAAAGACGCAGTCATCTTTGCCGACGTGCCTGCCGAAGGCTAGCCGGGTCCGCGTTGCTGAACGCAGGCCATCGACTCCCACAATGCCTCGTAGGCGGCGACCATCCGCTGGATGCTGAACGACTGCTCGACGCGCCGTCGGTTGTCCTGTCCGAGCCGTTCGGCGAGCTGCCGATCCGAGAGCAGACGAGTGAGCTTTTCGACCAAGGTCGGGGTGTCGCCGAAGGCCACGGTTTGAGGCTCGGCGTTCTCGCCCAGCAATTCCCGAACGCCCTCGACGTCGGTGGCCAACACGGGGATGCGGCTGGCCATGGCCTGAAGCACCACGTTGGGCATGCCCTCCCAACGTGAGGGCAAGACAAGCACGTCGCTTGCTGCCAGGATTTCCGCCACGTCGGCCCGCCAACCCAGCCAATGCACACGGTCGGCCACACGCTGTCGCAGCGCTAGGTGTTCCAACGCCGTTCGCTGCGGACCGCGGCCGACCACGACCAGCCGGGCATCCGGATTTCGCGGCAGCCATTGCGCAGCCGCTTCCAGCAACCACGTCAGGCCCTTCTGGGGTTCCAAGCGACCGACGAAGACCACGACGCGACTCCCGCGCGGCACTCCAGCCTCGGACAGCGCGGCGGGCCGCGCGGCCGGATAATGTTCAAGATCCACTCCGTTGGGAATGACGGCCAGTTTGTCACGGGCCAAACCGCCCTGCTCCGCCGAAAAGCGGGCCACGGATTCACTCACGCAGACGTACTTCGTCACCCAGCGCGTGGTTAAACGGTCGAGCCATAAGTGCCATCGGGACTGTCGCTCGGCCACGCGAATGCCGCAGACGACGTTTTTGACGCCGGCAGCTCGGGCGGCGATTCGGCCCGCGATGTTGGCATGGAAGAGAAAAGTTTGAACCAAATCCGGCTGGAATTGCCGGAAAAGTCGACTCAGTTTCCAAACGACGGCGGGAAAAGCGGCCACGTTGCGGGCGCCCAGGCAATGGACGGGGATGTCCTCCGCAACCAAGGGGGGGATGCAAGACGACGCCTCGTGCGCTGGCTCAGGGCCCAGGCAATAGACGGAGGGCGTGAAACGTGAGCGGTCCAAGCGAGTGGCCAGCGCGACCAGGGCCTGTTCTGCCCCGCCCACGTCCAGATCGGTGATGCACAGCGCAATCCGCATAAAGTTTCATGGGCCCTGCCCCAATCCCGGTTCAATGCTTATACTCGGTTCAGCAGTGCCCGTAAAGCTCGCCAGGCAACCATGTCGGAACTCGATCAATACGACTATGACTTGCCGCGCCATTTGATCGCGCAGTTTCCGCTGCCGCACCGTTCCGACGCCCGACTGCTGGTGGTGGATCGGGCCACGAATTCCTTAGCGCACAAACACGTTCGTGATCTCCCGGAGATCCTCTTGAAAGGGGATTGTCTCGTACTGAACGACGCCAGAGTGGTTCCCGCTCGACTGGTCGGTTATCGTACAGCCACAGGGGGTCATTGGGAGGGTTTGTTCGTCGAATCGTCGGCCGAGGGCTTTTGGAAAGTGGTTTGCAAAACCAGGGGAAAGCTCACACCCGGCGAATCGATCACCCTGATCAATGCGGAAGGCAGGGAAGATATCAGCTTGGTGCTCGTAGCGCAGCAACCTGAGGGGGCGTGGATCATCCGCCCTAACTCCAGTGAAGACGTGTATGCGCTTTTAGAACGCGTGGGGCGAGTCCCTTTGCCGCCATACATTCGTAAGGGGGAAATGGTAGCCTCCGACCGGCAGGCCTACCAAACGGTCTATGCCAAGACCCCCGGTGCGGTCGCCGCGCCCACGGCAGGCTTGCATTTCACCACCGCCCTGCTCCAGAAGTTGAAAAACGAAGGTGTGGACGTGTGCTTTTTGACCCTTCGAGTGGGGTTGGGCACGTTTAGACCGATCGTCAGCGAGACCCTCGCGGAACATCGCATGCATGCGGAGTGGGGTCGGGTGGGCCCCGAGGCGGTAGCCAGGATCCAACTCGCCAGGCATCGCGGCGGCCGGGTGGTGGCCGTCGGAACTACCACCGTCCGCCTCTTGGAAACGGCCGCGCAAGACGGGGAACTCCGGCCTTTCGAGGGTATGACCGATTTGTTCATTCGGCCCCCGTATCATTTTCGGGCGGTGGATGCCCTGATGACGAACTTCCACCTGCCCCGCACCACCCTTTTGGTGCTAGTCCGAACGTTTGGCGGCGACGAATTGATTCGCCGCGCCTACGAAGAGGCGATTCGCGAAGAGTACCGCTTCTACAGTTACGGAGACGCCATGTTGATTCTTTGAGCCGTCGCCGCAAGCGAGACCCGATGGGCTGCGACTTGGCGACGCCCGACACACTGGCTGCCACCAGGAGAAAACGCTCATGGATTCGATGGAGCACGTGCTCGTGGTATCGACCGACTTGTTTCGCCGCCTTGGATACTTTCAGGGCTTCACCAGCGAGGTCTCGCGTTATTTGCCGGAATTGCTTTCGCCCCGGCACACCACCTACCGTCCACGCGGCGAAGTGGAAATCGACCCGCATTTTAAACAGCTTATACCCTACGTGATTTTCGAATATCGTGGCGGCCACGAGGGGCCGGAGGTGTTCCAGTACACCCGGGGCAATGGTCAAGGCGAGGGGCGCTTGCATCGAAAACGAAGCGTGGGTATCGGCGGCCACATCTCCACGCGCGACGCCGGATTCGGGGATTGCTCCTACGACGTGGGAATGCGCCGCGAGTTGGAAGAAGAGGTCTCGATCCAAACGCCGTATCAGGCGCGGTGCGTAGGGCTGATTAACGACGACCTGACCGAGGTCGGCCAAGTCCATTTGGGCATCGTCTATCAATTCCAAGTCGAGCGTCCCGCCGTCGTGCCAAGAGAGCCGGACATCCTCGACAGCGGATTCCAACCAGTTCCAACGATTCTGGCCGAACTTGAGGCCTTCGAGACGTGGTCGCAACTGTGTGTCAAGGCGTTGTACGGTTCCGGCAGGACTTAGTTGGCTGGCCTCGAGGGATTGCCATGGGCTCGGCTGAAACGGTGATCTACATGGACAATCACGCCACGACCCGGCTCGATCCCCGGGTCCTGGAGGCGATGTTGCCTTATTTCACCGAGCTCTACGGCAATGCGGCCAGCACGACCCACGTTTATGGCTGGCAGGCCAAGGAGGCCGTGGACGCCGCGCGGGAGACGATTGCCGCGGCGATTGGCGCCTCTGCCCGCGAAATCTATTTCACCAGCGGCGCGACCGAAAGCAACAATCTTGCCATCCGCGGCCTGGCGGAGCGGACGCCAGCCGATTGCCATCGCGTGGTGAGCGTTTGCACCGAGCATCCCTCGGTGTTGGACCCGATCGAAAAACTCGGCCAAAAGGGTTGGGAAACGATCCTCTTGCCGGTGATCCAAGCCCCTCACGACCGGGCAGGCCTAATCGAACTCGACCAATTGGCTGCGGCCTTGCGCTCCAAAACGGCCCTGGTCAGCGTGATGTTGGCCAACAACGAAATCGGCGCCATCCAGCCCATCGAAGAAATCGCGCGAATCAGCCATGAGGCGGGCGCGGTGGTGCATACCGATGCCACGCAGGCCATCGGCAAAATTCCCGTGAATGTCGACGCCCTGGGCGTGGACTTGATGAGCTTTACCGCTCATAAGCTTTACGGACCGAAAGGGATCGGGGCCTTGTACGTCCGCCGCCGCTCCCCGCCGATCCGGATCGAGCCTTTGATCTATGGTGGGGGCCACGAACGCGGGCTGCGGAGCGGGACGTTGAACGTCGCGGGGATTGTAGGCTTCGCTCGGGCGATCGAGTTGGCCCACCAAGACTTGGCCAACGAAAGTGTCCGCCTGCGCAATCTCCGCGACCAGCTTTACCAAGGATTGCAAGCCGCGATTCCCAACATCGCCCTGAATGGACCTGCGCTGAACCCACCAAACCAGCGTATCCCCGGCAACCTCAACCTCTCGTTTCCCGGAGTGGATGGTGAGACGCTTTTGCTCGCCCTGAAGGACGTTGTGGCGTTAAGCTCTGGCTCGGCATGCAGCTCGGCCAACCCAGAACCCAGCCACGTGTTGCGGGCATTGGGGTTGAGCGACCAGATCGCCCGCACCAGCATACGCTTCGGATTGGGGAGATTTAATACCTCTGAAGATGTGCTCCGGGTGACGCAAGCTATTGCCCGTGCAATCCACGACTTGCGGAGCATGGGCATCTACCCCCCACTATAGGTTGTCCTCAGGCTGTACCATCTCGCCAGAATTTGTTGGCGGTTCCGGGACCGCCGGACGCAGTAGGCGATGTTCTTGGATTTTAGTGCCCATTGGGATAGCATAATCATGGAACCGGGCTAATCTTCTTTTTGAGGTCCGACTTCCGAAAGTTCAGAATCTTGATTTGGAAACCAAAAACAATAGGAGCGCGAACCAGCGATGCCAGTCATTCTTACCGAACGAGCTGCCGTCGAAGTGAAGCGAATCATGGACTCTCAAAAGGTCGAGCCGAACACCGTGTTGAGAATGGGCGTGGCTGGGGGAGGGTGCGCCGGTTTGGCTTATACACTCGGGTTCGACACGGAGTTCGATTCCCGAATCGATGTTCGTTACGAGCAGCACGGGGTGCCTCTGGTCACTCGAAAGAAGATAGCTTTGCACCTCGACGGGACGACCATCGATTTTCAGGACAGTCCGATGGGGCGAGGGTTCACGATCGACAACCCTAACTACCCCCGCGGTGGCGGTTGCCCTGGCTGCGGCGGACACTGAGTCACTGGCCTTCCATCGGCTCGGCGCTTTTCGCCGTTGCTTTCTGGGGGCATCTGCGGCCCGCCGCTCGGGTTATCGGCCTGGTGGCACGGCTCGCGCAACGCGCTGAACCGTCGAGATCACGTAAACAAGTTGGGCCGGACGTTGAAAAGCCCTTTCTAATTATGATTTCATCCGCGGTCCCCTGGCGCAAGGCACTTCGGCGCCAGTCGCGTTAGGTCCTGCTAGTGCCTTCCCTTAGCACCACAACTGACGCGAAAGATTCGCAAAATGACCGTCACCTGCCAGGGGACTGTGCTTTGAAAAAGCGTAACTTAGAGTAGGCAAACCGGCCCGGACCCTTGGAAACCCACGTGAGCCGAGTGAACGGACAGGGTCCCATGACAGCGGGGGCAGTGAAAGGATCCAGCGAGGTAGACGATGCGCGCTGAGGAATTCCTTCTCGCGCTGCTTGTGATCGTCGGGATTTTAACGGCCTTATTCATCCTCCCGATCACGATCGCGGTTCTCATGGCGAAGCTCTCGCGGCGGCAACGGGAGTGGATTGAGATCATGTCGCGTCAGCTCGATTCGCTTCGGGAAGAGCTGCGATTCCAAAAAAGCCTGCTCGAGCGGATGGTTGCGGAGGCATTCCCAGCGCGTTCGGCTGAGGAGCCGATTGAACGCGCGGACGAGTTGAAGCAGGGAGGCCCCGCCGAGGCCGGGGTTTCGCCGGAACCTCAGGGGGCTGCCGCCAAGGGCTTTGAGGTTCACGAACCAGGGGTATCTGTCTCGCCCGAGTCGGGGGCTGCCACGCCGTCAGAGATCGACTCGGGGGCTGCCACGCCCACCGAGACGCTGGCGACTGCTGGGCCTGTCGGCGCCTCCGAATCATTCGCAGGCAAAGACGAATTATCAGGGGCGGCGGCAGCGGCCGCCGTGCTCGAACCGCCGCCCTTGATAACCCCGGGCAGTCCGGCCCCTGAACCCCACCGGCTCGAAATGGCCGCAAAGGAAATTCTGCTGAAAATCTGGAACTGGATCATCGTTGGCGAGGAGCACCGCCCGGCTGGGGTCTCCCTGGAATACGCCGTCGCCAGCACGTGGCTGTTGCGCGTCGGTGTCGTGATCCTCGTGATGGCTATCGGCTTCTTTTTGAAGTATTCGATCGAGCGGGACATGATCGGGCCCATGGGCCGTGTGGGATTGTCCGTTCTGGCCGGGATCGCTCTGCTTGTTGGCGGCTTGAACCTGCTGGGCCGAAAGTACCACGCCTTTGGTCAGGGACTCACTGGCGGCGGCATCGCCACGCTCTATTTCAGCGTCTTCGCCGCGCTCCATTTCTATCGGCTGATCGAGATGCCGGCGGCCTTCGGGCTGATGATCTTCCTCACCGTCTGCGCCGGGGGCATGGCAATTCGCTTCAACTCGATGCTTGTCGCCATCCTCGGGATCATCGGCGGTTACGGCACGCCGATCATGCTCAGCACCGGCGAGGTCGACTTCGTGGGCCTCTTTGCCTACCTCCTCTTATTAGGCTGCGGTGTGCTGGGAATCAGCTACGCGAGACCTTGGCCCCTGCTGAATTACCTCAGCTTTGTTTTCACCTATGGCCTGTTCTTCAGCGCCTTGAATGCCAAGCCTTACGCCGTCGAGCATTTCTGGCAGGTGATGCCGTTTTTAAGCGGATTTTTCGTGCTGTTTTCGACCGCCATCTTCTCTTGCAACGTGGGCCAACAAGCAAGAGCCACGCTGTTGGAACCCATCGGGTTGTTGGTCAACGCCGGCATCTATTTCGCGACGAGCTACCCGTTGGTGGAGCAGGCCTACGGACACCGCGGGGTGGCCGTGGTGACGATAGCCTTGGCCGCCTACTACGCGGCCCACGTATGGTATTTCCTCGCGCGACGGCTCTTGGATCGCGAGCTGCTTTTTACCTTCCTCGGGCTGGCCGCGTTCTTTCTGGCGGTGACCATGCCCTTGCTGCTCTCGGCCGAGTGGGTCACCGTGAGCTGGGCGATCCAAGCCTTGGTCATGCTTTGGATCGCGGGCAAGCTGCCCAGTGAATTTCTTCGGCACGTGGCCTATGGGCTGTATCTGATTGTGGCTGCCCGGTTCTGTTTCCTCGACTTGCCGGGCCAGTACTCCGCGGAGCTGTTTCGTGCGACCGGCGTGTCTTGGGTCGAGTTTTGGTCGCTTGCGTTGCAACGCCTCACGACGTTGGGGATTCCCATTTTGACCATGGCCGGGGCGTTCCGATGGCTCCTCTCGATGGGCGATTCTGGGACAGGCTTGGAACCGCCGCATGGCGTATCGGGCGGGAATCGGGGGCGTTGGCTCCTCCGCGTCACGGCCGTTGCGGCGATCCTGATGCTGTTCGCATTCCTGATTGCGGAGCTGAACGGAACCTTGCGCGACTTCCATTCACCCCGCGAATTGCCGATGCTCGTCCTTCTCTGGGTCGTTCTCGGCGCCTTGTTGATCTATGAGTTTTTGGACCGGCCTGGCCGCCTCGTCTGGGTCGCCCTCTTGGTGTTCCTGGCCGCGCTTGTGGCTTATCTTTTCCTGGTCGATTTGTCGGGCGGGGAGGTCGAGCCGTTGCGGATTTACCGAGGCGACGCTCCCTTCCTTGGTGAGGCCCTTCGCCTGGCAGCTTTCGCCGTGATCGCGGTCTTGATCTATTTCGCATTACGGGTCTTGGCCGGCGAGGTTCAGCCCAGGAAGGCTGGACAAGCGCTGGGTGCGGCTGCCTTGGCGATGTTGTTCCTTTATCTTACCCTCGAAGTCCACTGTATCCTGGGCTTTTATCTGAAGGGCTTGCAGGCAGGCGGGGTGTCGATCCTCTGGGCGTTGTTCGCCGTGGGCCTGTTGCTGGCCGGAATCTGGAAAGACGTTCGGCCGCTGCGCTACACGGCTTTGGGGTTGTTCGCCGTGGTCGCTTGGAAAATCTTCTTTTCCGATCTGGCTCGATTAGACCAGATTGACCGCATCGTGGCCTTCGCCGTGCTCGGCGGATTGGTGCTGAGCGGTTCCTTCATCTACCTGAAGTACCGCCAGACCTTCGCGATCAAGGCGGAAACGTCGGAGGAACCGCGAACATGAGGTGCCCGAACCGCAAAAGCCTCCCATCGAAGAGCCGACCCGCCGCGACCGGCTGGGTCTTCCTTGTTTGCTTCGCTGCGACGTGGTTGGGGGCTTGGGTCGCCACGGCGGAAGAACCGAGCCGCTTCCGCTTTTGGCGCGAAATCGAGCGAACGGCGACCAAGGAGGAAGAAATCCTGGCCTTTGCGTTGGATAGCGAGATTTACGCGGCCACGCGCGACCGCCTGCCCGACCTCCGCGTCTTTGACCACAACCACAACGAGGCCCCGTTTCAGATCGAGCCAGACGTCGAATACGGCGAAAGACGGATCCGGCATTCGGCCCAGGTCCAAGGCCTCGCGCTCCGCGAACACGATAACGCCTTGGAGATTCGTTTCCATTTGCCCAAGGACTCGCCGCCTGCCGAAGGCTTGATCTTCCTCACGCAGCAAACGGATTACGAGCGCAAGATTCAGGTTTTCGGCTCCGACGACGGGACGAATTGGACACCTTTGGTCGCCGAAGGGACGATCTTCGACTATTCCCGTTACATGGATGTGAGCAACCGCGAAATCCCTTTGCCGCCGAACCGCTTTCGGCAATTCAAAGTCATCGTCAGCGACGCGGCCGACGAGCGGGAGTCGGCCTACAAGCAACTCTCGCGGACATTTCGCGGCGGGCAGGAAGAGGAACGACGGGAGGACATCCTCGTGCAGCGCCGTGCTTTTCGCATCGACCGCCTCGAGTGGTTTTGGCATACGGTCCAAGCTCATGTCCAAACGTTCAAAAGGGCCGAGTATCCGCTCCTCCGGTTCGAACAGCACACCGACACGACAACGAAGCAAACGATTCTCCAAGTCCGCACGCGCCGCGAGCCGCTCACGGGCTTCACCCTCCAGACCACCAGTCGGAACTTCCATCGCCGTGTCACGGTGGAAGTGCCGGTCAGTCGCGGGCCAACGACCGATTGGCAGCCGATCGCCCAGGCCTCGCTGTTCCGTTTCCACTTCCGCGAGGTCCATCGCGAGAGCCTTGCGATCACGTTTCCCGAGCACCGGGAGGAAACCTACCGCATCGTGATCGACAACGAAGACAATCCGCCGTTGGAAATCACTGGCGTGAAGGCCGAAGGCAACGTCTACCGCGTGGTCTTTCTGGCCGAGGCAGGCAAGAGCTACCGCGTGTACTACGGTTCGGAAGGGGCCATGCCGCCCAAGTACGAGGCCGCCACGGTGTTGGCGACGATCCGCGAATCGTCGCCGCCGCGGATCGTGGGTCTGGGAAGCCCGATCGACAATGATGCCTTTCGTGGCGAACCGGACGTGACAGTCCGCAAGCTGCTCAACAACTGGATTTTCCTCGGCGCAGTGATTTGCCTGATGGTCGTTGTGCTCGCATGGGGTCTGGTCCGCACCGGGAAACGAATCGACCGCCTGCCCGAGTAGCACGTTCTGGGCAGTAGCCCGGCGTGAGCAGGCCTGATCGTAAATCGCAACTTGCTTGCCCGTCGCGAACGATCCCGTGGCAAAACCGGACAGTAACGCCGCCGGTTCTGCGGCACGAGTCAACTGAAGCAGGCCCGCGCTGGCCTCCCGATCGGGCGCGGCGCTGCCGGTTTCATCAAAATTGCTGGAGCAGTTCTAAAAACTTCCGGTCGAGTTTGTGGCCGTGAAAGTCTTCGTAGGCGACGTCCGTGCGTTCGCTATCCAAGATCCCGAAGCTGCCGCGGAAGTTCCATAAGGCCCAGCCCCAGCCGGCTTCCTTCCAGAGTTCGAGGTAGTCGCGTGCCCAGGCGAGCACGACGTCGTGCGGGGTCTTGTTGAACGCGCCCCATTCGCCCACCATCACGCCTACGCCCTTCGCTTGGAGCTCTTTCCAGGGCTCGATGCGTTCCTTGCGGAGCACTTCGCGGTCGATGGTGCGGTTGCCCTCCCGAAGCGGCCACGTCGGCTTGGGAAATCGCTCACCCTGGACCCAAGAGGCCTGGTAGTGGCTGATGGGCATGGGAAAATAGCCGCGCGTGGCTTGGGCGATGCCCAGGTCGGCCAGTTCGAAGACCGGGTCGCTGCCCCAAGAGGTGCCATCGGCAATCACCAGCCGCTTCGGGTCCTCCTTACGGATCGCGGCCACTACGCGGCGGACCACTTTGGCGTAGGCCGCCGCGGAAATTCGGGCAGGCTCGTTGACGAGGTTGAAACTCAATTGGCTAGAGGGAATCCCCGCGTAGCGCCGCGCGAATTGCGACCACTGGAAATCGAATTGTTTTTGGGCCTCCTCCGAGGTCCAGAGGTCGAGCTTCTCCGGGGGCTGGGCCACGGTGTAGCCGGGTGCGCGGTGCAGATTGAGCGACACGTGAATGCCAAACTTTTTTCCAAACTCCACCGCCTGATCGATCTGGGCAAGGACCTTTTCCTTCAGTTGGTAAGGGTCTTTGGAGTCGGTCCAGCAACGGTAGTCCATGGGCAGGCGGACGAAATCGAAGCCCCACTCTGCCATCCAGCGGAAATCGTCCTCGACGAACGGCTGGTTCCTACCCACGTTGAACTTCTCCAACAGATTGAACCCCCGCCATCGCGGCAGGCGGCGGGCGAGGTCGTTCTCTGGCGAGGCGTTGCCTGGCGTCTGCCGGTCCCGACGCCGCGGTTGCCGAAGCAGAGGCTTCGAGGGAATCGTTTCCTCGCGACGCTCACCGGCCGCAGCGTCACCGGCCATGATTCCAAATATCCCCACGCCCGTGGCTCGGAGAAAATCTCGTCGCTGCATGGTTTCGCCTTTCTTTTCGGTTGTGTAACAACTGCGAAACAACCTCGTTCGCGCATCGGGAAACGCCCTTTAACCTACGCCAGGCATTCGCGCTTGCCAAGACGGCGAGGCGGCGCCGCGGACGCGATCTCATGAAAAGGGCCTCGCTTTTCTTACGCTTCAGCGCGGTATAGAATCGCCGGGAACAATGCACTGCTGGAGCCGCTCGCCGCGTGGGCCTGTGCCTCGGCGCGGTGGCCGCGGTGCGTGCGAAGGACATTCTGAAAAACCCAGGTGGAGGTTCTCTCATGCGATTAAAAGCGATCGTGCTGATCTTGCTGATGGCAGCAGCGCCAGTATGGGCCGCGGAGTTCAAGGCGGGGGTGGCTCGCAAGGTAATCACGCCCGAGGGACCGATCTGGATGTCGGGTTACGCAGCGCGAACTCATGCCTCGGAAGGCGTGTTGCACGACCTCTGGGCCAAGGCCCTGGCCCTGGAGGACGAAAGCGGCGGCCGCGTTGTGCTGGTCACGCTCGACGTGATCGGCCTGCCCCGCGAGGTGACGAACAAGATTGCTTCGCGCGTGAAACAAGAGCATGGGTTGGAGCGATCGCAGTTGGTGCTGAACTGTTCGCACACGCATTCCGGCCCTGTCATCTGGCCCAACCTGGCGACGATGTACGACTTGCTGACCCCGGCGGAGCGGGAAACCTTGATCGCTTATGCCCAGCGTTTGACTGATACGGTGGTGTCGCTCGTTGGCGAGGCGCTGGCGAATCGAGGCCCGGCATCGCTTTCGGCGGGGCGAGGCTCGGTGGGCTTTGCCATCAATCGGCGGCGTCCCGCCCAGGGCGGGCCCCAGATCGGCGTCAATCCTCAGGGACCGGTCGACCACGACGTGCCGGTGCTCAAGGTCGCGGGGGCCGATGGCAAGATCCGCGCCGTCGTCTTCGGCTACGCATGCCACAACACCACTTTGCAAGCCGGTTGGTACCAAATCAGCGGCGACTACGCCGGATTCGCGCAGATCGAAGTGGAAAAGTCTTTGCCAGGGACCCAGGCGATGTTCATGATCCTCTGCGCCGCGGATCAGAACCCCGAGCCACGAGGCACCGTGGAATTGGCGGAAAAACACGGCAAGAGCTTGGGTAGCGAGGTGGTGAGCGTGGTGTCGGGACCGATGATTCCCGTCCGGCCACCGATCCGCACGGCCTACGAAGAGGTCCCCTTGGCCTTTGCTCCACAAGATCGTGCCGTGTTCGAAAAAGAGGCCGAGTCCGGCGACCGATTCCGCAAACTCCGGGCCAAGGAAATGTTGGCAGCGATCGACGCTGGCCGCCCGATCCGCGAGTTGCCCTTGCCAGTGCAAGTGGTCCGCTTGGGCCGCGACGCTACCTTGGTGGCCCTCGGCGGCGAGGTCGTGGTGGATTACTCTTTGCGACTGAAGCGAGAATTGCCGGACGAGAACCTGGTCGTGGCCGGCTACACCAACGAGGTCCCCTGCTATATTCCGTCGCTTCGTGTGTTGCGCGAAGGCGGGTACGAGGCAGACTCGAGCATGATCTATTACGGCCAGCCAGGTCCATTCACCGAGGCCGTCGAAGACACTGTGATCGCGGCCTGCCGCCGCTTGCTCGAAGCGACGCGGATCACGCCATAGGCGCACTTGGCCCCGTGTTGCTGGGCGAAGAGGCTGGCTCCGCGGACTCGTGGGGCGGCAGCGTGCGATACCATGTGAAGTAGAGCACGACAATGGCCACCGCGGCCACGGCGAAGGCGATGGTAGCCTCCAGATGCCAATGGCCAACAAGGTACATCGGCGCCAGGTAAACACCCAGGATCGCCGCCGCGCCCAAGCATGTGTTGAGCAGCGCTAGCCCAGCGCTTTCTGAGGGATCGTTTTCCTCAGCCTCGGACAATCGGGCCTCGCGGCGGATGGGACCCCAACAGCCGAACGGTCGCACATTCCGGTAGAAGGAGATCAAAAGATCGCGGTCCGTCGGCGGCGTCGATAACGTGGCCACGATGGTGCCGAGTAGCGACAAAATGAGCACCGTAGGGAACGACACGTAAACCAAGTGCATGTTCCGCAGCCACCACCCCCAAAGCGGCAGGGCGCTGGCGGCGGCAAGGGTTTCGGGCGCAAGCCAATCGGCCAGCGTCGGCCCGAAGGGCACCAGGAGGGCCGCCAGCAGGCCGACGAACGTCCCGACCGCATAGCCCCAGCCGTTCGTCCGCCACCAATACCAGCGGAGCACATTGGGCACGGCAAACGCACCGCCCAAGGCCATCATGATCCAATCGAACACCTGGCGGATCGATTCGGCCTGAAGGCCGATCAGGATGCCCACGCCCACCAGGGCGAGCGTCGCCACGTAGCTGGCGATGATCTGATGCCGCGGACCGGCCTTGGGGAAGACCAGCGGTTGCCAGAAATCGCGAACGATGTACGAGGCCCCCGCGTTGACCATCGCACTGAACGAGGCCATGAAGGCCGCCAGCAGCCCGGCGATGACCAGGCCGCGGAAACCAATGGGCATGTAGTCCTGGAGCACGGTGGGCATGAACTTCTCGGGATCGGAGACGTAGTTCGCGCCCGCCGAAATCGCCAACAGGGCGATTCCCGTGGCCATGGCCCAACGCACGATGAGGAACACGCTCCAACCCGCGCCGACCAGGGCCGCATCGCGGGCGTCGCGCGCGGCCAGGAACCGCTGGAAGTCGGACATCTGGGCCGGTCCGCCGAAATTCAACAACAGCCCCTTCAATACCCAGACGATCACCAAGGCCCCGAACAACTCGTATCCTTGATAGGCGTCCGGCAGCGAGGCGGCGTTTTCCAATCGCCACGTGGGGAGGAGGGAGTTCCAGTCGCTAGGCAGGGCGGCCAGCGTGCCGGCGTCGAGCTTCATGTAAGCCAAGGCGGCGATCACGATCGACGCCGCGGTGAGGATCGCCGTTTGGATGATGTCGGTCACGACCACGCTGTAGAGTCCGCCTAAAAGCACGTAGAGCGTGGTCACGCCGAAAATCACCGCGGCGCAGGTTTGGGGGTAGGCCGGGAAATAGACCGAGACGAATTTCCCGATCCCCTCGAAGCCGTAGCCCAGGAAGGCCGCCAGCGTAACGACGGCCATCAGGGCGTAAGCGGTGCGGGCGGTGCGGCCGCCAGGGCCGTCGCCAAAGCGGGTGATCATCCACTCCGCACCCGTGATCACCCCCGACCGCCGTACCCACTTCCCCATGAACGACATGAAAAACGCGCCCATGAGGAAGCCCCACATCCAGTGGTTCCACATCGACTTGAAGCCGAACAGGCCGATCAGGGTGACGATCCACATCGTGCCCGTCACGTCGAAATTGCTCGACGCCCCGGAGATCGCCAAAGCCATCCAATGGATGCTCTTGCCGCCGAGGAAATAGCTATCCAGTCCGCGAGCGGCTCGGGCCTGATACCAGAACCCAACCCCAATCACCAACACGAAATAGAGGGCAATGACCGCAATGTCGATAAAGTTCATGATACCTCGGCTGGAGATGGCACGGAGCTTGTCGACGCCCTGGCGGTGTCGAGCATCGCGATCACGTTTTCCGGGGGGACGTCGGCCAGGATGTTGTGGACCTGTTGGAAGACGAAACCGCCGCCGGGGGCGAAGATCGCGATTTGCTCGCGGACGTGCTGGCGGACCTCGTCGGGGGTGGCGCGGGCGAGGACCAGGTGCGTGTCGCAGCCACCGCCCCAGAACGTGATGTCCCGACCAAACTGGGCTTTCAATGTCCGGCTTTCCATGCCGGTGCATGAGATCTGCACGGGATTGATCGCGTCGAGCCCCGCCTCGATCAACAGGGGAAACAGCGGACCCACACCCCCACAACAATGCAGCATCACCTTGACGTTGGCCAGCTCCTTGGCCCGACGCCACATGACCGCGTGGCGGGGCTGGAAGAACTCGCGATACATGGCGGGCGAAATCTGCGGGCCACGTTGCGAGCCCAAATCGTCGCCGAAGAGAATGATGTCGATCGAATCGCCCACCAGCCGTAAAAAACGCTCCAGATTAGCCAAGTGGAGCTCGACGACGCGATCGAGAAAGGCGTGGGCCCGCTTCGGGTTTTCGGCAAGAAGCATCAGGAAGCGATCATTCCGGTAGAGGAATTGGCCCATTTCCAAGAGATTCCCGCCGAACAGGCCGATAATGGCGCGATCGGTTCGGGCACGGAGCCGACGTGCCCCCTCGGCCAGGATTTGATCGCCCTCCGGACCTGGCGGGAGCGGCCCCGGCGGGCTGGCCACCGCACACCAAATGGTCTCGTCCATGGCCTCGGGAATGTGATCGAGATCGTCGTTCTCCAAGAAGGGCCAATGGCATTGCTCGAAGTAGATCGCCCCATCGGGCATCCGGCCAATCGCCCGGCCGGTCTTGCTTCTTAAAACCCAGCCTCCCTCCACGCGCTCGGGCGCAGCCCAACGGGGCATCTGGCATGGGGTGCCGTCGGGCAACGTCCAATCCACCCAGTCCTCGTCCGCCAAGGCAAACCCCCTACCCATCTCGATTGTGTCCACGCCGAAGCGATCCAAAACGTCCTCGTCGACGATGGCCAATTGCTGGATGGGATCGTAGACGCGGATTGGCCGCTCAGGCAGTCCCAACGCTTTCCTCAGCTTCGCATAAGCGATGGCGGCGATGCCCGAGGAGCGGTGCCCGCTCAAGTCGATCGGCACGCGGTCCGGCTCCCGATGGTTCAATGCCATCAGCACGCGCTCTCGTGGGGTCATGGTCTCACCTATCTTGCTTCCTGGAATGGCGTTTGAAGCTCCCCTATTATCGAAAGTTTGATCTCCGACTCAACATCGTGCCCGGAAAATCTGGTGGCCCACATTTCCAGTCCTTTAGGCTTCCAGCCTTCCGCTTCCCGGTGCGAAAGCGAGTCTGCCGATGGCGAGGAACTCATCGGAGACCGCTGCGTCTGGAGTCGCGAGAGCAGCGTTCTGCGGTCAACGGCCGGGACCCGGCCGGAGGCCACGATTGTCAGAAGCCGAGGATTCTACCATACTGAATCGATACGCAGCTTTTTCCCGCCGCAAAAGTCATGAGCAGCGGAATCCACCCCCAATCTGAGGCCGACCACGATTTGACCGGAAAGGTGTTGGGCGGTTTTCGCCTTCTCCGGCGGCTGGGCGCCGGCGCCATGGCCGATGTGTATCTGGCGGAGCAGAGCTCATTGAAGCGGCAGGTGGCGGTGAAGGTCCTCAAACGCCATCTGGCCGCCGACCAGACCTACGTGCGACGGTTCCAGCGCGAGGCCGAGGCCGCCGCCTCCCTGATCCATGCCAACATTGTACAAATTTACGAAGTCGGCCATGAGGATGAACTTTATTATTTAGCGCAAGAATATGTCCAGGGGCTGAACCTCCGCCAGTGGTTAGAACGGTACGGCGCGCCGGACCTCCGCCAAGCGCTGAGCATCATGCGGCAAGTGGCTGCCGCCTTGGCCAAGGCCGGTCAACGCGGCATCGTCCACCGCGACATCAAGCCGGAAAACATCATGATTACTCGGACCGGCGAGGTCAAAGTGGCCGACTTCGGATTGGCCCGGGTGTCCGGCTCGGTGGATCAGCTCCACCTCACGGAGGTCGGCATGACCCTGGGCACTCCCATGTACATGAGTCCTGAACAGATCGAGGGCCGGCCGCTCGATCCCCGCAGCGACATTTATTCGTTTGGCGTGACGTGCTATCAGATGCTCGCCGGCCGGCCGCCGTTTTCCGCCGATACCACGCTGGGCGTGGCCTTGCAGCATTTGAAACGGCAGCCAGAACCGCTGGAGAACCACCGGCCCGATCTGCCGGCGCCGCTATGTCGGGTCGTTCACAAGATGCTGGCAAAGTCGCCGGAGCACCGCTTTGCCTCGGCCACGGAACTGTTGCGCGAGGTGCAACACCTGTATCAGGAGCACGTTGGCGAGGCGTGGCCGCTCGAAGACCCAGACGCGGAAATCGTTGCCCTCGAAGCGGCCACCGTCGGTCACCACGAACCGACGCGTCGCTTGGCGGCGGTGATGCGGTCGGCCGCGCAAGAGGCCGTCGCCGGGCCGCGGTGGTGGATTATCGCAAGCGGCGCCGTCCTCGCCGCAGCATTGGGCGCTGCGGTCGCATGGTTCACGGTCCGCGAAAAACCCCTGTTGGTTCGCGAAGAGCTGGCTGCCGCGGAAATCCCCAATCAGGGATCCGCCCTCCGGCAATGGTATTACGCCTCCGTCGTCGGCACGCCCGAGGCCTGGCAAAGCGTGATCGACTACTTCCCTAACGACGCCTATTGGGTGAATCGCGCCAAACAACAATTGGCTTTGATCCATCTCCGCGAAGAGAACTACGACCGGGCCTTGGAGATTTTCGGAGAGTTGGCCTCGCTCGACGAGATCGAAAGCGAGCTGAGGGCCTTCGGCTTGGCAGGCCAGGCTGGCATTTTGACCATGCGGGGGGAGTATCAGAAGTCCGAGGCGGTGATGAGCCGCCTCTTGCCCATCATCGACAAGCTGACTGACCCTCGCTTGCGGCAAATGGTTTTTTACGCCCGGCGAACCAACCAAAGCAAGCTAAAGCTATCCTCTCCAAAAGAGTGGGAACATTGGCTCAAGCAACATTTCCCAGAGGCCAGTTGACAACGAACGCCCTGGGCGATAGAAAGATTTATCCTAACAAAGTAATGAGGTTTTCACCTCATGCAACGTTGGGTTGAGCCGCATCGAGCGGTGTGAGAGTCTAAACTGTTAGGAAAAGGCCCCCATCGTCTAGTGGCCTAGGACATCGGGTTCTCAGTCCGAGAACGGGGGTTCGACTCCCCCTGGGGGTGCTGTAAGGTTCGACCGCCACGTGGTTGTAGTTCACGCCCTTGGGTCCCAAGGGCGTGCGTCGTTTTTAGACCGCACTTTGGCAGTTTCAGTCGATGACCTCTGAGTTCGCGGTTCGATGAAAGCGTGAAGTGGCGGTGACTAGCTCGAAGCGACGGTAGACGGGAAAGGGTTGGGCTGGCGTCCGAGCAAGGGGGCGATTGTTTCCGGGAATAACGATGTCGCGGGCGGCGGATGAGAAGATTCTGGTTCTCGATTTCGGTTCGCAATACGCGCAACTGATCGCCCGCCGGGTCCGCGAGCAACAGGTTTATTGCGAAATCGTCCGCCACGACCTTCCTGCCGCACGTCTTCGGCAACTCTCGCCCCGTGGGATCATCCTCTCAGGCGGGCCGGCGAGTGTCTACGAGGCCAACGCCCCGACGTGCGATCCTCACATCTTTCAGCTCGGCGTTCCCGTGCTGGGCATCTGCTACGGGATGCAATTGGCCTGCCAGGCCCTTGGCGGCAAAGTGGCCAGCGCGCCGGCGCGGGAGTACGGTCGGGCCGTTTGTCGGGTGTTGCGACCCAACGAGTTGTTCTGCGATGTTCCGCCAGAAATCCAAGTCTGGATGAGCCACGGTGATCAGGTCGCGGAGGTTCCCGCGGATTTTCAGCCGCTAGCCTCGACGCGCACCTGCCCCGTTGCCGCCGTCAAGCATTCCCGGCTGCCCGTTTACGGCCTGCAATTCCATCCCGAGGTGACGCATACCCCCCAAGGAAGCCAAATCCTGACAAACTTCTTGACGCGCGTCTGTGGCTGCTCGCGAAGCTGGAGGTTGAGCGATTTCGCGGCCGAGACGATCGAGGCGATACGCCGTCGGGTGGGGGAGGGCCGGGTGATCTGCGGGCTTTCGGGCGGGGTGGATTCCTCGGTCGTCGCGGCCTTGCTCTCGGAGGCGATCGGACCTCGGGTGTCTTGCATCTTGATCGATAACGGACTGTTGCGTCAAGGCGAAGCGGAAACCGTCATCGACGAGTTCACCCACCATTTCAAGACCGATCTGCACGTGGTCCGCGCTGAGGAAAAATTCCTGGCCGCCTTGGCCGGCGTGGTCAATCCGCAAGAGAAGCGTCGCCGGATCGGCCATGCCTTCATCGAATGCTTCACGGCCGAGGCCCGGCGAATCCCCAACGCCCGCTTCCTCGCCCAAGGGACCCTCTATCCCGACGTCATCGAAAGCGGCGGCGCCCAGGACAGCCCGGCCGCCACCATCAAGCTCCATCACAACGTCGGCGGCTTGCCCGAAAACCTCGAGTTCGAGCTGATCGAGCCGCTGCGGGACTTGTTCAAGGACGAGGTCCGCAAGCTTGGGCTTCAGCTTGGCCTGCCGGAGGACATCGTCTGGCGACACCCCTTCCCCGGACCAGGACTCGCCGTGCGCTGTGTGGGCGAGGTGAGCAAGCCCCGGTTGGAGACCTTGCGTCGGGCCGACGCGATTGTGGTCGAAGAGATTCGCGCGGCGGGGCTGTATCGAGAGGTTTCGCAAGCCTTTGCTGTGCTCCTGCCCGTCCAAAGCGTCGGCGTGATGGGCGATGCCAGGACCTATGCCGACGTGGTCGCCGTCCGCTCGGTCAACAGCGAAGACTTCATGACCGCCGACTGGAGCCCCTTGCCTTACGACTTGCTCGCCAGAATTTCCACGCGGATCATCAATGAGGTGGCGGGCGTGAACCGCGTCGTGTACGATATCAGCTCGAAGCCGCCCGCCACGATCGAGTGGGAATGAACGGATCGAGTCCCCTCTTCCCCCGCATCGGCGGCGAAGCAGGTTGACCGCCGCGAAAGAACGAGGTGCGAGACGTGTCTGGTCCGAGTCCGGAAAACAAGCAACCCGAGCCGATGACCTTCGAGCAAGCCTTGGCGGCCATCGAGTCGATCGTCCAGGAATTGGAGGAGGGCCAGTTGGGATTGGAAGAAAGCCTGGCACGCTACGAACGGGGGGCGAAGCTCTTACGCCAGTGCCAAGTGCAGCTTCAGCAGGCAGAACGACGGATCGAACTGTTGACGGGCGTCGACGCCAACGGCCATCCGCTTTGCGAGCCCTTTGAAGAAACCGCTGAACCGCTGGAAACCAAGGCCCGACAGCGAAGCCGCCGCCGTTCGGCGGCGGGCAGCGGCGGAGAACTCGCGGACGCGGAAGAATGAGCGCTCGGCGAAGACGGTCGGGGCTGGGCTGTCGGCCGCAAGGCTTCACACGCCGCAGCGACGCCCGAACAACCCTGTCCCGCGCTAACTCCGCCTTTTCTTTCGTGATGGCCACCAGAAAGCAAACCCAAACTCTGTTGGAGGTGTCCCTCATGTGGCGATCGTTTCTTCTTGGGTTCGTCATCGCTGGAGCCACTCCCGTTTTCGCGGACCCTCCGGAACTCGTTTTCAAGCCGGCGGGCGAGGGTTTGTATGATTTCAACACCGGGGCGTTTCAAGGCCGCTTGAAGGTCGATGGCAAGTACCAAGGAATCTACCCGATGGTACATCTCGACTCGAAAATGGAGTTGGTCCACGCCCCGGGGGTTTTCAGCTTTTATCGGGTGCTGGGGAGGAACGAACGTTGGGGCGACGCCGCCCGCGATTGGCCCACGCAAACGCGGCCCCTGAAGGACGGCGCCGTGGAAGTCCACTGGCCACCTGCGCCTGACCATCCGGTCGAGATCACTGGAATTTACCGTTGGAAACGCCCCGACACGTTGGACCTGGAAATCGCGTTCACGCCGCAGCGCGAGATCGCGGAGTGCGAGCTGTTCATGTCGTCCTATTTCACGAAAACGTTCCGCGCGTCGGTCTACCTGAGGGGCAGCGGCGACGAGCCGGCTCGTTGGGTCCCGGTGGACCGAACGCCCCGCTCAACCCGGCAGTACGTCATGTTTCCCCGCGACGAGGCCGCCGTAAAGCGGATCCAAGATGGGCGATGGAAGATCGGGTCGAGTCCCGTGGATTGGGAGATCGAACGCTCGATGGCCGCGGCGCTGATCCTCCGCCGCGACACCCGGCAGGGCTTGACGGCCGTGGTGATGAGCCCGCCTGGTGATTGCTTCGCGGTGGCCAGCCCCTGGAACCCCGCCACGCCCGAGGCAGCCGGCTACCGCTCGATTTACCTGTCGCTCCTTGGCCGCGACCTTCGGGCCGGGGAGACGGCTCGGGCACGGTGTCGGTTGGTGATCGCCAAGTTGACCGACCAGGAAGCCCTTCAGCGGTACCAGGACTACCTTCGGGAACTGAAATAAAAGCGGCAGGCGCCTCGGTGGCAAGCCTTTCCACCTGAACGAAGGGGATTGTCGGGCTTCGCGAGGTGGCGTATAACGGCGCCGAGGGATAGCGTGACTGCGCTTCGGCGGCAAGAAGTTCCCTGCATGACCGAATAGACGAGAGAAGGCTCGACGCACCTGGCGCCAAGGAGTTCCTAACATGCAGTCCTGGATCGTTGTCCTGGTGATTGTGGTAGTAATCTTGCTGTTGCTGATCGTAGTGGTCGGCATTTACAACAAGTTGGTCACGCTCCGCAACCGCTATCGCAACGCCTACGCGCAGATCGACGTGCAGTTGAAACGCCGGTACGACCTGATTCCGAATCTGGTCGAGGTGGCCAAGGGCTATTTGAAGCACGAGCGGGAGACGCTGGAGGCCGTGGTCCAGGCTAGAAACTTGGCGGCCTCGGCCGGGCAAAAAGCGGCCCAGCGGCCGGGCGATCCCGCGGCCATGAGCGCCTTGGCAGGCGCCGAGGGGGCGTTGGTGGGCGCCCTGGGTCGCTTGTTCGCCGTCATGGAGGCCTACCCCGATTTGAAGGCCAATCAAAACATGTTGGCCTTGCAGGAGGAACTGACCTCGACCGAAAACAAGATCGCCTTCGCGCGTCAGGCCTACAACGATGCGGTGATGACGTACAACAATCAGCGCGAGGTCTTCCCCAACGTCCTTTTGGCGAACGCCATGGGCTTCCTCGAGGCCCAGTTGTTTGAAGTCGAGCAGCCCCAGGAACGCGAGGCCCCCAAGGTCTCGTTCAACTGAGATTCCATGGATTTCTTCCAGCACCAGGACGCTGCGCGGCGCCGCACGGCTTGGCTTATCCTCTTGTTCGTTCTCGCCGTGGTCGCCGTCGTTCTCGCGGTGTACGCCGTGTTCGCCGCCGCGGTGGGCGAGCCTTGGGACCCACGCTTGTTCGCGGCAGTGAGCCTCGGAACGATCGGCGTGATCACGGTGGGCAGCTTGTACAAGATCGCGCAACTAGCGTCGGGCGGGGAAACCGTGGCCTTGATGCTCGGTGGTCGGCGCGTGCCTCCCGACACGAGAGACTTGGCCGAAAGACGCCTGCTCAACGTGGTGGAGGAAATGGCCCTGGCGGCGGGCTTGCCGGTCCCGCCCGTCTTCGTGCTCGACGATGAACCCAGCATCAACGCCTTCGCCGCTGGGCACGCCCCGCAAGACGCGGTCATCGGGGTCTCGCGCGGCGCGCTGATGTATCTCACGCGTGATGAACTCCAGGGCGTGATGGGCCATGAATTCAGCCACATCCTCAACGGCGACATGCGGCTGAACCTCCGCCTGATCGGCATCCTTCACGGGATTTTGCTTTTGGCGCTGATTGGCTACTACATCCTCCGTTATGGGCCGCGGTCCTCGGGACGGTCGGACAAGAAGGGCGGAGGGGGAGCGGTTCTCTTGATCGGACTGGGGCTTTTGATCGTCGGCTCGGTTGGTCTGTTTTTCGCCAAACTGATCCGATGCAGCGTTTCCCGACAACGCGAATACCTGGCCGATGCCGCCGCGGTTCAGTTCACTCGCTATCCGGCTGGGATTGCCAGTGCCTTGAAAAAGATCGGCGGACTGAAGCAGGGTTCCCGAATAAGCCATCCGCAGGCCGACGAATGCAGCCACTTGTTTTTTGGCGACGCCTTTTTCGGATCGTTGTTCCATTTATTCGCCACACACCCGCCATTGGAAAAACGGATCGCGCGACTGGATCCTAGCTTCGACGGCACGTTCCCCAAGACGCGGCCTCTGGAGGAGACGGAGGCCGCTTTGGAGCCGAGCCCAGCGGTCGCGCTACCTAGCCGCCCCGCCGAGGCTGCGATTCCCGCCGTTGGCCTGGCCGCCACGGCTGACAAGCCACGAACAATCGCAGCGGATTCCGCTACGTTGCTCAGCCGCATCGGTCAAATGGATCCACAGCAGTTGATCCGCGCCGCGGCCCTCATCGAACAGATGCCGACGCAGTTGGCCCAGGCGGCGTCGGAGCCGTTCGCGGCCCGGGCCGTGGTCTACGCGATCCTGCTCGACCGCAAGGAACCGACGCGAAATCGGCAGCTCGAGCTGCTTCGGGCCCGACTTGACGAACCGTGCTATCGCGTGTTGCTTCCCATCGTGCCTCTGGTCGACGAATTGGCAGAGGAAGTCCGCCTTCCGCTGGTGGAACGCACGATTCCCGCGCTCAAGCAGCTAGCTCCCGGCCAGTACACGGACTTCCGCCAAACCGTGGAAGCGCTGGTCGCAGCAGACAACAAGATCAATCTGACGGAATACGCCATTCGTGCCATGCTGCTGAGCACGCTCGACGTGCATTTCGGCCTCGCCAAGCCGCCCCGCATTCGGCACTATGCGATCCGCAGCGTGATGGAGCCGGTAGTCGTGGTCCTGTCTACGCTCGCCCATGCCGGACAATCGGACAACGTGGAAGCCCAGCGGGCATTTGGCCTGGGCATGCAGCAGTTGGGACGCGAGGCCGCCTTGCTGCCGCGGGAACACTGTACGCTCGCTCGCTTTGACGCCGCGTTGCAAGAGCTGGCCAAGGCGGCGCCGAAGATCAAGCGACCGATTGTCGCCGCCTGCGCGGCTTGTGTTGCCGCCGATGGGACGGTGACGGTCCGGGAAGCGGAGTTGCTCCGGGCCCTGACGAGCACCATCGGCTGCCCCATGCCCCCGTTGGCCTAAATACCGTCCTCGCGGAGGCATTCCCCCCGGTTTTGTTGAGTCCGGTACCTTCCCGCACGCCGCGTGCGAACGGTCGCAGGTCGCCCCGGCCGAGAGTCCAGCGACCGATTGATCGCGGATTTTTTGCCGAGGCGTGCCCCCTCCTTCGGCCCTGGTCTGGGCTTTATAATGGAATAGAGGGCGTCTGGAAAAACCAATGCGCCGTCTCTGGACTTGAGGACGCGACCATGCCTGTGTTGATGGAGTTATCGAGGATCATCATCAGCGAAATCAATGAAAATCAAGTCATTTACTTGAAGGAGACGGACGGGAACCGGCAGTTCCCCATTCTGATCGGCATTTTCGAGGCCACCAGCATTCATCGCCGCGTCCGCGGCGAAACGTCGCCGAGGCCCCTGACCCACGATCTGATCGTGAGCGTCATCGAGAATCTCGGCGCGGAGCTTCAGGACGTGGTCATCAGCGAGTTGCGCGATCACACGTATTACGCCAAGCTCCGTGTGCGGCACGATGGGGAATTGATCGAGATCGACGCCAGGCCCTCCGACGCCATTGCCGTGGCCGTCACCTGTCGACCCACGCTGCCGATCTACGTCAACGAAGAGGTGCTCAATGACGTGCTCGGCGAGCAGAACGACTGAGGGCGAGGGCCTCTCGTGGATTGAATCGCGGCTAATGTGCGGGAGAGCCGATCGCGGCGGAGGAGGAGTGGGGCGCATCCGAAAAACCGCTGCGACGCCTGACCCATTGAGAGGCTGACAACGGTCCGGCCGCCTTTTCCTGCCCCATAAGCTCGGCTGCAACGATGGCCATGTTCCAACTCGTCAGTCCGTTCCAGCCTGCGGGGGATCAACCCCAAGCCATCGCGGCGCTTTGCGAGGGGCTGCGCCGCGGCCAGCGCGAGCAGGTGCTGATGGGGGTGACGGGTTCGGGCAAGACCTTCACCATGGCCCATGTGATCCAAGCCGCGCAGCGTCCGACGCTGGTCATGTCGCACAACAAGACCCTTGCCGCGCAACTTTACGCCGAGTTCAAGGAGTTCTTCCCTCACAACGCGGTCCACTATTTCGTCTCCTACTACGACTACTACCAGCCCGAGGCCTACATCCCCCAACGCGACATCTACATCGAAAAAGACGCCTCGGTCAATCAAGAGATCGACCGCCTGCGATTGGCCGCCACCAGCGCCTTGGTCAGCCGACGCGACGTGATCATCGTGGCCAGCGTCTCGTGCATTTACGGCTTGGGTTCGCCCGAGGATTACCGGGCGATGATGGTCTCGCTGGCAGTCGGACAGCAGGTAGACCGCGACGAGATCCTGGCCCGACTGGTCGACATCCAATACGAGCGGAACGACATCGAGTTCGCGCCGGGCAAGTTCCGCGTGCGGGGCGATTGCATCGAGGTCTTCCCCTCCTACGAGCAGACGGCCGTGCGCATCGAGCTGTGGGGCGACGAGGTGGAGCAGCTTTCGATCATCCATCCCACCAGCGGCGAAGTGCTGGCCAGGCAGTCCGAACTGTTCATCTACCCCGCGAAGCACTTCGTGATGCCCGAGGAGCGGATCAAACGAGCGGTGGAGGAAATTCGCCGCGAACTTCACGAGCGGCTGGAGGAGTTCAAGCGCCAAGGCAAGCTTTTGGAGGCCCAGCGCCTCAGTGCCCGCACGCGATTCGACATCGAGATGCTTCAGGAAGTCGGTTACTGTCCGGGGATCGAGAACTACAGCCGCCCGTTGTCGGGCCGCCCGCCGGGAAGCCCGCCCGACACGCTCTTCAGCTTCTTTCCCGACGACTTCCTGCTTTTCGTCGATGAATCGCACGTCACCGTGCCGCAGATTCGCGGGATGTACCATGGCGACCACAACCGGAAGCTGACGCTCGTCGAGCACGGGTTCCGCCTGCCCAGCGCGCTGGACAACCGCCCGCTGACCTTCGAGGAGTGGGAAAAGAAAATCAACCAAGTGATCTACGTTTCCGCCACGCCCGGCCCCTACGAACTGGAAAAGACTGGTGGGCGCGTGGTGGAGCAGGTGATTCGGCCCACCGGGCTGTTGGACCCGGAAATCGAAGTCGCCCCCGCCCAAGGACAGGTGCCTCACCTGTTGAGTCAGATTCGCCAGCGCGCGGCGGCGGGCGAGCGCGTGCTGGTCACCACGCTCACCAAACGTTTGGCTGAGGACCTGGCCGACTACTTCAGCAAACAAGACGTGCGGTGCAAGTGGCTGCACAGCGAGTTGGACGCCTTCGAGCGCGTCGAGCTGCTCCGCGAGCTTCGCCAAGGCGATTTCGATGTCCTCGTCGGCGTGAACCTGCTCCGCGAGGGGCTCGACTTGCCGGAAGTCTCCCTGGTCGCCATCCTCGACGCCGACAAGGAAGGCTTCCTGCGCAGCGAAACCTCGCTCATGCAGACCATCGGTCGCTCGGCCCGAAATGTCAATGCCAAAGTCATCCTGTACGCCGACACGATCACGGACTCGATGCAACGGGCGATCGAAGAGACCCGGCGTCGCCGTAAATTACAACAGGAGTACAACGCCAAGCACGGCATCACCCCGGAGACGATCCGCAAGAGCATCCGAGCCGGAATCGAGGCCGAGGCGGCTGCGCATGCCCGGGCGAATGCCATGATCGGACTCGCCGAGGACGCGCAATACATCACCGAGGAATACCTCGCCGAACTCCAGGCCGAAATGCTCGCCGCGGCCGAGGCCCTGGAATTCGAGCGGGCCGCGGCCTTGCGCGACCGGATCCAGCAGATGCGGTCCCAGCTCGGCAAACGACTCGACGAGGCGGAAATCCATCACGCCACGCGCGCCGAACGCGGAAAACGCCGCAAACCCTCCATCAGCGGACGCGGCCGCGTGCCGAAGCCCAAGCGATTGTAGGGCCCATCGACACGCTTCCTCGTCAACTTCATCTGGAGAGACCCAGTTCTTCGCCTCGGTGCGATCTTTGCCGGGCGGGAGCCATTGCCGGCGCGGGTGCCCCTGCTGGCTTGTTGCAACAGTGGGAAGTGTACCCAGGATGAGCAGTGAAGCACGGTCCTTCCGGAAGCTTTGCCGGCGACGGCGAACCCCTTCCACGATATGCACTACTGGTCAAGCCAGCAGTGGCACTTTAGCGCGGTTTCTCCCGGCCCTTCAATGGAAAGCACCCTCCACGACAAGTGCCCAAGGTATCCTCGTCACTTTTCAACTTTCAGGTCATAGGTCTCGGGAGCGGCACCCGATTTTACCTCGACTTGGAGATCTGTGGACGCGATGTCGAGATACTTGTTAGCAAAGGGCGGTGGAGTGGGTTTGGGCATTGAGCCTCCCACGGGTTCGGGCGAGGGGGGGGTCAACACCACCTTGTACCAACCGGGCGGAGCTCCCTTCTGGTTGCCCGACCGAAGCTCGTACTTCCCCTCCGCATCCGTCGAGCCCGTGGGGACATGTTGTGTCGTATTGCCTTTCGAGGCGTCGGCCCGAAACGATACGCCGATACCCGCAATTGGACCATCCGGAAGAATAATCCGCCCCGAAACTGGGATCAGATCACCGCCTTCTTTGCTGCTGCAACCAATGAGACTTGCAGCGGTAATCACCCCGATCCAAGGGATGAACTTACAAAAGCAAGATTTCCCCGTCATCCCGTTTGCTCCCCCAGAAGTTTTCCACGAAAAAACCCATTGCACCAATCCGACAAATTCGCCGCAGTTTCTCCCCACTTGCACCCGATCAACTGGAGCAGGGCCGCTAAAAAGTTCATCAAGCACGTGAGTGCATTAACAGCACCCATACCATCA
>CALFBP010000061.1 GCA_937951625.1 uncultured Thermoguttaceae bacterium
ATTGTAGTTCGGGCACGGATTAGAGCTGGTATTCCTTGATCTTTCGGTACAGGGTCCGCTCGCCGATCCCCAGCATTTTGGCGGCTTCCTCGCGGTTTCCCCCAGTCGCCCGCAAGGTCTCGGCGATGAACAGCCGTTCGATTTCTTCCAAGGACTTGCCCACCAGCCCAGCCAACGACTGTGACGGAGATTCTGGCGACGGTTCCACCGGCTCGCCCAATTCCTCGGGCAGGTCGTCGAGATCGAGCAAACCGTCGTAGTCGACTACAACCATGCTCTCGACCACATTGCGGAGCTGACGCACATTGCCCGGCCAATCGAAGGCCAAAAGCTTGCGCCGGGCCGCCGGGGACATTCCCTTGATCTGCTTGGCGTGCTTACGGGCGAAAAGGCGGATGAAATGGTCGATCAGAATCGGCACGTCCTGGCTGCGTTCCCGCAAACTCGGCAGGCGGATCGTCACCACTTTGAGCCGGTGATAAAGGTCACTGCGGAAAGTTCCCGATGCGATCGAGTCCTCCAGATTCCGGTTGGTGGCCGAGAGGATGCGGACGTTGACCTTGATCGGTTCGTTGGAGCCGACGCGGGTGATTTCGCCGTTCTCCAACACGCGCAAGAGCTTGATCTGCGTCACCAACGGCATATCGCCCACTTCGTCGAGAAACAGGGTGCCGCCATGGGCATACTCGAACTTGCCCACCCGGTCACTCGAGGCGTCGGTAAACGCCCCCTTGACGTGCCCAAACAACTCGCTCTCCAGGATGTTCTCGCTCAAGGCCGCGCAATTCAAGGCCACGAAAGGCTTATTCTTGCGGGGACTGTTCTGGTGGATGGCCTGCGCCACCAGTTCCTTGCCCGTGCCGGTCTCGCCTTGAATCAGGACGCTGGCGTTGGTGGGCGCGATCCGTTTGAGTTTCTCGATCACGTCGCGCATTTGCGGGCTGTCGCCCACGACGCCCTCGAAACCGAACCGCTCGTCCAAGCGGCGCTGTAAGTCGACGTTGGCCTGCCGAAGGCGTGCGCTCTCGGCGGCCCGCTGAACCACCGCGCGGAGTTGCCCCAGGTCGAGCGGCTTGAGCAGATAGTTGAACGCCCCCTGCTGCATCGCGGCCACGGCCGATGGAACCGTCCCGTGGCCCGTCACCACGATGACCTCAGCCAAGGGCAGCTCCTTTTTGGCCCGGGCCAGGATGCCTAGGCCATCGATGTCGTTCATCACCAAGTCGGTGATGACGACGTCGTAAGGTCGCTCCTCGATCATTCGGGCCCCTTGGCGTCCCGACGTTGCCACACGACACGAGTATCCCACCCTCTCTAAGCTCTCCCGAACCACCTCGGCGTGGGATTCGTCGTTGTCGATAATCAGGACCTCGATCGGCGGGCCTGATCCCTGGTCCGGCGATTTCGTGGGCGACTGGCTCATGCCGACGATCATACCGCACAGAGAAAGAGCGGACCAGCCCGGCTCGTGGACGACCAGTCGGGCGTGCTGGGGACAAGGAGTCGCGAGTTGGCCGGGCACGACGCTTGTAACCGCTCACGGGTTGCGCCGACGGGGACGCTCCCCATGCATGATCGCTCCCAAGCACGATCACTATGGTTCCTCGTCGATGAAACGCTTCTCCCCTCGAGGTGGCGTTAGAGCATGAAGCATGGCGAAAATTTCCCAGCCTGCGCAGAACAAGGCCCCGTGGTGTCACGAGGCGTGGCTCTGCTGATAGATCGCCTGGAGCAGGCTCTGCACGTCGGTGTATTTTTTCTTGGCGGCCAAGGCGGCGTCGAGCAGGCGGCGGGCGTCGCTCGCCGTGTGCCCCAAGCTGCACAGAATCTCGAATGTCTGGGACACGATGTCTGGTTCGACCTCGGCCTCGCGGGCTTCCTCGTGCGCGACCATCAAGGCAAACTTGGGCACCTTCCGGCGCAGTTTCGCGATGATCCGCTCCGCGGTGGCAGGCCCCACGCCAGGCAATGCAGATAATGTCTTCGCGTCCTGCTCCTCGATGGCCGTGGCGATTTCCTTGACGGGCCGGACCATGGCACGCAAGGCCTTCTTCACTCCCACGCCATCCACCGAACAAAACAAATCGAAAAACTCCCGCTCCGGTTCCGTAAGAAAACCGATCAAACGAGGCGTCATGCGGCCCTGCATGGGATTGCCTTCAAGGTACTCGATCGTGTAGAGGCTGATCTCGTTGCCTACCGAACGTTGGAGCTGCCGCCGGGCACACTCGGGAATCAAAACCTGATACTCGAAAGCGCCCACCTTCAGGGTCAATTCCTCCTCGAGCACTTGGCTCAACACCCCGGTGACTTTGGTGATCACACCGACTCCCCTGCCATGGAAGCCGCAGTTATTTACCATCGACGTGAGGATTTTACTTCCCTGCCCAAGTCCGGTCCATCCGGGCCGATTCCCCACAAGAGCCGCTATACGATGCGCCCATGGCTTAGAACAGGGGTAGTTTTAGACCTACCTGTCCCGCAAAGCTAGGCGTTTCTCGTCGGCGGACCGCAGCCCAAAACGGGTTTGTCTCGGGGGGCAAGCCCTTGGAAACCACCGCAACGGCTTACCGCCAGTCCATCAAGTCTTCCCCCGTTTTTGTGTTTTTGCAACACGATCGGTGGGCGAGCAGCGTGCGATCCCACACGTGGATAAACCACTAGGAAATCAGATACCAATGGATATTCTAACACCGCTCACAAGTGCGACATGTTTTGCGCTATGCCGCACTCAAGAGAGAGAGTATTATGAGCATGGGAATAAATCGATCAGGGCCATGTTGGCCCGGTTGCTCGAATGGAAGTGATGGGCGGCCTCGACAGAGCGGGGCATTGTCGCGTGGATATCCCGGGATTCGCTGCGATGGATCGGAGGGGCGGACGATGTCGATTCAGGTAATATGCCCCAATGGCCATTTCTTGACCGTTCCTGAATCGTTTGCGGGTCGGATGGGGCTTTGCCCGGTTTGTAAAGCGCCCGTCAAGGTCCCCTTGGCCGACACCCGGCCGATTACGGAAGCTACGGTGGTCGGCGTTCTCCAGGAAAGGTCCCGCGAAACGGCTGGCTCGATCGATTCTGAAAACGTCGATCGTGGCGAAGCGGGGGGCGAGACCGAAAAAACCCGTGCTAGAAGGTGCCCGCTGTGCAACCGAGAGGTGGGGGATCTGTTGGTCCAGTGTCCCTTCTGTCATAGCCATTTAAGTGCACAATCATCCACCCGATAGATGGACCTCTGGCCCTTTTGCGGTGGTTGAAGATATGCTATCCTCAATTGGTGTGAAAAGGTAACGTTCCTTGTTGACACGCAGCGGTTGAAGAAACCCTGGAACGGAGTGAACGGATTGGGGCCTGGGCTTGTCCAGACCTAGGATGGGTGGCGCGAGCCGGTGCTTCCGTTTCGGGGGTCAAGGACCGTTGCGGATTCGAATGGCAGAGTCAAGCATTTCGGTCTACAGCCCGGAGTCGCTGTTGGCCGTCTTTGGCGTCCGCGATCAGCACGTCCGCAGAATACGCGAGGCGTTTGGGGTGCGCGTGTCTGCGCGGGATGGGCGGATTTACATCGAAGGCGACGAAGAAGCAGTGCTCCAGGCAACGGAGGTGTTGGAGCAGCTTCGCTCCCAGGCGAGTCAGGGAACGGTCACGGCCGATGACGTCAGCCGGTTGTTGGCCGGGGTGCGGCAGGGCGATGTGGTGGCACCGACTGCTCCGCTTGTCGTCCAAGGAGGGAGACAGATTCGCCCCCGCTCCCCAGGTCAAGCTCGATACGTGGCTGCGATTCGCGAACATCACGTAACGTTTTGTTACGGTCCGGCCGGGACGGGCAAAACGTATCTTGCGGTGGCCACTGCTGTGACGGCGCTGCGTGCCGAGCAAATCCGCAAGATCGTACTGGTTCGACCAGCGGTCGAGGCGGGAGAGAGCCTTGGCTATCTCCCCGGCGACTTGCAAGCCAAGATCAATCCTTATCTGCGCCCCTTGACCGACGCCCTGCGGGAGATGCTGGACCACGACACGATCAAGCGTTACATGGAGCAGGACGTCATCGAGGTGATTCCCTTGGCGTATATGCGGGGCCGGACGCTCAACGAAGCCTTCATCATCCTTGACGAGGCCCAAAACACCACGGTCTCGCAAATGAAGATGTTCCTGACCCGGATGGGAAACGGCTCCAAGATCGTCGCCTCGGGCGACGTGACGCAAGTCGATCTTCCCAGCCATACCCGCAGCGGGCTGATCGATGGTTTGGAGCGACTGCGCGGGATCCGTGGCTTCGCGGCCGTGGAGCTGAGTCAGGCGGACATCGTCCGCCACCCGATGGTTCAGGAAATCGTCCGGGCCTACGAGAGTAAGCCCGGCAGGCGGCATTGACAGCCATGGCCACAGGCGTTCAACGTCGGACGCGTTGGGAGCGAGTCGCCGCGCTGGAGTTGTCGCCGAGCCGTTGGGAACAGGCGTGGGCCAGGGTGCATCGGGGGGATTTTCTGCTTCGCGCGGGCCTGTGTCTTGCGACCGCGGTCGTGCTCTGTGTGGTCATTCGCGGTTGGTGCCCGCCGTTCGGCTTTCGGGCTGGTCAGGTCTTGTCGCGTGAGGTGGTGGTCCGCCATCCTTTCGAGGCCGTCGATCCCGCCCGCACCGAAGCCGCTCGCGAGGCCGCGCGACGCCAAGTCCGCTTAGTTTATCAACATAATCCGCGGGCCTTAGAGCAGTTGGCGGCGTCGCTGGAAATGGCCGTGCGCGAGGTGCTCACGGCGGAGAATTGGTCAGCCGTGCCGCCGCAGGTGTGGGCCGATTTCGCGCCGCAAACGGATGGGTCGCCGGTTGATTTCGAGGAGGAATCCAAACAGCGGTTCCACAAACTGAAACAGTTGCTCGCCGAAGATCCGGAGCTCGCCGAGTTTCGTAAAAGCGTGGCCGACGCCTTGGCCCCCTTCCGCGAACGAGGCCTGTTGGCCAAGCAGGCACCGCGCCTCGGTCAGGCTGGAGACGAGATCGAGGTCTATCCGGTCGGCCGCCCGGACCAGCGCCGCATCGTCAAGGTGGCCGACGTGGTGCTCGGCTCTGGCGCATCGCTGCGCAGCGCGTTGCGCCGCGAATTCGAGTCGGCCGAAGTGGCGGACTGCCTTTATGACTGGCTTGATCGTCGTTTCCGCCCCAGCTTGCAGCGGGATGACGAGGAAACCAAAAAGGCCATGGATCAGGCGGCCCGGGCGGTTGGTGACGAGGTCGTGACTTACACCGTCGGCGAGGTCTTGGCGCCGGAGGGCGAGCCTTTGAAGAGCGAGCATATTCGCTTGCTGCGGTTGGAATACGAGGCCGCCATGGCGGTGCGGCCTTGGACCCAGCGACTCGGTCGGGCCTTGGCGGTCATTGCCTTGATCTGCGCCTTATTTGGCCTCGGGGCCGCCTATGCCGTGTACCGCGAGCCGCGGTTGACGTTCAGTCTGGGAAGGCTTACGGCGGTCCTCGCCTTACTGGTTGCGACCGTGGCCTTGGCCCGTTGGGCGGCCTCCGACCCTTGGCGGGCCGAGTTGGTGCCCGTGCTCTTGTTCGGCCAGACGATCGCCATCGGTTATCGGCGGGAAATGGCGCTGATGCTCACGGCGATCGCCTCCCTGATTTTGGCGATGGCCTTGGGCCACGGCCTGGCCGTGCTCCTACTGCTGCTTGGCGTGAGCACCACGGCCATCGTGCAGCTCGGCAGAATCCGCAACCGCAGCAAGTTGATTTATGTGGGCCTGATCGCGGGATTGGTCGCCTTCCCGCTTACCGTGGTCCTCGCCGTCCTCGATAACCAGCCCTTGAACCAGGCCGTTTGGATCACGGCGCTTTGCAACATGTTGTGGACCTGGGGGGCGGGTTTCCTCATCACCGGGCTTCTGCCGTTTATCGAGAAAGCGTTCGGCGTGCTGACCGACATCAGCCTTTTGGAATTAGGCGACGTCTCGCACCCGCTTTTGCAGCAGTTGGTGCAGCGGGCCCCGGCTACTTACAACCACTCGATCACCGTCGGCTCGATTGCCGAAGCCGCCGCGGAAGCAATTGGGGCACGGGGATTGCTGGTGCGGGTGGGGGCCTACTACCATGACGTCGGCAAAATGCTGAAGCCCACCTACTTCGTCGAAAACCAATCGCCGGCCAATAATCGCCACGACGGCCTCGTGCCCACCATGAGCACGTTGGTGATCATCGCCCACATCAAGGACGGCGCCGACCTCGCCCGGCAACACGGCCTGCCCCAACAGATCATCGATTTCATCGAACAGCATCACGGCACGACCTTGGTGGAGTACTTCTATGGCCGGGCGCACGAACAGCACCAGGCCGACCCGAACAACGGAATCAGCGTCGATGAAAGCCTGTACCGCTATCCCGGCCCGAAACCTCAAACAAAGGAAGCGGGCGTGCTGATGCTTGTCGATTCCGTGGAAAGCGCCAGCCGCAGTCTGGTGGACCCCACTCCCGCACGCATCGCCAACTTGGTGCGAACCATCGCCGAGCGTAAACTCGACGATGGCCAGTTCGACGAGAGCGGCTTGACGTTGCGGGAATTGCGGACCATCGAGGAGAGCGTGACCAAGTCGCTGATCGCCATGTATCACGGCCGAGTGAAATACCCGGACCAGAAAACGGCATGATCCGCGTCGACATCGCCAATCGGCAAAAGATCTTGCCCATCGACCGAGGTTTGCTCCGCTGGGCGGTGCTCAAGGCCCTCACGAGGGAAGGCGTCGCCGACGCCGAAATCAGCCTGGCCATTGTCGACGACGAGGAGATCCGCCGCCTGCACCATCGCTACTTGGGGGAGGACAGCGCCACCGACGTGTTGAGCTTCGTGTTGGATCGCCAAGGAGATCGGCTCGAAGGCGAAGTGATCGTCAGCGCCGAAACGGCTTGCTCCGCCGCGCCGCGTTACCGCCACTCGCCAACGGAGGAATTGCTGGTGTACGTCGTGCATGGGACGTTGCACCTGGTCGGCTGGCGCGATGATACCCCGACGGCGCGCGCGGCCATGTCCCGACGCCAACGAAAGATCGTCTGCGAAGTCCTTCGCAGTTAGCCCGCTGCGGCCGGACCGCCCCGGAGCTTGGGGCTTTCGGGCTTGGGCGGATCGCCATACGGCTTCGGCGTCAGGCATAAGTTCGCTGCTTGTAACGTTGAAGGGGGTTGCGCCATCTAAGCCAATGGACGAATTGCAGCTTCATCGCGGCTTGAATCAGGGAGACTCGCCATGGTTGGAAACAAAAGCCTCTACGCCCCAGCCCTCGCCGAATTGACCGCCCTGGCCGACGTGATCGCCACCAGGTGCCAGTCGTGCTCGCGAGCCGGCTCTGTCGAAGAATTGGTCGCCGTCGGAGCGGCCAGCGGCGCAGATTGTCGGCCGTGTTTGGAGTACCATACTGAACGAGCACGAGACCTCGGTGTCTCCGCCGAGGATGTAAGGATGGCGGTCGTCACCGCGCTTGCCGCGGCACGACGGCGAAAAGCCGGGAGCGAATAATTTCGTGTTGAACTTCAAACGAAGCGTGTTCACCATCGTCAAACTCGTAGCGGTGCTCGCCGTCGTGGGGGGCGTCGTCTACTGGTTCCGATTCTCGCCGACGCCGGTGATCGAGCATCAGGTCGAGTTGGGCGAGATCGTTGCGGAAGTCATGGGCACGGGAACGTTGGAAGCCCATTTCAAGTCCACCATCAGTCCGCGAATTTCGGGCCGCATCCAGGAAGTCTTGGTGGATATAGGAGACCACGTCAAGGCCGGGCAACTGCTGGTCCGGCTGGACGATGTGGACATGAAGCCGCAGGTCGAAATCGCGCAGGCCTCGGTGGCGGTGTCCAAGGCCGCGCTCGATCGCCTGGAAGCGGATCGCGTCCAAGCCGTTGCGGTGTTGGAGGACGCGAAGGCCAGCTATGACCGTGCCGTGCGGCTTCGTCCCAGCGGGGCAATCAGCCAGGAGGACGTCGACAAGATGACCGCCGGCTGGAAAACGGCTCAGGCGGGCGTGGCGCGTGCCGAGGCCGCCCTTATCGAAGGCCGAAAGCAGTTGATTGCCGCGGAAACGACCCTCGCCTACCGCAAGGCCCTCCTCAGCGATACGCAGATTGTCGCCCCCTTCGACGGATTGATCGTCCAGAGGCAACGCGATCCCGGCGACATCGCCGTTCCCGGCGCCGCGATCCTGATTCTCGTCTCCACCCAAGACCTGTGGATCACGGCTTGGGTGGATGAAACAGAGATGTCGCGCGTGGCGGTCGGGCAGCCCGCCCGGGTCGTGTTCCGCTCGGAGCCCGACCGCGCCTATCGCGGCGAAGTGGCGCGGTTGGGACGCCAGGCCGACCGCGAGACAAGGGAATTCGCCGTCGACGTCCGCGTCTTGGAGCTGCCGAAAAATTGGGCGGTGGGGCAGCGGGCCGAGGTCTACATCGAGACGGTTCGCAAGGCGGGGACGGTTGTTCTGCCGGCCTCCTGGGTCCAGTGGCGCGACGGCAAACCGGGAACCTTCGTTCGCCAAGGACAGTACGCGGCTTGGCGCGACTTGACGCTCGGTTTGCGAAGTCGGGAATCGGTCGAGGTGATCGGTGGCCTCGAACCAGGGGAAGTCGTCGTTGCCGAAAAGGGTGGCAAGGCGACAAACCTGCAAGGACGGAGAATCGCGTCGCCATGAATCTGGCCGCCAAAGACATTCGGCATAATCTCGGCCGCTTCATCCTCACGGTCTTCGGCATCGGGATGCTGTTGATGGTCGTGATGGGCATGGCAGGCATCTACCGCGGCCTGATCGAGGACGCCACGCTTCTGGTCGAGCGGATCGGCGCCGACCTGTGGGTCGTGCAACGCGATACCCGCGGCCCTTTCGCCGAGATCTCGCGGGTACCCCGATCGCTCGTCTATCGCCTGTTGGCGGTACCGGGCGTGCAGTCGGCCCGCGAGTTCGTCTTCCATACCATCCAGCGGGAGCATCGCGGCAAACCGCTGCGGATGTCGATCTTGGGGCTGAGTTGGCCGCTGGACAAGGGCGAGTGGTTGCCGCTCATAGCGGGTAGGCCGTTGGGCCAGAACCACTACGAAATGGTGGCTGACAAGACGCTCGGTTTCCGGCTCAACGAACGCATCAAGTTGGGCAAAGACACCTTTACCGTCGTCGGCATCACTAGCGGCATGGTGAGCACCAATGGCGAAGGAATGGCATTCCTCACGGTGTTGGACGCTCAGGCGGTCCAGTTCGATATGCCTGGCGAGGCCATACGGCTCCAGCGGGCGGCCCGGGAACGCCGCAGCGAGAAAGATGATGTTTTTTTGAGCCAGCCGCTTTTGGTTGAACGGCTGGCTCGTCCGGCGGCGGAATTGCCCGCCATCACCTCTCCGGATCTCAGTGCGGTGGTCATCCGGGTCGCTCCCGGCGCGGACCCGGCCGCCGTGGCAGCCACGATCTCCACCTGGGCCGATGTCTCCGTTTTCACCAGGACCGCCCAGGAAGAACTCCTGTTGCAGGGGATGGTGGACAAGGCCCGAAGGCAATTGGGCATGTTTCGGGTACTGCTGACGGTGATTGCGGCCATCATCATGGCGCTGATTCTCTACACCCTCACGCTCGACAAGCTGCACTCGATCGCGCTGTTGAAACTGATCGGTGCGCCGAACTGGACCATCCTCGGCCTGATCCTTCAGCAGGCGATCGCGCTGGGAGCGGCGGGTTACGGGATCGCCCGCCTGGTGGGAGAGAAATTGTTTCCCTATTTTCCCCGCCGCGTGATCGTCACCAACGAAGACCTGCTTCAATTGGCCGTGATCGTGGTGGTGATCTCCGTCTTGTCGAGTTTGTTGGGGATCTGGCGGGCGATGCGGGTGCAGCCCAATGAGGCCCTGATGGGGTGATGACTCGATGAGCGAGCCAGTAGCGATCGAGACACGGCAGCTTACCAAGGTGTACGGCAGCGGCAACACCGAGGTGGTCGCCATGCGGGACGCCTCGCTGACGGTCCGCCGCGGGGAGGTCGTCGCCTTGTTGGGGCCGAGCGGGGCGGGCAAATCGACCTTCCTCACCGCCGTCGGACTGATCAACCCGCCGACCTCGGGACAAATTCTCATCGGCGGAAAACTCGTCATGGACGGCCCCACGGCACTGACCAACTTGCGATCGTTTCGCCGCAAGCACATCGGCTATGTGTTCCAAAAGTCGAACCTGATCCCTTTCCTTTCGGCGCGAGAGAACGTGCAGATCGCCATGGAGCTGAATGGCGTTCCGTCCCGGGCCGCGCGACGACGCGCCTTGGAACTCCTCGAAGAATTGGGCGTCGCCGATCGCGCTGACTATCAGCCCACTATGCTTTCCGGGGGCCAGCAGCAACGCGTGGCCGTCGCCCGCGCCCTGGCGAACCAACCCAGCGTGATCCTTGCCGACGAACCCACAGCCGCCTTGGATAGTCATCGAGGCCGGCAGGTCATGGAGCTATTCCGCCGCGTCGCTCATGAACACGGCGCCGGCGTGATCGTCGTCACCCATGACCATCGGGCCTTGGACGTTTTCGACACGACCTACGAGATGGAAGACGGCGCCATCCGGCCGGTCAAAGGTCAATTCGCATTCACGCCGTGAAGCGACGTCAGAATCCGCAGCGCGTGACCAATCCGCCACGCGTCGGGTCCGTCGGCAAACGACATTCTCGGATCGGAACCCAGGGGAGGGCCTTCCTGCGCCTACGGCACTTGGTGGACGATAATCGCGTTGTGCCGACTAGGGGCTCCGCCAACACTGCTGATTAGCACAATCCGGTCACCGCCAGAGAGAAGTCCCGAGGCAAGCCCACGCTGAACGATCCATTTGAGGAGTTGGCCATCGTCCTCGGTAGGGGCCCCCGCCACAGGGATGACGCCCCAATACAGGCACATCCGGCGGAGCGCTGCCTCGTTGGGGCTGACGCCGATCACGGGCACGCCATGATGATACTGCGAGATGCTGGCCGCCGTGCGTCCGCTGGTGCTGGCGACCACGATCAGTTTCGCTCCCACCTGCCTGGCGATGTGGCCAGCCGAAAAGACCGTGGCTTCGGTAATCGGATGGACCAGTTCGCCCGCGACATTCGGTTCCATCGGCCCCGGCTGGATAAGCGCTTCCTGCTCCGTGGCCAAGGCGATGCGGTGCATCATTTCAACTGCTTCTTTGGGGTATTCGCCGATCGCCGTTTCGCCTGACAACATGCAGGCGTCCGCGCCGTCCAGGATGGCGTTGGCCACGTCGGTAGCCTCGGCGCGCGTGGGAAGGCGGGAGTGGTGCATGCTGTCGAGCATCTGGGTGGCGACGATCACGGGCTTTCTCGCCCGGCGGCACGCCCGGATGATCTGTTTCTGAACCATCGGCACCCGGGCAATGTCGATTTCGACGCCGAGGTCGCCGCGGGCCACCATGATCGCGTCGGCCGCGGCGATGAGGGAATCGAGGTTCTCGACGGCCTCCGGCTTTTCGATTTTGGCGATGATTTGCGTCTCGGCATTGTGTTGGCGCAGCAGGGTGCGAAGCTCCTCGATGTCGGCCGCCGAACGCACGAAGCTCAGGCCGACGAAGTCCACTCCCTGCGAGGCCGCCCAGGCCGCGTTGGCCCGATCCCGTTCGTTCATGGCGGGCACGCTGAGCTTGACGCCGGGGAGGTTGACTCCTTGACGGGTTCGCACCACACCGCTTTGCACGACGCGGCAGACCGCCCCCCCCTGCGCCACCTCCTCGACGATCAACGAGGCCATGCCGTCGGCCAGCACGACGCGATCGCCGGGCCGCAACTCGTCGACCAGGGGGGCATAGGTGGTGGTCCACTCGCCCGGGGAAGAAGGGGTTTCGCCGGGCACGAATCGCACCCGATCGCCCACCGTCAACGACTGCGACCCGCCTGGCAACTCTCCCAACCGAATCTTCGGCCCCGCCAAATCGGCGAGCACGGCGATGGGCATGGCGGCCCTGCGGCTGGCCTCGCGGACCTGACCGAGCATCTGCTCGTGATCCTGCCGCGAGCCGTGGGCGGTGTTGATGCGAAACACATCCACACCCGCCACGATCAACTCGCTTAGCTTGTCCACTCCCTCGCATGCTGGTCCCACGGTGGCCACGATTTTCGTATGGCTCGGACGCCGCCCGATCGATTCCAAGATCACACTCATGATGACGCCCCCTTTCCTCCGTTTTCGCGCGTTGCGTCTCCAGTCGGACCGCCGGCTTTAGCCCCAACGGGAGTAAACCCAAATCTGCACCAAGGTGACGACCACGGCCCAAAAACGGACGTTTCGCCACCAAGGACGGCGAAGGGACTGCTCATCGATCAGTCGGGGCGGGAGAAAGAGCAACCAAATCAAAAGGGCCACGAACACGCCGATAAACGCGGCCTTTCCCAAGAATGATCCGCTGGCGAAACGGACCCCTTCGGCGGCAATCAAGAACATCGGAATTCTCATGATTGCGGCTCCTCGCCCGTCGGGACCCAGCACACCAGCCCACGCAAACGCTCTTCGTCATAAGGACGCGTCAGCAGGCTGACCACCACGGCGCCGCCCATCGCCGCAACGAACGACCACCAGGCTACCCAAAGGTAAGACACGCCCTGATCGCGGCCAAAAAGGAACCGCGCGGAGTTGAGCACCACTGCGGTCCCGACCCCCAAGATCATGCCCGCCAAGGCGCCGGCCGACGTCGCTCGCCGCGTCAGCATTCCCAACAATAGCAAGGCCAGAAGCGGTCCTTGGAAAAAAGTCATGAAGGTTTGGAATGCCTCGAAGACCGAACCGAAGACAGGTTGGATGATCCGCGCGAAGGCCACCCCGGCAAGAAGAAACACGACCACCAACGCCTGCCCGACGCGGAGATAGTGGGCATCGGTCCGGCCGCGGACCAGCGGGCGGTAGAGATCGGAAACGACCAGCGTGCTGGCGGAATTGATGTACGAATCCAGGTTGGCGACCACGCCCGCCATGAACGCGCCGACCACAATCCCCAAAACGCCGGTAGGCAACAGGTTGACGACCAACAGCGGCAGGACGCGGTTACCCACCCCCTCGTCCCAGCCGGTCGGATCACCAAGCTCGTTGTAGAACAAAGCCAGGCCGATTAGGCCGGGCAGCACCAGCAGCACGGGGAAGATCAGCTTGAGGACCGCGCAAAAGACGAACGAGGCCCGGGCCTGGTTCTGGCTACCGGCCCCGAGGGTCCGCTGAACAATCGCCTGGTTGCCGATCCAATAGGCCGGTCCGAGCACGAAGCCCAGTCCCAGCAGCACGGCCGGCCAGGGAAACGCCGGATGGTCGGCGGGCAGCACGAGATGGAAGTGGTGGGCCGTCCAGTCCAAGCTGCCGATCGTCGCTTGCAGCCCCTCCCAACCGCCTACTCGATGGAGACCTAAAATGCAGATCAGCGACGCCCCGACGATCAGCACCACGCAGGAGATGGCGTCGGTCAACACCACGGCCTTCAGTCCGCCAGTGGTGGTGAACAGGCCCACGACGATCGCCGTGATCCCCACCGACCACCAGAAATTCCAGCCTAAGAGGGCCTCGAACATGACCGCGGAACTGACTAGGATCGTCCCCACCGTGCCCATCATGAACAGGGCCCAGATCAAGGCGAAGAACGTCCGCACCGCGGCGTTGTAGCGGCGGCCGAGATACTCCGGCACAGTGTAAACTCCGGCGATCCACAAAAAGGGCATGAAGAGGAAAGCAGCGGCGAGCACGGGAAACGCACAGCCGATGAAGTCGAAATTCATCATCACCAGACCGTAGCGGTACCCGTCGGCCGCCAGCCCGACCATGTCCTTGGCGCCGATGTCCGAAACCACCAGCGACATGCCCACCGCCCACCAGGGAAGTGTCTTCCCGGCCAAGAAGTAGTCGCGGCTGGTCTTCACGCCCCGCGTGAGCCACAGGCCGGTCACCGTGACGCCGATCAGATAGGCGGCCACCAGGGCCATGTCCAGGGGCTGGAGTCTGGCGGAATCCATGTGCGGAAAAGCTCAGCGTGCCAAGAGTCGGCCGAAAAAACACTCGGGCAGATTAATCGGCCGCGGAACTTGCGTCAAGGCTCACCTCATCGACCCTTGCTCCGCCGGTGTGCTTAGCCTGCTCAGTTTCTCTACGGCGGGCACGACGCCTGGCTTGCCCCAGATCGCAGCCTGATCGCCATCGTAGCACCGCAGGCCTTTGCCTGAGCGGCCAATCGACGGTAGGATGAAAAAGGAGTCCTCAGGTAAACCGAAACGGAACGAACTTGTTTCCCTTCTGCCGCCGCAGGGACAAACAGCCGAAGAACCACATCGGCGGGGAAATTCAGTCGAGTCCCTAGGCGTCCTACGTCGAACTTGGCCCTTCGCTTGTCTTACCCTCTCTTTTGGAAGCACTGTCGCTGATGCCGTCGCCTGAAACTCAACCTGGCCCGCGTGCCGCCCATACAAAAACCAAACACCGTTATCGCCACCTTCAACGCCAAACCCTTTGGCTGATCTTGCTCATCGTAGCGGGAGGACTGCTGGCCGTTGGTTGGGCGTGGCGCCGGTTCGAGACAATTCAACAGCGCGACCGCTTGGAATTAAGGCTCATGCAACACGGAGCCCATTCCTGTGACAGGTTTCGGCTGGAGGGAAAAGACTGGGTTTGGGCCACGGCCAGGGGCGACGCCGGACTGGAGGCGCTGACGGCACTCTCCGACCTTCAAATCCTCGAGCTCACCGATAGTCGGGTTACCGATGCGGGGATAAAGCACCTGCCGGCCTTTCGCCGTTTAGAGCGACTTCGTCTGGACGGCACGGACGTGACCGACGCCGGGCTGAAATACCTCCAACGGATGCCGCAACTCCGCTATGTGTCGTTGTTCGCCACCCAAGTGACCGAGCGTGGGGTCGCCGAGCTGAAAACGGCGTTGCCCGAAGCCGAAATCCTTTGGTGATCCGTCTCACGACGCTTGGCGTTGGGTGCCGTCGGTGCCCGGCGAAGGTTTGGGCTTGATGAACATCATTTCGGCGGGCGTGACCCAATAGGACCGGAGGTCCACGCGGAACCACCCCTCGCCGTTTTTCCGGTGGAAACGGCAGGGCGACCGTCGGCCGAACTCCTTCAAGTCGTACTGCGCCCACGTCTTGCCCATGTCCAAGGAGACGATGAACCCTGTTGCCAGGGGCGAAGCCGGAGCACAATGGGAGGCCAGGATCACGCCGTCTTGGATGATCATGTTTCCCGATTCCACGCCGGGGTTGTAGAGCATGGTGTGGGCCTTGGGGTTGGGGATGTCGGCGGGATCGCAGGAGAAGACGCCGCGGTCGTGGGGTTCCGGACCATTGGCGTCGCTGATCCAGTAGAGCTTGCCATCCACGAAGTTCAGGCCGCCGCATTTGTACCGCGAATTCATGGGGGCCGAGACGAGCACCTTCCACTGCCAGCGGTCGCTTGCCGCGTCGTAGATGCCCCGTAGCCAATGGCATTCATGGCCGAACGGCTGGTTGAAGTCGCCGGTGCAGGCGTAGAAGGCGTTTTCCGCCGGGTTGTAGGCCACGTCATGGATGTGGCGGCAGAGGACGGGATTGTCGGGATTTCCGAGCAGGGTTCCCGTCTTCCCCCCGCCGCCCGAGCCGTCGTCGCGGAAAAACGGGTTCTGGCCAAAGGAGTACGCGATTTTCACCGTCTGCCCGCTATCGGTGGAGTAGTAGATGTTGACCGGCGCCGCGCCGCCGACCACGTTGCAATAATTGCCCCAGACCAGCATTTCGCGGCCCCCCACCTCCCACGTGTTCACTCCCGAGAGGCTGTGGAAATACCAGCCTGGGTTCTGCGGGTTCTTTGGCTCGTGGGGCAGATAGTCGGAGCCATCGGCGTTTTTGACCGTGATTTGCCGGTAACTCTTCAAGTTGTCGGTGCTCAGGTAGAGTTTTGCCAACGCACTGAAGAGGATGTTGCCATTTTTGAGGATGCAGCTAAAGACGATATGCCGGGCGTCGGGAAACTCGGCCACGTGCGGCCAGGTGTGGCCGTTGTCTTCCGACAGGAAGATCTTCCCGTCGGAATAGCCGAAGGCCTTGTTGTCGCGCTGCGAGTCGACGAACAGCCCCTGGGGTTTGCCGCGGTACCAGAAGTGATCGGTTTGGGCGACAGGGATTTTGTCTACGTCGTACTGATTTTCCGCGGCGAAACCTTGGGGAATCAGCATCCCGCCCGCCGCAGCGGCGGAAAGGGCCGTGAATTGGCGTCGAGTCATATTCGGTGCTTGCATGATGGTTGCTCTCCGTCGAGTGAATGGCGCAGACAAAGTAAGGCGGACTCCGCGGTCGCGCCAGTATAGTCGAAGTCGCCCAGCGCTAGCCACTTCCCATAGTTCCCAACGGCATCCAAGCGAAAGACCGCAGGCCGTAAGCGCTTGGTTCTCGTCCAGGGAGAGGGGCCCTCGCGGCTGAAACTTGTGGAAACCCGAAGGGTTGCTGTTTCTTACCTCAAACCGGTACAATGCCGCCACGCTCCTTGGGAGACAAACGCCTCTTGGCCCTCTTTTCCCACCTTGGTTTTTGACTGAAGTTCTCATGACCCAGCCAGCCGAATTCTACGACAATCCCTTAATCGCCCGCTACGCCTCGGCCGAGATGTCGGCCTTGTGGGGACCAAAGCGGAAGTTCAGCACGTGGCGAAAACTTTGGGTCGCCTTGGCCGAGGCCGAGGCCGAGTTGGGGCTTCCCATCACCGCGGAGCAGATTGCGGAGCTTCGAGCGAACGTGGACCAGATCGACTTCGCGGCGGCCGAGCAATACGAACGGCGGCTGCGTCACGACGTGATGGCGCATGTCCACGCCTATGGCGATGCCTGCCCCAAGGCCCGGCCCATCATCCACCTCGGGGCGACAAGCTGTTATGTGACCGACAACACCGATTTGTTGCTGCTCCGTGAGGCACTGGAGATGGTGCGGAGCCGGCTGGTGGGGGTACTGGGAAAGCTCGCCGATTTCGCCCGGCGGCATCGCGACTTGGCGTGCCTGGCCTTTACCCACATGCAACCGGCCCAGCCGACCACGTTGGGCAAGCGGGCGTGCCTCTGGGCCTACGATCTGGTGCTTGACCTGACCGAGATCGAGCACCGTTTAGAAACCATCCATGCCCTAGGCTCGAAAGGCACCACCGGGACTCAAGCGAGCTTTTTGGAGCTTTTCGGCGGCGACCACGCCAAGGTCCGCCGTTTGGAGCAATTGATCTGCGAAAAGATCGGCTTTGCCAAGTCTTTTCCCGTTACCGGGCAGACCTACCCCCGGAAAATCGACGCTCAAGTCCTGGCGGCCCTTTCCGGCATTGCCGAAAGCGCGCACAAGATGGGCACGGATTTGCGGCTTTTGCAACATCGTAAGGAAGTGGAGGAGCCTTTCGAGACAGAGCAGATCGGCTCTTCGGCCATGGCCTACAAGCGGAATCCCATGCGGAGCGAGCGGATGTGTTCGCTGGCGCGGTTCGTGATCAGTCTGGCATCCAGCCCGGCCATGACCGCCGCCACCCAATGGTTGGAACGAACGTTGGACGATAGCGCGAACCGTCGGCTGGTGATCCCGCAGGCATTTCTGGCCATCGACGCGGTGTTGATTTTGTATCAGAACATCGCCAGCGGCCTGGTCGTGTATCCCCGCGTCATTGCGAAGAATCTCGACGCGGAACTCCCTTTCATGGCCACGGAGAACATCCTCATGGCCGCGGTCGCGTCGGGCGGGGATCGTCAGGACCTGCACGAGCGGATTCGCCGCCACAGTCAAGCCGCTGCCGCCATGGTCAAACAAGAGGGGGCCCCAAACGATTTGCTCGACCGGCTGGCCGCCGACCCCGCCTTCACGCACGTGGACCTGGATGCCGCGCTGGATCCGCGGAAATTCGTTGGTCGGGCCCCAGAGCAAGTCGACGAATTTCTCGCCGAGGTCGTCGATCCGATCCTGGCCAAGTATCAGGCCGCATCAAGCGGCACGGCCGAGGTTCGGGTCTGAGAAGCTCGCGCTCGAGAAATCCGCGTTCGTATGGATCGCACTTCAGATGCGCCTCGCCGATGCGACGCCGCCGTGTTGACCGGCGCTTTCGGCGAAACAGCCTGCCAAGAGGTTCGCGGTGTTCGCGCGAGGGGCTGATCTCCACGCCAGGCGCATTGGGGGTTTGGCCGTTACCACTCTTTTAACACCTGACGGACCATCTCGCTGTCCACGTTGGCCACGAGTTCGGCCCGCCCCAATCGCGAGGGCAGCACAAATCGCAATTGGCCGTGCTGGACTTTTTTGTCGTGCATCATGGCCCGGACGATCTGATCGACATCGACTTCAGGCAGGTGCGTTGGCAAGCCGAAGGCGGTCAAAAGTCTCTCTTGCCGATCTGTAATCGAGGGGTCGATTCGCCCCAGTCGTTCGGCCAGTCGGGACGCGCAGACCATGCCGATCGCCACCGCCTGACCGTGCAGCAGCGTGCCGTAGCCTGAGAGGCTTTCCAGCGCGTGTCCGATCGTGTGGCCATAATTCAGCACGGCCCGCAGACCCGTCACCTCCCGTTCGTCCTGCTCGACGATGTCGGCCTTCAAGCGGCAACATCGGGCGATCACGCGGCGCAACACCTGGTTGTCACGGCGGAGGAGTCGATCCACGTTGTTTTCCAGAAACTCGAACAAAGCGGCGTCGAGGATGACGCCGTATTTGACCACTTCGCCCAGGCCGGCACGATACTCTGGATCGGGAAGCGTGGCCAGGGTGGCCGTGTCGATCAACACGCCCCGCGGTTGAAGAAATGCGCCCACCATATTTTTGGCTGCCGGCAAGTTGATGCCCACCTTGCCGCCCACGGAGCTGTCGACCTGTGCCAAGAGCGAAGTGGGCACCTGGAAAAAGGGGATTCCCCGGGCATAGGTGGCAGCGACGAACCCAGCCAAGTCGCCAATCACGCCGCCACCGACGGCCACCACCACCGTCTTGCGGTCGGCCCCCAAGTCCAAGAGTTTTTCCCAAAGCTCGGCGGCCGTGGCCACGCATTTGGATTGCTCGCCCGGCTCGATGACCACGAGGTCTACCATGGTGGAGTTTCGCGCCAGGCACTCGGCCGCGTGCAGCCCATGAGGCTTCTCCACGTTCTCATCGGTGACCACCACGGCGTGCGACACATCGCCTCGGGCGGCGACGAATTGCCCCAGCGCATCGAGATTCCCCTGGCCAATCTCGATGTCGTAACTCCGCTCGCCCAACTCCACGTGGACAATTTCGACCGACTCGCTCACGCCTCGTCTCCTCTTGACCGGCTTCGCCTTCTTCCGCACTTCAGCCGGATCGATTGGATTGCAAACGCTCTAAGTCCGCGGCGGTCACCGTGATTTGGCGACAGAATCCGGCGTGCAAGCGGACGTACTCAAGCTGGGACGCTCGAGCGGCATCGGCGTGCAAGGCGGCTTCGATCCGCTGACGTTCGTCCGGAGTTAGGCTAGGAAGCTCTTCCGGCCAGATGGTCTTCGTCTCGATGACTAAGGCTTCCCGGTAGGGATCGAAATTCTCGTTCATTGCGATTCAGCGTACGGTGACTTGGGACAAGGACTGCGTCATCGCAAGGTTTTCACGCCGCCTGGCGGCCTGCCCGCCCGGTCTTCGCAAGGCCGATGGCGCCAGACCTCACAGAAGGAACAAACTTGGGCCGCGCGTTGTTTTTCGTGTCCGATTGTACGCGATCTCGGTTGCGATGCACTAGGCCCGGTCGATGGGGAACGCCATCACTTCGTGAAGGTGTTTTGCGCCGGCGGCGAGCATTGCCACACGATCGAAGCCCAAGGCAACGCCGGTGGCCGGAGGCAGCCCGGACTCCATCGCCGCGAGCAGGCGGCTGTTTTCGGGCAAGGTTGGCTTTTGTGCCTTCCGCCGCCAGGCGTTGTTGGTCCGATTGCGCAGGCGAAGCTCGGTGGGATCGGTCAATTCGTGGTAACCGTTGGCCAACTCAATTCCCGAGACATAAAGCTCAAAACGTTCGGCGACCGGCGGCTTGCCCGGCCGCACCCGAGCCAAAGCCGCCTGGCTGGCGGGGTAATCGTACACGATCACCGGGCGGCGAGGCCCCAACGCCGGCTGCACCCTCTCCGCCAAAAGCAGATCGAGCCAACCGTCGCGATCCTCCGCGTCGAGGCTTGCCGGGACGGTGATGCCCAGTTCCCGGGCCCGGCTTGCTAGCTCCGCCACCGTCGCCTGATGAGGATCTAAACCCGTCTGGCTTTCGAAGGCCTCGGCATAGGAGACCCTCTCCGCCGGGCCGCGATCCAAAAGCCATTCGCACAAATCGCTCAAAAGCTCCATTCCCGAATTCACGTCGTCGCCTACCCGATACCACTCGACGAGGGTGAACTCGGGATTGTGCAGCGGGCCCGATTCGCCTTGGCGGAAGGACCGGGTCACTTGATAAATCGCAGTTGCCCCAGCCGCCAGCAAACGCTTCATGCCCAGCTCGGGCGAGGTCTGGAGCCACATGGTTTCCGGCAAGGCCGGGCTGGAGAACTGCTTGGGCATCGGCACGGCAAAGGGGTCCAAGTGGCGATCGACTACCGTGTCGGCCGAAAGCAGGGGCGTTTCCACCTCCAAAAAGCCGCGTGCCTCGAAAAACTGGCGAACTTTGGCTAACAAACGAGCCCGAAGCCGTAGGTTCTCCCAGGAAGCGGTGGGCAAAAAATCGGCGGTCAGGGTCATGGACCGTCCCCAAAGTGCCCGCTTCGCTCAACACGTTACTCTTTCACGCGTTCGATGTATTCCCCAGTGCGGGTGTCGACTTTGATGTACTCGCCCATCTCCACGAACGCCGGACAAAGAATCTCCGCCCCCGTCTCCATCCGGCAAGGCTTGGTGACGTTCGTCGCCGTGTTGCCGCGGACGCCTGGTTCGCAGTATTCGATCTTCAGCACGACGTGATTCGGCGGGGAGACGCTGATCGGATTGCCATTGAACAACGTCATGCTGCAAATCATGCCTTCTTTGAGGTACTTCCACGCCTCATCCACCAGTTCCTTGCTCAGCTCGTATTGCTCATAGGTCTTGTTGTCCATGAACACGAACTGGTCTTGCTGGCGGTAAAGGAACTGGGCCTCGATTTCCTCGACGTCGGCGGCCTCGATCGAATCGCCGCTCTTATACGTCCGGTCGATCACCGTGCCGCGGAGCAGATTGCGGAGCTTGCACTTGTAAAGCGCTTGCCCCTTGCCCGGCTTGACGAAATTGCACTCGATCATCAAGTAGGGGTCGCCGTCCAACTGGACCTTCAACCCCTTACGAAACTCGCTTGTGTTGTACGAAGCCACGTGCGATGCCCTGTGTTCAGCTTCCTGAGACAAAACCCTTTTGTTAGCATGGAAGAGGGGTTATTTTACTTTCTTGCCGTCGCGTGGAAAGGTCCATCCGTTTGACTGACGCCAACTGGAGCGAAAAGTCCCCCCTTTTCATTACAGAACTTGACGAGCTCTATCACTACTTAAATCTACCGAACAAATCAGGGCCCGTCGCCCGGTTAAAGTCCCCTGACTTCCCCCTGCTTGTCCCAAAGTCCTACCTTTCCCGAATCCCGAAAGGGGATCCAGAGCATCCCCTCTTGCTTCAGGTGATGCCACGGCCCGAAGAGATGGAATGCCCCCCAGGTTTCCATACAGACCCAGTTGGGGAGGATCAATTACTCCAGCAGGGCGGCACTCTGCGAAAGTATCCGGGCCGACTTTTGATCGTAGCAAGTTCAATTTGCGCCGTCCATTGCCGCTTCTGCTTCCGACGTCACCTCCGCGACCGCTTGCCCCCTCCCGATGAATGCCAATGGACAAAAAACCTTGCTCAGATTGAGGCCGACCCCTCGATCCACGAGGTCATTTTGAGCGGTGGCGACCCGCTCATGCTGGCGGATGAGAAACTGGCGGAGCTGCTCGCCCGACTCTCGCGCATACGCCATGTAGCTCGGCTGCGGATCCACACCCGCGTCCCTGTGGTCCTGCCCCAACGCATCACCAAGGCACTGATGGAGGCAATGCACCCCTCCGATGCGGCATTTGATCCCCTGATTGTGGTGATTCATGTCAACCATCCCGCGGAAATCGACGAAACCGTGGCGGCCGCACTTGCCAAGTTTCGCGCGGCCGGGATCGTGCTGCTCAGTCAATCGGTGTTGCTTCGCCGCGTGAACGACCGCGTCGAAGTGCTTGCCGAATTGTTCGAGCGGCTGGTCAACCTGGGCGTGATTCCTTATTACCTTCACCAGCTCGACCGTGTGGCTGGGGCGGCGCATTTCGAAGTGCCGGAGGCTGAAGGCGTGGAACTGATCCGCCAACTCCGCGCGATCTTGCCCGGCTACGCCGTGCCCCGTTATGTCCGCGAGACCGTGGGCGAAACGAGCAAACGACTGTTGGCGTAGCAGCGCAGCCCGTTTCTGAGGCCCGAGGCATGAGACGTTTTCCTGATTTTTTGGGCGTTTGCCTTGGTGGACCCACCCGTGTCGCTTTCTCTTGCACGCGTTCACGGCAGCGTCATGCGGAGGTTCTTCACGAGAAAGGCCCAGTCGTCGCTGATTTCTTCGATCCGCTTGGCGGTGGGTTTGCCAGCGCCGTGTCCGGCGCGGGTGGTGATGCGGATCAGCACGGGGGCCTCGCCAGCCTGAGCGGCTTGCAGCGCGGCGGCGAACTTGAAGCTGTGGCCTGGCACCACCCGGTCGTCCGTGTCGGCGGTGCTGACCAGCGTGGCCGGATATTTCGTGCCCGGCTTGATGTTGTGGTACGGGGAATAACTCAGCAAGACCTTGAATTGCGTGGGATCGTCGGGCGAGCCGTAATCATCGACCCAGAGGCGGCCCTCGGTGAACTTATGGAAGCGGAGCATGTCCATCACGCCCACCGCGGGGAGGCAGGCGCCGAACAACTCCGGTCGTTGGGTCATGACGGCCCCCACCAACAGCCCACCGTTGCTGCCACCCTGGATCGCCAGCTTGTCGGGCCGGGTATAGCGGTTGGCGATGAGCCATTCGGCCGCCGCGATGAAGTCGTCGAAGACGTTTTGTTTGTTCAACAGCCGCCCGGCGTCGTGCCAGGGCTTGCCGTATTCACCGCCGCCGCGGAGATTGGGCACAGCGTACACACCGCCCAACTCCATCCACATTAGGCGGCCAACGGAAAACGTTGGCGTGAGCGAGATGTTGAATCCGCCGTAGCCGTACAACAGCGTGGGGTTCGCGCCGTCAAGCTTCAGACCCTTTTTGTGCGAAATGAACATCGGCACGCGGGTACCGTCCTTGCTCTGGTAAAAGACTTGCTTGACCTCGTAGTCGTCGGGGTTGAATTTCACTTCGGAGCGGCGAATGAGGCGACTCTCGCCGGTCAGCATGTCGTACCGATAGATGCTCGGCGGCGTGGCGAAACTGGAGAACGAGTAGAACGTTTCGGTGTGCGATCGCCGCCCGCCAAAGCCGGCGGCCGAGCCAATGCCTGGAAACTGGACCTCACGGACGAAGCGGCCATCCATGGTGAAGATTTTGACTTGCGGCTTGACGTCCTTGAGATACTCGGCCACGAAATGGTCGCCGACGACGTTGACTTGCTGGAGCGTTTCCTCGGCTTGGGGGATGATCTCTTTCCATGCGGCCCGCTGCGGCTTGGTGAGGTCGATGGCGATGACACGGCGCCGTGGGGCGTCGGCATCGGTTTGGAAGTAGAGCACCGACCCGTCATTGCCCACAAAAGTGAATTCGTGGTCAAAGTGATCGATCAATTCGACCGGCATGGCATACGGCTCGGCGAGGTCCTTGACCGTCACGCGGTACTTTTCGTCCGTGCCGCGAGCGGTGGTGATCACCAGCCAGCGGCCGTCGTCGGAGACGGTCGCGTCGTACATCCACTCGGGGTGATCGGGCCGGTAGTAGACTAACACGTCTTCCGACTGGGGCCTCCCAAGACGGTGGTAGTAGAGCTTGTTGTTCAGATTCTGGACCTGAAACTCGGCGCCCTTCTGCGGCTCGTCATAGCGGCTGTAGAAAAATCCTTGGGAATCCTTGGTCCAGGCTGCCCGAGTGAACTTGGTCCATTTCAGTTCATCGGGCAATGGCTTTTGAGAAGCGATCTCCAACACGCGCCAGGTGGTCCAATCCGAGCCTGCCTCGGCGACGCCGTAGGCGAGATATTTGCCGTCTTCGCTGGGCACCACGCCCGACAGAGCGATGGTGCCGTCCGGGGACCAGGTGTTCGGGTCGATCAGCACGCGGGCCTCGCCGTCCAAGGAATCCATCACGTAGAGCACCGACTGATTCTGGAGGCCGTCATTTTTGAAATAGAAGTAACGTCCCCCCTCTTTGAACGGCGACGAATATTGAGCGAAGTCCCACAATTCGGTCAGCCGCTTGCGAATCTTCTCGCGCTCAGGGATCGCGGAGAGGTAACTGGAAGTCACCTTGTTTTGTGCGGCCACCCAATCGGCGACCTCCTTCGATTGACGCACGTCTTCCTCTAGCCAACGATACGGATCCGCGACTTGCACCCCGTGAAGGCTTTCGACTAGGTCCATTCGCCGCGTGGGCGGGTAGGAGATGCCGGCTTCGGCCAGCGCCGGGCTGGGAAGCGAGATCAAAACGGCCATGAGCAACGCTTTCCTAACTGAAGTCATTCTTGGATCTCCCGCTATTCCGTTGGATTTCCGCGAATTTCCGCTCTCGCTGTTGGATCACGTCACGAACCCAGAGGTCCCTCTTGCGGCATCGTCACGGAATAAGGATTAGCCTACCCATGCCGCTGCGAGGTGGGCAAGGGAACCATCGGGCGAAAAATTTTGTACGGACCATCTGCGCTTGCGGTTTATAGGAAGCACAACTCGAAACCAATCGCAAGAAGCAAAGTGGGCTTCGTGAAGCGTGGCAATCCTCGTGTTTCCTGGCACGAGACGAGAACCCCCACCAGCCGTATCGCGATTCCGCAAACAGGAGGGGGATTCCGTGCAACGCCGCCATAATTTCCCGCTTGGTCGGCAAAGGCAAAGGCCGTTTACAAATCTATTACCCGCTTCATACAAAGCCGCGACTCAACGCTGGGCGATGTGCATTAGAATCAAGCGGATTCAGGGGCTATCCAAACAGCTAGAGCGAGAACACGAGCATGGAAACGTTTGTTAGAGATTTGTCCTTTGCCATCCATCCGGAGTCTTCCCTGCCCGCCCCGCATCCGCTTCGCTCCCGCGCCCGAGTCTTGCTGACCAGCGTCTTTGGTCCCTACGGCAAGGACGATGAGTACGGCAGCCGGGCGTTGAACCCGATGGAGCTGTACCATAACCAAGTCACGCGGGTTCAAGGGGCGTTTTCGCTCCGCATGTTTCACCGCTCCTGGGGCTTGATGTTGATCCAAGCCAATATCCAGGCCCCCTGCACTCTTTTGGATTTCCCTACGCGAGACCGGTTCATCGAGGAACTGCGGGCGCGGCAGTACGACATCATCGGCATCAGCAGCATCATCTCCAATAAGGCGAAAGTCCGCGAGATGATCCGGCTGATCCGGCAATACCAGCCGCAGGCCGTGGTCGTGGTGGGCGGTCACATCGCCAATGTACCCGACCTGAAGCAATGGACCGGCGCTGATCACGTGGTCAAGGGCGATGGGGTCCGCTGGTTTCGGGCGTATCTTGGAGAACCCACGGATCGACCCATCCGCCATCCGCAAATCGTCTCCGGCCTCGGCACGCGCAACGTGGGCATTTCCGTCCGCGATAAGCCTGGCGACGTCGCCGCCACGCTTATTCCGTCGGTCGGCTGCCCGATGGGCTGCAACTTCTGCTCCACCTCGGCGATGTTCGGCGGCAAGGGTAACGCCATCCACTTTTACGAGACCGGCGACGAGCTGTTCGACATCATGTGCCAGATGGAACAGTCGATGCAGGTCCGCTCGTTCTTTGTCATGGACGAGAACTTTCTTTTGTACCGCAAGCGGGCCCTCCGGCTGTTGGAACTGATGGAGCGGCATGGCAAGGGCTGGTCGCTCTACGTTTTCAGCTCCGCCAACGTGCTGCGTTCCTACTCCATCGATCAGCTCGTGGGCCTGGGCATCTCTTGGGTTTGGATGGGCCTGGAGGGCGAAAATAGCCGGTATACCAAGCTGCACGGGGCGGATACCCGGGCCTTGGTCCGGAAGTTGCAATCACATGGCATCCGCGTCTTGGGGTCCACGATCATCGGTCTGGAGAACCACACGCCTGAGAACATCGACGCGGCGATCGACTACGCCGTGGCCCACGACACGGATTTCCATCAATTCATGCTCTACACGCCCATCCCGGGCACACCCCTGCACGCCGAACTAAAAGCCCAGGGACGCTTGAAAGACGAAAGCGAGTACGACCCGGCGGACATCCACGGCCAGTACATTTTCAACTACCGCCACCCGCATATTCCCGAAGGCTTGGAAGCGGAATTGATCGTTCGAGCGTTCAAGCGGGACTTTGAGGTGAACGGGCCGAGCGTGATCCGGATCGTGCGGACCACGTTGGCCGGCTACCGCCGCTACAAAAATCACCCCGATCCGCGGATCCGCGGCCGCTTCGCCTGGGAGGCTCGCGATTTGGGAACCATCTTTTCGGCCGTGGTGGGCGCTGCGCGGCGCTACTACCGCAAGCAGCCCGCGTTGCGGGCCAAGATGGACGCCATCCTCCGGGGGCTTCACGAAGAATTTGGTTGGAGATCGCGTTTGTTTGCGGCCTTGGGTGGTCCCTATGTGCATTGGACCCTCCGCCGCGAAGAGCAGCGTTTGGCCCACGGATGGACCTATGAGCCGCCGATGTTTTACGAACAGAACGAAGCGGCGGCGAAACTCCCGCTTCCCGAAGGCTGGTTCTCGCCCACGCTGTGCCAGCCTTTGACCTGCCGCGTGCAACCTCCGCGCGAAGCCCCCACGCCCACGAAGCGTTTGCCGGAATTGATCGAAGTCGGCTGATCTCCGC
>CALFBP010000062.1 GCA_937951625.1 uncultured Thermoguttaceae bacterium
CGTGTTGGCCTCGCCAGGCAAGCCCGGCGCGAACGAGCGGATTGGCTTGGGGATCATCGGCACGGGCCGCCGAGCACGGCAAATGTACGGAGAAATTGCCGACGTCTGCAAGAGCGGCTGCCAAGTGGTGGCGGGCTGCGATATTTGGCCGCAAAAAGCCCGAGGGTATTTGAAATACTTCGAGCAGCATTTCCTCCATTCGAGCGGCGGTAAGTTCGCCGTGTTTCAAGACTACCGGAAATTGCTCGAATCGCGTGATGTCGATGGGGTCATCATCGCGACCACCGAGCACTTCCGCGCGTTGCCTTGTATCCACGCCTGTCAAGCCGGCAAAGACGTCTACGCCGAAAAACCGCTGTGCTTGACTATCCGCGAGGGTCGGGCGATCGTCCAAGCGGTGCAGAAGTACAAGCGGGTGTTTCAGACCGGCACGCAACAGCGTTCCACGCCGCGAAACCGCGAAGCCGCCGAGTACATTCGCAATGGGCGGATCGGCAAGGTCAAGACGGTGATTTGCCAGAACTGGGTGAGTTCGAGGCCGTACCGTGACTTCGCCACGGAGGTAGAGCCTGTGCCGGAGGGGCTGGATTGGGACCGGTGGTGCGGGCCTGCCGAGCTCGTTCCCTTCAGCATGAACGTCTACTTAACCTACAACAACCCAGGCTGGCACAACATCTCCGAGTTCTCGGGCGGCTGGGTGCTCAATGCCGGTTCCCACGCCTTGGATTGCGTGCAATGGGCCCTCGACGCCGACGATACCGGCCCGGTGGAGGTCTGGGCGGAAAACAAGTCCTGGGACGCGAAAGTCACCTACCGCTACGCCAACGGCGTGGAGTTGAGACTCGAACACCCGTGCTCTCCGATGGGCATTACCGTTCCCCCGTCTAACGAGTCGCCCGCGGAACCCGCCTCGGTGTTCGGGGCGATCTTCATCGGCGATAAAGGCACGCTGTTCATGCACCGTGGCCGATTCAACACCAAACCCATTTCTATCTCCAAAGAGCCGATCCGCGACAGCGATCTCCACCTCGACCGTAGCGACCACCACTTGCGGAATTGGGTCGAATGCATGAGGTCGCGTCAAAAACCTATTGCCCACGAGGAGATTGGCCACCGGTCTTGCACCGTATGTCACTTGGCGAACATTGCACGCTGGACGGGTCGCAAACTCCGCTGGGATCCCGTTCAGGAAATCTTTTCAGACGACGCCGAGGCCAACACGTATCTCGTGCGTCCGCAACGGAAAGGTTACGAAATCCCCAAAGACATCTGATCTGGCCACGGCCGGACGATTGGCAACGAAGAAGACCGAGGTTATACTGCCAGCGTGTGGGACCTTGTTGCTTTGCCCCGATTTCTGGAGGCGGTGCGAAGGTTCCTGGGCTGGTTGACATCTTCTCTTGGCCGCTACGGACAGTCCCGGCCAGTCGCGGTCCCTCGATGATCGTCAAATGAGGAATGCCGCTCTCATGCGTCGGCTTTTCTCCGCTCGTGAGGTTCCGACTTGGGTCGCGCTCGCGGTGGTCGCCGCGACGGCTTGGACCGCCGGACTCGTGCTAGCGCGCTATGGGTGGGAAGCGGGAGTTGGGCTGCCAGAGGCGATCTATCTGACCGAGGTTGCCGGACTGCCCCTGCCGACGTTGGCGGAAGATCTGAACCCGGAGTATCGGGCATTGGCCGAAGAGGCCAAACAAGCTGTTGCTCGCGTGCTGGCCGAGTACCCCCATGATGTCCAAGCGGTGGCGGCGTTGGCGCACCTCCATAACCTCGCGCACGACGACGCTGGCGAGGTGGTCTGTTGGCAGCGCTGCCTGGAATTGGACGCAGATTTCCTTCCCGCGTACTCCAGTCTGGCGATGCGTGCCGCCAACCGTGGCGAGTACCAGGAAGCCGAACAGCTCTTGCGGCGGGCGATGGCGGTGCCAGGCGCTGTTGGGAGTTTTGCGGGAACGCTGGCCTCCGTGTTGTCTGACCAAGGTAGGTTCCGCGAGGCCGCAAGCGTATTGGAAGACTCGCTGGCAAGCTACCCGCCCACGGCTGCACAGCTCATCGCGCTCGGCGAAGCCTATTTGCGGCTCGACGAGTTCAACAAGGCCAAGGACCAATTCCAAAGAGCGCTACGCATCGACCGGTCCTCGACGCGTGCTCATCACGGGCTGGCCCAGGCCCTTGCCCGCCTCGGACAAAAGGAACAGGCCGACAAGCATCGGGCGGAAATGACGCGCCTGAAGCGACTGGAAAACCAATCGAAAAGAAAGAATCTGGATGAAGCGGGCGAGCAACAAGGCGATAGAATTTTCGCACCTAAATTCGTGGCTGACCTTCTGACAATGATTGCCGCGGTGTACGGGTCGCATGAGCGTAGCGACGAGGCCGAGCGGCATCTGCGACGGGCCGCCCAGCTTTGGCCGGAGCACACGGGGTGCCGCGCCGCCCTCGCCGATCTGTATGGTCAGCAAGGGCGGCTGGCCGAGGCCCTGGCCGTGGTGGAAGAACTCCGCCAAATCGAGCCTGAACAACCCGCTCACCTGAAGACTTTGGGCATTCTTTTGGGCCGGTTGGCACGTTGGGAGGAGGCGGAAAAAGCCTTCCGAGAACTGTGCGCGATGGCCACGGACAGCGCCGTCGGTTACGCCGGACTGGCCGAAATTTACCTTCGCAGCGGCAAGAACCTGCCCCTGGCCAGACTGCTGGCGGCCAAAGCGGCGGATCTCGAACCTAGCGCGTGGAACTTCTTCGTCCAAGGCTCGATCTGCGAGCAACTCGGCGACCGACGAGGCGCCCGATTGGCCCTACGAAAGGCCGTGACCTTGGAGCCTCGCAACCCCCGGTACCGCCAACTCTATTCGGCGTTGATGGAGAAAGAGTGATATGCGCAGGCGGAACGGGCGGCCGCTCGTGGTCGCCATGACTGCGATTGGGGTTGGCTTGACCGCGGCGGCTTGCGGGGCGCTGTTTCTTATCTTGCGAGATTTGCAAATGCACCCAAGGTCAAGCCAGGGCGCCCGGCCGCCGGAGACCGGCGCCAGTCCCTCGACCCCAGTTGCAGTCAAAGCTCGCCCCGACTCGGGAGGTCCCGGTGGTCCGCCGGTTCGCGGAAAGGGATCCCTCCCGACTAGCTCCGGTAGTAGGGGAACGGGCCAGGGCGATTCTTGGGCGGGACCGATTTTGTTGCGGGACGTTACGCGGCAGACGGGCATCACCTTTCGACACACCCACGGCGGTTCCGGAAAACAATACATCGTCGAGACGGTGACCACCGGCTTGGCTACTTTCGATTACGATGGCGATGGCCTGATCGATGTCTATTTTCCCAACGGCAGGCCGCTGCCGGACACCCCAGCCCGGATGCCCGCTCGGAACGCGCTGTATCGCAATCTCGGCCAGTTTCGCTTTCTCGACGTGACCGATACGGCCGGCGTTGGCGACGCTGGCTACGGCATGGGATGCGCCGTGGGCGACTACGACGATGACGGCCACCCCGATCTGTACGTGAGCAACTTCGGTCCGAATGTCCTCTACCACAATAACGGCGACGGGACGTTCACGGACGTGACCGCCCAGGCCGGCGTGGGCCGCGGGAACAGGGTGGGAGCGGGCGTCTGTTTTTTGGACATGGACGGTGATGGCGACCTCGACCTGTTCGCCGCCAATTACGTCCAATTCACCTACGATCGTCCTGCCACGCGATACTATGGCGGCTATCTCCGATATCCTGGCCCACGCGAATTCGAGCCCGAACACCCTAACCTATTCCGCAACCAAGGCGACGGCACGTTCACTGACGTGAGTCTTTCGTCCGGCGTGGCGGCCGTTGCTGGCACGGGCATGGGTTTGGTCGCCGGCGACTTCGATAACGATGGCGACATCGACCTTTTCGTCGCCAATGACTTGGACGCCAATTCCTTCTTTCGAAACGAGGGGAACGGCCAATTTCGGGAAGCCGCCGTGGAGGTTGGCCTCGCCTACAACTTCGAGGCTGGGGCCACGGGAAGCATGGGGGCTGATTGCGGCGATTACGACAACAACGGCTGGCTCGACATCTTCATGACCACCTATCAGGCCGAATTGCCCTGCCTGTTCAAAAACCTCGGTCATGGCTTGTTCGAGGACGTGACCACCCGGGCCAATGCAGGTGTGGAAACGCTCCCTTACGTCAACTGGGGTTGCGGGCTGGTCGATTTCGATAACGACGGCTACAAGGACCTCTATATCGGCAACGGCCACCTCGAGGACTTCATCGACAAGATCGACCGCTCCACCGCCTATGCGCCAGGAAATACGCTTTTGAAAAACCTTGGCGATGGCCGCTTTGTGAATGTCACGGCGACGGCGGGCGATGGCATGTTGGTTCGCGGCAGCACCCGTGGCGTGGCCTTCGAGGACCTAGACAACGACGGTTGGATCGATGTCGTGATCCTCCATTCCTCCGCGCCGGCCGCCGTGTTACGAAATGAAACGCAAAACGGCAACCATTGGATTCAACTGAAACTCTGCGGTGTAAAGACGAACCGCGACGGGGTGGGGGCTCGCGTACGGTTGGTAGCCGGCGACCTGACGCAAATCGACGAGGTCCACAGCGGCCGCGGCTATCAGAGCCATTGGGGCTCGCGTCTCCACTTCGGCCTGGGCAAACGCGACCGCGTCGACCGCTTGGAAGTCCGCTGGATCGGTGGCGGCGTCGATGTGTTCGAAGACCTCCCCGTGGACCGCCTGATCACGCTCTTCGAGGGAGCACAATCAGTATCAGCCGGCGCGGGCCGTGACGGGGCACCGCTGAAGTAGCGGGGGCAGGCCCCGAACGCCGCCCGCGACTTGGGCGAAACGTAAGCGTTCACGGGCTGCTGGACGCCGAGAGAAGCAATCTCCGTGAATGCCCCCGTGAAACGCAACCGGCCGCGATCACTCTCTCGCGGCCGGTCGGGTTCGAATACGGAGACGTCAGGAAGGCATCCCCCAGTTATTGCTGGCGGCCCTCGCCGCCATCCTTGGAGCCCATCGCGCCCCAGACGCCAAACGGGCTTGGCCCTTGGGTGACACTGGCGGCCGCCGGGTTCCCAGCGTCGATCGTTTCACTGATGAACCGGCACGAACCGTCAAGCATCATCGCGTTGACACCACCGGGGTGCCGACTGTCGGGGGGAAGGATGTGTTCGCTGCCCCATTCGGACCAGCCATTGGTTGCTCCGATACTGTTAGGCGGGAGGATGGTGTTGAACCCCATCACGACCATCGTTCCCCAACCATAGTGAACACCGCGCAAGCAGTCACCTCGCGATCCACCGATGATCAGGTTGCCTTGTTTTTGTTGGAGAGTTTCCAGAGCCGAACCGGCGTCGCCCATCGATCGCCAATCGCCCCAGTTGATGTATCCCCCGTGGATCTCATTGTTCTGGTACCTGTTGTTGACCACCTGTTCGCTCATGGCGAGCGTGTTCGAGGTGCCGTCGATGATGTCGGCCACCTTGAAGAAGGTCTTGAAACCGAAGGCGCCACGGGGCCTGCGCCCGCCGGCAAAGCCCTCGCCCGTGTCGAACGCCGAGTCGCCATTGCAGAAGTTGTAGTTCGTATCGCCCTGCCACCAGTAAATCTGACCGTTGTCGGTGGTCTTGCCAGCGGCGGCGTCGGACGGGCAGAGCAGCATCGGCGGTTGCGCATGGTGCGGTTGGAAATTCCAGCCATACCACGGCACCGGCCCCCACGCCGGATACGGCGGATTGGCTTGCGGCGAAGTCCATTGTTGATACAACGCCTGCTGCTCCATAAAGGGCAACAAAACCACCAAACCGCTTAAGCAACCGTAGTTCGTTGTTTGATACGACGCCGGATCTTGGCAACCACCGGGCCAGTCTCGGCAGTCCGTCCCCTGGCCTAAGCTGGGGAAACTATTGTAGGCACTGTGGTAATTGTGGAGTGCCAGACCCAACTGTTTCAGATTGTTGGTGCATTGCGACCGGCGAGCAGCCTCCCGGGCGGCCTGCACGGCGGGCAACAACAATGCGATCAGAATGCCAATAATGGCAATCACCACCAGGAGCTCTACCAACGTAAAGCCCCTTCGCCAAAAAAAACGCCTCATAGCAAAGCCTCCTTAAGGATTGAAGAAGGGAAACCTGCCGCAACGAGAATGCGCTGATAAGTGCGGTTCACCAAACCCATTGATTTAACGGTAGTTTAATTTTTCGGGGGACGATGTCAAGTAAATTAATCGTCATGAGACGATCTTTTTCCCCACGCGCGATTCCCCGCACGCGCAAGTCGCTCGATGCGGAATGACCCAGATACCATCAAATAGTGGTATTAAATACCACCATGTGATGGGGTCGTTCCTACCTCCCGGCGTTGGCGAAATTTGTGTCGGGTGTTCAAGGAGGAGTAGGTCGGGAACCGCTTTCCAACCATGCACCGCAGCGTCGCTGCCTTGTATGGCCGAGAGCGGTCGGGGTGGAGCCACGATTTATGAAACCAGTTGGGCAAGCGTGATGGGCGTCGGCCGCCCGCCACGAATGGGTTGAGCACAACGAATCTCCGCGCCGCGGGCTCGACTGAAAAAGCGATTGGCATTTCAGTGGGGTGAGCCAAAGGGAGGCCAGATCGCGAAACAAACAAAAAGCGGCCGGCGTTATACAACTTTTGGGTGAAATCATATAGATCAATAGACCGTGGAACGCATGTCATAGTGCCATAGCCAGTCTGGTAGCCCCGGAGGAAACGCCCGACCAGGGCGAAACTGCGGCTAATTGACCCGCAACCAATCCTCCGCTAGACTCAGCGATAATTCAGTCCGGGCGCATCTCGTGACGATCGCCGGTACAGGGAAATCTTTGGTGAAAGGGCTCGACGGTGAAGCGACTCGCGCGGTTCCTGCTGGTTCTCCTACCGATGTGTTTGTTTGCTGCCGGGTGCGGAGGTTCCGCCGTAGATAAGAATCCCACGGATGCCGGCATCTCGAAGGAGAAGATGGAACAAATGACGAAGGAACGTCTGGAGGACATGCAGAAGGCGAAGATGATGATGAAGAAGACGCAGCCGCCCAAGTGATCGATGCAGTGGCGAAGTCGGCTGACTGCGGATACGCAGCAGGCCTCGCACAAGCAGCGTGCGGGGCGATGGATCGCCTTGTTGGCGACGGCGGCGCTTGCCGGGCTGGGCGGGTTTTATAGTGCCCATTTTGTATGGAGGGCTGATGCGCCTGCCGTCGTCACCATGGCGGGACCGAGTCCGATCACAGAAGGGCCTTCGTCTGATGACGACAAGTCCGGCCGCACCGCTCCGCGAGATCGCTTTGCTCAGTCGTCGCCCCTTGAGAATCTCGCCGGCGTGGGTGATCCCTGCTCGCCTCTTCCCACCACTCCCCAATCTCTTTTGGAAGAGGCGACGCGGGTGACCGAGGCACTCGCTCAAGCCTTTGCAGACGAGCCGGATGCGCTGGAAGTCGGCGCGCGTCTGCTGCACTGGTTCGGTCGATCGAAGCAAGCGGTCGAGTTGTGGGAGGAGTGCCTTCGGCTCGATCCTGAGTATGCTCATGCGCACGCGGGTCTGGGTATGGTGGCGGCGGCTCAGGAAGATCACGCCAAGGCGGTGACTTATTTGCGCAAGGCAGTCGACCTCCAACCAGGAAATTTCCCGGCGCGGGCCTCTCTCGCCAATTCCCTCATCGCCACGAATCAGTCCAAGGAGGCGATCGCGGTCCTCGAAGATGCTCAGCGGCGCGACCCCCGCTCGCAAGGCTTTTTTCTCTTAGGGCAGGCTTATACGCAAATCGGGGAACTGGAAAAGGCCCGCGAGAATTTCGAGGCGGCGATTCAAAAATATCCAGAGTACGGCGAGGCCTATTACCGGCTGGCGACCGTGTACGCCCGGTTGGGGCAACAGGAGAAGGCCCGGCAGGCGATTCAGAAGTCCCGGGAGTTGAAAGCAGAACAGCGACAGGACGAACGTGTGAAGAGGCAAGAGTACGACGACCTCGACGCCGCACGGCGTCGCGTGGCCGAGACCTATACGGAGGCTGCTTCGATTTATTTCACCCGTAAGCGGCGTCGCGAGGCGGAACGGCTTTGGCGACGGGCCGCCCTTTTGGATGCGAAAAACATCGAGTGCCGGCAAGGATTGGCCTGGCTCTGTTGGGAGCAGCTTCGCGTGCCGGAGTCCATCTCTTGGTTGAAGGAACTGGCCGCCCTGCGCCCCAACGACGCCGCGATCTGGTTCGAAATCGGCCGGATGCACGGGGAGTTGAACGAATTTGCCGAGGCCGCCGGGGCGTTAGGAAAAGCCGTTGAATTAGAACCTGGCAACGAAAAATACCGCGCGGCCCACGAGTCGGCGAAAAAACAGGCAGCAGGCCGCACACCAAGCAACACGTAGCGTGACGGGTTCGCTCCCATCTCGTGGCCCCAGAAAAAGGGTTGCCCCAGCGGAATTCCCCTCCCGATCGGGAGGGGGTAAATCACGTTTTGGCAATCCGCCCGAGGCCCATCACGAATCGAAGTGGTTTCGTCGAGGACGCATTCCGCGGAGAGGATCGAGAGCATGCGGATCGCCAACCGAGGGTGGCGCCGCGTGGGGTGGGCAGTGAAGCTTGCCACCCTGATGGTTGGCCTCTACTTCTATGCCCTGTTGCGCGTGCGAGCAGAATTGTTCTATCAGCAGAGCCCCACTCTGTTTCTTTTGGATTGGGATCATGTCGTCGCCGCACTGGTTCAAACTGGCTGGGCCGTCGAGTTGGCGTGGACAACCCTCTCGCCATTGTTTCTTATCGACTGGTTGGGCGCACTAATCATCGCCTTGCTAGCCGTGCTGATCGTGATGGCCACGCGTTGGATCGTGGCGAACGTGGCAGCCGAATCCGGGTTGGTTCTCAATCTCGTCCCCCTCCTGCCGCTGTGCCTGCTTTTGGGGCAGTATCAGCACCCAGTGCGCATTGGCGTGGGCCTGTGCGTCGTGTTGGGCCTGACTGGCCTGTACGTCCGCTTCAAGCACTGGCATCGTCTCGCCCGAGGGCTGCTGTTCCTCATCCTCGCGGCCGTGACTTTTTGGACGGCCGGGGAACTGGTCGGGTTGTTGGTGCTCATGGCCGTCGTCGTGGAATGGCGCGTTCCGTGTCATGGGGGATGGCGTCGGGTTGGGGCAGCGTTCCTCGCGATCGTGGCGATCGTCGTGGGCGCATGGCTCTGCTTGCGAAGTATTGCGGATGCCTACGCGGGGCTGTTTTTCCCACAACAGCGGCACTGGCTGGCTACGCCATCGTCCCCCGCGCTGGCTTGGGCAATCCGTGCCGGTCTGTTGCTATCTTTCCCGCTCGTTGCCGTCGCGGCGAGGTGGTGTGGCCGCCGTCCCGGCTCGATGTTTTTGTCGTCAGAGGCTGCTTTTACTTTGAGACGTTCGGACGATGCGGCCAGCATAGCAACGCGGTTCGTGCCAAGCCGTCGGGAAGCTATCTTATCGGTGCTGCTGATCGCGGTGATTGCCGCAGCCGATCTTTTGCTCTTCGACGTCGCCAAGAAGTACGCGCTTTTGGTCGCTTGGAGCGCCGAGCGCGAGAAATGGGCGGACGTCTTGAAGTTCGCCAATCGTGCCCGGTTGGCCGACGACTGGACCATGTTTCACGTCCATCGGGCCCTGTACCATCGAGGCGAGCTGCTCGAGCGCATGTTCGAGTATCCGCAGGCGGCAGGGGCGGTGCGTGCTCTGACGCTGCAAGCGGATAGCCTGATGACGACAGCGCAACGGGCGCCGCTGGAATTCGGGGACATCCTTTTCGAGCTGGGCCGGGTCAACGAATCGCAGCACATGGCTTACGAGGCCTTGGAAATCTTCGGAGAGCGGCCCCGCACGCTCCAGCGGCTCGTCTACCTGCACGCGATCAAAGGAGAGTTGGAAGCGGCAAGACGTTTTCTGGCGGTGCTGGAGCGGAGCCTTTTTTACGGCGACTGGGCCCGAGACTTCCTCCATCGCATGGACGCGGACCCGACGCTCTCCGCCGTGCCCTTGGTCGCCAGCCGCCGCGCGCTCATGGTGGAGCGGGACTACACCGGAAGTCTGGACACGGAGACCATGCTTCTGCACTTACTCGAGCGCAACCCGCGGAACCAAATGGCCTTCGAGTACTTGATGGCCTACTACTTGCTCACCCGGCAGATCGACACAATCGCCGCGAATCTCAAGGGGTTCGACGCCTTTGGCCGGTCCCACTTGCCGCGGCACTGCGAGGAGGCGATCTTGATCCATGGGAGTGGGAGAGGTTCGCTCGGCGTGAAGCTGGCGGGACGGGAAATCCGTTTGGAAACGCGGCGGCGCGCGGAACAATTCGCGCAGGCCCTCAGTCGCGTGGGTGCGGGATCGGTCGAGGCTGCCGCGGCGCTTTATCCGGAGTTCGGCGACAGTTATTTTTTCTTCTACGTGTTTGGGCGGAGCGGCCCGCGGTACTCTCCACGAAAGTGAGGCAATGATTCGTTGGGTATTGTTCCTCGGACTTGGCTTCGCGGCGTTGGCGGGGGCCTGGTGGCTTGTGGGTTGGGGGGGCGCGACGAGGGGAGATCTGGCCTTGGAGGCCATGTCTGCCGTTGCCCGGCCTCCACGCATCGAGCCTGACTACGCGGGCACGGTGATTCCCCCCAACATCGCGCCGTTGAACTTCCGCGTGGAAGAGCCGGGCGAGGAGTTTTGGGTACGAATCCACGCCGATCAGGGCGAACCGATCGAAATTACCAGCCGAAGCGGCGTGATCCAGATCCCGCCGCGAACGTGGCGGCAGTTGTTGGAGCTTAACCGTGGCGGACAGCTAGCCTTTCAAGTTTGTGTGCGTGACTCGGAAGGGCAATGGGTCCGCTTCGAGCCGCTGGAAAGCACCATCGCCGCGGCCGACATCGACCGTTACCTCTGCTACCGGCTCATCCGGCCGATTTATATCGTCCGCGTCAACGTGGCGATCTACCAACGCGACGTGGAGACCTTCGAGGAATCGGTGGTGGTGAACAATCAGTCGTTCGGGCGGGGCGGGGGGTGCGTCAATTGTCACGCCTTCGCCCCCGGCCATCCCCAGCAGATGATCCTTCATTCTCGGGGATCGGGCGATCTTGCCGACTTAAACGGCATGATCGTGGTGCATCAAGGCCGCGTGAAAAAGATCGATACCCGAAAGCAAATCCGCGAGCCTGCCTTCCGCCGTGGCCGCCTGACGAAATCGCTGGCTGGCTATGTGGCCTGGCACCCCAACGGGCGGTTGGCCGCCTTCGCCGCCGGCGAGATGATGCAATTCTTTCACGCCGTAGGCGAGAATCGGGACGTTTTCGACGGCGAGTCCGACTTGGCCTTGTACCACGTCGATTCCGACACGGTCACTACCGTACCGCAGATTTCCCGGGTCGATCGCGTGGAGACCTTTCCCGCCTGGTCGCCCGAGGGGAAGTATCTCTACTTCTGTAGCACGGATCCGGTGCCGAAGGATCGCTTTCGCGAAGTCCGCTACGACTTGATGCGGATCCGCTATGACCCGGATTCGGATCAATGGGGCGAAGTCGAGCCGCTGCTGTTGGCCAAGGAGACGGGAAAGAGCATTGTGGAGCCGAGGGTGTCTCCCGACGGCCGGTGGCTGCTGTTCTGCATGTGCGAGTACGGCGAATTCCCGCCCTTCCAGCCTTCGAGCGACCTGTACCTGATGGACCTCGCCACGCGGGACTATCGGCGGCTGGAAATCAACAGCCCCCAGAGCGAGTCGTGGCACAGTTGGTCCAGCAACGGCCGGTGGATCGTGTTTGCCAGCAAGCGTCGCGATGGGATTTTCGCCCGACTCTACTTCAGTTACATCGACGAACAAGGCCGCGCCCATAAGCCGGTGCTGCTCCCGCAGAAGGACCCCACCTTCTACGACCGGTTCTTGAAGACGTACAATGTCCCGGAGTTGGTCCCGTGGCCGGTCCCGGCGTCGGAACGTGCGCTCGTGAGGGCCATTTGCGGATCGGCCGACTCGTCGCCATGAACTCTTCATGAAGGCCAGTTGAGAAAGGCTTTGCGTAGGAAGCGGATGACGCCTGCGGAAGTTGCGTGCGAAGCCCAATTCCGGGTTGGCCAGGAACGCGATAGAGCTCGCGTGTGGCTGGTCCAGGTCGTTGGTCTTGCGTTCGTGTGGGGCTACATCTGGCTGGTGATCGACCCCAGATTGATCTATGACGCCTTTGGCATTTACCTCCCCTACCCGGAATGCCCGCTGGACGCGGCCTTCGTGCGCGAGACATGCTCCCGGCCGGGCGGTCCGGTGGATTATGTGTCCGCCTTGCTTTCCCAAGGGTTTTACTTCCCGGTCCTGGGGTCTTTCGTGGTCGCGGCGGTGTCCGGGCTGCTCTGCCTGGCCACGAACCGGTTGTTCTTCGACATGGGTTGGGAAGGCGGTTGGTTGCTGGGCCTGGCGCCTGCCGTGGGCATTGTGGCCATGTATCGGACGTATCAGCATCCGCTGGCGCCGCTATTGGCCTTGGCGGCGTGCCTATGGATGACCGCGGTATTTCAAAAGCTGCCGACGGGAATTGGCGGCTTCGTGCGCGTGGGACGTGCCGTGGTGTTTCTCGTGGCGTGCGTGGGCCTTTACTGGTTAGCCGGCACCGTGTGCGTTCTTTTCGGTCTATTGGTCGGCGTTTGGATGGCTTGCGTCAAACGCCGCTGGTTGGCTGCTGCGGCCGCCGTTGCGGCAAGCGCCGTGACGCCCTGGCTCATCGGCACGCGGTGGTATTACATGACCGCGACGGAGGCCTACTGCGTGATCTGGCCGTTCGGACCGGGAAGCTGGTCCGACATGGAACCGTTGCCGCTGGCGATCTTGCAAGGGCTTTTTCTGTTTCCCCTCGCCATGGTGGGAATCTTGGGATTGCGAAACTTGTTGCCGCAAGGTCTCCAGAATCGCTTGACGGCGTTTGCGTGGTGGAGGAGGCCGATCCTTGGGACGGTGACCAGCTTGGCCACCTTGGCCCTGGCGTTGTGGCTGGTTCACGTGATCGTGCGAGCTCCGCATCGCGAGGTGCGTTTCAAGATGGTCCATTTCGCGCGGATGCGGGAGTGGGAGGAGGTGTTGCAGGCGGCGCGGCAGCTCCGCAGCTCAGGCCACGATTATTTTTCCCAACACTTGGTGAATCGGGCTTTGTTTCACACCCGACAGCTTGGCGACGGGATGTTCGCGTTTTCCCAGGATCCCTCCTCGCTGCTTTTGCTAAGCGGCGATGTGCCTCACGCACCGCCCAAGTTCTGGATGCTTTCGGAGATCGCCTGGGAGCTAGGGGACTTGAATCTTGCGGAGCAGTGGGCCTTCGAACGCCTCGAGGCCGTGGGCGAGTGCCCCGACGCCCTGGAATTGTTGGCCCTGATAAGTTTGCGGAAGGGCCAAACCCTGACGCCCTCGGTCCTGGAGCAAGACCTGCTGGCCTCCAGCCGCCAGACCGCACGCATGTTCCTTCGCAGAATGCGAAAAAACTTGCTGCACCGTCGCCATGCCGAGGCCTTGCTCGAGGCGATCGAGCGGATGCCCCTGAAAGGATCAATGTGGCCAGGCAATGGCCTGCCTGGCTTGCGCTGTGAGGATCGAACCTTTCAAACGTGCTCCGAGGAGCTGATGTTGGAAAACTTGCTGGCGGCCAACCCCGGCAACCAGATGGCGTTCGAGTATTTGATGGCCTACTATCTTTTGAGTCGCCGTCCAGACCGATTGGTACAGCATCTGCCGCGGGTGAAGGACTTTGGCTATCGTGAGATCCCCCGCCACTATGAAGAGGCCATCTTGATCCACGGCGCCGGGACGGCGACGGAGCCGACGATCCCAGGGCTCAGCATCCGCCCTGAGACCGCCCAGAGGTTCCAGCGATTTGCGGCTCGCTTCCAAGCCTCGCGGAACCAGCCGTGGTTAGCGGCTGCTGACCTGGCCGAGGAGTTCGGCGATAGTTACTTCTATTACCACGTGTTTGGCGTCTCGGGGGTGGGACGGGCGCGATGAGGAAGAGGTGGACAATTGTTCTTATCATGGTAGGAGTCGCGGTGGTGGGGACCGTGGCCACGACGCTTATTTTTTCCCGGCCGCTCGACGAGGCCGCGTTGGCTGAAGCTCGCTTGATCGCCCGACGGCCACGCATCCAGCCCGAGTACTTCGACGTCGTCATCCCGCCCAACATCGCTCCGCTAAACTTCCGGATCGAAGAATCGGGCGATCAATTCGTCGTGAGGATCCATGCGGTTAAGGGCGGAGCGGTGGAAATCGTCAGCCGCTCGCCCGAAATTGTGATTCCTCCCGGAGCGTGGCGCCGCCTGCTCATGGAGAACCGCGGAAATACGCTGACCATCGACGTCTTCGTGCGCCGCGAAGCGGCTTGGTGGCGATACGGAAGCTTGAAGAATCGCATCGCTGAAGAGGAGATCGATAGCCATATCGTTTACCGGCGATTGCGTCCCGATGCCTTGTATTATCGCACGATCGGCATCTACCAGCGGGATTTGGAAAGCTACCGGGAATCGGCGGTGCTCGATGGGCGTTGGTTCGGCGAAGGCTGTGTGCATTGCCACGCCTTCCAGGAGCGCAACCCCGCCCGCATGTCGTTGAACTTCCGCGGAAGGTACGGCGACGGCTGTCTTTTCGCTCATGACGGGCAGATTCACACGCTGGCGGCGCGGTTGGGGCACGCGGCCTGGCATCCCAGCGGTAAGGTTGTCGCTTTCTCCCGCTTCGACATCCAATTGTTTTACCACACGGCGCGGATGCAGACCCGCGATGCGATGGATTCCAATTCCGACCTGGCCTACTATCGGCTGGACCGCCGGGAGTTGAAAACCGTGGCCGCCATTGCGGACCCGTTTCAATTAGAAACCCAGCCAAGCTGGAGTCCCGACGGCAGGTATCTCTATTTTGCCAGCGCAGCGAAGCTCTGGCCGGACTACGTGACCTTTCCCAGCGAGTATTTTTCTCGCCTCCGCTACGACCTGAAACGCGTGCGGTACGACGTCGAAGCGGACCGATGGGGGCCTGTGGAAACCGTGCTTTCCGCCGAGCAGACGGGCAAGAGCAACGCGAATCCGCGGGTCTCGCCCGATGGACGATTCCTGCTCTTTACCCTTTGCGACCACGGCAACTTCGCCTTGTATCAGCCGGAGAGCGATTTGTACGTGCTGAACCTGGAAGATGGCAAATATCGGAAACTGGAATGCAACAGCGAGTTCGCCGAGTCCTGGCATTCGTGGTCGAGCAACGGGCGTTGGATCGTTTTCAGTAGCAAACGCCCCACGGGCATTTTTACCCGACTGTATCTGGCATACTTGGATTCAGACGGCCGCGCCGCCAAGCCATTCCTTCTACCTCAACGCGATCCTGGTTTCTACGACGATTTCCTCGGCTTGTACACGCTTCCGGAGTTTGTTGACGGGCCGATCGCCGCGTCTCCTCGGGCCTTGCTGAGCGCAGTACGCGACACGAACCGGGTGCCCGTGGAGGACATCTTTCGCATGGGCCCCGCACGATCGCCATCTGGGCACGACCGACTTCGCCCCGAGTGACGTTGAACGCGACCTGGCCCGAGAGCCGAGGGGGCATCGTCTTCGGGCTGTGCTTCTGGTCGACGCCTCCGAGTTAAAGGCGACTCTCGGATGTTAGTCCGTCGCCTCCCACGGGCGGCGGAGGCGTCGCAGACGCAGCATCTCCGCAGCGCGGTCCTCGCGACCGGCGGCACGATAGCCCACGGCCATGCCGCCCAGAAGGTCTTGTTGGATCGCGTCGAGGCTCAAATCCGCGAAGATCTTCTGTTCCTCGGCAGAGAGCGAGGCGAAAGTTTGGGCGATCCGTGCTTTCACTCTTGCGGCCTGAAGGCCGCTATCCGGCGCCAAGCTCAACGGCCAGGCCTGGACCACCATTAGGGCGAAGGTGTCCGCGGCCAGCCGATCGAAGGGCGTCACGCCCAAAAGGGCGTCGCGACGGGCCACATCCGAAACGCGCTCGCTCTGCCAGGGGCGGCGGAGGATTTGTTCCTGAATGTGTTGACCCAGGATCAACGCCACGCGCCAATTTCCCTCCAAATTGTAATGCACGTGCTCCAGGAAAAAGTCCTCTCCCGGCGCCGGGAACTGGGAAAGCTCGCGCAACCGGGCGGCCACATCGCAGAATCCCACGGAATCAGCCCCCTCGGAAGCGACTTGCTGAACGACCGTATGAAAAGCGCTGGGCGCCCGAAACCGACATCCGTCCAAATCAGCGGCCAGCGTGTAGGCCGCGGCGGCCGCCTCCCTGTGGCCTAATGCCTCCAAGCATTGCGCCTGGCGATACGCCAAAATGGCCGAGTCTGGGTCCATCTGGCGGGCAGTCGTCAGGGCCGCCAACGACGCCTCGTACTCGCGGTACGAAGCGTGACGCTCTGCGGCTTGGAGCAACTCGTTCAACTTTTTCCGCTGCTCCTCGGTCAGATCGGTTCGCGAAAGCGAGTGCATCGGACTCTGATCGCGAAGATTGCAGGGAACCGTCGTCAAAAGAATGGAGATCTCGGCGTCTGCCGCGAGCCGAACCATCTCGCGCAAGTGGTCCTCGTATGCCTTCAATGCCCTGGCGAAAATTGGCCCGTTCTGGGGAATGGCGATGTCGGCGGGAAAGGTCTCTTGGGGATGGCCCCGCAGCGGTCGTGGGAGGAGGAGCCCAGCCAACTGAAACACCCGCTGATGCCTTAAGAAATGCAACAAGGGATGGAACTGCGGGACGAAGGCGCTGGCCGTGGAAGCCGCGCCCCCAGGCCCATAAAACTCGTTGTGGCCCGAGTGTACTACGATCAAGTCCGGTTCACAGGCGATCGCTTGTCGCACGAGATCCACTTCGCTGAGCGTGTTGATGGCCGTGATCCCCGCATTGAGCACCTCGAACTTCTGCTCCGGCGATTGCTGCTCCAGCACGACCTGAAGCTGCCGCGGCATGGCTAGTTCAAAAGGGTAGGGGAAGCCAGCGACCGTCGAGCCCCCGACCACCACGATCCGGTAAATCCCTGGGGGCTTCGGCAGCACGAACGGCCGCGGTTCCGGTCCCAACAAATCCATGCGACCGTAATAGGCGCGGTCCGCCGCGGGATTCAAGCGATGCGTGCCCCAGGTGGTCGGCTGCGGAATAGGTTCGACGAGCCGCGGGTTGTGCCCAAAACCCACCAGACGCAAGCCGAGCTCCAGGAGCACCAAGGGCGACAAGGACAAGGCCACCGCGGCGATGCGAAAAGCCCACGTGCGCCACCCCCCGCGGCAAGCTGACCGGGGAATACCACCTGCTCTCTTCGATTCGGACGTGCTCGTCGCGTTCCTGCTCACCGTGCCACGACCTTCCCCTTGAAGACCGCCCGAATCTCCCGACTGGCGTTGTCTACCGTGCCGTCGCTGGCTTGCGGCGAATCCGATGATCGTGCCGCTTACCCTCGCGGTCCGTTTCCACGGCGGGCATGTGGCAACGCACGCAATCCGCCGCGGGCGAAACGGGGCATGAGACCGTATTGGCCGCGCCGTGGCATTCCAGGCATCGCTGCACGTAGCCGGCCGTGTCGGATGCGATGGGCGCGTGCGGATCATGACAGGTCGAGCACGCCAGACGGTCTTCCGACTGCGTAAAACACCGGCTTTGCAGCAATTCGGCGGCCTGAAGGCGGACACTGCGGAAATGATCCGGCAGGGCCTTGAACTCGTTTGCCGCGTCGGCCTGGACGTGGCATTGGCTACAGGCGCGAATCTCTTCGATGGCGGAACGTTTCGGCCGGGGCAAACTGGGCCGACCTCGGGACTGCGCCTCGCGCATCGCCGTGGCGTGCTCGCGGCCGGGGCCGTGGCATTTCTGACAGCCCACGTTTGGCTCGAGACCTTGAATGTCTTGGTCGCGGACCTCTCCCCGCATGGCATGACAGTCCAGGCAACGGACCAGAAGGACCGGGTCAAGAACCCGACCGAAATGTTCTACCTGTTGTGCCGGAGCCTGGTCCGTGTGGCCGGGGGTCAGCTCGAAGGCAATACCATTCCCCTCCACGCGGACCGAGACGCGATGTTCGATGGCCGAGGTCCCGCCCAAGCGATTGGGAATCAAACTCAGGAAACTTACGCGACGCCTTCCCGAGCCGAAGGCGTACATCAGCGGAAAAGGATCGTTGCCGAACCGCTCGGGAAGGGTCGCGGCAAGCCCTTCGTTGGGGGCGAAATGGTAGTGGTATGTAACGCCGCGTTGCGGGTCTTTGAAGCTGGTTTTGTCAAGTCGGGCGGCGTCCGACCAGTCCGCGGCACGGCGAAGGGTTTGGGCGTGACCCGTTTGCGCATGGCTTGCCGCTTGTTGGGGATGGCACTCCGCGCACAGGTTCTCATCCACGTACAAGCCGAAGCCGGGCGGGACACTGGCCAGCACTGCCTCGGCCTGGCGCAAGGCCCGCTGCTCCGCAGGGCCAAGCCTCAACACCATCGCCGCCAGCGCCGCCAATCCGGCGATGGCCAGCCATAAAGCGATTTTCGTCCGTTGGCTAAAGATTCGTTGATCACGCATCACGGCGTCCGTTGTCTCGCCCGGCGAATACGCTGGACGTGCTGCCGGAATTTTTCCGCCTCTTCCGATTTCCCAGCCGCGGCCGCCGCCTGGGCCAAGAGGGAAACCAGACGCAATTCGTCGGGATACCTCTCATAGAGCGGCACGAGCCGCTCGTATGCCTTGTCCCCCTGACGTTCGAAAAGCAACAGCTCGGCTTCCAAGAGCCGACAGTTGATGTCGTCGGGAGCGAGCTTCAAGGCCTTTTCGATTTCGGCCTTGGCCTCCTCGTGCCTCCCTTGGTCTCGCGCCGCCGCGGCCAACCACCGTCGGGCATGGACATCGTTGGGGTTACGGGTCAAGCACCACACGGCCTCCCGCCGCGTCTCCGCCGGCTGACCTGTCTTGCCGTAGGCATAGCATAAATTCAAGTGCGCCGCGTAATTCTCGGGTTCCCGATCCAACACCGCAAGCAAGGGCGGAATCATCTCCGCATGGCGATCCAAGTCATCGTACAGCTCCGCCAGAAGAAAATGGGCGCCCGTGAGGGAAGGATCGAGCTGTACAGCCCGTTGCGCGCGAGCAAGCGCCAGCGAGAGCTCCCGTTGCCGGTGAAAAATTTGGGCCAAGGAGAATTGCACCCAGGCATCCTCCGGATGCAGCGGCTCCAAGGCCAATAGCGACTCTTTCGCCTCGCGATCGCGCCCCAGGGCGAGGCAGATCCGCGCAAGCAGTCGCAACGCCTCACCATGTTCCGCGGCCTCCGGCGGGATCTTGCGGAGTTCAACGAGCGATTGGGCGGGATCGATGCCCTCCAAAACGGCAGCCAGCTCCAACCGCGCCTGCCAATCGCGGGGATGCTCGGCCAAATGCAGCATGTAACCTTCAACGGCTAAAGGCAATTGACCTCCCGCAATGGCGGCTTGCGTGATTTGTAAAGGACTCGGCCGCCGCAGCCAGGCCACCAGCGACACCGCTGCCCAAACGACTGCCGCCAGAGCGAGCACCTGACACAACCGCTCGATGCGGCTTGCTTCGTTTTTTGAACCTGAGCGTGCGCCGCTCGTCATCCGAATGGCTCCCCAACCGAACGCCCTGCCCAGCGATCGGGTCTACCGATAGCGTTCTATCCCATGAATGTCAAGTTTCGATTGCCTCACGAGTTTCCCGGCGGCGTTGTAGAGCTTCCTTATTGGACGAAACGTCGGCGGTACGCGTGGACTTCGGCATATTCGCGGCGATCGTGATTGGTCAATAGACGCTCGGGCGGCCGGGCCAGCGAGAGAATGAACGCCACAAGATCTTTCAACTCATCTTCCGGCAGCCCCGGAGCCGCAGGATGAGCGGTGCCCGGCATTCCCACGACGATCCGCAAGTAAATGGCCTCCCGGGTCCGTCCGCCTTTGAACGGCTCGTGTACCAAGTCGCGTGGCCGATTCGGTTCGCCCGCCGAGTCGAATAAAGCCTGGTCCGCGGCCCCCATGCCGTCCTCGCCATGGCAATTCTCGCATCCCAACGTGCGGTACGCAATCTTGCCCCGTGCGATGGCCGCCTCGTCACTGGCCCAGTGCTGAGGCAGAGCAACGGGCTGGCCCGGCGTCGTCATTTGCTCCACGGCCTCGTTCACTTCCATCTCAACCGGTTCCTCGCCCGCTTGCAGCATGGCACGAGTGACTTGGCGTCGCGTGCCCTCGCGCCGCAGCCTGAGGACCTCTTGGGCCAGAAGCCTTCGTTCGGCGGGCTTCAATGAGTCGAAGGCCCTCATCGAAGTGCCCGGCATCCCCTTTGCGAGGACCCATTCTATGTCCTCCAGCGACGCTATGCCGTTTTCCGTACTGGCCAGCGGCAGCCCGCCAGCGCTGAAATCTCGCGGGCGAGGGAAAAGGTAGCGGGCAGCCTTTCCCAGCCCGTCGCCTGCTACGCCATGACAGACCTCGCAGTGTTTCGCGTACAACCGCTCGCCGTCTGCAACTTCGCCACCTTGGGCCGTCGACGGAGTGTCTGGAGTTCGGGCCTGATTCTGGACCGAAGCGACCACGTCAGGCGTGGAATGGTCCGCGATCGCAAAGCCCCTTTCCCACTGCCACAAAATGGCCATCGTGAAAGGCATAAGGCAAGCGATGATAATCACGGTCCCCCGTGTCAGAACACTTGACCTCAACTGCGGCCCATCGCGATGGGGAACCTCATGTTTCCCGAGCGATTGCGACATAAGCGGTTGCCTTTGCATCGGTGGCCAAATCAGAGGCTTACTATCGCCGCCCGTCCGCGTCCTATGACTGAGGGCAATCTCTTTTCAGGGCATCGGGAGGAAAACGACGAGGAACCACGGGCCAAGAAAAGGATGAGATGTCTCAATTGGCTATGGATCGGCTCAGCCATGCTCCCAGGGAAAACGGGCAAGCGTACCTCTGGCCGCATCGCGGAGCCTGCGCCCCTCCTACCGTCGTCCCAGTAAATTTCGATTCTACTCCGAAGCCGCAACCTTGTCCAAGCGATCCGGGTCGCCGAAAAAACCGCCTTCGGGCACGCGGCCTTGGGCACGATGTCACCGGAGCCAGGTCTGCGACATAAAGCTCCAGCCGATTCGCCTTTGATCCACTCGAACGCTTCATCTCAATGCGGTCGGCTTTCACAACGAATTTTTGCGCGGCAAGCGACGTCGGACGCTTCCGTAGTGCTTGCCTCGACGCAGGAGCACGTGTTACCTTGACCTGAAGCGTTCAGTCAGCCTTTCTTCCAGAGCCGATGAAGATCAGAACAGGCAGGCGATTTTTCGCACTCCTTTTAAGCGGGTTTATCGTGGCGACCTGCGGGCTGGTGACGTGGGTCGTGGGGTGGCGTTGGTTCGGCCGCGGATTGGAAACGCCCTCTTCGGACTTGCAGGCAGTTCCGTCAAAAACAAACGATAACACAGCCTTAGAGACCCGGATTCGTGCCTTTTGCGGCGATTGCCACGCCCTGCCGCGGCCAGAGAGCTTCCCCCGTGATGCTTGGCCAGCCGAGGTCGAGAAAGCCTACCGGAAATATGAGGATTCGGGCCGTACCGATCTGGATCCGCCTCTGCTGGGTCAGACGATCGAGTTCTACCGTTCCCGCGCGCCGGAAGTCCTTTCCTACCCAGAACCGAAAGAGGCCGAGAGGCCATTCCGCGCTAAGTTTCAACCGGAAACATTCGAGCTGGATGCAGAACAAACGGGGCCGTCGGCGATTGCCGGCCTATGCTGGACCTCGCTCGGATCGACGAATAGTGCATCGCCAAGTCGCGTGGCCGGCAAAGCAAGCGATTCGCACCGGTCGTCCGGGGAGTCGAACACAAGGACCGATTCCCCCGATCAACAGACCGAAGGCCGCCCGGTCCTTGTGGCCAGCGACATGTTCTCGGGCCGTGTGGTGGCATTGGACCTTGCCAGCCCAAGACGCCCGGTACGCCTTTTGGTTCAAATGAACCATCCGTGCCACGTCGAGCCATGCGACCTCGACGGCGATGGAGCAACCGACCTCCTGATCGCCGACCTGGGAAGCTACGACGTCCGCGACCATGATCTGGGCCGCGTGGTCTGGTTGCGGCAGGACAAGCAAATGGGCCGCTTCGCGGAGCATGTCCTTGCCTCCGGACTAGGCCGCGTGGCCGATGCCCGGCCGATTCCCCTCGATACCAACGGGACATTCGGCATTGTGGTGGCGGAATTCGGATATTTTCGCACGGGGAGCGTCTTGCTGTTGACGAACGCAGCTCCTCCCGGCAAACCGATGCACTTCGAGCCCCGGGTTTTGGACCCGCGTGCCGGTGCGATCCACGTCCCGGTGTGCGACCTGGATGGCGACGGCCTTGCTGATTTCCTCGCTCTGATCAGCAACGAAAGCGAATGCGTCGAGGCCTTTTTGCAGCGTGGCCAAGGACAGTTTCATCGCCAGACACTTTGGAGAGGTCCGGACCTCTCGTTCGGCTCCAGTGGGATTGAGCTGGTCGATTTGGACGGCGACGGCGATCTGGATGTCCTTTACACGAACGGGGATTCGTTCGACAACATGTACGTCACCCCCTGGCACGGCCTCCAATGGCTGGAAAACTTGGGAGGCGTTCGGTTCAAGTATCATCGATTGACAGACATGTCCGGGGCGTGCGTGGCGCGAGCCGGCGACTTTGACGACGACGGGGATTTGGACATCCTCACGGTCGCCTTCCTCCCCACCGCCTTAAAACCGCAATGGCTCGCAGAGCAACCGTTGCCCTCGATCGTGCTATTGGAACAGACGTCGCCGCGCAAGTTCGTGCGGCACACGTTGGAGAAGGGATTCCCTTGCCATGCGGCGATTGTCGTTGCTGACTTCAATCGGGACGGTCGTCTCGATTTCGCCGTCGGCAACCATGCCGGGGGACATCGCGCCAAGGAGCTTGGGAGGACTTGGCTAACGGTCTGGTGGAATCGCGGCCCGCCTTTATAGACCCCCCGTGGTGGGGTTAAATTAAATTACAGGTAGTATAATTTCTGCTAAAAGCCACAAACGCGTCGCAGGTAATTTAGACGCGTTTCAGAATTTAAAGAACCGATTACTTGACTTTGGGTTTAATTTCGATTAAACGTTATCGAGTGCGTTGGGGTCTCAATGTATCCGCTAGATTGTTTCGAAGGGCGTGAGTAGCTTCGTTCGCGAGTGTGGGTTATTCCGGCATCGGACCCGAAATTCAAAGAAAAGGGCGATTTGGCCGACGTTTTTGGGGATGGGAGTGAAAGCCTTCCACCGAGCGGTGATGGGGGCTTCTTGTATTTGTGCTTTTCTTTTGCTTTGAGAGGAGAACTGTATGAAGAGCCATCCGAAAGTCCGGTGGCTGGGCCGGTCGTTCAAGATCGGCTTCACGCTCGTCGAGTTGTTGGTGGTGATCGCCATCATTGGCATTTTGATCGCCCTGTTGTTGCCTGCCGTGCAGGCGGCCCGCGAAGCGGCGCGACGCAGCGCCTGTACGAACAACATGAAACAGATCGCCTTGGCCGTGCATAACTACCACGATGTGCATAAGGTATTCCCCCCGGCCTCGGCGGGCTACCAAGGCACGGCGTATGCCGGCTGTCCTGGCTGGGTACTGTCCAACGGCTTCAGTTGGCGGTGCTTGATTCTGCCCCAGCTCGAACAAGCCCCGCTCTACAACAAAATGAACTTCAAGTACCATTACCAGGGCTGCTACCCGCAGGGCGACTTAAGGCCATTCCCTTACATGGGCAGCCCCACCGATGACCCACAGCCGGTGGGTTACACTCTGATCCCCACATTCATGTGCCCGAGCGACCCGACTCCTAGGGTTGGAAGCGATGCCCCCACAAACTATGCGGGCATTTGGGGTGACTTAGCTCGTCCGGAGTTGAATCCGCCCCGCGGCATTTTCGCTGCGCGGGTGCCTGTCTCGGTGGCAAACGTCCTGGACGGGACTTCAAACACCGCGATGATCGGTGAAGTGTACCGCGGAAAGCAGATTCAACACGCCGTGACGCAAGGGTTTTTAAATATGGAGCGGTGTCGAAGATGGGTCGAGGAGACCGCCTATTGCGGCGCCTCGACCAACCGTCCGCCGAACTGGGGTCCGGCGAACGTTCAAGACCCGGCACCGTATATCGCCTCGGCCGATTTGATCACGTGGACCGATTCGGTCTGCGCGGGCTGTTTCCAAGACATCGACCGTCGGCCCATTTCCAGCTTGCACCCCGGTGGGGCTCTGGCTGCCTATGCCGATGGAGCCGTCAAGTTCATTTCCGAGACGGTGGATCGGCAGGTTTGGGCCAACACCGGCACGATGGCTGGAAAAGAGCCGAACACGTACAACCCGTGATCGGCAGCCGGCTTGCCTGCGCCTCGAGCCCGAAAAGTTAGCTTGGGGTGGGCAGCCATCGCTATCGAGCTTTAGGTCGATTTTCTAGCGTAAAGCTTTCTGTGCCCGTGGGGTTTCCCTGCGGGCACAGAGTCGTTTTAGTGCTTTTGGCGACATAACAACCCGATCAATGGAAAGGAGCCGCTCGTGGTGACTCGCAACTTTTACTTCTGTGCTTTATTGACCTTGGTTTTGTTGGGGTGCGATGCGGCAAGCAGCCAAAAAGCAAGAATGCAGGGCACCCCGGCACCGAATTGGCCAGCCCTCTCAGCCTTGAATAGCGAAAGCGGGATGATGTCCGTGGGCATGGCCTTACAGATGCAAGGCCCTGCCGCCGCGAAACAAGCTGCGGCAGCGCCTGAGTTCAAGAAGCTCCTCGACGATTTCGACAAAGCGGGGGTCCCTTCCCAGTTCGCGAACGCGGCCCGGCAATCTGCCCACAAAGAACTTGTGGAGTCCTTGAGGAAGTTGCCTGATGCCGCCTCCGACGACGAGGTGAAGTCGCTCTGGGAGAAGGCCAGGGCCAGCATGCAGACGTTGACCACTCCTTGAACGGCGGTCGGCCGGCCAGTTCCATCGCGGCAAAGTGGCCCAAGGTAGGCCCCTGAGGGTGAGTGGTTCCGGGAACCTGCGCCCAGGGTGGTATATTTGGCGCCCGGGCCATTTTCACTAATCGAGAATCGTTGCTCACTGCCAGCGATTTCACATTCAAAAATCATTTGTCTCGGCATCGATGGTCGGCTGAAGTGTTTTTCCGAGGATCCTGGCGGCGATCCTGGCGAGGAGAATTCGATATTTCATGCCCCAGGGCAGCGTGGATGTTGTTGCCCTGGGGTGGGCTTCTTCTGCTATCGGTGCTGTTGGGATGTCGTCCGTCCGAGTCTTCTGGGCCAGTCGGTAAGGCCCCGGATTCCGGCAATATATCCTACCCCGGCACTGCCGCGGTTCTGCCTCGGAGTTTCCCGGACACAAAATACCTTGAAACAAAAGGTTCCGAATCTAGCCAGACGGCTGTGTTCCGATTTGAGGAAGTGGCCGAGCGGGTCGGGTTGCGCTTCGTCCACCATTCGCCCCTGACGCCCGAACGCCATGCCCATCTCGTCTATGGTTCGGGGATCGGCTGGTTGGATTTCGACCGCGACGGGTGGCCCGATCTGTACTGTTGTCAAGGGGCGACCTACCGGCCAGGCCGTTTGCAACGCGAATCGACTTCGCCCACCGATCCCGCCGACGTGCTCTTTCTGAATCGCAACGGTTCGTTCGTTGACGTGACCGCCGCCGCTCGGATCTCAGAGCCAGGTTACTCGATGGGGATCGCCGCAGCCGATTACGACAACGATGGGTTTCCCGACCTGTGCATCTCGGGATACGAGGAAATCGTTCTGTACCATAATCAGGGCGATGGAACGTTCTCCAAACGAGTGCTTCCTCAAGGATCACGACCCGGCCGTTTCAGCGCAAGCTGCGGATGGGTCGATGCGGATCGCGACGGCAACCTCGACCTGTACGTGACGAATTATGCGCAATTAGGGCCTGAGAACTATCCGTTGTGCGAACACGTCGAGGGCGGCAAACGGATGTACGTGGTGGCGCTTCCCCGCTTGTTGCAAGCGTTGCCCGACTCGCTCTACCGAAATTTGGGCGACGGGCATTTCGCTGATGTTTCGAGCACATCGGGGATCACCTCCGTCACTCCCCAATGCGGACTCGGCGTCGTCGCGGCGGACCTCGACGGCGACGGCGATACGGATCTTTACGTTTCCAATGACATGGGCCCAAACTTCGTCTGGGAAAACCAAGGCAACGGCACGTTTGTGGACCGGGGCCTCGAGGCGGGGGCCGCCATGAATCGCAACGGGGCCTGTGAAGCAGGTATGTCCGTCGAGGCTGCCGACTTCGACGGCGATGGCCAGTTCGATCTGTTCGTGACCAATTTCTTCCACGAAACGAACACCTTCTACCGCAACGAGGGAAATCTGCTGTTCAGCGACGTTACCCAAGAGATCGGGCTGGGCGCGCCGTCCAAGCTAAGGTTGGGGTTCGGGACCTGTGCCGTGGATTTCGATCAAGACTCATTTCTCGACCTCTTTGTGGCCAACGGTCATGTCCACGACCGGTTGCCTGAAATCGGCCGCGATGAGCCGTTCGCGCAATTGCCGCTGTTGTTCCATAACGAACGGGGCGCACGCTTCCGCGAGGTATCGGCCGGGGCCGGCGGGTATTTCGCCGAGCCCCACGTCGGCCGCGGCGCCGCCGCGGCGGATTTCGACCGCGACGGCGACGTCGACGTGGCCATCAGTCATTTAAACGGTCCAGCAGCACTGTTGCGCAACGATACGGTCCCTGGTGGCGCATGGCTCCAGCTCGAGCTGATCGGGCGCACAAGCAACCGCAGCGGCGTAGACGCCGTGGTGACAGTAGACCTCGGCGGACAACGCCTGGTCCGCACGCGGCAAGCTGGCTCCGGCTACTGTTCCTGCGGCGAGGAGCGGCTGACGATCGGGTTGGGCGAAGTCACCCGAGTCCCAAAGCTTGCCGTCCGTTGGCCGAGCGGCGTTCAGCAGACGATGACCGACTTGCCCGTCAACACCGTCCTGCGGCTCGTGGAGCCAAGGTAATTTCCTCACCACGCCTAGCAGCTTTCAAAGCCCTGCGACCGGTACCAATGCTGGCTTGTCCGGCCAAGCGCCAAATCCGTGGCGCGCACTACGGCCGTAAGAGCTTGAAAAGATCCTTATCCCCAATTAGGGTTATGTCCGCAAGTTAATATCTTGCAATGAGTTGCATCGATGTGATGTATTATTACCCCCAAAAGAGCGGAGGGCACGGGATTCGAACCCGCAACCCCTTTCGGGGCACCACATTTCCAGTGTGGCCGCTAGCCATTCGCTTACCCTCCAACGTGACTGCCGCATTCCGCGAAAGTCATTTGATTTCAATATACCACCCTGAAGACGTCTTTGGGAAGCGTGGGGGAAAGCCCCCGGGCATTCAGTTGGCATTCGGCTCCCTGTCAGCGGCAGGCCGGAGGTGGTCGGGGAGCAAGCAGGCGGCGAAGGGCGTAGGGGGAGGCAACCGCTCGCCAAAGTCTCTTCCCTGGGGGCTGTCAGGATCGCAGTGATGCCGTCCGGCGAGGTTCTTCGATGCCTAACCGCTTCATTTTTTTGTAAAGCGTGGTGCGGTTGATACCTAAGGCCTCGGCCGTGGCTTGGCGATTCCAGTGATTGGCCTCCAGGACTTCGAGAATGATTTGGCGTTCCGGCGTGGCCATGGCCTGTTTCAAACCGCAAGCGCCAACGGCTGGAGCAAGGGTGGGGGCGGACAGGGTGAGGTTCGGCGGCAGGTCTTCGATGCCGATCATCGGACCCTTCCCGAGCAGCACCGCCCGCTCGATCACATTCTGCAATTCGCGCACATTGCCCGGCCAATGATATGCTTGGAGGGCCCAAAGCGCTTGATCGCGGAACCCGTGTACCTGCTTGCCCGTCTCCCGCGCGATTCGTTGGAGAAAATGTTGGGCAAGCAGGGGAATGTCTGAGATCCGGTCGCGGAGCGGAGGCAACTCGATGTTGATGACATTCACCCGGTAATACAAGTCCTGACGGAAACGCCCTTCGGCCACCGCCTTGGCGAGGTCTTCGTTGGTGGCGAGGATCACGCGGGTATCGACGCTGAAGGTCTTCGTGCCGCCGACCTGTTCGAACTCGAACTCCTGGAGGACGCGGAGCAGTTTGACTTGCATTCCCGGGCTGGCGGTGCTGATTTCGTCGAGAAAAATGGTGCCCTCATTGGCCTGCATGAACTTGCCGATTTTTTCGCTTACCGCCCCGGTAAACGCCCCGGCCACGTGACCGAACAGCTCGCTCTCCAAGAGCGTTTCAGGCAAGGCGCCGCAGGCCACTTCGACGAACGGCTTGTCGCGGCGGGAACTTGCCCGATGGATTGCCCGGGCGATCATCGACTTGCCGGTGCCGCTTTCGCCGGTGATCAGCACGGTGGCCTTGGTGTCGGCCACGGCCTGGATCATGTCGAACACGCGCAACATCCGATGGTCTTGGCCGATGATGTTCTCCAGCCCATAGCGCAGGTCGAGTTGCGCCTTGAGGTTCTTGTTCTCCTCGATCACCGCGCGTTGACTCATGGCCCGGTGGATCGCCATCTCGAGCTCTTCGTCGATCAAGGGCTTGGTCAGGAAATCGAACGCGCCGGCACGGATGGCCTCGATCGCCGCCTCCACGGTGCCGTAACCGGTCACCATGATGACGGCGGTGGCCGGGCTGTGTTGCCGAAAGTGAGCCAAGATCTCGAAACCGTCGCCGTCCGCCAGTCGGATATCGACCAGGGCCAAGTCGTAGCTCTTGCGTCCGGCCGCCGCGAGGGCCTCGGCCCGACTGCTGACCGCGTCTACTTGATACCCCTGTTGGCGGAGCCAGTCGGCCATCGAGTGCAGAACCTGCCGATCATCGTCGACCAGCAAGAGGGAGCCTTTGCGCATGGCATTCTCCGAGGAACGTGAGGAGGACGCGATTGCTGTTGCCAAATACCTACGTCACAAGTCGTGGCGAGTCAACGCGATGCGAAGCTGCAAAGGAGCCATAAATACGGCAAGACCAGCGAGAATCGCCCTACTCTTTGTGGAAACGGCAGGATCCGATCATTAGGCCCCAGCGGCAGGTTCATCACGAAATGAGCGTTCTGTCCGAATTCTGGGGGGGACTGGACGCGACCTCCCACCCGTGGTACGCTAATTTATGGGGGTAGAGAACGACGACTTCGGCCACTGACACCCGAGGTCGCGACCATGTGATGGATATCCCCCCGCTAGATGGCAGGTTTTTCATCCCTTTAGGTGAATAATCGGGCGGCCCCTATAAAAGGTGTGCTTGCGGCTCTTCGATGAGTGGCGACGGGGGCAGATGGGCTGACCCCCCCAGAGCCGACCCAGAACATCGCTTTCCTCTCGCTCAGGGAGTCTTTCATGAGTGTACGATTGCTGATTGCTGATGACCATGAGGTCATACGCGTTGGTTTAGCCACCATGTTGAAGGGGTCGGAAATCGAGGTGGTGGGCTTGGCTGCCAACGGCAAGGAAGCCCTGGCCTTGGCCGAACAAACCAAGCCCGACGTTATTCTGCTGGACATCCGGATGCCAGACGGTGACGGATTGGAAACGTTGGAACACGTCCGGACCAAGGCGCCCAACGCGAAGGTGGTCATGCTTTCGACCTACGACAATCCCACCTATGTGGCAAGGGCGGTGGCCTTGGGGGCTTGCGACTTCGTCCTCAAGGGGTCGGATCGCCAGGCTATCATCGAAACCATTATGGCGGCAGCCGCAGGCGAGTCGCCATCGCGGGCAGGCGAGCTACGCCGCGTTGCCTCGGCCATGAAGGTTCGCCAAGTGGTGGTTGACGACGATGAGGTACCGTTGACACAGCGAGAAACGCAGGTTTTACGACACGTCGCCTTGGGCTTGAGCAACAAGGAAATCGGCCGCTCGTTGGAAATCAGCGTCGAGACGGTCAAGGAGCACGTGCAAAACATCTTGCGCAAGATTGCCGTCAGCGACCGCACCCAGGCCGCGGTTTGGGCGGTGCGCAAAGGACTCGTGGAATAATTCACGCCCCGGAATGCGACCAGGCCCTCGCGCGGTCCGGAAGGGCCGAACTTGGTGGGCCGAGAGGCGTCGCCACGTCGCCAACCAAGCCACGTCTTACGCGCGAATATTGCTAGCGGAAAGGTCTGCTACGTCTGCCTTTCATGAAGCCCGGGGGTACTTAGTGTCTATCCCAAAAGTCCCCTCCCCCCATGGCAGAGGGGTGGGGTGAGGGCCAAAGATCTTTGCAGACGGCGGGAAAAAACGCCTGCCTTGCAGTTGCCCTCACCCCCAACCCCTCTCCAGCGAGCGCGAGGGGAGGTTGTGGGATCAGCTCTTAGACGAAGTTCGAAACATTGCACACCGCACACGTTCCCGCTAGATTGGCGGCTTGACGGTTGAGAACGAAAGTTGCTTCGAACCAGCCATGACTCGCGAAGGAGAAACCGCCATGAGGCTGTGCCCTTGTTCTTCAGGATTCGTTGCTTCTGTCCTGCTCGCTTTCGCGTGCTACGTCGCGCCGCTGGCGGCGAACGACAAGTGGGTCGTTTTCGATGGCAAAGAGGGGCCTGGCAAAGGCAAGCATATTGTCTTCGTCACCGGCGACGAGGAGTATCGCTCCGAGGAGTCGATGCCGGCCTTGGCCAAGATTCTCGCCGTGCATCACGGTTTCCAATGCACGGTGCTGTTCGCGATCGACAAAGCGGACGGCACGATCAATCCGTGCCAGATCGACAACATCCCGGGCCTGGAGAAATTGGACACCGCCGATCTGATGGTCATGTTCCTCCGCTTCCGCGAGCTGCCCGACGAAGACATGAAACGGATCCTGGACTACACCAATTCCGGGAGGCCGATCGTGGCCCTACGGACCTCGACGCATCCGTTTTTCTACCAGAAGCGGAAGGACAGTCCCTACGCAAAATATACGTGGAACCATCCCGACCCGGAGTTCAAGGGTGGTTACGGGCGGCAGGTGCTGGGCGAGACGTGGGTGGCGCATTATGGCGTACACAACAAGGAGAGCACTCGCGGACTCATCGCGCCCGGCATGGAGAATCACCCGATCGTCCGCGGAGTGAAAGACATCTGGGGGCCCTCCGACGTGTATCAACTTACCACGCTCCACGGCGATTGCCAGCCGGTGATCTTGGGCCAGGTGCTTCAGGGAATGAAGCCCGACGATCAGCCGGCGCCCGACAAAAAGCTCTATCCCGTGGCGTGGATCAAGACGTTCACCGGCACGTCGGGCAAGGCGTCGCGGATCTTCACCACGACCATGGGACATGCCGAGGACCTGAAGAGCGAAGGCCTTCGACGCCTGCTGGTCAATGCGTGTTTTTGGGCACTGGGAATGGAAGACCGCATTCCCGAGGCAGCCACGGTGGATTTCGTCACCCCTTACGATCCGGTTCCCATCGGCTACTGCAAGCATCGGAAAGGCGTCAAACCGGGGGACCATAAACTGCCATGAGGCGGCTTCCCCATTTTTACACCTGACGGCTCATGTCGTCGGGCCAGGCTCGACGGCCGAGTTCCCGGGAGCGGCCGCGCGGTTGGCGATCCGCCCCAGGGCTGGCTCGGCAAGCCTCGGTTGGATTCGGACTTGCCACTCGCCTCGGCCGTTGTCGGGGAACCATTCTGGGAATGGTTTGGGGAAATTTATCGGTTGGCTGCCCACTGGATGGCCTGAAGGAGCAGCTTGGGATAGTTGGGGTTCTTCCACGCCCGGCTGTCGTGGCCCAACAGGATGTAAACTACGGGGCTGTTGCGATATCGGGTGACCCAAGCAACGGGGCCCGGTTGGTTCTTCGGATGGTCGGTCTTCAGCAGCACCTTCGCGTCCGGCGAGACCCAGTAGCCGCCGTACGTCTCGTCATGGATTTTGAAGTCCTGAATTCCCTTGGTGATGGGGTGCTCTTTGTCGACCACGAAGACATTCAGCACCTGATCGTGGTCCCAAGTGGACTTTTTCATCGCCACGCCGTCGATTTCCTCATCGTTGATGCAGAACTTGCCGCCAATGATCTTGCGGAACTCGTCCCACTTCTGATGCCCGCCTAGGTTATGATGCAGCGAAACAACACCGATTCCCCGCTCCAACAAGGCGAGGAACGCCTGTTGCTGCTGTGGCGTGAATCCGGGGCACATGTCGTACATGGCGATTACGTCGTACTCGGCTTCGAGGCCGGGCTTGAGCAGATCGGCTTGCTTGGGCAATTCAATCTTGGTCCACTTGACGCCAGGCAGGCTATTCCACATGGCGTAGAAGGGGGCCTCTTCAAAGCCGTGGCCGCCAACGGTCAGCAGCACGCGGAGGACCCTTTCCGTGCTGGGAGATTCCGCGGCGGATACCCCCGAGGTCGCAAAACCTACCGCGACAGAAGCGACGATGCCAAGCAAGCATCTCATGGGACTTGTGCCTTTCTTCGAATCATGGTGTAAACATGGGAGCGGCGCCTGCCGCCCTTGGGAAATGCTGGCCCCGGCGACCGCGTCGCGGGGAAACGGAATCGGTGGGAAAACCGTTCCTCGCTCGCCGCGCCGTGACCATGGCGGGACGATTATTTCCCACTGTAAGCCGATCCGGAGTGGGGAGTCAATGGAGGCGGGCACCAGCAGATAGGATCCCCGGCGGCGGAGCACCGCGCCTCTACCGCAAGCGGGGGCCAGGGACTATACTCAACGCACGTTGTTACAGTCCAACGCCATGAAAGCCCTCGTTCTCACCGACTACCACGATCTCGAAATTCAGGACTTTCCCGAGCCGAAGATCGGGCCCGAGGAGGTCCTCGTGGCCGTGAAGGCCTGCGGCATCTGTGGCAGCGATGTCCACGGCATGGACGGCAGCACGGGTCGGCGGCGGCCACCGATCGTGATGGGCCATGAAGCGGCCGGCGAGATCGTGCGTGTTGGCTCCGGCGTGCGGGATTGGGCGGTGGGCGACCGAGTCACCTTCGATTCGACCGTGTATTGCGGCCGTTGCGCGCCATGCCGCTCCGGCCGCGTCAATCTCTGCGACCACCGCCGCGTCTTGGGCGTTTCGTGTGAGGAATATCGCCAGCACGGCGCTTTCGCGGAGTTTGTGGCCGTGCCCCAACACATCCTCTATCGGCTGCCCGACGGACTCGATTTCCACCGCGCGGCCATGGTCGAAGCCCTCTCGATCGCCGTTCACGCGGTGGCGCGGACCCAGCTCCGATTGGACGACGACGCGCTGGTGGTGGGGGCCGGCATGATCGGCCTTTTGACGCTCCAGGCGCTTCGGGCGGCGGGTTGCGGCCGGATTTTCGTCACGGACCTCGTTCCGGCCCGACTGGATTTGGCACGCCAGCTCGGGGCCGATGAGGTGTTCCAGGCCGACCGCGCCGACGTTCCCGCTGAAATCCTTAAACGGACCAACGGCCGCGGAGTCGATGTGGCCATCGAAGCGGTGGGGTTGACGCCGACCGTGCAGACGGCCGTGGCTTGTGTCCGCAAGGGCGGTCAATTGACCTTGGTGGGCAACTTCTCGCCCAAGGTCGATTTGCCGCTCCAAGCGGTGGTGACTCGCGAGTTGACGCTCCACGGCTCCTGCGCCTCGTGTGGCGAGTATCCGGCGTGCCTCAACCTGCTCGCCCGGGGCGCGATCCGCGTGGACCCGCTCATCAGTGCCGTGGCCCCCTTGGAAGAAGGCCCACGCTGGTTCAAACGCCTCTACGAGGGCAAGGAACCGCTGATGAAAGTGATTTTGGTGCCGTAGCGAACGCAGCAAAAGAGTCGGGAACCTTGTTCCAGCCAGATCGGCAGGAATCGCGAAGTCTGCTGTTGGATGGGAGGACGGCGCCGAAACTGAATTTGGAACTACTGATGAGACTGGCGACCTACCTCGAGAAACCGCGTTTTTGCTTCCCAACGTAGGCCCTGTTTTCGTTAAAAAGCGGGGCCGCCTTCCGGAAGGAGACTTTCATGAATGAACATGTGGATCGCCGCGAGGTTTTGCGCCTGGGGGTCGCTGCCGGGTTGGCGGCCGCGTTGGGGCCTGCAAGCAACGCCGCGGAGCCAGCCAAACCGCTCCGCGTGGGCGTGATTGGCGTTGGTGGGCGGGGGACGTATTTGCTCCAATTGGCCCTCCACGCCGGCGCGGAGATTCCCGCAGTCTGCGACATCAAGCTCCCTCACTTGAATCGGGCCATCGAGCTGGTGGCCAAGGCCCGCGACGGCAAAAAACCCGTTGGATACTCCCAAGGACCGAAGGATTACCAGCGGATGCTCCAACGCGACGATCTGGACGCGGTGATCCTGGGCACGCCGATGCAGGTCCACGCGGCGATGGCGATCGACGCCCTTCGGGCCGGAAAGCACGTGCTGAGCGAGGTGGCCGCGGCCATGACCGTCGAGGAGTGCTGGGGCCTGGTCCGCGCCGCCGAGGAGACCGGCAAAATCTACATGCTGGCGGAGAATTGCTGCTATTTTCAACCGGTGATGCTGATCACCCACATGGTGGCCAAGGGCCTGTTTGGAGATTTGACCTACGCGGAATGCGGCTATGTCCACGATTGCCGGGGGTTGCTCTTCGAGGGCGACGGCACGCTCACCTGGCGCGGTGAAATGCTCCGCGATTATCTGGGCAATCTCTACCCCACGCACGCCATTGGACCGGTGGCCCAGTGGATGGACATCAACCGCGGCGACCGCATGGTGTCGCTGGTGGCCGCGGCGACCGGCCAAAAGAATCTCGTGGATTACGTGCGGCGTCGGTTCCCCAAAGACCATCCCGCCCAGCAAATCCAGTTCCGCTCCACCGACTCGGTCACCACGCTGATCCACACCGCGAAGGGAAAACTGATCGACCTCCGCTACGACATATCTTCGCCGCGGCCCGTGGTCAGCACCACGTACTACAGCCTTCAGGGCACGCGGGCCAGTTATGAATCGCGGATCGACAGCATTTGGATCGAGGGTCGCACGCAGGGACACGCTTGGGAACCGATCGCCAAGTATGCCCAAGAGTTCGAGCACCCCATGTGGTCGCAACTCCGTGATCAGGCGGCCGGCACGGGCCACGGGGGTGGCGATTTCTTTGTCATCAATGAATTTTTCAAGACCATCCGGAGCGGCGGTCCTTCGCCCATCGACGTTTGGGACGCCGCCGCTTGGAGCGTCATTTTGCCGCTGTCGGGCAAGTCGATCGCCGAGGGCGGCGCACCACAAGAAATCCCGGATTTCACCCAAGGCAAGTGGGAAACCCGCAAGGGGCTTGCCGGGTGACATCGGCGCAAGGGACGGCCCGCGCGGGTCGTCTCCACGTGACGCTCACCTTCAAACGAGCCCAGCAACGCATCGCCTCGCTGGCGTTGCAACACGAGCCGGCCAGTTTTCGCTTCTAATTTTCGCTCACTTCCCAGGCCCAGGCCGATCGAGGCGGGAAGGCGACCTCGCGCTGGAGGACCGGTGGCGTCGGGCTGGAGTCGCTCGGGCCTTGCGGCGTGATCTTGGTGAGCTTTACTTCGCCGCTCGAAAAACCATAGGGCCTTCCGTCGTAGTCGAGGCGGGCGGTGACCGGCTGGTCGCTGACGTTGACGAAGATCAACGCCAGTCGCTTTTGGGCGGGCTGATGCCATGCCCCGGTCAGGACCGCGTCGGTCGAGACCCAAGCCGTGCCGCCCCATTGCCAATCGGCGCGGACCGTGGGAACCGTGCCAACGAGCTTCGGCGGTCGCGCCATTTCTCCCGCGTAGAAATAGCGCCGCAGTAAGTGCCGCAACTGAACCACGCTTTTGAAAAACTCGGCGTTGTCCGTTTCCATGGCCAAATTGGGGTTGATCCAGCCGATCTGCTCGCCGAAGACGAGTTGCTGCCCCACCTTCATGCGGAGCGCGAGGTTCTTCGTTTCTCCCCCGCCGAACGAACGGCCGAACATCTGGATCGAGCCGCCATAGACGGCGGAAAAGGCCGGCACCTGGCCGTCGTATTGCCAGTGCCAAGTGAGATAGCCGTCGAACCAGCGAATGAACGGTTCGCTATTGCACTCGGTGGTGATCATCCGATCTTTCGGCATCTCGCGGCGGATCGCATCCAGCATTTTCCAGTAGCCCTCGGTCCACCAGTGTCCGCCGCCCAAGGGATGGCCGTGCGTCTTGTCGAAGCACAGCGTCGGCGGGGCCGCGGCGATCTGGTCGATGTACACGCCCCTCACGCCGCACTCGTTCATCAACCGCAGCACGGTCTGCCGCACCTTGGTCTGCCACAGTTCCGTCGTGGGGCACATCACGCCGAGTTGAACGGGAGAGCCGTCCGATTCTTTGCTCCCATAGGTCTCCACGTAGGGCTCGCCTTGTTCTTTCTTGGTCACCGCTGGTAGGGCAACCTTACTGAACTCGAAGTCTTCCATGCCCTTGTCGCGGGTGTCCCACAGGCGGCCGTTGATGTACGGCATCACATTCACTTGGGCCGACTGGAGCTCGCCGACGCCCTCGGCGAAGTTGGGGTGAGTGGGGAAATAGTGCGGATAGTCGTTGTCGAAAGGGATTTGATGCCAGTTGTACCAGTGAAACCCTGTCGGCAAACCAAGGAATTGGGCGAAGCCCTTCATCGTGCCCACGCATTCCTGCGGTTTACCGCCGCCCAGCGACCAAGCGGAGAGTTCCCGTAGCCACAGCGGCGTGTCGTCACGCCCCTCGGGCGACAACTTCGGATACCACTTGGCTTCTCTACGAACCCAGTCGCGATAGGCCACGGCCGCATCGAACCAGTCGCCATGCACGAGCCGCAGCATCGCCTGGCCGCTCAGCTCGAAGCGGTTGCCGGGCAGGCCCATGTCCGGCACCGGATGGTCGTAGGCCAGCACCACGGCTTGGTCCTCCGGGCGCGACTCGCAGATCAGATCCTTTGTGCTGCCGAACGGATCGTGGATGGCTAGCGAAAGGCCACTCTTACCGTCCTCGCGATACGCGGCCATGAACTGCATGGTGGTCCAGCCACTGGGATAGGTGCCGCTGAAGCGAAACGGCCGCGACCACACGCCACGCTGGACCTCGCCCGAGCCTTTGGGGAAGAAGACGCAACCTTGGGAACCGAGGTCCGCCACGGCAACGGCCGGAAAGACGACGCGCCACAGGGCCCAAGGGGACTGCTGTCCTGCCACTTCGATCTTCCAGCCGATACCCTCTGCGGACGCATCCAGCACCGGTCGCACCACCACGCGAAGTTCCCCGAAACGCTTATCCAGCGGTCGTTCCCAGCGCAGTTCCTGAGTCGAGGCAGCCGCCTCGGTCTTACCCCAGCCCGAGTCCGCCGTCAAACGCACTTCCTCCTTCGTCTCGGCGTTGCGCAGGAAGATTGTGAAAAACGGGTGCGGCTGGGCTGCCGCGAGCCGCTGTCCCGTGGTGGTGTCGAGGAGCTCGAAAAGACGAAGGCCGTCTTGGGTCTGCTCGAAAACAACGTGGAGGCCGCCTTTCTTAAACGTCGTCCAACCTGGGGGCAGATTCCCGGCCACCGCTCGGACCGCCTCTTCGAAGCGACCCTGGGACTCGAGTTTCTCGGCCGCCAACACCAGCCACGCGCCGTCTGTTTGCTGCTTGGCGACGGCCTCGATCCTCGCTCGGACCGTTTCTGGGGTAACGATGGCACGAACGCTCGTGGGGCGGGATGAAGTGGCCGAGAGCATGGCCTGGGCCGGATGGTCGCTCGTACCCAGCCAAAGCCACGCCGAGGATTGCCGGCGCGTTTCGCCCCAGGGGCTCCAGGCGCTATCGCCGTGGGCCTGGATATAGCTGCCCGCTCCCGCATCGTAGAACAACACCTGGCCGCAGTCGAACATGCCGATGCCGTTTTGGCCGTCATGCACCAGGCCCCATCGCGGCGCGGAATGGGTCTTGTTGGTCACCTGAAACTCACCTTGTTGAAACGGGTCTCCGCCAGCCCAGCGGGGGAAGTGCTCGCGGGCGAAAATCATTTCGAGAGGATGCACCTCGTGCCACGTGAAGGGCTGTTTCTGTTGGATCGTAACGGCGACGAACACCAGCGGCCGATCGCGGAAGTAGTGCCAGTCGTAGACCGCCGAGGGCTCGCTCGCCGGGCGTTTTCCACCCTGAACGTAATGCCCTCGTACACGAACGACGCTGCATAACGGACCGTCCGAGACCAACTCCAGTGTTGCTTGCGGGTCATCGCAGACGGCAAAGCTGCCCAACTCGCGATGGTGGAGCCGATTGTTCCATCGGGGCGTTTCGAAGGCCTTGCCGCTGGCGAAGACGATTTTGCTAGGAAATCCACCCATCCGCTTCGGGTCATGCGTTGCCTGATAGCCTGGTCCGGCGACGACTCCATTCCAATCGCCTTGCGTTTGGGCCGGGGGGGTAAAGTCGAGTTTCAGCTTGGCCGGTCTTGGGCTGGGCAAGCGAAAGAAAACTGTCCCGGTGATCCTCGACTTGGCGTCGAATTGGGGATCGGGGACGAACTGAAACACGACACGCTCGCCGGTAAGCGTCGAGGCCCCGATGCCCCGCGGGTCGACCGGCGTCTTGTTGCACCACTGCGCGGCCGCGGTCAGGTCCACCTGGGCCATCCCCAGCCCGTCGGCGCTCACGTGGTCGACATTCTCCACGAGGAGCATGACCTCATCGGAAAGTGCGGCTGCGGGAACGGCAAGTATGGCTAGTAATAAGGAAGTGCGCATGGCGAAAGTCCCTAAAATCCAAGAGGAAGGCAGTTTTTCACCGATGGTGGCTCGCCGAGCAGTGCCGCCCGAGGATAGGCCGCCCTGTGGTCGGTGGGTGCGCGACGTTTCTAGGGCAACACCGCGCGGATGCCCGTCATCTTGCAGAAGTCCACCAAGTCGTCGTACAGTTCCGGGCCGTAGCCCAGGCAGGCGTATTCGTTGGTCCAGTTTTCCAGCAAAACGTCCATATCGCAATGGGCGGTGACGAAGCCGTGGGGCCAAAAAGGGATACCGCATTCGAGTTTGCGTTTTTCGAGTTGATCGGCGGGCGGCTCGAAGATCGAGGCCCGGGCAATGACCATCGTGAACTGACCATCCACGCGTCCGAGTCGGGCGAGCACGCCCTCGCCGACCTTGCACACGAGTTGGACCGACAAGCCCCCGGCCTCGCCCTCGGTGGGGATGCCGTGCTCGGCGAAGCCGGCCGGGCCGAGTTTTCCCGCCAGCGAGGGCGGGCAGGCCCCGTCGCCAATGATCTTGATTTCCCGGCTCTTCTTGTCGAGATGCTGGAGATCGCCGTAATAGACCGGCTCGCGGCTGAGCTTGGTGAGCAGCAACACGGTCATCGCCGTGTTGAAGTCGCCCAGGGTCGACGTGCCCACGCCGTCCTCGAGCATCATGCTCTGCGCGAAGCACGAGGCGCTGTAATCATCGCCTAGGCCGGGGAACGACTGGATCGTATAGAAATCCCAGCCGTTTTGTTCGACGAGCTTCTTGATCGCCAGATAGAGGCGGATGGATCGCTCGTTGACCACGGTCTTAGCGGGCAGATCGCCGAAAAGCTGTTTGATTCGGGGCTCCAAGGCGGCGATTTCGGAGGCTGTCACGGCCTGGGCGGTGCGGATCAACTCGGTGGTGTCGCGACTGTCGATATCCACGCCGAACATCTTCATCCACTGACTGGGATCGGCCACGCCGCAGGTCTGGCCCATGCCGCGCCCGCCAAACGCCCCGATCGTCGACATATTGAGCCAGTTCTTCAGATGCGCGGCTCGGCAGTAGCTTTCAATGCGGCGCAATTCCACGGGATCGTCGGCTGCGCCGTAGACGAATTTGTGCGGGATGCCAACCTCCATCAACGCCCCGTGCATCACCAGTCCACCTACCGGGCGCCAGCCTTGGGAACCCGGGTGCGTCCAAAGCAGAACCCCCCGGCCCGTCATGGCGAAGTCCCGCACCGCGGCGATCAAATGCGCTGCCCAAACCCAGGTCCCGGAAAAGAGAATCACGCAGTCGATCCGCTCGTCGTCCTTCATGCGTTTCAAGGCCGCGGCGGCCTCGGCCTTCGTCGCCACGACCACGTCGTGCGCCACAACGTTCAGGCCCCGATCCACCAGGGCTTTTTTCGAGCGTTCGACGAGGGCGTCGTCGATGAACGGCTGGCCCATCGGGTCCATCAGGCCGTCTTTGTGTACGCCATACACGATGAATCCAACCGTGGGACGGATCATGGGAACCTCCTGCTGAACTTTGGGCAGTGGGGATTACTAGCCTGGCTGGTCGAGATCGTGCTGAGAGAACCCTCCTTGGTGACCCGCAGGACAACGCGCCTGCCTCAGCACGCCTCATGTCTATGGGGTTGGTGTGCGAGCGGCAATCATCTTGGCAGCAAACCGGGAACAGATCAAGTAGTGGGAACGCAATTGCCGGGCCGCCCGGCAAGCGTCGCCTGGGACACCAGCCCTTGGCCATCGCTTTGCCAAGGCCAGCTCCGGGCGAGGCGATTGGAGCCCGGCTTGTTCGCCTGCTCGTCTTTCAGCCACGATGCACGTCGTCGAGCCAGTGTTTCAGCCAGGGGTAGAGACGTCGATAAACATCGGATTTTTCGCGGTAAATTTTGGCTCGATTGGGATCGGGCTCCACGACCTGCTGGGGTTGGACCCAAGCGGCGGCAAGGTCCTGCGGCGCGGCGCCCGTGTCGGCCGCGCAGGCCAGCATGGCCACGCCGAGGCAACCGGCCTCGGTGACGGCGAGCGTGGTGATGGGGCGGTCCAGCACGTCGGCCTTGAGTTGAGTGAGTTTCACGTTTTTCGCCCCGCCGCCGATGGCGCGGAACTCGCGGATGGCTAACCCGGCTTGGTCGAGGATTTCCACATTCAGCCGCATCTCCAAGGCCACGCCCTCCAGAAGTCCGCGGAGCACCTGGCCCCGTGTGGTGCTCAACCGCAGGCCAAGGATAGCGCCCGGCGTCTCCGGGTCAAAATAGGGCGTACCCGACGGTGTAAAATAGGGCAACACGGTCAAATCCGTAGGCTCGCTGGGCATGGCGCGGAGTAGCAGATCGTAAGGGTCGGCACCAGAGCGTCGGGCCTCATCCATTTCGGGCTGGCCCCACTGGTCGCGGAACCATCGCAGCAGGTTTCCGCCCGTCAGACTGAAGGCCACGGTGGTGTACATCCCCGGCGCGGCATGATCGTAGGTGCAGAGATTGCTCCGCATCAGGTTTTCGTTGAAGATCGGTTCGGCGAAGGCGGGACAGATGCACTCGACCGTTCCGGTGGCGTACATCGCCATGGCCGGCCGGACGACGCCCGCCCCCAAGGCCCCGCAGGGCTGGTCGTGCCCTCCGGCGACCACCTTCACCCCCTGAGACAAGCCCAGTTCCGCAGCCACGGAGGGGGCGACTTCGCCAACCACCGTGCCCGAGGCGACCGGCGGGGCCAAGCGAGAGTCTTCCATTCCCAACGCCGCCAAGATTTCTTGTTCCCATCGGTGCTCGCGGACGTTAAACAGCATGGTCCGTCCCGCCAACGGCCAACTGATGGCCGGCTGGAGGCCGAGTCGGGCTTGGAGCAGTTCCTCGAAGCAGTAGAACTTATCGGCCCGCGCCCAGACCTCGGGGCGATGATCGCGGAGCCAGAGCAGTTTGTAGAGCGTGAACATGGGATGCGGCGTATGGCCGGTCCGTTCGTAGAGCCGTTGGGCGCCGAATTGGCGACTCCACTCGACGGCAATCGCCGCGGCCCGGGCGTCGGACGAAACCATGGCGTTCGCCAGATAGGTGCCTTGGCGGTCAACCGGCGTGAAGGCCTCGCCCTGGCAAGAGATGCCCATCGCCCGAACCGCATCGCCGCCCGAGGCGCTCACGGCTTCCTGGATCACGTTCAGGCAAGCATCAATGACTTGGGAAGAATCGAGTTCGGCCCAACCAAGTTCGGGCGAAAGCAGGGGGTACTCGCGATAGGCCAGAGCCAAGAGCCGCCCGTCGGCCGAAAACACGCCCGCTTTGCAGCCGGTCGTGCCGATGTCGATGCCCAGATAGCTCACTTCCGTCACCCTTTCCAGCCGCAGGTGATACCGCAGAACGCCGAAGCGGACCCATCATGCTGTCCGGTGGCGGGGCAGATCGGGACCGCAGACTCGGGGAAGTCTAACGGAAGATCTTGGTGTTGGGCAATTCTTTCTGCAAATCGTTGCCGCCGTTGTCGGTGATCTTGGTGGCGGTAAGGTCGAGATACTTCAATTGTTTCAAGCCCGCCAAATGTTTCAGCCCGGCGTCGGTGATTCCGTGGTTGGCATACAGAAATAATTCCTTCAGCTCGGTGAGGCCTTTGAGGTGTTCAAGCCCGGCGTCGGTGATGGGGTTGTTCGATAGGTCGAGTCGCTTCAGTTTTTTCATGTTGGTCAGGTGTTTCAGGCCGGCGTCGGTGATCTTGTTGCCGGCAAGGTCCAAGTCTTCCATGTTGACAAGGTCTTTGAGGTGCTCTAGTCCGGCGTCGGTGATCAGTTTGCCGACGTTCAAGCGGCGGAGTTCGGTCAGGCCCTTAAGATGAGAAAGGCCACCGTCCGTGATTTTGCTCCCGGCCAGATTGAGCGAACGGAGGTTTTTCATGCCCTCCAGGGCCGCTAGTCCTGCGTTGGTGAACTTTGAAACCCGGCCACCCAAGTCCAACCGCTCCAGACTCGTCAGGACCTTGAGTTGTGCTAAATCCTCGTCGGTGGTCTTGGCGAAGAGAAGATCGACGGCGACGACAGGTTTGCCGGGCCGCGATTCGTCGATCTCGACCTTTCCACCCAGCCGCTTCACCACGGCCACGGCTTTCTCTTGATCCGTATCGGCTTCCGCGGCGAACGTCCCGCCCACGGCGGCCAAAACAGGCATGATCGTCAACAGCACTCGAGAAATCCCAATCATACGAAAACTCCTTGAGCCAAAAAACGGCCACGCCCCGCCATGATTCAAAATACGTTAGGACCCGCGGGCGGACAATCGGTTCCGATCATGCGGGCTGAGGGGCCGCGCTGACGAGCATTTGTTCGGCCTCGGGCCGGGGGGCGTTGGTCTGGGAGTCCCAATAAGGGGATATCCGCCGCAGGCTGGCTACGACCCGCGGAAACACCTCCAGGATGCGGTCGATCTCTTCCTCCGTGTTATACCGACTGAGGCTGAACCGGACCGAGCCTTGGACGGCCGTGAAGGGCACTTGCATCGCCCTCAATACGTGCGAAGGCTCCAGCGAGCCTGAGGTGCAAGCCGAGCCGCTAGAGGCACAAATGCCATGTTCGTTCAATTGATAGAGGATTCCTTCGCCCTCGATGAAGTGGCAAGCCACGTTGAGCGTGTTGGGCAATCGGGGGGCGCCGCGACCGTTGATCTCGACCCAGGGAACCCGTTCCAGGATTCCTTCTTCGAGCCGGTCGCGGAGGCGGCGGATGCGGGTCTCTTCCTCAGCGGCGTGCTCGGCGGCTAGTTCGACGGCTTTGGCCATGCCCACGATGTAAGGCACGTTCTCCGTTCCCGCCCGGCGGCCGCCTTCCTGGTGCCCTCCGATCATCCAGGGTCGCCAAGCCGTGCCGCGCCGCACGTACAAGGCCCCGATTCCCTTCGGCGCGTGAAGCTTGTGCCCAGAGAACGAGAGCATGTCCACATGGATCAGCTCGCGGTCCAACCGGATCGGGATTTTACCGGCGGTCTGCGTGGCGTCGGTGTGGAAAAGGATCGAGGGATCCGTCTCTTTGACGATCCGCGAGAGCCGCTCGATGGGAAACACCACGCCGGTCTCGTTGTTGGCGTGCATGATGGAGACCAGGAGCGTGTCGGGCCGCAAGGCACGAACGAACTCGCCCAAGTCCAAATTGCCCGCGCGGTCGACCGACAAGAACGTCACCTCGTAGCCGCTGCGAGCGAGTTCCTTGCAGACTTCGAGCACGGCCGGGTGTTCGACGGCGGTGGTAAGGATGTGCCGCCGCGAGGGATTGGCCCTGGTCGCGCCGAAAATCGCCGCGTTGTTGCTCTCGGTGGCGCAGGCAGTGAAGAGCACTTCCTGAGGGGCTGCCCCAAGGAATCGGGCAATCGTCTCTCGCGCCGCGGCCACGGCCCGCGCCGTCCGCTTTGCCGGCTCGTACATCGAGCTGGGATTGAAATAATGTTCGGTAAAGAATGGCTCCATGGCCTGGCGGACCTCGCGAGCGATCGCCGTCGTGGCATTGTTGTCAACGTAGATGATGGTCATGGTGGTCTTGGTCTCGAATCGTTGTGACGTTCTTTTTGTCCAACAGAAAAGCGTGAACGATCCGCCGTTGGCCCCTTGGCAACCGGCACGGTTCCTCGCGGACCGGCAGCGGCTAGACTTCGATCACGCGGATCCGCTCGTCGACTAAATCTTTCAGGGTTTTTTCCACCATCAGTTTGAGCGTCTGGGAGGCGCTGGCACAGCCGGCGCAGGCCCCGCTCAAGCGGCAAAACACCAAGTTATCCTTGATGTCGATGACCTCGACATTGCCGCCATCGCGGGCCAAGGCCGGACGCACCACCTCTTCGATGGTCTTTTCGACTTTCTTGTAGAACTGGAAGGGCGAGACACCGATTGGCGCGGGGGCGGCCGGCGGTTCGGAGGGAGCCGCCTTGGGGACGATCCTTAACCGCGTGCCGCCTTGGCCCCAAATCTCGTTCAACAAGTCTTGAAGCCCACCGGGGGCGTGGTGACAGGCCATACAGGCCCCACCAGCCTTCGTGGCGTTGGTAATGTCGGCAATCGTCCGCAGGTTGAGTTCCTCGATCTTGCGACGCAAATATGGTTCGCTGAGCGAGAAACATTTGCAGACGATGCGTCCTTCTTTTTCTTCCTCGGCGTGGATGTGGATGCCGAGTTTTTTCAGATCAACCCCCCTCTTTTGGGCCCAATTGAAAACCGCCGATTCCAAGGCCTCCGCCCCCATCACCGAGCAATGGATTTTCTGCTGAGGGAGGCCTTCGAGGTACTTGACGATATCCTCGTTGGTGATCTTCAATGCCTCGATGGGGGTGTATTGGCCCTGCTCGATTAAGGAGCAGAGGGCCTCGGACGCGGCAATGGCCGAAGTGCAACCGAAGGTGAGGTACCGGGCTTCGGTGATCACGTCTTTGGTGGGGTCGGTCGGGTGACGACGGACGCGAAAGGTGAACCTCAGGGCATCGCCGCACACAATGGAACCGTGCTCGCCGAAGCCGTCCGGGTTTTCTATCTCTCCCATGTGGGTCCCCGGCTTTCCGTGGACGGCATCCATGAAAATCTGCTTCGTTTTCTCGCTGTATTCCCAAGCCATTGCCAAAACTCCAAGTTGCCCGACGCCCCTGCCCCCACATTGCCTATGAAGTCTCCGAATTGTATACCCGGTGAGCATTTATAGAATACAGGGAACGAAAACCGGTCCAGAGAGTCGGTCTTTCGCCAACGCCCAGACGGCGGCTTTTCCGCTTGACGGAGGGGAGAATGGCTGCGGGGACGGTTGCTGGGCAGCTTCCTTGCCATCAGCACTCCGGCCGGTGGACAGGTTACATCGCCATGCTTGGCATACAAACTGATCCCGCTTAGTTGGCGCACGGTTGGCTGACGTGATATTCCGCCGTCCCCCGACAGCCCGTTTGCTCATGCCGGCTAATGAAGGCCAATGCAATACAGATGTTCTTTTCCCCGGATGTAAATCCGCCCGTCAAGGAAAGCAGGGGTGGCTGCGCACGGTTCACCCAAGTCGGCCTCGGCGACGATCTTACACTCGGTCGGCGTGGGCTCCACGATCCAAGTTTTCCCTTCCTCCCCAAGTAGATACACGTTCTTTCCGACAAGCGTCGGCGAGGCCTTGAAGCCCGAGTCGAAGTCGTGCTCCCAGCGCTTCTTGCCGCTTTTCGCCTCATAGCACGTGAGCGTGCCGGCCGAGGTCAACAACAAGACGTAGTCGGAGGTGGCCAAGGGGCTGCACGTATCCGGCAGGCCGTCTTCGGCGATCCAAAGGACGTGGGTTTCAGTCACGTCGCCCCGGCCATCCACGCGAATGGCCGCCATTTTCGCATTGGCGTTGCCAATGAAGGCCACCCCATCGGCGAAGACGGGCGAGGCGGCCACGTCCTGGGCAAGACATTTCACCCGCCATATCTCCTTACCATCGGAGGGCTGGTACGCAATCGCCCAAGGATCAGCGGCCGTGATGATTTGTTCCCGGCCTTGCCACGCGACCACGATGGGAGTGGCCCAGGAGTTGGGCACAGGTCGGGGCGTTTCCCAAACCGTGTTGCCCGAGGCCGCCTCCAACGCAATGAGCTTGGATTTGCCCTCTTTGGCCGTTGCCTGATCGAATTGGATCAGCAGCAAGTTGCGGACCATGGCCAGCGACGTGGCGTGGCCATAAGAATTTTTGGGAATACCGAGGCTCCGCGACCAAATCAGCTTCCCGGAAAAATCGAAGGCGGCCACGTCGCCGATCGCGAACATCGCGTACACGCGCTGGCCGTCGGTGGCCGGGGTGGGCGAGGCGAAGCCTGTATCTTCCATCACCTCCGGCGGCTTGGCGGCCGCGGCCGGAGTGGAGGGCATGTCGGCTTGCCAGATCAGCTTGCCCGATGTGTCAAAACAGTAGACTTGCCGCTGCTTGTCCGTTGCGCCGGTAAGAAAGATGCGATCATTCCAGACGATAGGCGAGCTATTGCCCTCCAGCGGGACTCGGGTCTTCCACAGAATATTTTTGCCTGAGGGTCCGTCCCAATTCGCCGGGACATTGGTGAAGTGCGCGATCCCCTGTCCGGTCGGACCACGGAAACGGGGCCAGTTCTTGGCGATCTCGGTGGCGGGCGGGCCTGAGTCTTGACCCGCGGCCGCCGCTCCGGACGAAACGGGCGGGGGAACCGCCTCGGTCGTTCCTGGGCTTGCTTGGGCCTGCTGCGTCTCGCCCGGGGCAACCGAGACGGTGGCGATCTCCGCTTCGCCCTCTTCTGGGACGACCGAGCCAACCCCAATCGCCAGCCCTATTCCCGCCAGGGCCAGGATCGAGGCCAGACCCGCCACCGCCCAACGCGCCGTGGCCGTGGCTTCGCGTTCTGGGCTGGCGTTCGGCGGCAAAGGTTCTGGGTGGGGCAGCGGCCGACGCAGCGTGGCCGCCGCGCGGAGCGAGGCCAGTAAAAAAACCAGTGATCCCAACAAAATCCACGCCCCTATGGAAGCAAAGCGTCGCTGCGCAAAATACTGGGATCGCAACATTTGATCCAGTTGCCGAATCTGCGCCTTCAAATCCTCGTCTTGCGGATTCGCCGCCAGTTGGGCCTTGAGGGCCTTGAATTGCTCCGCATTGAGCGGGTCTTTGGAGACGCGTTGGCTGTAGCTCCACGCCAGCAGGGCAATTGCAACGATCACGAAAAACCCCGCCACGAAGGCAAGCCGCAGGGCCGCCTCGGCCCCAACGTCGCGGAGGGGACCGGTGGAGGCATTCTTCCCAGGCTGGGGCAACGGATTTTCGCTCATGATCTGGCCGTCGAGGGGACCTCGGGAAGGGTTTGAATCCATCCGAGACGCAATTGCTCCACCGGACAGTACCAGAAGCAGCGGCCGCAGGAGACGCAATTCGCTTTGTCCGGCTGATACTCGGTGCGGCGACGATGGATGGAAAGTTGGATCAGCTTAGCGCCGAAGACCAAGCCCACCCAGCCTCCAAACCACGCGCCGGCCGTGGCGAAGCGTTCGTGCAACGCTTTAGCCTCGGCGTAAAGCTCGCGGGCAGGCTGACCGGTGTTGCGGAAGGCGTCGCTGGCGTCGATCGTGCCTTCGACCTGGCCGGTCTCTTCCAAGCGGATGCGTTCCGCCAGTGCGGCCCTCGGGTGTAAACGCGAGAAAGGGACGCCCATTGCATGTCCGATCCAAGCCCCCGCCGCGATGAAGATTGGAAACATCAGAAGCACAAAGGCCAGTCGACGCCGTCCCTGGACCCGCTCCCGAGCGGTGGGGACCGCAGTCGGCCCTTGAATCGCCCCGTAAGGACAGACATCTTCGCAAAGTCTGCACTGGATGCATTCGCCGGGGGGAATCCGCACGTGCCGCTTGGAAATCTTCGAGCACAGACCTAGCAAGGCCCCGTAAGGGCATAAATACCGGCAGTACGGCCGCCCTACGAACAAGCCCATCACCAAAAAGCAGGCCCCGAAGATCAACATGCTCGCGCTGGCGCTTAAGCGGAAGAAGCCCACGAAGGGGTCGTAGTTGCAGATGATGAAGGTTGTGCCCGTCGCCGCATACATCACGGCCCCGCCGAGATACACGTAGGGCAAAAGGCCCAAGCTTTGATCGATCCAGGCCGGAATCTTCATCGGCCGGATGGCCACCAATTCCTGCACAGCGCCCAGAGGACACACCGCCGCACAGAAGGTACGCCCGAAAAACAAGGCGAATAGTAACGGCAGTACAAAAATGGCAACTACCGAAAATGGAATTACGTAGGCTGGTTCCGCCGCGGCCAACGTGACGTTCTGGATCGCGCCGATCGGACAAATGCACCCGTTGCGCCAAAAGCCCAACCAGGCCAATGACACCACGGTCAACATGAACAAACCCCGCCGCGAACGCCGGACCAGCGCCAAGTAGGTAGCCAACACCAAGGCCACGAACAAAAAGCCCAGATCGAGATATTCCCAACCTAACCAATCCGGGCTGGGCGTGGTGGTTTCGGGGAGTTGGTGGTCGGTGAAATCGGGCGGGGGAAATCGCTCGATGGCCCAGGCCCGTCCCGGCATTGCGATCAGCACGAACAAGCAGCCCAAAGCCACGATGCCCGACCACTTTCCGAACAGCGCCCTTGTTTGGGGCTTCCTTTTGACACAGCCTCGAGCAGCCGACGCAAAACGATGATGTGCGACTGTTCTGGCCGAGCCGGAATCGGCAACGAGCGTGTTGGTCGCTGCGGTGCGGACTCTTGAAGCACAAAACAGCCGGAGGAGCGATCGGGGGGATGGAATGCGTAACGATGGCAGCATGGGCTACGTGGTTCGGTTCCTTTGATTCACCCGGTCAGTCAACGGAAAAGCCCGCACTCGGGTTCATCCGTTGACACGCTTGTGTTTCAGGAGGTAGGGCTGGCTGGCAGGCACGCGGACGAAGGCCGCCGAGGGGCAAGCGACAGCAATCTGGCATTCATTACAGTTTTTGCAACGGTCATGACGTACCTGGAGATAGAGCGAGCCATTGCCAAACGCGCTACACCCCTTGACGCACTTGCCGCAGCCGATGCAAAGCGATTCTTCGATCGTGTATTCGTGGTAGGGCTCCTCGATGAGTTGACGCTGGATGGCCCCGGTCGGGCAGAGCTGGTTTTCAGCGCCGGTGTTCAGCGCGATTGGATTAGGCTCGAAGTAGCCGGTGCAGAGTTCGCAATAGCCGCACATGGGGAAACTGTGGACGCATTTCACGGCCGATTCGTCGAGAACGCAGTGTGTAGCGCAGTTTCCGCAGGCGATGCACTTGCTGGGATCGATCTGCCAGACCATCTCGCCGCTCGCGCCGCGCCGACCGGCCAAAAAGCCGCCAAAGCCTGCCAGCCCGATGGCCCCCACCACGCGGAGCCCATCGACCACGAACGTTCGGCGGTCCACCGTGGGATTGGATTGCGATTCCGCCATGATCTTCTCCCTCATGCCTTGGGACGGCTGAAAACTTTCAAATCACGGCCCTAGTTTTCGGCAGCGGGCCGCTGGTCGGGGGCGCCCCCCACCGCTGCTGAACCCTCCACGCCCTCGAAAATGCGGATTTTTCGGATCAAGGGGTCGAGCACTAAGACCCGACCACGGCTGTCCGCCGCAATGTCGAACACGGGAAGACGATGGTCGGGACGAGTCTCTTCAAGAATCGTTTCGCTAGGGGCCAGGGCATCGGGCCCGACGACCACGCCCAAAAATTCGCCTTCAGCCGAATAGATTTTGACCCGCGGAATGCCTTTTTCCGAGGTCACGAAGCGTCCATCCGGCAGCACGGCGATGTGCGTCGGGTTGCAGCAGCCGCTGAATCGGTCCACCGCTTGGCCGTGTTTGCCCCAAAAGGCCTCCAGATCGCCGTTGAACGTGAACGCCTCGATCCGATGGGAACCAGGATTCACCACGCGAAGCAACCCGTCGGCGGTCAGAGCGAGATCGAAATAGGGGCTAGGAATCACGAAACCACGGATGTTTTTATCGGGATCGCGCTGTCCGATCTTGCGCAGCAACTTGCCGCCGGGATCGTAACGCAGAACGATCCGGTTCCCCGCGTCTGCCACAAACACGTCATGTTCCGCAACCGCAATCGAAGACAAAATGGCCTTGGGTCCCAAATCCTCCCAGCTTGACACCCGTTTCCCCGACGCATCGAACACCTCGACGCGATTTTTCATGCCGACATACAAACGGCCGGGAAGCTCATGGTGAGGCCCGGCGGCAGCAAGACAGCGGGGCTCGCCCTCCATGGCGAATTCCTGCACTGGGGTTCCCGATGGCTCAAAGATTTGAATCCTTTGGTCGCCGGCCACGTAAATCCGATCATCCGGCCCGACGCC
>CALFBP010000063.1 GCA_937951625.1 uncultured Thermoguttaceae bacterium
TTTCGGCGGTCCTGGCGGTGGGGAACGGCGTGGTCCGCGGGCTCGTCAAGAGAATTGAGGCAGCCTTGGAAACGCGGCGGCTCGATTCGTCCATTTCTGCGCGCCTCGGACGTTGGCGGGCCGCGGAAAGCAACGGCCCCCCTGAGCCCGCCGCGCTTTCCAAGGGTTCCACTTTTCGGAATCCAGCCAACCCCTCAAGGCGAACTCGGCGAGACCCCGAAATACAATCCAGTTTTCGGCCCGAGCCGACGCCATAAAATCCATGCCTCCCTGGAGGATCATGGGGCGATGCCTTACCATGGTGGGCGAGGCGCGCGGCATGGTCGTATTTCAGGTCAGGACGGCAGTGGACGCCAAGACCCATCATGCCGTGCTTGAAGGCATTGGGGGGGATTCGGCAAATGAACGTTCTGGTCGTCGGGGGGGCGGGCTACATCGGATCGCACGCGGTGAAAACCCTGGTGGAACACGGCCATCGCGTCACCGTGGTCGATAATCTGGTTCGCGGCCACCGACAGGCGGTTCATCCGGCGGCTACCTTCTACGCGATCGGGTTGGCCGACACGCCCGATTTGGTCCGGGTGCTCCGCGATCACGCCATCGACTGCGTGATGCACTTCGCCGCACTCGCATACGTGGGCGAGTCGGTAAAGGAGCCGCTGGCCTATTACGACAACAATACCGCGGGAACGATCAGCTTGTTGAAGGCCATGCGCGAGGCCGGCGTCCATCGGCTGGTATTCAGCTCGACTTGTGCGACCTACGGCGAGCCGACCTCGCTGCCTATTGTCGAGACCACGCCTCAAGCGCCGGTCAACCCTTACGGCTGGTCCAAGTGGTGCGTGGAGCGCGTGCTCCGCGATTGCGCGGCCGCGGATCCCGAATTGGCCTTCGTGGCGCTGCGATATTTCAACGTGGCGGGTTGCGCGTCGGATGGCTCGCTCGGCGAGGACCACGACCCGGAGACTCACTTGATCCCTTCGCTCCTTTTGGCAGCCCTAGGACGGCGCGGACCCGTGGCGATCTTCGGCACGGATTACCCCACGCCCGATGGAACCTGCATCCGGGACTACATTCACGTCGAGGACCTCTGCGAGGCGCATATCCTGGCCATGGACGCCCTGCAACCGGGGGACACGCGGTTCTACAACCTCGGGATCGGTCGGGGCTACTCCGTGCGGGAGGTGATCGAGGCGGCGAAGGTAGTCACTGGGGTCTCGATTCCGGTCGAGATCGGTCCGCGGCGGCCTGGCGATCCGCCTGTACTCTATGCTGACGCCAGCAAGATTCAACGCGAGTTGGGCTGGGCCGCACGCACCCGCACTGTGGAGCCCATGATCGCCACGGCCTGGAATTGGTTCCGGTCGCATCCGGAGGGCTACGGCGATAAGGAGCCTGTCTGAAGTCGATCAGAAGCCTTGGAAAACAGGCCGCAGTGCCATCAGCGTAAGTCTCCGGACCGAGGCGCCTCGGCCTTGCCCAGCGTGTTGAGCGGCAGGTAGCGGTAGTGGGCCTCCAAAGAGAGTATGGCCAAAGCCGTGGAGTAAACCCTACCGCCGTAGCCATCCCAGCGTGTATTGGGGTCCCAACTCCCGGCGAGCGGCCCGGCCTTGCGTTGGGTACTCAACAGGGTCTTGCGCAAGGCGTCGGACCAGCGCTTCCAATAATCGCCTTGGATCTGGTACATGGCGATGCTGCCGTAGTACCAATAGTAGAGATTCGGCTCGCCCTGGCCTGGCAAATCGCCCAACAAGTAGTCGGCGGCTTCTTTGGCAATGGGATCGTCGTTGGCCAGGCCGAGAAACTGGCGGCAGGCCAGGGCCTCGGCGGTCATGGATTGGGTGAAATCTTCGCCCGGACGATAAGCCGCCAGCCCACCGTGGCGCCCACCAGAAACGCTATCGAGAAACCGCTGCGCCCCGCGCCACGTGCTTTCCGGCACAGGAATTCCCGCCAGCGAGGCACTTTTCAGGGCCATGATCTGCCAGCCAAACTGACTCATGTCGCCTGCCTCGCGAGGCCGATATCGCCAACCGCCGCCAACCGGGTCCTGGGCTGCCAGGGTGTAGGCGACCGCCCGGCTTAGTGGCTGACGGAGCTTCGGGTCTCCCGTCATGCCCAACAGTTCGCCCAAAGCCAACGTGGCCATGCCGTGACAGTACATGAACTCATACAGTTGGGCCTCGCCGCCGAGGGTCCCTTGAGCATCTTGCTTACTGAGCAGAAACTCGACGCCGCGGCGCACGGAAATGCGATGGGGGCCTTCCAAGTGGGTGTTGCCGGAGCCTGCGAAAGCCAGGATCGCCAAGGCCGTGATGCCCGTGTCGGCCCTGGCCCCAGCCCCCTGTCGATCACGGCCAGCCTCCAAGATTTCGCGGCCACCTTCGTGTTTGCGTGGGCTCCACCGACCGTCGGGCTCCTGGTGGTCGGCCAGCCATTGGAGGCCTGCCTTGACGGCCGTTTCGAGCTCGGGCGTGGCGCCCACTCGTTCGGAAAGCTTGGCGCGGTTGGGGGCCAATCGCAAGCGATACACCTCCGGAACCTGGTGTTCGCCGAGCGATGTCGCTATCCGTGGCAAAGGAGGCGGCGCGGGAACCGTCGATCCCTCGCCCTTGGCCATCGTCGAGCCGCTGCCGCCGACGGAACCTTGTCCTTCTGCCGCCGAAGGGGGCTGCGAACGACTGGCCGCAATCGTGGCGGTATTTGCCCGCTCATCGGACGATGGCCGCGTCATAGGCACGTCGGCCGGCAGCGACACCACCGGTGCGGGCCCCCGGGACAACGTGGTCGACTTCTCCGCGTTGACGGGAATTTTCGGCGGCGGCGAGCTGGCCGCGGTAGTTCCCGCCGCTGACCCGGCGCCACCGAGGGGCGTCCTTAACGGCGGAACAGACAATGGCCGGTCCAGGATCGTTGCTGGGATTTCATCGTTTGAAGATCGGGTCGGAGCCTTCGCAGGCCGTTCGATCGGGGTGAGCCGGACAAGTGCCGTGGAAGTGCCGATTTCGGTCCGGGCGCCTTCCCGGTTCTCGGGCGCAGGCGGGCGGATGGATTCAATAGGGGGACTGGCGGCTGACCGAGGCGGCGAGGACTCGTCGGGCGCTCTCGTCGGCATCGCCGGGGCGATCGCCACTAGCGGCTTGTGCAGCGGTGTCGGCCTCAGCCCGACTTCCCACTGCTCCCCAACTGCACTCCGTTCGGGGATTGGCAACTGCCTTTCCGGCAGGCGGGGGGCCGCAATCGGGTCCAACGCGGGGCCGGCGCCCACCGCGAACGTCTCCCATGGCCGTGGGCCGACTTTCGTTGAAGGTTCTCCTGAGGCCGAATGCGCCGGGGTCTTCAAAGCCGCTGGCGGCTCCGCCGGTCGATCGGCCAATGTCACGCGAATGATCTGTTCCCGAAGAAAAGGTACGGCCGGCGCCACATAAACCGTGGTCGAATAGGCGGCCAGCAGAAGATGTGCGCCGATCGACAGGGCAAGACACTTGCGCAACGGACGCAAAGTGCCCCACCGCGTATACATCAGCACGAGCAGGGCGACAAGCAACACGATCAGCCCCAGCCAAAGCAACGCCAGAATCAGGCCGCGGCCATGAAACAGATCCAACAAGCTGTCGAGACGGACGCTGTCCATGGATCTACTCTTTGGGCGGAATGAGCCGGACCGTAATTCCCAATTCCTGGATGCCGGCTTGTTTGCAGGCATTGAGCGCTTCAGCCACCCGCTGGAACATGCCTTCAGCGTCGCCACGGACCAACACGCCCAGATCGCTGTACTCTTTGCGTGCGGCCGCCAATTGCTCAACCAACTGATTCAAAGTGACTTCCTTTTCGTCGAGCGTGATCCGGCCGTCGCGAAAGACGTTCACCACGCGACGAGCCGGCGCCGCGGTCAACGCCCCTTTATCGACGACCTCCGGCACGCGTAGGGCGATGTTCCGCTCCTGGGTCGCGAATTCGGTGCCAACAAGAAAAAAGATGATCAGATTGAACATCATGTCAATCATCGGGATCATGTTGATCGACGGGGGGTCGTCGGCGGAGGTCTTCAGAGGCATGGCCTAACGGATTTCCTGCTAAGTTTCGAGATATTTAGTCGCCGATGCGGGCGCGGTTCGCAAGTCGCCTCGGAGGGCCTTTTCGAGCACGTTGCGGCCGCGTCCCAGCGAGGCTGGCGGGAGTACGACGTCTCCCGCACCGAAGGTACTTTGTTCAAGGTTAGCTCCTCACTCCCGCCCCCTCTTCGTGTTCCCCGCTTGTGGTCTTCGTCGCCAATCGTTTCGATTTTGCGGCCCGGCCGGCACGCGCCTCTTCCTTGTATTGGATTTCCTCTGCCGAAATCAACTGGACGAGTTCCTGTCCCAAGGCGTCCATCTCGATCACCAGCCGGTCCACTCGGCTGACGAGATAGAAGTAGAAACTCTGGGCGGGGATGGCGATGATCAGACCGAAGGCGGTGTTCAACAGGGCCTGGCTGATTCCCTTGGCCAGCAATTCCTGCCGCCCGGCCACATCGCTGAGGGCCACGGCGTTGAACGCCTGGATCATGCCCAAAGCGGTTCCCAGCAGGCCCAACAGCGGCCCAATGACGGCCAAGGCTGTGAAGACCCGCAGATACTTGCGCAGTCCGTTCGTTGCCCGCTCTCCGGCGTCCAAAATCGCTTGTTCGACTTCCATCCCCGTGCGCCCCCACTTGCGGACCGCCGCAGCGAAGATTTCGCTAATCGGACAATTATTCTCCGCGCACACCGCAAGGGCTCGCTCCCGATCCAAGGTGCCGTCGCGGACCTGGGCCAGGAATCGTTTGACAAAAGCCTTGGGGATAATCCGGGATCGGCGAAGACTGACCAGCCGTTCGAACACGAACGCCAACCCAATCACCGAACACAGGGCAAGCGGCCACATCACCGGTCCGCCCTCGCGCATCATGTCGAGGAGATTCGTGGTGGGCACCGGGCCCCCGCGGGGCAACGACTCCCCGGATCGCAACCCCTTGGTTGGCTTTGCCTCGTTTTCGGTTTGGGCGACCAAACGGGTATCTCCAGATTGCCACACCAGGACTACAAGCATCGCCAGGGGCAAGATAGAGCAGCCGAAACGTTTTCTTCGGTTTTTGGTCATGATGACAATCCAAGTCCTTGTGGCGCGCTGCCCGCCGATAGCTCGCGATGGGTGGTACGGCGATGGATCGTCAGCAACGCGCTGCGGTTTCATGCTCCTCGACACGCTAGGGGCCCAGAGCCGTTTCCGCCCTCGCCCGCGCCATTGGGAGGCGGTCGCCCGCCTCCTTGGCGAAAGCCGTTTCCCGATATCGCTCCACCAATCGGGCATAGCATTCCGCGGCCTGTTTCCACTCGCCCAGTGCCTCGTGACACTTGCCGGCCTGAAGCAACGCGGCAGCTTGAACTTCCGGAAAAGCATACAGGATTTCCGTTTTCAGATACTCCCGCAGGGCCGATTCGTAATTCTTCTGATGAAAATAGGTTTCCGCAATCATCAATTGCGCGTTGGCGGCGGTAAGCGTCTTTCGTCCCCCCGGCGAGGCGATTACCCGCTTATACCGCTCGCGAGCCTTCTCGAACTCGGCGCGCCGGGCAAAACATCGCCCCACGATATAATCTGCTTCGTATTGCTCTTCGAAGCCGGGAAAGGATTCCACCTGCAAGGCCAGTGAAAAGGCCTCGTCCCACTGCTCTTGCCTTGCGAGGACCTGGGCCTGACGTAGCAGGGCCACGGCTGAGAGCTTTTTGTCGCGGCTGGACGACTCGGCGGTGAGTTTCTGGAACCGGGAAAGGGCCTCCTCGGCCTTGCCTTGGCGAAACAACGCCTCGGCCGCACCGTATTCGGCTAGCAGGCGAAGCGAGCCGGACGGAAACTGCTTGACCAGCGACGCAAAGGCGTCGAACGCCTCTTGCCATTTCTCTTCCTTGGCGGCAATCTGTCCGAGCAAAAACAAGGCATTTTCGCGGATCTCGGGCCCCGCCTTCCCGTCTATGACCTCGCTGGCTAGTTCCCTCGCCCGGCCGTACTGCTTGTCCGCGAAGGCCCGCTGGGCGAGGCGAAACGTCGCATCCGGCCAGAAGCTACTTTGGGGAAATTCGCGGCGCAACCGCTCAAACGCCTGCGATGACTCCGCCATTTTGCCCAGGTCGGACAACGCCCAAGCGCAATCATACAGCGCCGCATCGAGTTCGGGAAATTTCGGAAATTCCCGGAGGAGCCGTTCCCAAAGCGCGACCGCCCGCTCGTGCTCCTTGCGGCGTTGCCGCTCCCGAGCTGCGGCCGCCAAGGCATAAGGCATTTCCTTAGCCTTGGGGCATTGATCGATCACCAAGTCGTACATGGCCAGGGCTTCCTCGCCCTTCTGAAGCCGCTCGAGGATTTGGCCTCGGGCGAAGGCCGACTCCGCACGCAGTTGGGGCGTTGGATTGTGGGCCAGGACCTGTGCAAACGTGGCGGCGGCCTCCTCCAGACTACCCGCCTTGAACTGGCTCCAAGCGAGGCCTGCCAGCCCCGTGAGTTGTTTTTCAGGGGTCTTATCTTTGGCCAGGCGGGCAAACAATTCCTTGGCCCAGGCCGTGTCGCCCGCCTCGTAGGCCGCCTCGGCGAGTTGCTCCGTCGTCGCGACAAGCCATTCGCCTTCGGCCTGCTGGTTCAGAATTTCGGCGTACAGCGATTTGGCCCTGTCCAACTGCCGCAAGCGGGCGAGGCAAATCGCCAGATTTCCCCTTGCCCGAACCGCCGCTGGGGCAGGCGGGTTGGCAGCCAAGTATGACTCGAGCGTCGCCACGGCTTCGCCGAATCGCTTGACGGCCATCAAGATCGAGGCCTGGGCTGCCAGCGCGTCCAGCTTCAACGATGCGTTGACCGAGGCCAACGCTGACTTGAGCTGGGCCAGGGCCTCGTCGTAACGCTTCAAACCTTCGTAGGCCAGCGCCAAAAGGTATTGATCTTCTTCGTTGCCACCTTCGCGGCCCGTAGCGGAAGACGAATCGCCAAGCAATTGGAGCACTCGTGGAAATTCCTTCCGTTCGATGAGGGATCGCGCCAGCAATCGCCTCACCTCGGCAGCCAAGGGATGCTTCGGGAACCGTTGGGCGAACTCCGCGCACCGTTGATCGAGCGTGGCAAAATCCTT
>CALFBP010000064.1 GCA_937951625.1 uncultured Thermoguttaceae bacterium
AGCCTCGGCCGTCGAAGGCGGCAAGTCGCTTCGCCGTGCGGAAAGCAGCCGTGCGGTGACGACCACGTATTGCCAACCCCAAATCACGGCGACCATCAGACTGATCGCCGCCGCCGGGACCGCAAGGCTCGCGTTTTTACCCAACGCGCCCAACCCATACAGCGTTGCCGCGCACATTGCCCCAAACAGGGCCACCAAGAGCTTGCTGCCGCCGGTTTGAATCAGGAGTCGCCGGGTGTGCCGCTCAATCGCCGCCTTGGCCGAAATATTGGCGACCTCCCGCAACACTGACAAATCGACTTGTTTTTCTGGCGGGGCGGCTCGGGGAACGATTTCGGGCGGCGGTGCGCCACAGTCCGCAGCCACGCGGGCTGCCATGGTCGCCCCCTGGACAGCAGCATGCTGCTGGATTCCGCTGGGCTGCGGCGGCTCGCTCGATGGCTCGCATTCCGCCGCTTTGCCCGCCGATTCGCTCCGTCGCAACAGTTGTTCCACGTACTGTGCGATCGACGCGTCGTGGTCCTCCTCTTCCGAGGCCGCCGTTTTTGGGGCTGGCGAGGCGGGGCGGCGCGCACCGGTCGCGGCTTGGGTTTCATCGCCGGGATCGTCCTCGGGAATCTCGAATCCAAGTCGGCGCAGGACCTCGATGCTTTGAATCGTGGTCGCGGCCCTGGCCGTGCCCGTCTCGGCCGCTATTGACCCTGTGTCCGCCAACCCATGTTCGTCGCGAACCATTTCGGCGATTTTCTGCTTGTTTTCCCTATTCCTCTGGGCTTCCATCGATGCCTTTTCGGCCTCGATCTCTCGCCGAACCGACTCCAGTTCAAGGCTTTTTCGTTCCCACTCCGCCTGCTGCGTTTGCAGCTCCAGCGCGCGCTCTCGGATTTGCTGTTCTGCCGCGTCCAGCTCCTTGAGTCTCTGGTCGAGCTGGGCCTGTTGGAGTTGAATCGCCGCGTTTCGGGCACTGAGGGTCTCGGCCAGGGCCTCCAAATCCCGGTGTTGGGTTTCCAACGCGGTTTGCCGAGTTTGAAGCTCCGTTTCTCGGACAGTCAAGGAAGATTCCTTGGCCTCGAGTTCCGCGCGTAGCGCCTCGCAATCGTGGAGTCGGGCTTGGAGTTGCGCCTCCTGGTTATCGAGTCGCGTTTGACGCGCGTCGAGTTCGGCTCGCAACGCATGATACTCCCGCCACCGTTGTTGAAGCTCGGCGGCAGCTTGGTCTAACGCTCGGTTGCGGTCAACGGCAGACGCCTCAGCCAAGTCCGACTCCTTCCGTCGCGCCTCCGTTTCCGACTGGAACTTCTCCAAGGCGGCCTGCCGGGCTTCCAATTCGGCCTGACGTTGTTCGAGCCGCCGGGAGGCGGCCTCTACGGCCTGCCGTTGTTCCTCCAGCTCGGCCTGCTTTGCTTTCCACTCCGCTTCGCTCGAGGCGAACGCCTGTTGCGCTGCCGCAAGTTGGCGCTGCTGCTCCATGAAGGCAGCTTGGCGAGCCTGAAGTTCCGCCTCCCCCGCTGCTATCCGAGTTTCTCGGGCATCCAATTCCATTCGATCTCCGTCGAGGCGGCGCAGACGTTCCTGTATCTCGGCGGCCAAGCGATCCAGAGCCGCCTGGCGTTCGACGACAGCCCGTTCGGCGGCTTTCGCTTCTGCTTCCCGCCTTTCCGCTTCCGCCTTCAATTTTGTCAGGGCGGCCTGTCGGGCCTCGAACTCGGCTTGGCGTTCGTCCAGCCTTCGAGAGGCAGCCTCTACGGCCCGGCGTTGTTCCTCTAGATCGGCCTGTTTTGCTTTCCACTCCGCCAGGCTCGCGGCGAACGCTTGTTGCGCTACCGCAAGTTGGCGTTGCTGCTCTGTCATGGCAGCCTGGCGAGTTTGAAGTTCAGCTTCCCGGGCCGTGATCGCAGCTTGTCGGGCATTCAGTTCCGCGCGATCTTCGTCGCATCGCCGTATCCGTTCCTGAAGCTCGGCGGCCAGCCGCTCCCACTCGGTCTGGCGGGCCTGCCATTCGGATTCCTTAGCAACAAGCTCCTTTTCCCGCCGTTCCAGGGCTTCCCGTTGCCGATTCAGCTCGATTCGTTGCGATTGGAGAGCGTCCCGCTCCGCCGTTAGCTTCTCTTGGGCCTCGTCTACTTCGCTTCGAAGTTTTCGAAGGATCGCCTCGCGAGTGGCGAGTTCTGTTTCCAGATGATTCAGGCGGGCTTGACGGGCCTCGATGTCGGCTCGCAGGGCCTCGGCCCGGGCTTGTCGGGCATCGAGACGGGCCATAGTGGCTTCTAAACGTTGGCGAACCGCCCGCATTTCCTCTTGTTGGCGCCCAAGGGCGAATCTCTCCGCGTCGATTGCCGAACACGATCCGGTTTCATCCCTGGCCGCAGGCTCGCTTCGCGCTGGCCCACAACCGGTATCCAAAACTTCGACCTCGATCGGCCCGAGCGAGAGGCGATCCCCAACATTTAATGGCGATTCCAAAAAGTCCCGGCCGTTAAGCCGCGTGTCCGCGGAAAGCCGCCTCACGATCGCCATCCCATTGCCGCGCATTACGACGCAGTGACGTGGCCCGACGCCCCGCGACCGCACCCTTAAGGTGCAGGTTGGGTCCGACCCTATGATGCATCGTGGGGACCGAATCCGAACCGTGCGCGGCGATCCTCCTCCAAGCCGAATTTCGAGCACCATTTCGCCTGTGACGGCATCTAATCGTAAAGGAGTTTCGGCTATGCCATTCATAAAAAGGCACACGGCTTGCGGCGAAGATCGTCAGGCCGACCGGCCTGCCGAAAAAGCCAGTTCGCCCCGAGGCGAACCAAATTCCAGCTCTGGGGGACTATAGGTTGCAATTCCCCGAAGAGCAAAGGGGCGGGTAGTCATTCGATTAGCCTATAGGGGGGAAGAGGTTTGGACGATTTCGCTGGATATCCTTGCTGGTTTTGTCGATTATCCGTTAGCGACCAGCGGGCGACGACTAGAAAGTTCCCTGCGAGGAGGGAGGATGTACTTCGTCCAAGGATCAATAAAGGAGAAAATGTTCAACTATTAGGGGAACCATTATACCCCTAAGGTGTGAAACAGTTTTGGCGTAACGCGAAACGTTCGCCGGACTTATTCGTGAAAGATCCTATTATCCTATCGAGAAATGATCTGACCCCTTCTTGCGAGGGGATGAAGAGAAGGGTGCGGTGAGAACACGAGAATTTGGAAAAATTTTTTAACGCAGCTTCGCGAGTCATGAAGCCTTTGGAGAAGACCTGTCCCTTTTTGTGGGTGGGTCGAGAGTGACATAACCCGTTTACGCAGCTCCGCCGGAAATGTGTTTTTTTATCAGAATGGATGTGGCGTTGGTGAGGAGCAAGAACTCACGGCCCGCCGAGTGTCTGCCGGCGGAGAGGCATTTGGGGAGTCAAAACGGAGTTGCTTTCTCCCGGGTACTGCCGGGGGAACCGGTTTCCGCTAATGAATGACATATTACGAGGTTATCCTACGAGCTCCCTTCTCCCGCGAGCGGGGGGGGTGATTTTGGCGGAGGGTAGATACGGCCCGTTTTTTTCCGCCGATCGGAAGGACCGTGGGACCTCACTTTGACCCTGTCCCAACGGGAGCAGGGACTTTGTGGAAAGGTTCTAAGTTCGGTCTCGGGGAGGTTGGATAAAACTTTCAGGAAAACAACCCCCCGGCGACTGATTTGCGTAGTATAGTTTGGGTGCATTCCAACCGGACAGAATTTGACCAGCCGCGAAGAATGCATGGGCGTTGAGGTTGCAGGACAAAGCAGAGAAGGGGGGTCCGACAAAGCGTCTTTGCGGGACGAGGAACTCCTACAGAGAGCTAGGTGCGGACGCCGAGGTGGGGTGTCATGACACGCAAAGAAGCAATTCGGAACATGTACCAAGTCCTGATTAAGCGCCGTGACGCGCTCCGTAAGGCGTTGGCCGGGGACTTGAGTCTATTGAAGGAACTGAGCGCCCAGGCGTCGGGGGACGTGGTTGATGCGGCCCTCGACTCTGCGCAAGATGAAATTAGCTCTCAATTGGCAGAAGTCGAAAGCCGTGAACTTGCGCGGATCGAGGTCGCGCTGGAGCGGATGCGAGAGGGCCAGTACGGGATCTGCGAAGGTTGTGGCGTGAACATCCCGCTGGCTCGGCTCAACGCCTTGCCCTATGCGACGCTTTGCATCAAATGCCAGCGCGAGGCGGAACGCGAAGGCGGTCGCAACTCGAACGACGTGGACTGGGGTCGCTTGCTCGATATTCATGGCAGCGACAACGATGTGTCGATCAACGACCTGGAACTCGACGTTTCTTGATGCCGGTCCGCTCCTCCGGTAAACTTTCTTCCAGGGGCGACTCGCTCGAGTCGCCCTATGTCTGGTTCGTAATACCTTCGTCTGTGTCCGGTATGGCGGTCTCGCAGGTTCTTCAGGGTTGACTGATGGCGCGAGTATTTCGGCCGAGGGCACGGGCAGCCAGACTAGCGCGTTGGGCAATGCCTGTCGCGGCCCTGTGGCTTGGGCTGATGGCCCACCACACCACTGCGCGGGCCCAAGCCACGTTGCCAGCCGCCATCGAGCGAGGCGGTCCACTGTCGCAAGAGCAACGGGCCGAGATCTATCGGCAACTCCGGTCCCAGGCCGAAGTCCTCGAAAAACAGGCCGCTGTGCTCAAGACCGTGGTCAAACTGATTGGTCCGGCCGTTGTTCACATCGAAGCCGACGTTTCTAACCGGCATTCACCCCATCTCCAGATGGGAGGATCTCCCCGCCGTATAGAGGAGAGCGGTTCCGGCGTCATCATCGAACTGGCCGGAAAAACGTATGTGCTGACCAGCCGCCACGTGATTGCCGGCGCCGTGCCGTCGGGCATCAAGATCAATTTGGTGGATGGCCGCAGAATCTATCCGGAGCGGGTCTGGGAAGACCGCGAGACCGATGTGGCGGTGATGGCCGTGTCGGCACCTGATCTGGTCTCTGCTCCTTTGGGCAATAGCGATCAGGTTGAGATCGGCGATTTCGTGATCGCCGTGGGAGCGCCGTTCGGTTTAACGCATACCGTGACTTACGGCATCATCAGCGCCAAGGGCCGCCGGAACTTGGAACTGGACGACCCGGCGATCAAGCTCCAAGATTTTCTTCAGACCGACGCCGCGATCAATCCCGGCAACAGCGGTGGTCCGCTGGTGAATCTTCGGGGCGAGGTGATAGGGATCAACACGTGCATTGCGAGCAGTTCAGGGGGGAACGAAGGCATCGGATTCGCTGTGCCCATCAACATGTTCATGGTGGTCGCGCGGCAATTGATCGAATATGGAAAAGCGACTCGGGCGTATTTGGGCGTCACCTTGGATTCTGCATTCGATGCCGCCAAGGCCGCCGAATTGGGCCTGCCTCGGCCGATGGGGGCCCGTGTCGTCAAGGTGGCGGAAAACTCGCCTGCCGCCGCAGCGGCCTTGCGCGAGGGCGACGTGATCCTCCAACTCGACGCCAACCCGGTCGAGAACGATTCCCATCTCGTCAACCTCGTCAACTTCACTGAGGTCGGCAAACAGATCACCCTTCATGTGTACCGCGACCGGCAATTGATCGTTTTGAAGGCGGTGGTGGGCGATCGGAGCAAGTTCTAGAATCCGGGACACACGAATTCGGCTTATCATTCATTGCACGGCTTGCTTTGCCGTTTCCCCGCCAGGGCCGTAACGGCCGATGCGGCGAATCCTGGCCGTAAGATCGTCGACGATCCAGTGCCCGATGCAGGCGTGGATGCTTTCCACCATGGCCATATCGTCAAGGGCAACGTGGATGCCCGCCTGAGCGATTGTCTTTAGTTTGCCCCCGTCGTAGCCGGTTAGAGCAAACGTGGTCAAACCGTGGTCGTTGGCCCACTGCACGGCCTTGAGCACGTTGGGGCTGTTGCCCGATCCGCTGATGGCGATCGCCAAATCGCCCGGCGAGGCGTACTGAACCAGTTGTTGGACAAAGACCTGATCGTAGCCCAGGTCGTTGCCCAAAGCGGAGAACCAAGGGATGTTGTCGGTCAGACTGAGGATCTTCAGTCGCCGCCCGCCCAGTTGGGCCAGTTCGTCGGGGGGAACGCTGTTCTTGCCCCAGTCGGCGGCGAAGTGCGAGGCGGTAGCGGCCGACCCGCCGTTGCCGAAGACGAAGACGAACCGCCCCTCCTCCCAGGCCCGATACACCAACTCGCCCAGGCGTTCCACGTCGGCGCGGCAGAGGCGATCCAACTCGGCCTTGAGCCGGTCGAAATATGCGTCGATTTCCAATTCCACGCCCAACATGCCACGACTCCTCTAGGGTCAGAATGTCTTGTCGCAAGTGTTCCGCGAAAGGTCCCTCCGATGGGAGGCAAAATCCGGTTGTTCGCATCCGCAGTTCGGACAGACGACGTGTTTTCGGTCAGTTCGAAGCGCGTGCTGCACTAACTCCCCACAACATCGTATTGAAAAGCCGAAGATGCGGGCAGTGAGGTGCTTGGCGATTTCTTCGTCGGCCGGAGTTTAGCGCTCGAGCTCCCTCCCCATCGAGTTCTTCTCGCCCCACGCACAAGGTGATTTTGGCCTTGGTTTCCAAGCCCCGCCCCATACGCCATGGGGAGGCGTACCCCAATTTGGGAAGAAGACCATTGCGGGGGTGGAAACTTTCACTATCATAGAAAAGGGTAGGGACGACGTCGCTGGCCAGACAAAAATGCCTCGATTGGCGTCGTCCACGTTTCGCAAGGGGAAGTTCCATGAGACTGCGTTCTGACTCGAACGCCGCAGGTTGGCGGCGCGTGCGTTCGTCACGCACGGGATTTACGCTGGTGGAACTCCTGGTGGTGATCGCGATCATAGGCATCCTCGTCTCGTTGTTGCTGCCAGCCGTGCAAATGGCACGGGAAGCGGCTCGACGCTCCAAGTGCCTCAATAATCTCAAGCAGATCGGCTTGGCGATGCACAATTATCTCAGCGTGCATGGCGTGTTTCCGCCGGGAGCTCTTTCTACGGCAGCGGGCGATTTCGGCCATTCTTGGCTGGTCCGAATTTTGCCGTATTTGGAAGAAGAGTCGATTTACAATGAATTCGACCAAAACAGCTCAGTGACGGGGCGACTGGTGCCCGACTCCCAGCCGTGGAATCGAAGGAATCGGGACTTGCTTCGGGATCAGATTTTCCCGTTCATGTTCTGCCCCTCCAGCACGCTGGAAAAGCTGGTGCTGACGAACTTCGGCATGGAGAGTCCGAACGTGATGAGTTCCACGTATGTGGGCATTTCCGGCGCCCGCGACCATCCCACCACGCGGGACAAAAACCCCACTGGGGCACCGGGCTATATTTCCTGGGGCGGCGTGTTGCTGGCTGAGGCCGCCTTGCCGAGTCAGCCAGGCCAATCCGTAGGATTGACCTCGGTGGCGGTTTCCCCCGCCATGATCAAAGACGGGACGTCGCGGACGATGATGGTGGGGGAGCAGTCGGGATGGTGCATCGACGACCGCGGGGTGCGTGTCGATTGCCGCAGCGATTGCGGCTATGGATTTGCCATGGGGGTCAGCCGTCGCGACACGTGGGAACGCCAGTATAACCTGACTTGTGTCATTCACCCCATTGGCGAGTTTTCCTATTTGGCCTACGGCGTGGCCGGCGATTGTGGACCAAACCGGCCACTTCAATCTGCCCACCCGGGCGGTGCTCAGTTTTTAATGGCCGACGGTTCGGCCCAGTTCATGGGCTCAAGCACCGACATCCAAGTCCTCTACAATCTGGCGAATCGCGATGACGGAAAACGGTCGAGCGTCGAAGAGTAGTTGGCGGCTCGGCTGGCGAGCCGCGTTCATGACCTTTGTCGTGGTGCTGATCGGTTGCGCCAACAAAGGCGAATATGGCTTGGTACAGGGGCTGGTCACCTTCAATGGCAAGGCGATCAGCGAGGGTATGGTCGTTTTCTTTTCGCCCGAGAGTTGTGTCTACCAGGCCGCCCGCATTCAGCCCGACGGCTCCTTCGTCGCCAAGATGAGCGATGGTCCGGGCCTACTGGTGGGCGAATATCAGGTGGCCGTCATGCCACCGGTGATCGAGGGGCCAGGCTCGAAGGTATTCAGTCCCATGACCCCCCGAGACTACCATGAGATTCCCCTCAAATATCGCAATCCCAAGACGAGCGGGCTGACGCTGAGCGTCACCCCGGGCCAAAACCGCTTGTTCGTTATCGACATGAAACCGTAGACGCCGTGTCTGCGCAAAAGGAAATCGCGGCGCGCTCCGGTCCATCATTCATAGACGAAAACTGCGGCGGCCCTCGGCGAGCAAAAATCAACACGCAAGCCGAGAAGCGGGAAGGCGGCAACCTCGTCGGACAGTTCACGACCAGCCTCCAAGGAATCCCCGGCGAGGAGCGAAATGGAGCTCCGCCCTTCCACATCCGTTGGGGCGAAACTGTTTCGATTTAGTGTCGCTCGGGCTAGGAGGGCCTGCTTCCGGCGGGACGTGGGGTGTCTTACAATGGCCCCATGCTCGCCAAATTGCAGACCTTCTCGCTTTTCGGAATCGAGGCCCTTCCGGTCGAGGTCGAGGTGGATGTGTCCCCCTCCGGTTTACCGAAGACCGTGCTCGTTGGGCTTCCGGAGGCGGCCGTGCGCGAGAGCACGCATCGCGTCGAGCGGGCGTTGGTCAATTCTGGATTCCAGCGTCCGCACAACCGGGTGGTGATCAACCTCGCCCCGGCCGATCTGCCCAAGGACGCGGCCTCCTTCGATCTGCCGATCGCGTTGGGGATTCTGGTGGGCAGCGGCCAAATCGCTTGTGAAAAGCTCGACCAATACGCGGTCGTGGGAGAGCTGGCGCTGGATGGTTCCACTCGGCCCGCCAAAGGGGCGCTCTCGATGGCCTTGGCAGCAGCCCAACGGGAAAGACGGCGCGGGCTGATTATTCCCAGCCAAAGCGCGGCCGAGGCGGCCGTGGTGGAACAGGTCGAGGTGATCCCTGTGGCCAGTTTGAGCCAGGCCGTGGGTTTCCTGTCCGGGGAGTTGGAAATCGAACCTGCCCCCTCGCGTCTCGGCGAGCTGTTCCGCGCGTTCTCCCAATATGACGAGGATTTTGCGGATGTGCGCGGGCAGGAGATGGCCAAGCGGGCGATGACGGTGGCCGCGGCCGGCGGGCATAATTTACTGATGGTCGGCCCGCCGGGTTCCGGCAAGACGATGCTCGCCAAAAGGTTGCCCACCATCCTCCCTGATCTCGAGCCGGAGGAATCCATCGAAACCACGCGGATTTACAGCGCCGTGGGGCGTCTGAAACCGGGGCAGCCCTTGATGGCCACGCGGCCGTTTCGCGCGCCGCACCACACGATCAGCGACGCGGGCCTGGTCGGCGGTGGCTCCACCCCAACGCCCGGCGAAATCAGCTTGTCGCATAATGGCGTGCTGTTCCTGGATGAGCTTCCCGAGTTCAATCGTCGCACGCTCGAGGTCTTGCGACAACCGCTGGAAGACGGGTTCGTGACTATTGCCCGCGCCCTGGCAAGCACCACCTTTCCCGCGAATTTCATGCTCGTGGCGGCAATGAACCCCTGCCCTTGCGGCTATCGCGGCGACCCCAGGCGGCAATGCCACTGCTCCGTACCACAGATCGAGCGATACATGTCGAAAATCAGCGGGCCGCTTTTGGACCGGATCGACATCCATATCGAGGTCCCGGCCGTGGCCTTCCGCGAACTTTCCAGCGAAGGCCAGGGAACGCCGAGCAGCCAGATGCGGGCTGAAGTCCGCGCGGCACGCCAAATCCAGGCGGAGCGATTCCGCGGCGCCAAGATTCGCTACAACGGCGATATGAGCCACCGCATGGTCCGCCGGTTTTGCGCCTTAGATGACGAGGGCCGCAACTTGTTGCGCGGGGCCATGAACGAATTGGGCCTCTCCGCCCGAGCCCATGACAAAATCCTCCGCGTCGCCCGAACCATCGCCGACCTCGCCCGTAGCGAGGCCATCCGGCCCGAACACCTCAGCGAGGCCATCAATTACCGGATTCTAGACCGGCAGTTGTGGACTTGATCCCCTCGGTAAAGGGTTATTGGCGCCCCCTTTGGCAGAAGGAGTGCTAATTAAGCTCCCTCGACATGGAGTTGAACCCTTCATGTTTAGAAACTTGGTGTCCCGTGCCGTTTGCTTTGCCCCCATTGTGAACGTATGGTCACAATGAGCGCTTGTCCCCGCGCGAACAGGAGCGGGACACCGAGAACCGTCGTATGCAGATTGCTGAGGCGGTCCTGAGTCTCGTGAGTGAAACAGGACGTAAATCGGTCGAGCATCGCCAAAGTGGCGAGCCGCTTCGGTCGGCAGCCGTTGGAGATTCGCCGTCGCTGGCGAACAGGAAAGCAGTGAGCCTACCGATTTCGGATCGCATCGCGGCCCAAGCGCAGGTCCACCTTGGCAGGGCCGCCGAGGCGGATACAAATCCTCTGGAACAGCCGCACATTGAGTTGATGCCTTACGTCTTGGAAATCCGCTCGCATGGTATCCCAAGGGTCCCTGTGTCCTAAGAGATCCACCGATGTCGCGACGTGCCGCGCCGTGGTCGGGCCGAAAAGATCGACCGCCTCTTGGCGTTCAGCAATTTAACGCCGTTCAAGCGGCGGTTGGCAGGCAACCTTTCGGGCGGAATGAAACAAAAGCTCGGCCTGGCCTGCGCGCTGATCCATACGCCCAAGGTCCTCTTTCTCGACGAACCGACCAACGGCGTCGATCCCGTCTCGCGACGCGATTTCTGGCGCATCCTTTATCAGCTCCTTCGCGAGGGCGTGACGATTTTCGTCTCCACGGCGTACCTCGACGAGGCCGAGCGGTGCAATCGCCTGGCTTTGATCCATCAAGGCCGATTGCTCGCCCTGGGCACCCCGGACGAGGTGAAGCGATTGATGCAGGGCGTCATCCTGGAAATTCGTTCGCCGCAACCCCGGCGAACGGCCGCGGCGCTTCGCGATGCCTTCGGCCAAGACGCGGTGGGCCTGTTCGGCGACCGCGTCCATGTGGCCAGCCACGAGCCGGAAGCCACCATGCGTCGCGTCCGCTCCGTGCTGGCCGCGGCCAACGTGTTGGAGGCGGACGTCCGGGCGATCCAGCCCTCGCTAGAGGATGTTTTCGTCTCGGTTTTGGGGCAGGGCGGTGAAGGAAAAGGGCGAGCCAGCGAAAGTTTGCCAAGCCTCCCTAGCGGATAAGGATGCCTTGCGGCGGGCATGTGATGGTCGCGCGTTTCCTTTCGGCAAATGACTTCCTGTTCTCCAAATCGGCAATGGTCGACACTCCCGAAAACGCCGTCGTGGTTTGCGACCTCGAAAAACGGTTCGGCGCCTTTGTGGCGGTGAACCGGGTGAGTTTTTCCGTCAGACGTGGAGAGATTTTTGGTTTTCTTGGCCCCAACGGGGCAGGCAAGTCGACCACCATCCGGATGCTGTGCGGGATTCTTAGGCCCACCTCAGGCAGCGGAATGGTCGGTGGGCTCGACATCCGCACCCAGTCCGAGGAAATCAAGGCCCGCATCGGCTACATGAGCCAGAAGTTCTCCCTGTACCAAGACCTTACCGTCGAGGAGAACATCGACTTCTACAGCGGCATTTACCGCCTGAGCGGCGAAGAGCGGAGAAAGCGCAAGGAGTGGGTGTTGGGGATGGCCGGCCTCAGCGAGCACCGCAAGCGGTTGACTTCGGTCCTTTCGGGCGGATGGAAGCAGCGCCTGGCGTTGGGCTGCGCGATCGTCCACCAGCCGCCGATCGTGTTTCTCGACGAGCCGACCTCGGGCGTAGACCCCCTCAGCCGCCGCCGCTTCTAGGACCTGATCTACCACATGGCCGGCGAGGGCGTGACCGTGTTCGTCACCACCCATTACATGGACGAGGCCGAATACTGCGACCGGCTGGCCTTGATCTATCGCGGGGAACTCATCGCCGAGGGAACGCCGGAAACGCTGAAGACCACGCTGATGAAAGACGACGTGTTGGAGGTCGTTTGCGATCGGCCCGAGTTGGCCTTGGCCGAGATTGAGCAACTTGCCGGTGTCAAGGAAGCGGCCCTGTTCGGGCGAGGGCTTCACGTCGTCGCCGAGGACGGGGCGAAAGCGGCGGCTGAGATCCGCGCGTTGCTTGCCCCGCGCGGCCACGCGATCGAGCGGATCGAGCGGATCACCCCGTCGCTGGAGGACGTCTTCGTCTCGCTGATCGAGGCCCACGATCGCGCCAAACCAGCGCAGGCGGAGGTCTTCCAATGAAGTTTCGCCGCGTCCGCGCCGTCGCCCGAAAGGAGTTCCTGCACATCATCCGCGACCTGCGGAGCCTGGGTATGGCGATTGCCATTCCCATGCTGATGCTGATCCTTTTTGGCTTCGCGCTTTCGGTCGACGTGAACAACGTGCCCACCGTGGTTTGGGACCAGAGCGGCACGGAGGCCAGCCGCGAGCTGTTGAGCCGATTCGATGGTTCGCCGTATTTCTCGATCTTGTCGCAGGCGCAAGATTACACGGCGCTGGAGCGCGCAATCGACACCCGTCAGGCACTGGTGGCTTTGGTCGTGCCCAGCGATTTCGCGGAGCGGATCCGCTCCGGCCGCCAAGCGATGCTGCAAATGATCGTCGACGGCAGCGACTCGAACACGGCTCTGATCGCCCTGGGCTATGCCGAGGCGATTTGCCGCGCTTATGGGGCGGAGGTCGCGATCGACGCGCTGCGTCGGTCAGGCGGTCCGAGCGTCCGCGTGCCCTTGGACGTGCGTTCCCGTCTCTGGTTCAACGCCGACATGGAATCGCGCCATTACATCATTCCCGGCCTGATCGCAGTGATCATGATGATTATCGCCGCCCTGCTGACCTCGCTTACCGTAACGCGCGAGTGGGAACGCGGCACCATGGAACAGCTCATCTCCACGCCGGTCCAAGGAACGGAACTCATCCTCGGCAAACTGATCCCGTACTTCGTCATTGGCATGTTGGACGTGCTTTTGGCTCTGCTGATGGGCGAGTTCGTGTTTCGCGTGCCCCTCAGGGGGAACGTGGGACTGCTCTTGACCATGTCGGCCATCTTCATGGTCGGCGCGTTGTCGATCGGAATGTTCATCAGCATCGTCACGAAGAGCCAGCTTTTGGCCAGCCAGGTGGCCATGACCACCACGTTCCTGCCCGCCTTCCTGCTCTCCGGCTTCATGGTGCCCATTGCCAACATGCCCCTCGTCATCCGCGCCATCACCTACCTGGTGCCGGCCCGATATTTCGTATCGCTGCTGCACGGGATTTACCTGAAGGGGGTGGGGCTGGAAGTTTTGGCCGTCGAGGCCCTGTTCCTCACCGTTTTCGGCGCTGCGATGGTGCTGGTGGCCTATTGGAAATTTCAAAAACGGCTGACCTGAGCGATGTTCGACCGCATCCGCCAGATGCTGATCAAGGAGTTCATCCAAGTATTCCGCGATCCGCGGATGCGGACGGTCATTTTCATCATCCCGTGCGTCCAGACGATCGTCATCGGCTACGCCGTGACGCTCGACGTGCGCGAGGCGCCCACGGGGATCTACGATCTGGACAATACCGCGCTGAGCCGCGAACTGATCGCCCGCTTCCTCGCCTCGGGCTACTTCCGCGCCGTCGCGCACCTCAGCGGCGACGCACAGGCCCAAGCCCTGCTGGATCAAGGCCAGGCAAGTCTCGTGTTGCGTATCAACCGAGGCTTTGCCGAAGACGTGAAAGCCGGCAGGACCGCCCAAGTTCAGGTGCTCGTCGATGGCGCCGACTCGAACACGGCCGCGATCGTGTTGAGCTACGCCAACCGCATCCTTGCTGGCCTTTCCGAAGAGGTCGTGGTCGAGCAGCTCGCGCGGATCAACGGCAGTCGCTCCACGCCGAATCGGATCGACCTGCGGGCCAGGGTCTGGTTCAACGAGAACCTCGAGAGCCGTTACTTCTTCGTTCCCGGCGTGATCGTGGTGGTAGTCACCCTGGTCACGCTGTTGTTGACCAGCATGGCCGTGGTGCGCGAAAAGGAGATCGGCACCATGGAGCAAATCATGGTCACGCCCATCACGGCCACGGAATTCGTTCTCGGGAAAATCATTCCCTTCGCGTTGATCGGCTTCGCCGACGTGATCGTCTTGACACTGGTCGGGAAATATTGGTTCGGCGTGCCGTTCCGCGGAAGTGTTGGCCTGTTGTTGCTGGCCGCCGGGTTCTATCTGATGACCACGCTCGGCGGCGGGCTGTTGATCTCCACCCTCAGTCAAACACAACAGCAGGCCATGATGAGCACTTTTTTCTTTTTCTTCCCGGCCATGCTCCTCTCAGGGTTCGCCTTCCCGATCGCCAACATGCCCGCGGTGGTGCAGTGGCTGACCCTGGCCAATCCGCTCCGCTGGTTTCTGGTCGTGGTGCGGGCAATCTTCCTTAGAGGCGTGGGCCACGACGTGCTATGGAAAGAACTCGCCATCTTGGCGGCCATGGGCGCCGCCACGCTTTGGTTCGTGGCGCGGCGGTTCACGAAAACGCTAGCCTGATCGCCCCACACCGTCCCTTTACCGTGGGGCTGCTCCTCGCGAGTCCAGCATTGCCGATCGATCGCTTGCCCTTCGGGCCGCATCGCAAGCGGC
>CALFBP010000065.1 GCA_937951625.1 uncultured Thermoguttaceae bacterium
CCCCTGCCCACGTCAAACACGTGGACCTCGTCCATTTCTCTCACACCGACTATGGCTTTACGGACCATCCGGTGGTGTGCCGGGAGATGCAGCGGCGTTTCCTGGACATCGCCGTGGATGCGGCGTTGGCGACGCGAAACCTCCCGCCAGAGGCCCGTTTCTTCTGGACGGCCGAGACCACGGTGGCCGTGCTCGATTGGTGGGAGGCGGCCTCGCCGGAGCGTCGGCAAGAGCTGCTCAGCGCGATCGCCTCGGGTCAATTGGAAATCTCGGCATTGCCGTTGAACAATACGCCATTTTTAGACGCGGCCCAGTGGCGCACGATGCTCCATTGGCTGCCCGACGAGCTTTGGACGAAGGCCCGCCCGAAGGTGGCGATTCAAAACGATGTGAATGGGATGCCGCGGGCGGGAGCGATGGCGTTGCTGGATCGGGGCGTGCGGTACCTTTTCTCGGGCATCAACGAAGACAGCGGCGGCGCTCCCATGAACCGCCCCAGCGCTTTTTGGTGGAAAATGCCCGACGGACGTCGGATGTTCGTGTACCTCAACTTTTCGTACCCCATGGGGTACTGGTTTTTCGAGCCGGTGGAGTGGCGGCGTGGCCCGGTGCCCCGAGCAGGAGATACCCGTTATCGCCCTCCCCGACCCGGCGATTTCCTCCGCACCGACGAGGCCTCGCTGCGCCAGGCCCAACAGCACTTATGGAGGGCGATTCGCGGTCTGGAATCGGGCGGATTCTGCTATCCCACGCTGGTGCTGTCGATCACCAATCAATGGCGCATCGACAACGACCCACCCTTGTTGTTCCTGCCCGACTTCGTGGCCGCTTGGAACCGGCTCGGCCTAAAGCCCACGATCCGGTTGACCACGGCCAGCGTGGCCATGGAGCGGCTGGAGCGCGAGATTGGCGGCCAAATCGCCGAGCACACTGGAGAGTGGACCGATTGGTGGGCCAACGGCACAGCCAGCGGGCCGCGCGAGGTCGCCGCCAGCCGTGAAGCGAAGCGGCTGATCGCCGCGGCCGAATCGCCCGTCTGGGGCGAACTGGACGCCAACGCGCGACGCACCATCGATGAACTTCGTAAGGACTTGTGCTTATTCGACGAGCACACGTGGGGCTCCAGCAATAGCGTGGCGTTGCCTTACAGCTTGGACACGCAGGGCCAATTCAACGAGAAGGCGGCCTTCGCCTTCCGACCCATGGCCCGGGCCGAGTGGCTGTTGGCCCAGCGCGTCCGTACCCGATTGATCCAGGAACCGCAGGGCCTCTATGTGGCCAACAGCGCCAAGCTGCCGTGGAGCGGTTGGGTGAAGATCACCGCCACGGCACTGCGCGACGATTACCGCTCGGTCGAGGACCCGGCGTCGGGCAAGCGGCAGAAGCTCGCCTTCGATCCCGGCCTCCGACCGTTCACGCCGCCGAGCGGGCCGGAAGAAGTCTCGCGCGAGAACTTGGCCGCCACATTTCCCGATCTGGCCCCGCGGCAAGTCGCCAAGTTCTGGGTCGAAAACCTGCCCGGTTGCTCGATCGCGCGCATGCGGCTCGACACGCAGGAGGTCCCGGAGGAAAAGCTCCCATCGCCAACCCTCAAGACGGTTTCAGTGGACGCCTCGGGCTGGCCGATCAGTTTGGCGTGGGCGGGAATGCCCAAACCCTTGGTGGCGACTGGATTGGGCGATTTCGTCTCCGTGGGAGTAAAAGGCTTCGCCCCGCGGTGGCGGGCTAGGGAAATCTGGGGAGCCCCAGCGGAAAACCGCGAAACCATGCGACAAGAGCAGTTGGAGAACTTGGTTGCCGAAAGCGAAGGCCAAGCCGCCGTCGCCGACAACCCCCATACCGTGGTCTATACCCAATGGCTCCGGCACCCGCGACTGCATTGGGCCCGACGGCAGCTCGAAGTCTGGAAGCGCGAACCGCGGGTCCGGCTCACGTTCCGCCTCAGCCGCATCTCGTCGGAGGCCCCGGAAGCCATGTTCATTGGCTTCACGCTGCCGTGCGAGGGGACCCAGCCGGTCGCCAGTTGCGGAGGCGTACCTTTTACCCCATTTAAGGACCAACTGATTGGCACGTGCCGCGATTACTTTGGCATCGACGGCTGGGTACACTATGCCTCGCCCGATGGCCATTGGCTCTGGGTGAGCCGCGACGCGCCGCTCGTGACGTTTAGCGAGCCGCAGGTCCTTGCCCGGCGAACGGACCCGCCTAAAAACCTCCACCGGGTGCTGGCCATGGTGTTCAATAATTTTTGGTACACGAATTTCGTCGGCGATAGTCACGGCGTGATGGAGTTCCAGTTCGAATTGGTTTGGCGAGAACAGCTCTCCGCCCAGGCCGTGGCAGACCTCGCGGAGACGCTCGTTGCCGAACCGCAGGTGCTGATCCAGCCGGGCCTGAAGGAAGACCCGATCGTCGTTCGCCGCCTCTACACGCCTTGAAAGCGGTGGGATGGGTCCGGCCCCTGAGGTTGGTTCCGACCAATGCGGAGAATCCACGGTGCGTTTTTCGATCTCGCGCTTGCCCTTTGGGCTTGGACGTTGGGAAGCTCGTGATCTGGCGCCCCTGGTTAGTTTAGCGCTGCTTTTGGTGTTTTTCGCTTTCGCCGCGCCGGGTTTTTTTCGGCCCGCCACTTGGCTTGCCGTGCTGCGCCAGGGATCGGTGTTGGCGATCGTCGCCGCAGGGCTGACTTACGTCTTGATCTGCGCGGAGATCGATCTGGCCGTGGGCATGATCGCCCTTTGGGCTGCCTGCTTGTGCGGTTGGCTATTTCAGAACTGGGGTTGGTGCCTGGCGAATTGGTTCGGGCTCCGTGGCTTGATGAGCGGTCCTTGGGTGGCCACGTTGCCGGGCGAAGGTTCGGCCGAGGGCTGGGCCGTGGTGGCGGTCCTGGCGTTGGCCCTGGTTTCCAGCTTGGCACTCGGGCTGGCTTCGGGCTGGCTGACGGTCTGGTCCCGACTGCCCAGCTTCATCATCACGCTGGCCATGATGTTCATCGCTGAGGGCATGTCGCGGTTCCTCACCAAAAGTGCCACCTTTAAGGTCCCCGACGTGCTCACCAGCCTGGGCAACGACGTTCTCGACCTTGGCCGTCCGCTCGGATTGCCCGCGGGATTACGGGCATTTCTCACGATTCCCTATAGCGCGATCCTCGCTGGGGGAATCCTCTTGATCGGACACGTGGTCTTGCAGCACACCCGATTCGGGCGATATGTTTACATGACCGGCGGGAACCGCGAGGCGGCAAGGCTGGCGGGCGTGCGGACCGATCGGATCGTAATAGCCTGTTTGGCCATCTCCGCCCTGACGGCCGCACTTGGTGGCCTGGTGAACGCCGGTCGGCTGACCAACGCCACGTTGGATCAGAACAAGGACCTGCTGCTCAGCGCCGTGGCTTGCGTCGTGCTCGGCGGCACGAACCTGTTCGGCGGTGAAGGAGGCATTGGTCGAACGCTCGTCGGCGTACTGACCTTCACGGTCCTCAACGTCGGCCTCCTGCAAGTGAATTGGATCAACGATTTGGCGCGGCAGTTGCTTTCCGGGCTGGTGCTCTTGGCCGCGTTGGTCGCCAACGGCTTGCTGGCCAAGGGAAGATCGTAATCGATTTCGTGGACAACCACCATGGCCGAGAACCTCATCGAACAAGCCAATCAGTGGAAGGACGCAATCCTCCCGTGGCTGACCACGTTGTTCAAGTATGCCATCGTGCTGACGATCCTCCTGGCGGTGGCCTACGTCGTGCTGACAGTCCTCCGGCGTCGGCGGCCGGCGCCGCCACCGCAGGAGGAGCTTGGGGTTGACGTCAAGGGCCTTCGGGATGAGGGGCCGCCGCCCGCTGGCCCGGTGCTTCATTTCTACAACGTCCCGGTGCGACTGGCAGCGTTGGTGCTGGCGCCGGCCGGGCGCGGGCGGGAGTTGCCCCCTGCCAGCCAGCTCGACGCCTTGGCCGACGCCCTTCTTCCTGGTCTGGCCCAAGTGATTGCCGCCCACCGGCCCGTGGTCCGCCGATGGCCAGCTCAAGTCAGCAGCCGCGGCTTCGCCTTGGCCTTTTTCAACCAAGCCAAGCTGCCTGGCCAGGGCGGCAAGGGCACGCCTTGGTGCGCTGCCGCCGGTGCGTTCAAACTGGGAAAGACGCCGATCATGGCCGGCTTGGTGATGCGAGCGGCCGCGCCCACCAGTCTCGGTCAGGTGATCGTCGAACATGAGGCCCAATGGCTGGACATCGTGAGGGTCAAATAAGAGCTTATCCCACAACCTCCCCTCTCCCGCTCGCGGGAGAGGGGTTGGGGTTGAGGGCAACTGCAAGGCGGGCGTTTTTTCTCGTCGTCTGCAAAGATCTTGGCCCCTCACCCCGACCCTCTCCCATGGGGAGAGGGGACTTTTGGGATAGACACTAAACCCGTTTTCCCCCTCGCTTGACGACCTTTAGGAGTCGGCAGCCCCACCGACACACCTTTGGGGCCGTGGCGACCATGGAACCACTCGCTGCCCCGCGACTCCGCCGCGACGCACTTCGGATTTGGCAGGCCGGAGTCGCGGCGGTCAACTCCGAGCGTCTCGTTCATGACGCACTCCGCGTCGAGGGACGGTTCTTGATCATTGGCGACGAGCCGCTGGACCTTGATTCCATGGGCCGCATCGCGGTGGTGGGGGCAGGCAAGGCCGGGGCCGGGATGGCGGCCGCGGTGGAAGATGTTCTCGGTCCCGAACTTATGGAGGCTAAGCAGCTCGTCGGCTGGGTCAACGTGCCAGCAGACTGCGTGCGCCCGCTGCGGCGAATCCACTTGCACGCCGCCCGGCCCCCAGGAGTGAACGAACCAACAGAGGCAGCGGCAGCCGGGGCCGCGGAGGTCCTGCGGATCGTTGGCTCACTGAATGAGCGGGACGTGTGTTTGTGCCTGATTTCGGGTGGCGGTTCGGCCCTGCTGCCTGCTCCGGTGGAGGGGATCACGCTGGCCGATAAACTGGCGGTCACACGCCACCTGAGCGCAGCCGGCGCGACCATCGAGGAGCTGAACACGGTCCGTAAGCAGCTCAGCCGGATCAAAGGCGGGGGGCTTGCCCAAGCGTGCCGAGCTGGCCGCTTGATTGCCCTAATCATCTCCGACGTGCTGGGCGACCCCTTGGACGTGATCGCCTCGGGCCCCACCGTGCCCGACTCCTCCACCCCCGAGGCGGCCCTGGCGGTGCTCGAACGATTCCATGCCGACGAGGCTGGGATCTCTGAACGGGTGTTCGACTATTTGAGGAGGAAGCCCGGAGGGCCGCTTCCAACGCCGGCATGTCAAGTCACGAACCGGGTGATCGGCAACAACGCCGCGGCGGCCGACGCCGCGGGCAGGGAAGCGGTAAGCCTCGGCTATGCTCCGGCGATCACCACCGCGACTGCCTCCGAGGGGCCTGCGGAAGACATCGGCCGCCATTTAGCAAAGATGGCCTTGCACATGCGGGGCGCAGCAGGACCCGATTGCCTCGTCAGCGGCGGTGAACCAGTGGTCAAACTGGTCGAGGCCACTCGCCGCGGGAAGGGGGGCCGTAACCAGCAATTGGTCCTCGCGGCCGTGGAAGCGCTCTGGGACGACGGGGCTGCGGGGATCACGCTCCTGTCAGGCGGTACCGACGGGGAAGACGGCCCGACCGACGCGGCAGGAGCACTGCTCGATGCCGAAGTTCTCCGCGCTGCCCGGCAACGCGGTCTGAACCCCTCGGATTTCCTTGTTCGAAACGACGCCTACTCGTTCTTTTTCCCCTTGGACGCCTTGATCCAGACGGGTCCTACGCACACCAATGTCTGCGACCTGCGAGTGGTGCTGATCGATCGATCCTCCAGCCGTTCTACGTAGGACGGAAAACGTGGGCGTCGGCAAAGCAGTCACGTTGGTTCGCGTCCCTCGAGCACCGCTCGCCAGTACGACGGCATCCCGCGGTACGCCTCTGCGTAAGTCGACTCCAACGGCACGTTCACGTACCGGTCGGAACTCAAGAATAAGGGCATGTCCGGCAACGCCATCCCCA
>CALFBP010000066.1 GCA_937951625.1 uncultured Thermoguttaceae bacterium
CTGGCACTGATCGCCGCGATCGAGCCAATCTTGAACGATGGGCGTCAACCGCCGCAAGGTGCCCACGCAAGCAGCGAAATCCTGCCCGTCTGGAAGTTCAAGAACGTCGTAGCGTCCTGAGTCGAGCGTGAGCCCCTCCGACTGAGCCAATGGAATGATACGAGCGTCGATTTGCTTGCGTGTCTCCCTCGTCGGGACAAATTGAATCCGCACCGGCTTCCACCGCTTCAAACTGGCCACAATCGGCTCGGGACTACCGCCCACGGTACATATCAGGAGCGTCTTGTTGTCGTCCACGGCTCACCTCCTCTCGCGGGATCGCTTCCCCCCGGGACCGCCTCTTGGCGGGTTTTGGATGATGGGTCGCTTATCCCACCGGTATTGCGGACTGCGAGCGTCCTGGTTGTTGCGGTAAACGGCAATGACGTCACCCACCTGAGGCAGCTTGTCCGGAGGCAGCGTCATCTCGACGATCGTATCCACAAGGGGCACTGCTGCACAAGCCAGCAGTGGCACCCGTGCGCTTTACCCGACGCAGAGCTTCGCTCGAGTTCCGTATGGACAATGTGAGCTTAGCAAAGTGCCGGATTTTCGTCCACTGGTGCGGGTGACCGGTCTGCCACGCCGCAGGCAACTGCTCAAGTGCCGTCTGGCGAGCCTGGAGGGCAATCGCCGGTGGTGCCCGCGCGGTCCATTCACCCTTGCCCCATGGCAGCTTTTCGGCTCAGGGCATGGGGGGCCGGACGGCTGGATTGGCGTTCTCGGCGTGGTAGATGCGAATCAGTTCCAAAAAGGCTTCGTGGCAGCGAGCGTTGGGTTTACCGCCGTTGGTCTTCAATTCCGCATCCAGCAGCGCACGCAAAAACAACACCCGCCAACGCCAAGCTGTGCGGGCCTGAGGGGTGAGCAACCCGTCGATACGCTGGACCGTCGCGTACGCCTCTTCCGCGCCGGGATCGGCCTGCGGTCGGGCACCGCGCGAGGGGAACCAGTCCAGGTCCAGCTTGACGCCCTCCAATTTGCCCGGCCACCAACGAAAGTGATGGTTCTGCTCCAGCGTGGCGATCACCTGGGCCACGTCGTCCGCCACCGCGGGAGAATACTCGAAGGCCGCGTACTCCCGCACCGTCTCTGCTGCCGGGCGGCCATTCCAATAGAGCTGGCTGATGACCGCCTTGGTGATGTCCTCGTAGATGCCCTCGGAGTACGGAAAGCCGCCACGGGAGATGTGTTGGACCGCGTTCCACTGTTGCTCCGCGCGGCGAGTCAACGGCGTGGCGCCGAAGCCACCCCAAGGAAACGTCTCGTACATGCTGATCTCAGGAAAACCAACCAGCGGCAGGCTACCAGGCATGTGGCGCGAAGTTCCTTCCGCCAGGATGTAGTCGGCAAAGGGCTGCTTGCCGGTAAACGCCTGGTGAAGTCCCTGCCATTCGGTTTCGTCGAAGAACCAAGTGGAAAGGATGATCTTGACCCCTGGCAGTTTCTGACGCGCCAGGGCCGCCACCGCCTCGGCTGCCTTGAGGAAACCATTGCTCCCCCAGGGGCGGCATTGATCGCAGCCACAGCCGCCCGAATCATACGGCCACACGATGACGTACCGTGGCTCCAGACCGGCTGCCCAGTCAAACTCCTCACCGAGCACACGAAGGATGTACTCCAGCCCCTCAGGCTTGCTGGGACAAACATACCACGGGTAGACGGCGCCGCGCATCCCGCGCGCATCGGCACGCCAAGCGACCGGCGCATTTTGGTAGGATTCGTTGGCAGCCACGATCAGCGCCACGTCCAGGCCGATCCGTTTCGCCGCCTGCCCGATGGCGCGAAGCCGGGCGAGAAACTCGACCGCCATCGGATCGTCGATGCCATTTCCCGCGTGACGCATGTCGTACCAAAAGGCAAGTACGTTGAAGCCCCAAAGTCCCAGATCTTCCACATAGCGCTGAACTTTCTCGATGGGCGCATCGTGATAGAAATTGTGGAAATGGGTGGCGAAGTAGATCCCGCGAACTGGCTTCTGCGGAACCGACGTACCGCGCCAATCGCCGGGCGTGAAACCGCCCTGGTCGTAGCGGCTCGTCCGCAGGAACTTGCCCACGCCGTAGAGCAGCCCCCGCTCGTCGTGGCCGATGATCTTGACGCCGCCTTCTGACCGGTTTTCGATCTGAAACCCCTCTGACCCGACGCCCGGTGCGATCGCCAATTCCACCGTCAACGGCGCGTCGCCAGTTGTAACCACGCGCGCCTCGCAACGCTGCTGAATCTGCCGGGCAAGCACACAACCAATGTTCTCAACCACGGCGCTCGCTTGCGGAGGGAGCACCAGCCGAACCGATTTTGTTGACGCGGAGCACACCGAAGACCCAACGCAGGCGAACAGAAGACCCAAGACAAACAGCTTGTTCCCTATGCTTTTCACGGTTGTCGCTCCTCGTATGTGGAGGCTGCTGAAATCGAGGCGCGGCCCCCCTCGAACGCGGCCACCATCTTCTTCCCCTCGGCGCTCGACCGGTTTACGATTCTCGTCCCTTCCTCGAATCCCCAGAGGAGGTGGCTACGCTCTGGTATCCATAACGAGAGAACCTACTATCGTATCCCACTGACCGGACGACCATGTGCGCCCTGTGAATAGTCTACCATTATCACTTGTAACCGTTCACGGGGTTCTTGCCCTCGTCGTCCCTAGCGGAACCCCTCGGCGGTAGGCCGACAACTATGATCCTGATCGGCAAAAACGCCCTTTTCAATCGCCCCCCAAGAATTTTGCAGAACTCTGGGCGGATCAGCTTTCGTTTTGATCTTGTTGCGGGGGTTCCGTATGCCCGGGCGTGCCACCTGTCCGCAATTGCCGCCCAGAAAAATCGGGAAAATTGGATTCTTTTGGGGGTGGGGTGCATCAAACGGCAGAAATTTTGAGGTGGCAGCGGGGAAACCGTTTTTCCGCTCCCATGGAACCCACCCCCTCCCAACGACTTCCGCACAACGCAACCTGCTCTTCGGAACGCGAGCACGCTTGACAAGCCGTAGAGCGGTGACGAGACTCCACGACGGTGTAGGTTTCCACGAGATTTTCGAAAATGAGGTTAAGTGGGGCTGCCATGAGTTACGAGGTCAGAATAGGTAAACTTCGTTGCCTCGTCTTACGATTCAGTACGATCGTGCTCGCCGTAGCGATGGCGTTTGGCGTCTGCCTTCCGTCTGGTCTTGACGCTGCCGAAGTGAAGCACGGTCTAAGTTTGGATCGGAATGCTGGTGTTGTTTGGCGGAGTCCGTTGGGCGTGGTATGGCTCGATGGCGATGAAGGCAACCAGGGGCCGATCTTAAGTTTCCTGCCCGGCGGCCCGCAGCGGCTTGGCGACGCTGTCCGCAAACAGATTTCCGCCTCGCAGATTCAACTGAGCTATCACGTGGCCGCGCCCGGCAACGCCACGGTGGAGATTGTGCGGGATGTCCGCATCCAAGGACCCTCGCCGGACCTGGCCGTGGTGGAAACATTCACTCTCCGCCCGTCGCAACCGCTGGCAATCGATGTTCAGATCGAGAGGCCGTTTTCGATTCAATCTGCCCGCCCCAACACGGCGATCGAAGTAATCAGCCCTTTGAAAAACGGTTGGGCCAAGGCGACTCCGCTTGACGAACAGGGGGTGCAAGCCGAGTATCGTCTGGGCAATTTTCTGGGAACGGCCCAGGCCGAGTTGGCACTCCCCTTGGTCCAGGTTGGCAATCCGAGTCAGTGGAAGGCGGGGCTGATGAGCGATCCGGCGTTCAGCAGCCTCTTCGATGTTCGCCGCAAGGGCGACCGCGTTCAAGGCTCGGCGAGCTACCGTTATCTCGGCAGCCGCGTACCGATCCGCGGCGAAGAAACTCGCCATTTCGCCATCTGGTTTTCTCCCGTGAAGACGGCTAATGAGCCGTTCGGAGACGCGGTTGATGCCATGTTTCAACTCATGCTTCCCGACGTACCGCCTGGGCCGCAGTGGCTGCACGAGATCGCCATGGTCCACTACGATTACCTGAGCGACAAAGGCCTGGGATGGGATCGCGACGTGGCGCTTTTGGCCCAGTGGCTCAAACCCGAGGAACGTCGCCGCGTGGCGTTGTGCTTGCACGGCTGGTACGACGCGATCGGCTCGTACTGTTACGACGCTTCCACGGGACGGTTGCGGGAACAATGGCTCGGCTTCGGCCCGACGCAGAAGATCCCGCTCACGCAAGACGAAATCAGGCGTCGGCTGCGATCGGCCCGGCAACTCGGTTTTCGGGTGCTGCTTTACTTCGCCGACGGCATGACGGCCGACAGCGGTGCACCGGGTTTTCGCGATGATTGGGTGTATCGCGACGCGCAAGGGAAACCGATTCGCGGCTGGCAAGGCCCGGACACGTTTGGCCCCACGTTTTGGCTCAATCCGGCGCATCCCGAAGTTTTTGCCTGGTTCCTGGGCTACATGGACGCGTTGCTCAAGACCTACGGCCCGGACGTCGATGGCTTCGTTTGGGACGAGACCTTCCAAGCCCGTCTTGGCCAGATCGCCATGCAGCCCGAGCCGGCCTATTGCGATCGCGCGATGCTTTCGCTCGTCAAGGAACTATCGCATCGTGTGCATCAGATGGATTCCCAGAAGGTCTTCTTGGCGTCGGACTGCATCGGCGCCATCAAGGATGTTCCGGGTTACGCGATGGTTTCCCATGGCACCTATCAGGACACCGGCTGTAGTCCGACAGCATGGTCCTACGGACTCTTCCCCAATTGGCGGAACGTGCTTTGGAGCTGCAACTGGAGACCGATCACGAACTTCGACGACATGCGTTGGGGAGTCGAGACGTTTGGGGTTCCGGTGGCGATCAGCAATGGCTGGGGCGATGATCGCGGAGCGTCGGAGTGGACCACGGAGCAGCGCGAGGCGTTCCTCGGTCTGTTCCGAAAACGACTAACGCGGCGGGACCGGGTGCGCTATTTGAGCGAAGATCCGCACAAACTGCTGGCCCGAACACTCCACCCGCCCGCCCCCGGCGATCCGCTGCCGGTTCCCACACCTGGCAGCGTGAATTGGGCCTCAGCCGCCCGAGGAGCCCGGGCGACGGCGTCGTCGGAAGAAGCACCCCGTTTCCCGGCTAGCGGAGCGATCGACGGCGTGCGCGACGATACGGGTTGGGGCAGCGGTCACGGCTGGGCAAGCGCTGCCGGCGCCGCCTTGCCTCAATGGCTCCAGGTCGATTTCCCCCAACCGCGCACGGTCAACCAATTCATTGTCATCACCTATCAACGGGAGACTAGCACGGAAACGGCAACCAAGTGGGGCATCCAGAACTACGAAGTCCAGGCGTGGGACGCCGAGTCCGGTCAATGGAAGACGCTGGTCCAGGAGACACAGAACCGAGCAGTCAAGGTCCGAGTCCACACGCTCCCCCAACCGATCCGCACGCAGAAGGTGCGATTATTGGTCACGCGCGTTGCCCCGTCCGACCAGCGGGCAAGGGTGCTTCAGTTGGAGGTTTGGGGGCCGGAAAATCCGTGAAAACGTGGGGTACCGAAAAGGGGTCAGAACTATTTTCTGGCAAGGTGGATAAGCTACAATAGTAACCCCTTTTGAGACCGCTTGGCGGCGGCCACGGGCACTGAACTCAACCGGCCGCGAAAGCAGGGGAAGCCACGGGGGTAAGGGCGTGGTTGCGGCGAAGGACCCGAATCTAACGGAGTTTCTCGCCCGAGTGGCCGCCCAAGCCGACAGCTTGCCTGACTGACAGTCCGCCAGTCAGGTAAGCGACCGGGTCGGACGGCCGCGGAGAAAACACGCCAACACGGTACCACGCCTTAAACACGACACGGATTAGACACGGCGCAAGACGGACATGCCGCAAGTCCTGGAACATGGCGGCGAGCTGTTTTCTTTGCCTCAGACATCGCTCACCAAAGAATCCGAGATCCTCTTTTTGACGTTTTTGCCCCCCTGCCGGATCGCGCAAAAGCTGATAGGCACCCCAAGACATCTTGGAATGCCGTAAGGGGGTTGTTACACTCGGCGCATGGACGCCAATTACCTTGAGGAGGACTACCGCCCGGTCGCCGTCAGCGAACAATTCTCGTTTTTGCCGGGAACAAATATCGAGATCGTTCGGCAGCCGGGCCAGCGCAAGCTGGAACACGTGCTTTTCGACTTCGACGGCACCTTGAGCCTGATTCGCGAGGGCTGGATGGAGGTGATGGTGCCGATGATGGTCGAGGTGCTCGCCGCCACGGGAACGAATGAGCCCGTCGAACGTTTGGCCGAGGTGGCGCGGGATTTCGTCACGGAATTGACCGGCAAGCAGACCATCTACCAGATGATCCGCCTGGCCGAAGAAGTCCGTAAGCGAGGCGCCACGCCAGAAGAACCGCAAGTTTATAAACATCGTTATCACGAGCGGCTCATGGAGCGGATCGCGGGACGGCGCGAGGCCCTGCGATCCGGCCGCATCGCACCGCGCGAAATGCTCGTACCCTATTCCATTGAGCTCTTGGAGGCTTTGCAGCGCCGCGGCGCGGTTTTGTATCTGGCCAGCGGCACGGACGAGAAGTACGTCTGGGAAGAAGTCCAGCTTCTGGGCCTCGCAAAGTACTTTGGGCGGCACGTGTACGGGGCCCTGGACGACTACAAGTCATTTTCCAAAGCAATGGTGATCGAGCGGATTCTTCGGGAAAACGGGGTCCGTGGCGACGCCCTGTTGGGCTTCGGCGATGGCTATGTGGAAATTCAGAACATCAAGGCAGTCGGCGGTTTGGCCGTCGCTGTGGCCAGCGACGAAGCCGGTAGGAGCGGCAAGCCCGACCCTTGGAAGCGGAGCCGTCTCATCGGCGCCGGGGCCGACCTGGTGATCCCCGACTACCGCGACTGGCAGTCCCTTGTTGCCTTTTTGTGGAGCGAGAATTAGCGTCGCCATGCCCTTCCCTCAATTCGACCGCGGGCGCTTGAAGCTTCGCCCCCTCGCCGAGCGGACGCACGATATCGACCGCTCTGTCCTCATTTTTCCGAACAGTCCGCGGCAGCCGTTCGCTCACCAGGCGATCCCCCAGATCGCCGCGAGGATCGTGTCCGCGGCCAAGGCGGGAAGAACGGTGATGTTCTGTTGCGGGGCCCATGTGTTGCGCACGGGCAATGGGCCGTTGTTGATCGATCTGATGGAGCGAAAGCTCCTGACCCATCTTGCCCTCAACGGCGCGGGCGCGATCCACGATTTCGAGCTGGCCTGGATCGGGGCGACCTGCGAGAGCGTCGCCCGGTACGTCCGCACTGGCGAGTTCGGCCTATGGCAAGAGACCGGTCGGATCAACGAAGCCGCGGTGGCCGCGGCTCAATCGGGCATCGGCTTAGGCGAGGCCATCGGAGAGATGATCGAACGCGAGAGGTTTCCTTACCGGGAAACCAGCGTGTTGGCCGCCGGCGTCCGCCTGGGCGTGCCGGTGACGGTCCACGTCGCCTTTGGGCAGGACATTATCCACGAGCATCCGAATTTCGATCCTGCCGCCACGGGCATGGCGACCTACGCCGATTTTCTGATTTTTGTCCAGAGCTTGACCCGCTTGGAAGGCGGCGTGTTCCTCAATATCGGCAGTGCCGTGATGGGACCGGAAGTCTATCTCAAGGCCCTCACCATGGCCCGGAATGTGGCCCACCAGCAAGGCGAAACGATTCGAAAGTTCACGACCGCGGTGTTCGATTTGCCCGATCTGGGCACCGACCTCCATCGGGAAGCACCGAAGACGGATCCTCGCTACTATTTCCGCCCGTATAAAACGATCCTGGTCCGCACCGTGGCCGACGGTGGCCAGAGCTTCTATGTGCAGGGCGACCACCGGCAGACCGTGCCGGCACTTTACGACGCGATCGTAGAACAGGCAAAAAAAGCGGAATGATCGTCGATCCCGGGAGCCGTCGAAGCGGCAACGTTTCAATCGCGTTCGCGTGGGCTGAGCATTCATTGGGAACTGCTCACCGGGACATGAACATGTTTCGGTCCCCAAACTGGCCAAACGATGTTGTCAGCCCCGGCCGCCGAACGGATCGTTTTTGTGGAAGACCGGCTTCATGAACATCTTTCGCGACTTGACGGTGGAGCGGCTGGAGGAAATCGTCGCCCGATTTTCCCGAGCGCGAATCGCGGTGATCGGCGACTTTTTCCTCGACAAGTATCTGGAGGTCGATCCCGGCCTGGCGGAAATCAGCTTGGAGACGGGCAAGACGTGCCATCAGGTCGTTCGAGTTCGCCATAGTCCCGGCGCAGCGGGCACGGTGGTGTCCAACCTTGCGGCGCTCGGGGCCGGGGAGCTGTTTGCGATTGGATTCACGGGCGACGACGGCGAGTCATACGACTTGCGCCGCGACTTGGCGGCAATGCGGTGCGACACCAGGCACTTGTTTTGCGATCCGGACCGCATGACGCCCACCTACCTAAAACCCCGCGACAGGACCGATCCCAGCCTGGCCGGGGAACACAACCGTTACGACACGAAGAACCGTCTGCCCACAGCGCCCGAGGTGCAACGCCGCTTGATCGCCTCGTTGGACGCCTTGCTGCCGGAGGTGGACGCCGTGATCGCTGCCGATCAGGTCGAGGAACGCGACTGTGGGGCGATCACCCGCCAAGTGGCCGCGGCGCTGGGCGAGCGGGGGAAGCTTTTTGGGGATCGGGTTGTGTTTTGGGCGGATAGCCGCCGCCGCATCGCCCAATTCCGCCACGTGATGATCAAGCCGAATCAATTCGAGGCGGTCGCCTGGGAAAACCCTCCTCCGGACGCCATCGTGCCCGTCGATCAGCTCGTGGAGGCGGTTCAACGGCTTCGCGTGGCCGTCGGGGCCCCGATCGTAGCCACGCGTGGAGAGGCGGGCATGTTGGTCAGCGATCCCGAGCCAACTCTCGTGCCCGGCGTTCGCCTCGAAGGTCCGATCGACCCGACCGGCGCGGGAGATAGCGCCACGGCCGGCACGGTGCTCGCTTTGGCCGCGGGCGCCACCCTGCCGGAGGCCGCGGTGGTGGGAAACCTCGTGGCCTCGATCACCGTACAGCAGCTCGCCACCACCGGCACCGCCCGACCTGAGCAACTCGTTCCTCGGCTGAAACTATGGAGAGAGCAACTCGGGGACTGAGCGGGCCCCCAAGCCTCAAGGTATAACGCCGTCTGCCATAGCAACGCCGGCAGGCTTCTCACGAACTGGATGGCGACTCTTCCTTTTGGCCGCACGCACCGGGTTGCACGCCGTTTGTTGCGAACGGCAACCGATCACCGACCCAACGCCATCCGTTCCGAGGCAGACTGGATGATCCGCTCGATGAGTCGCTGAAACGAGATGCCTCGGGCGGTGCAGATCAGAGGGAGGTCGGAATGCTGGGGATGGAGTCCGGCCAGAGGATTGACTTCGAGAAATTGGGGCTGGCCGTTCTCGTCGGAGCGGATGTCGATGCGGCCCGCGTCGCGGCACCCTAAGGCCTGCCAGGCGGCCAGCGCGATTTCCTCGGCTCGGCGAACCTCCCCGTCCTCGCTTGGTGAAGGGTAGCGATACTCCACCCGGTCGTCGCACTGCTCTTTGTTCACATAGGAGTAGACCTCCGGCTCGGCAGTGGGCTTGAGGAGGATTTCCATGGTGCCAATCACCTCGGCCTTTGCGCCGGTACCCCAAATGCCTACGGTCACCTCACGACCAGGGAGAAATCGCTCGATGAGGACCGGCTGGCGGAATCGTTCCAGCAGGGAGCGTCCCACGGTGAGGAGACTGTCGCGATCGCAGATTTTGGACGCTGCGTTAATCCCTTTGCCCGTCCCCTCCGCCACCGGTTTAGCGAACATGGGGAACGGGAGATCGACCGTCTCCAGCTCCTGAACATCGTGGACCACGACGAAATCAGGGGTGGGGATGCCTGCCGCCCTGACCACGCGTTTCGTCATGCCCTTGTGCAAGGACAGGGCCAGCACCAAGGGATCGGAGAAGGTATAGGGGATGCGGTAGGCGTCCAGCAAAGCCGGCACTTGGGCCTCCCGCCCGATGCCGTACATCCCCTCGGCGATGTTGAACACGAGGTCCCAGCAGTCGCCCGCCGCCAGCCGCGTTACCAGGGCCCGCACGTGGCCAATACGGTCGGTCTGGTGCCCGAGGGCTTGCAAAGCCAGTTCGATTGCTTCAATCGTTTCAGGCCGGTCGAACTCGGCGGTCTCCTCCTCACTAAAGCCCAGTGCAAAGTATTCCGTGCGGAGATCGTAGGTCAAACCAATGCGCATGGTACGATGGCGCTACGTCAAGCCCGACATCTCGAAAAATGACACAATCCTCACTGACGAAAGAGCGACCCAACGACGGAGCAGGAATCGGCGTTGCCAACAGCGTTGATCGTTCCCGCCGCGGAGTCGTCGTCGGGGAATCGTCGCTCTTTCGTCAATAGGCATTCGTCATTCGGTATTCAGCTAACCACCGGATCGGGGTAGCGAAACACCTTGCCTTCGTAATTGCGAAGGAGCAGATCGTCGCCGTCGCGTCCAACGACGTAATTCGGTTGCAAGGGAATCTTGCCGCCGCCGCCCGGGGCGTCGATGACGTAGTTCGGCACGGCGTATCCGGTCGTATGGCCGCGGAGCCCCTCGATAATCTCCAGCCCCTTGGCCACCGAGGTGCGGAAATGGGAGGAGCCGGAGATCGGATCGCACTGGTAAAGGTAGTACGGCCGAACCCGCATCATAAGCAGGCGGTGGACCAATTCCTTCATCGTGGGCACGTTGTCGTTGACCCCCTTGAGCAACACAGTTTGCGAGCCGAGGGGGATTCCCGCGTCGGCCAACCGGGCACAGGCCCGCTGCGACTCGGGCGTACACTCGTCGGGATGCACGAAGTGGAGGCTCATCCACAAGGGGTGGAACTTCCGCAACACGCGGCACAACTGGGGCGTAATCCGCTGCGGCAACACCGCCGGCATCTTCGTGCCGATGCGGACGAACTCCACGTGGGGAATCTCGCGCAGGCGAGTCAAGATCCAGTCCAGTCGTTCCTCGCTCATCGCCAGCGGATCGCCGCCGGAAAGGAGCACGTCGCGAATGGCTGGCGTTTGGGCGATGTACTCCAAAGCCTTATTCAGACGCGACTCGTTGGGGATCAACTCGCCGTGTCCCACGACGCGCGAGCGGGTGCAATAGCGACAGTACGTCGAGCAGAAATCCAGGACCAGCAGGAGCACGCGGTCGGGGTAGCGATGCACTAGACCGGGCACCGGACTGTGGCCGTCTTCGCCCAATGGGTCGTCGGCCTCGCCATGCGAACGATGAAACTCCTTCGTCGTCGGGATCACTGTACGCCGCAGAGGCTGATTCGGATCGTCGCGCGAAATCAGGCTCATGTAGTACGGCGTCACTCCCACCGGAAGCATCGATCCGCCTTCGGTCAGGGCAGCCCGCTCCTCGTCGCTCAACACCAGCATCTGCTCGAGTTGAGACAGCTTTCGGATGCGGTTGCGCAACTGCCACCGCCAATCGTTCCACTCCTGATCCGTGGCTTGCGCGAAGAATGCCTTGCGAAAAGCTCTTGTTTGGGGATTACCGCGCGGGTAACGGGGGGGAGAAAAGAGAGAAGGGCCTACTGACCCAATGCGCCCTGCAGAAACGCGCCCCACCGCCGTTCCATCAGCGGGCGTAAGCACAGGCAGAAAGCTGAGACTACCTAGCGGGACATCCGGGGGCTCTTCCTCGACACTTAACGTAACTGAAGCGGAATCTCCATCGAACTTCGTCATGTGTTGCGTCCTTACATGAACCCGCGCCCAGCGGGCCTCCTACGCCACCGCGACCCGCAACGGGCCGCGCACAGCCTCCGCACGCCGGGAGCCAGGCCACGTGAAACCACGGACTCCATCCCGGCAACACCAGGGGCTTGGGCGGCCGGCAACCCTGCCGTGCCCACGCAATCAGGAGCCCAAGATTGCGAATTCCCAAGGTTTCCCCTCATGGTCACTCGTTTCCGAATTTTTCTCGGCCACCAGAGTTTCCATGGTTGCGCGAGGTTTGCTATCTATTATCGTTTGTTTTCTGAGATGTCAATATGCTTAGTCGCCAGATTTTCCAAACTCGCCATAATTCGACCGCACGACAAATTCACCAGCCCAGGCCCCGAAGCCGCGCGGACAATCGATTCCAAAAGGTACTCGAATCCCGCGGCATCTCCGCTCCTGACCCTCGCAAGAATCCAGCGCCGCTTCGCCGACGGAAAAGCCCGACGATCAAATTCCCGCAGGAAATTGATCGAATCTCGGCCCGCCGCGGAAAAAGTCCAACGATGTCGCCAAAACGATTCCTTTTCCGTCGAGAAACGCTAGTGTCAGCAGCCCACTCGCCATGCTGACGGAGCGAATCAACTCCCTTGGTAGCCGGATGCGAGCCAGCGAGGCGACCACTCGACGGAAGATTCGGCCGAGAGAGGATGCGTGTCTTGAGTGCGGCGCAGAGGCTTGGCGGAGCGAGCGCCAGAGCTTGCCGGGAGCGAAGAAGCCGAATCCTCAGGGACCTGTTCGAACCTTGACCCCTCTGGGAAGACTACGGAGGATACTGGCGGCTCTTTGGTCAATTGCTTCAAAAAGCCGGGAGAAACCTGGTCCAGCATGATGATTTCGCTTTTCTTTTGGGGATCCGTTTTTGAGCGAATGATCAGGATCACTTCCGCGCCTTCGATCTTGCGGCGCTGGATCTCCTCCAGGGCGGCCTGTTCGTCAGGGCTCAGAGCCGGGCCAACCGCCGTTGCGTCTGAATCCCGGAGCGAGGAAGCCGAAGAAGCGGCGGGCTGAGCTGGAGCGTCGGTGAGTTGGACCAGGTCGGCCGGCGGAGGCATCGTGCGGGGCATCCTGGGCGGTCCAAGCTCGTCGGGGGCTGCCAAGCCGGGATTGGGCTCATGCGAACCTTCAAGCGACGCGATCGCCGGGCCGTTGCCGCGCGACACGGCCACCGGCGCCGGCTCCCGATACACAAACGCGAGATTCACATGGTCGAGTTCCGCGTGAATCGACTCCAGGGCCGCGTACATGCCCTCGTTGTCGGTGGGCACTGCGGCATTGCAGACGCCGATCACTAAGCCTTCGAGGGTGAACAGCCCGCCACCGCTTCGTCCTTGGACAGGAAGGCCGGAGACCTCGATGTTGGCAGGTCCAAGAAATTTATCCAAAGCCGTCACGTGGGCATAACGTATCGTCGGAGGATCCCCATTGTTGCAGCCGACGTTCACAACCTTCGCCCCTTTGGCGACACGGTAGTTTGGCGGAGCGATTCGTGCAGTGCGGACTGGGCCACTGACGCGGATCTTCAAAAGAGCAAGGTCCTTCTCCAAGTCGAAATGGACGAGTTCGCCGGGGATTCCCTGGATAGGATTGGGTCCGAAAAGGTCCACTTCAATCCGTCCCTTGCCTTGGGAATCGCGAAACAAATGCCCGCACGTCAAGATCAGCGCCTCGCCACCCCTTGCGTCGACGAGCGTGCCTGAACCACACGAGTGTCCTGTCGCGTCTTCGATCCGCAACCGCACCGTACATGCGATCAGATCGGCTTCGAATTGTGCCTGATCTTGGCCGGCTGGTCCGCCCCTGCTGCTGGAAGCCAGTTTGACGGGCGTGGTGGAGGCCCCGCCTGCGGCAAGGGTCCAGTCAGTGATTTCAGCGGGAATAGGGACTGCTGGCGCGGTGCGATCGTTTTGGGGAAGCGGCAAGTTCCGCCGCGACGCGAACGGATCCGCTTGCCCCACGACTGGCGTCAATTCCTTTCGCCTACCTAAGGCCAGCATCTGCTCCAGCCTGCCCATGCTTGTGGCGCCCACCACGCGATCGGCCTCGCGACCATCGACGAGCATCACGAAACAGGGGACGGCGCGAACGCCAAACCGCGAGGCAACACCAGGTTCCCGCTGCACGTTGACTTTCCGGATCGGATACCCTTGCGCGGCCAAACGCTGGACTACCGGATCCATCGCCTTGCACGGGGGGCAGGTGTCGCTATAGAAGTCCAACAGCACGGTCTCGCCACTTCCGAGAAGCGACACCGCGAAGATCGCAGCGCTAAGCGGCCCCATTGTCCACCTCCTGTGGGCCAAGAGAAATCCATTTCGTCCAATCGAGCCGTACGCAGTACCTGGGACTGCACTGAACGGGCGCGGCATTTTCGCCGGAACGCCACATTCACACAATCTCAGTTTTAGGGGTGCATATCAGCTTTTGCGCGATTTGGCAGGGAGGCAAAAATGTCAATAGGAGAATCTCGGATTCTTTGGTAAGCTACGCCAACTGACTTGGGCTAGAGAACGGATTTTCTAGGGTAGGAGGCAAAATCATGGACGCCCACAAAGTTGGCTCGTCGCGGAGTTTTTCGGAAAAGGAGCAAGATTCCCAGAAGAGGATGGCTCAGCTCGAGGAGCGTCTGGAGCGATTGTTGCGGGAAGCGGCCGAGGTGGAAGTGGAGCTGAGCCGGGCTGATGGGACGATCAAGGGGGTGCCGCATTA
>CALFBP010000067.1 GCA_937951625.1 uncultured Thermoguttaceae bacterium
GGCGTCCATGATTTTGCCTCCTACCCTAGAAAATCCGTTCTCTAGCCCAAGTTAGTTGGCGTAGCTTACCAAAGAATCCGAGATTCTCCTATTGACATTTTTGCCTCCCTGCCAAATCGCGCAAAAGCTGATATGCACCCCAAATGGTTTTTCCTTAACGGCTCCCCTTCCGATCCGCGAAGTCGCCGAATACAATAGTCATTCTCGACTGGTGGAGATGAACCTGAAAGCTTGTAATCATGCCAAAGCAGAAAACACAAAAGGCCGCGAAAAAACGTTTCCGCCTCACGGCGACGGGCAAAGTCAAGCATCGTCAAGCTGGCACAAGCCACCTGGCTTTCCGCAAGACGCACAAGCAAAAGCGCAAGCTGCGGGGCACCGATCTCTGCGACCCGGTCGAAGTGCGGAAAATCAAGATCGCTTTAAACGGTTACAGTTATTGACTTTGGGGTTTTCGGGGGAAAACTGACCCCTCAGCGGACTGGTGGCGGGCCGGGCAGGAAACGCTCCTCGATCGAGGGGGGCCTGGGGCTCGCATAGCAAGAGCGGGTGGGATCGCTGATCCTCCCCGCCAAATCTGGGTGAATCATGCGTACCACGAATGCACCAGCCCGAAATCGGGCACGAAGTCGTTTGTTTCGCCGCGCCCGTGGTTTCCGCGGCGGTCGCGGTCGTCTTTACCGGACGGTTGTCGAGACCATCATCCGTTCCGATGCTTACGCCTATCGTGACCGTCGTCTGCGGAAGCGGGACTTTCATAAGCTGTGGATCATACGTATCAATGCTGCCGCCCGGCAAAGGGGATTGCGGTACAGCGAGTTCATCCACGGCCTGCATAAGGCCCAGATCGGCTTGGATCGCAAGATGTTAGCTGAGATGGCGGTGGCCGATCCCGCCGCCTTCGACGAGGTGGTAAAAGCGGTCCAAGCATCGCTGGCGGCAACGGCCTGACGGACTGTACGCTCGCAATTTCCGTCAATACAGGTGGCCGCAAGGCGGATCAGGCCGGCGGCTCGCGCGGAACGGAAGCGAGAGGTGTTTCTGCACCCCTGTCTCTTGTCTTTCACGTGATTCATCCACCCGGCAGAGGGGATTGGCGATGCAGAAGTGTTCGGTTTCCGTGGCTCGCCGGCCTGAGAGTGTTGGGCTCGACGTGGTGTTGCAGGGTTGGGTCCGCACGCGCCGCGACTCGAAGGCTGGATTCAGCTTTTTGGAATTGAATGACGGCACGTGTCTGGGGAATATCCAAATCATCGCCCAAGCCACCCTGCCCAACTACGATGGCGAGATCAAGCATTTGGGGCCTGGTTGCAGCGTGACGGTGGAGGGCCGCGTGCAGGCCTCACCCGGCAAAGAGCAAAGCACCGAGGTCTTGGCCACGCGGGTGGTAGTTCATGGCAAGGCGGATCCGGCCTCCTATCCCCTGCAAAAAAAACACCACTCCTTCGAGTTCCTCCGCACCATTGCGCACCTCCGTCCGCGCACAAATACGTTCGGTGCCATCGCACGTGTACGGAACTGCGTGTGCAACTCCATCCATCAATTCTTTCAAGAGGAAGGCTTTCTCTACATCCACACGCCGATCATCACTACGAGCGATTGCGAGGGGGCGGGCCAGATGTTTCGCGTGACCACGCTCGATCCCGCCAATCCTCCTTGGCTGAACGAGGAAATCGACTACACGAAGGACTTTTTCGGCCGCCCGGCCTTCCTCACCGTCAGCGGCCAACTCGATGCCGAGGCGCTGGCCTGCGCGCTCGGCAAGGTGTACACCTTCGGGCCGACGTTCCGCGCGGAGAATTCCAACACTTCGCGGCACTTGGCCGAGTTCTGGATGGTCGAGCCGGAAATGGCGTTCTTCGAGCTGGCCGACAACATGGACCTGGCCGAACGCTTCCTCAAGCGGATTTTCCGCGACGTGTTGCATCGCTGCGCCGAGGACATGCAATTCTTCAACACCCGTATCGACCCGACGATCGTCGCCACCCTGGAAAACATCGTGGGCAGCCAGTTCGTGCGGCTCTCCTATACCGAGGCAGTCGAGATCCTTAAGTCGTCGGGACAAAAGTTCGAATTTCCGGTCGGCTGGGGGCACGATCTCCAGGCCGAGCACGAGCGGTATCTTACCGAGCAGCGATTCAAGGCCCCGGTGATCCTCTTCGATTACCCGCGGACCATCAAACCCTTCTACATGCGGCTCAACGACGACGGGCGCACGGTCCGCGCCATGGACGTGCTCGTTCCCAAAGTGGGCGAGATCATCGGCGGATCGCAACGCGAAGAGCGTTACGACGTGCTCTTGGAACGCATGAAAGAGCAAGGGCTCGATCCCGAAGATTACTGGTGGTACCTCGACCTGCGGAAATACGGTACCGTGCCGCACTCGGGATTTGGCTTGGGTTTGGAGCGGGCGGTGCAGTTCATCACCGGGATGGGGAACATCCGCGACGTAATCCCCTTCCCGCGCACCCCAGGCAGCGCAGACTTTTGACGAAGGCGCTGCGGCATCCTTTCAGTTTTCTGTAGCCGCAAGCCGCGAAAGCACCTTCTCCAACTCCGGTCGCAAACCCGTCAGCAGCCGCTCGGGCCTCCGGTGCTTGAGGTAGAAATCGAGCACGTAAGCAAAGTAAACCACGCCCTCAGGCGGTATCTTTCGAGTCAGAGACACTGTCCCTTCTGAATAGTCGCGCGTGTGGTCCCGCTCCTCGAAGCGTTTGTAGACCTCTTCCAAATTTTTCGTGGCTGGGAATTTGCCGATGGCGTATTCCCAAGGGTTGATGTCGTCTAATGGTTGCTGAAATCTGTGGACCGCGGCAATGCGAGCTTGTAAAACCACCTCGATCCGATCAAGACACAGTTCAACGTCGGCGGGCTTATCTTTAAGTGCGGAACAGGCCTCAACCAATTGGTATGCGTGCTCCAGCTTGTGGCGAATCAGCACCCAAGGCGATCGCGGGTGGGGGTAACGCCAGCCGCCCGTAGGATCACCGTTCTCCGCAAGGAATCGAGCCACCGCTCTGATGGTGTCAACCAATCGCGGTTCATCGGGAAACTTCTTGTACAGTGCGGGCAGCCCCTGCAACGCATATCCGAGGATGTAAGGCTTGGGAAAGGGATGCTTCTGGCCTGTCTCGTCAAACTGGATAAATGGAGGTTCCTTCTCGAAGGGCCGCCCACTTTCTGAAAACAGATGCTCCTCGGTTAAATAGTCCCGCAGTTCGCGGAACAATCGCAGAGCGTGCTGGGCATACTCCTCCTTGCCTTGGGCGCGATAAAGGAGCATGAAGTCTTTGGCCACACCGATATTCCGACACAAGTTTTTCACCGCGTGAATACTCTTTTGAGCATATTCCACCTGCGCATGAAAGGCGACTGCGTACAACGGGTCACCTGTTTCTTCATAGGCGAAGAGGAAATTCTCTATGCCTTTTGTGCAAAAGGACACGGAAGAGTTGGAACGCCACATGAAGGAGTCATCATCAGCATGACCGCTCGTTGGGTCACGTTTCATGTTGTTATATCGCGTGCCACCAAAAGCAGGCGTATCGAGGTCCCCCCACCAAATCGATAGGGTTGCATAGTTTTGGCACCAAAGGAGGAAGGTCTTGCGAATGTCCGGGTTGGCGGTCCGCAGGAATTCGAAAAAGATTTCTGTGTTGTGGTTCAGCCGATTCATGCCGAACACGGAGTTCTCTGGCAGCGTCGTTACATTGCCAAAGTCATCGCCGTAGAGCCTGGCAACCGCCATAGCATTTCGATGCCAAGCGAGCACGGCCTTGAGGATGTCATTCTCCGGCTCGGCAACGGGCTGACAACCGTACGTGGCAGCCCATAAGGATGCGGGTACAGAATACGCCAGCGGCGGCTCCAAAAGCTCGTTCCAGGGCGGCATATCTGATGGCCCCACATACATCGATGCCAATCGCCATGCCATCGGTTGATGGGGAACCTGGTCTTGTTCCCTAGTCCGAAAGTAAGTTATTTTCCAACCAGGGATGCCAGGCTCGGCGGTGATGGCCCCTTTTCGCCAGGCGACAGCGTCTGGGAAACGGACTTGGCCCAGGCGAGCGACCTGAAAGGAAATCTCCTGCTGATCCTTCCATTCCAGCGTCAATGGTTGCTCCAGCGGTTGGTTTCTGCCCGCGAGTGTGTAGGATAGCTGCCCGTCGCCCTCGATCGATAACCCGAACTGCGGAGCGTATCCGTCCTTTCGCTTCCAGCTTTGGAGAAGTGCGCGCACAGCGTATTGCCCTACGGAATTCGCGCGCAATTCGAGGATTCTGGGAAATTGTCCATCCCATTGCAGCCATCGGACCCAGAGATAGTGTGACCCTCTCTCGATGACTTCCTCTTTCACCGCAGCCGTCGTGCTATGGTCTGCACGAGGGAAAACAGATATTCGCACCGGAGGTTCCTCATCCCGACGAACGAGTAGCTGTTGGCCATCGAACTGAAAAGTATTCGCACCCACCTTGAGCAAGTTGTTCGGATTGCGGCCCGCCTGTTCCGCGAAGCTCGATAGCACGGTATAATGCCGCGTTGTTTGTTGGAAATCATCGAGGAAGCTAAGGAGTGCTCTGCGAATAAACTTTTCCCCACCTCCATGAGTAGTCAGGACACGGCAATCGGCCACGATTCGGTGCCCGTCGTGGGATTGCAACAGGACCTTTTGTGTTTCTTTCATCTTGCCATGGGGAAATGGCAGAGATACGCGGATAAACTGACGGCCGGGGGCTTCGACACGCACGCTGAAGGTTACCTCTTCAGCACGGTTTCTAACGTCAGGTGGTATTTCTCCCGAGGTGATGGGCGAAAACTGAAATCGTTGAAACCACAGGGCTTGGTATTTATCGGTTTCGAGGTCTGCGGCGCCGACGCCAGGGCAAAAGAAAAAACTTAAACCGATGAGAAGAACGACATTGCGTGCGTGTCCTATGATGCTTGCGATGGCCATTTCCAGGGAATGTTCCTAGTTGGATGAAATCGCTTGCGGCCCGAGCTACACCGCCCAGACGTGAGGAACCGCCATTTTCTATTTCAACTACGCTCGGGACAACCTCAGCTGAGGGCGAATCATGGGAGAGAAACGGCTTGCTTTTAGTGGTCAGGTCAGTAAGTTGGTTCGCAACATGAAGTTTTTCCTGTCGGGATCTTCCTGTTAGCTGGGCTGGAGGCTTTCCCGCAAGGTCAATCCCCCGACGCTAGCACGGCTCGACCGATGTTCTTCACAAGGCAACGTTCTTATGGAGATCATCCGGTTGGGTGGCAGCGCAGCTCGGGGGCAGGTATGCTGGCCGCGATCCAACCGACGGCAACGTACAGGGTGCTTGACCGGCACTTGACGGTTCGCGCGACGGCAGGCACGATGGCTGCAAGGGGCATGAAGAGAGGCTTAAGCTTTACTTCGGCACCTCTTGAAATTTTTTGGTGGGGCTTCTTCATTCTTCCCGCAGCTCGGCGGGAGGGCGCGAAGGCGCCGTGCATTTTCAAAGAAGCCCCAACAATTGTCAAGGGCTTTGCCGGGAACACCGATGGTAGCGATTGAACGCCAAGGAGAGAACGGATGAGCAAGATGAAAGCGTTTTGGCGGTTGGTGAGGTCGGGGTTTGTTCTCGTTTTCATTCAGACATGCGTTGGCGCTGATGCCGCCGAGGTGGTGCTAATCGAGAACGGGATGGCCCGCGGCGCGATCTATCTGCCAGTCCGCACCGAGTATGATGATTACATGGCGGTCGAGGGTCCGCGACGGGAGGCGTTTTTGCGACGTCATAACGCGGAGCTCGATCCTGCCGCATTGCAACAGTTGCTCGATCAGGACAAACGCCATCTGTTGGCCGAGCTGAAGCGCGTGGGCGACGAGGAAAAACTCGCCGCTGAGGAGCTGCAAACCTACTTGAAAAAAATCAGCGGGGTAGCGGTCGAAATCCGAACTCTGGCTGCTGATGCGCCCTGGCCGCAGGGGCCTGCGATCCTGTTAGGAAGTGCTTTGGCCCGCCGTGCCGGTTTCGGGCAGGATCTGGATGCCCTCAAGCCTGATGGCTTCATCGGCCGAGTCTGGGAGGGCCGGTTGATTTTGGCGGGTCGGCGTGCGCGGGGCACGTTGTACGCTGCCTACGATTGGTTGGAAAGTCTTGGCGTGCGTTGGGTCATGCCCGGCGAGTTTGGCGAGTTGCTTCCCGAACTTCCGGCGGTGACTACCAGCTACAATACGACGGCCAACCCTTCGCACAGCCAGCGCTACTGGTGGTGTACGGAGGGCCCAGGCGACGAATACGCCCGCTGGACATTGCGGAACAAAGGCAACTATGTCCGAGCGTTGGGCGATCCGGTGATTGCCCAAAGCCACGCCTTGGCTGGTCCCTTGACCCGGGCCGTGGCTCAAGGCCGGACGCTCTCGGACGATTTCTACGCATTACGGGAAAACCAGCCGTACCGCAGCGTACCCAACATGTCCAACCCAGCGGTGTGGGACCTTTATGCCCAAGATTACATCCGCTCGCTCAACCGATCGCCGGGCCAGCCGTATCTGTCGATCTCCGCCGAGGATGGTTTGACCCTCGATGACCGGTCGGAAAGCCGGAAACTAGACGCGAATGAGTACGACTGGACCATCGGCGCGATGTCGGCCACGGATCGCATGTGGTTTTTCCACCGACGCGTTTTGGATCGGGTCGTCGCCGTCCATCCCGAGGCCCGCTTCGGGGTCTTGGTCTACTCGAACAACATGATGCCGCCTCGAATCGAACGGGTCCATCCCCGCATGGCCTTAGTGTTTGCTCCCTTGAGCATTTGTCCCTTACACCACGTCCGCGACCCGAAGTGCAAAACCAACCGCGCCTATCGGCAGTGGTTCGAAGCGTGGATGGCCCAAGCCAAGGCAGTGGGCGCAGAAACCTATTACTATGATTACGATCCGATCGGCTTCTCGTGGAACTTGGCGATGATTTGTCCCCAGTGGGGCATCATCGGAAAGAACTATCCCTGGTTTCACCAACTCGGGCTGGACGGTCATACGAGTCAGGGCCATGACGATTGGGCGGCCAGCGGACTCAACCATTGGCTGATGATTCGCCTGTACTGGAATGCGGAGCAGGACTATCGGGCGATCATCGCTGACTACTGCCAGCGTCGCTTCGGCGCTGCGGCCCCGGCCATGCTCGAGTATTTCCAGATTCTCGAACGTCGGATGGAGGAACTGCCCGACGGCACCGGCAACGAGGTCTGGGGGAATCACTTAGTCCTCACGCCCGCGGTGCGATCCCAATGCCGCGCGGCGATCCAACGGGCGCTGGCCGCTGCCGATACTCCCCGCGCCAAAGCCCATGTCGAAACCATGGCCGCGATCCAGCAAAGCACCGATATGATGTGCGACGCCATCGAAATGGCGCGCGAAACGGGCGATTTCGGCGCCGCTGCCGACACGATGGAAGCCGTCTTTCGCATCGCCGACCAGTTGAACGCCAAATACTCGCATTTCATGAACCCCAAGCGGGTCGCAAAAACAGACGTTGCCGAGTATTACACCGGCGGTTGGTATCACAAGTACCGCCGTTTCGACCGCACGATCAAAGGCAGCGCCGCGTCTTTGGCCCTTCCCCGGTTCATGAAAATCGCCCTCGACACCGCAAACGTCGGTTGGACCCGGGGCTGGCACGATCCCTCCGGAAACATCGCCGACATGCCAGAAGGCGACAGCACGTTGATCCCCGATGTCGTGTTTGGAACGGAACGCGAGCCCGCCGCGTTCTTCTACCGCACCGACGTGATGGTGCCGCCAACCTTTGCAGGTAAAAAGCAGATTGTGCTGTATTTCCCCAGCCTGATTGCCCGCGCCGTTCAAATCTGGATCAATGGGCGCCCCGTCGAGTTCGACTACGGCACGTATCGTGATCCTGTTTGGCGCGGGCCGGATTATTTTTGGGTGGACTACGATCACCAGCAACGTTTCGATGTCACCGCGCTGATCCAACCCGGCGCTCGCAACACGATCGCCTTCCGAGTCTTCAAGAGCTTCGATCACGGCGGCAGTTATGATCGGATCTTCCTCTTGGCAGACCCACCGCCACCGCTGCGACGGGGAAGCGATGCTAAGTAGCGTGGGCCAACCGCCCGCGCCAGCCGAGCCGCACTGGGATTCCATGCGACGAGCCACGCATCTCACGTCCGGGTGTAATAATCGGACTCCGTTGCCGCAAGGTCGTGTGCTCTTGCCGAAGCAGGCGAAGGAACCGCGATCCAGGGGGCAACGATGGGTTCCGAGCACGCGGGTCAATCAACGGGGAGCGGCGACCGCTTTGCCATGAACGAGATTGCCGTGGCGGGCAGCGTGCTCGCCTGCTATCCAGGCAACTGGAGCGAGGCGCAGATCGAATACCTCGGATGCGCGGGCGGATTCAGTGGGGCGGCCATCTGGCGCGTCCGCACGCCCAAGGGGCAGTTTTGCTTGAAACGTTGGCCCGAGGCGCATCCCGCCGAAGCCGAACTCCGCTTCATGCACGCGGTCTTGCTGCATGTGAGTCGGCAGGGGCTGGACTGGACGCCAGCGCCGCTTGCCAATCGTTGGGGCGCCACGTGGACCGTTGTCGGCGGACATTTTTGGGAACTGACGGCCTGGATGCCCGGCGAGGCCGATTTCCATCAAGACCCTCGGCCCGCTCGGCTCCAAGCCGCGTTGCAGGCCTTGGCCCGATTCCATCGCGCCGCGGAGACGTTTCCCGCGTTCTACCTCCGTTCCGGCGTGCCCCCGTCAATCCTTGAACGGCGAGCTCGGCTTCACCGGCTTGGGGCGGGCGGCCTCGACGAACTCCGCCGCGATGTAGTCGCCGAGGTTTGGCCAGAATTATTCGA
>CALFBP010000068.1 GCA_937951625.1 uncultured Thermoguttaceae bacterium
TTCCTCGGCCCGATCGTCCACGATCATGCGCCAAGCCCGGTCTAAAAATCCCCGCACGCCTTCTACCCCACGCATGCTCCACGGCTTGACGGCCTCCAACGGGCCCATGAACATCTCGTACAACCGCAGGGCGTCGGCACCGTATTCGGCCACCACGGCGTCGGGATTCACCACGTTGCCGCGGCTCTTAGACATCTTATAGGCCCGGCTCTCCACCCGCACAGAGGGATCGCTCTTGAGTACGAACGACTCGCCTTGTTTCTCGACCTGGTCGGGCGAAAGCTTGACGGGCCGGACTGAATCGCCGAGCGATTCTGCCTCTTCAGCGCTAAGCCATTGGCCGGATGCGTCCTGATAGGCGGTGAACTCCATCTCGCCGAGGATCATACCCTGGTTGACGAGTTTCATGAAAGGCTCGGGCGTGCTCACCAGGCCGCGATCGAAGAGCACCTTGTGCCAGAATCGGGCGTAAAGCAGGTGCAGCACCGCGTGTTCGGCCCCGCCCACGTAAAGATCCACTGGCATCCACGCCTTTTCGATCTCCGGGTCGACCAGGGCGGCATCGTTGCGGGGATCGAGAAATCGCAGGTAATACCAGCACGAGCCGGCCCATTGCGGCATCGTGTTCGTCTCGCGCTTGTAACGCTTGCCGTCAAGCGTGACGTACAGCCAATCTTCAGGAGCCTTCTCTAGAGGCGGCTCGGGCGAATCGTGCTTGGCGTCGAAGGCCATCGTCGCAGGCAAGTCCAAAGGCAACTGCTCGGGCGAAAGGGCGCGGACCAAACCGTTCGGTTTTCCCTCGGCATCCAGCTCGTGCAGGATTGGGAACGGCTCGCCCCAGAAGTGCTGGCGGCTGAAAAGCCAGTCGCGGAGCTTGTAGTTGACAGCCGCCCGGCCCAGCCCTTTATTGGCCAAGTCCTCGACGATTCGTTGCTTGAATTCCGCGGTGGTCAGCCCGTTGAAACGGCTGGAATGGATCGCCCTGCCCTCGCCTGTGAACGCCTCTTGACCCTCGAGCACTGCTTGGCGGTTCACCCCCGGCAGGTCTCCTGGGTCCACCACCGGCACAATCGGCAATTGATATTGCTGCGCGAACTCGAAGTCGCGGGTGTCGTGGGCGGGAACGGCCATGATCGCCCCCGTGCCGTAGCTGATCAGCACGTAGTCGGCCACCCAAATCGGGATCGCCTTGCCGTTGACGGGATTGACCGCATACGAGCCCGTGAACACCCCGGTCTTCTCTTTGGCCAGGTCGGTACGGTCCAGGTCACTCTTCGAGGCGGCCTTGCGACAGTAGGCCTCCACGGCCGCGGCCTGCTCAGGCTTGGTCAGCCGCCTCACGAAGGGATGCTCCGGGGCGATGACCATGTACGTCGCGCCGAACAGCGTGTCGGGCCGCGTCGTGTAGATCCGCAAGACGTTCTCGCCAGCTTTCTTTGGGAACCCATGTTCGATCCGATCCACGACGAAATACTCGAATTCTTCCTGCGAGGGCATTCCGTCGTCGTCGGTCCGCGTGCCGATGAAAAAATCGACCTCCGCGCCCGTGCTGCGGCCGATCCAGTTGCGTTGCAACAGTTTGATGCTCTCGGGCCAATCCAGTTGATCGAGGTCACGCTCCAGCCGATCCGCGTAGGCGGTGATCCGCAGCATCCATTGACGCAGAGGCAAGCGCACCACGGGATGGCCCCCCCGTTCGCTCACCCCGCCCACCACTTCCTCATTGGCCAGCACGGTGCCCAACGCCGGGCACCAATTCACCGGGGCCTCGAGTTGATACGCCAGGCGATGTTCGTCTTGGTACCGCCGTACTGCCTCTTCGCCAGCCGCGGAGACTTCGGGCGGGATAGGCAATTCGGCAATCGGGCGGCCTTTCTGCTGCTCGGGATCGAACCAGGTGTCGAACAGCACGAGAAAAATGAACTGGGTCCAGCGAAAATACTCTACATCGGTCGTGGCCAGCTCCCGCTCCCAATCGTAACTGAAGCCCAGCATCTTGAGCTGGCGGCGAAAGTTGCTGATATTTTTTTCGGTGGTTTCTCGGGGATGGGCCCCGGTCCGCTTGGCGTGTTGTTCGGCAGGCAGGCCAAAGGCGTCCCAGCCCATGGGATGCATCACGCTCCGCCCTCGCATCCGCTCGAAGCGACAAACGATATCAGTGGCCGTATACCCCTCGGGATGGCCCACGTGCAGCCCATCACCGCTAGGGTATGGGAACATGTCGAGCACGTAGAGCTTCTTGCCTTGCGGCAACCGAGGCGTTGCAAACGTGCGGTGCTGTTCCCAATACTGCTGCCATTTCGGCTCGATGATCGCTGGATTGTAACGCGGCATGATCTCTCCTGAGACGAAGCCCCATCACCTGTTGATGTCTCGCGCAGGCAAAGCGATGCCTTCGGGAGTGCGCATCGAAAGCACAGGCCATTCCCACCTCTATGCAACGGCCCTCAGGCCTTTTCCCTCAGGGCTGCTGCCCGGCAGCCAGCCCGACTGCCAGTCGCTCGGGCAGGAAGTAGCCGCTGGCGCAAATCTCCGCCGGCCGTTTTCAGGCCAACGAGACCAACGCCCACACCCACCCACTGCACAGTTCGGGCTTCCATGGGGTAGCCTTCCCCCCCAAAAAACATTTCATCAACCCGTGCAAGCGTTGGGAAAGCCGTGATTCTAACTTTAGATGCCCAATTTGCAAAAGGGGCTTAAGGGGTACGCCGCAAAGCTGGGGTATGCATAGCAAATAGGTTAGATAGCAAGAAGGCGGCTAATCCAAAGGGGCTTGGCAACGGCGGACCAAGGTGTTATTTTGTTGAACATCGACCATCAAGCCGTCCGTCGGGCCCTATCGATAAAGTTTTTTAAGGTGTCGGACTTTTTGCCCGGCGAATTGCTCGAAGTCGAATTGCCCCCTTAGCTCAATTGGTCAGAGCATCTGACTCTTAATCAGAGGGTTGTAGGTTCGAGTCCTACAGGGGGCACTAAGTTTTTGACAAAAAAAGTTTACGAAAACATTCGGCAAGCTATACCGCTTTAGTTCTCGATTCTCCCCAAAAGAAGCCTCTTAAGCTTACCAAAGCCTCCCGACGTTCGCGGTGGCCATCTTCGCCCCGCCCAACGCCGAATTCATCCCTGTGGCCACGATGCTCGGCAACCAGGACTGGACTACGCTCCGTCAGGAACTTTTCTTGCGATAACGCGACGCTAGCGGGGCTCTGCGGGCCGGACATTATCTTGGCCGAGATGACCGCGATCTGGGCCGAGTTGCTCTACAACAAGAAGGATTGGGACCTGACCGGCAACCGAGTGAACCATCCCCACGACTTCGGCCATCGCGTCTACGCTCAGGTGATATCGGCCCTCCTCATCCGCGATTTCGGACGTAACTGAGCCTTTCGTATCTCGTGCGCGGGTGCCAGCAATGGCACCCGGCGGTCGCGTGGCCGGGCCTATTCGTATTGCAAGGCGATGAGCAAATTCAACCGGACGGCACGGCGTGCCGGGAGCCAGGCGGCGACGAGAATGATGACCAGCGCGACCACATAAGTCCCGAGCAGGAGCGAGGGGCTGAGCACGAAGTCGATCGCACGGCCCGTGACCGCGGGAGTACAAAGATTCGTTGTGTAGGCGGAGACCACGCCGGCGATCACGCCGAACGTCACGCCGAAGACCCCCAAAATCACGGCCTGGGCAAGGATCGTGTTGCGGACCTGGCGGCGGGTCATGGCGACGACGCGAAGCATGGCGATTTCGCGGGTCTGTTCGAGGACGTTCATGGTTAGGGTGTTGGCCACGGCGAAACCGGCCACGATCAGCCCCAACGTCATGATTCCCCACAAGCCCGCCACTACCCCGTTCATAAGCGTATCGAGGCGGCGGCGCAGGTCGGCGAAGGAGAGCAGCAGCAGGCTGTTTTGATCGCAGAGGGCCTTGATTTTGGTCTCGACTTGGTGCAGGGCGGAGGCGTCTGCACGGACGATGAAGATGTCGGCGCCCTCGGCGCCCAACAATTTCTTGGCGACGGCCCGCTCCAGGTGAATGACCAAGCCGCCGGAGACGTAGTCGTTGGTGATTCCCGCCACCCGCAACGACTTGGGGCCCTCGAGCGTCCTCAGCGTGATTTCCCCACCGGCTTTGATGCCGGCGCGGTGGGCCAGGACGGTGCCGACCACCACGTCGCCCGCCAAGAGGCGCTGGCGGACTTGGCTGGGATCGCCCGCTTTGAGGTCCAGCAGCAGTCGATTAGGATCCTGCTCTTCGTAGTCGCGCAGCACGGCGTTGACCTGCATCCCGGCCGCCGTCACATCTTGAAGGAAGCGAACGGCCTCGACCGCGGTCACGCCTTCGATGGCCGCGAGGTCGGCCTTGAGGGACTCGGGCATGGGGGCGCTATCGTTGGTGGCGAGGTTCATTTGCAGTGCGCGGACGAAAAAGTCGCCGACGAACGTCTTCGCCTGCCAATTGCGGACGTCCTGCACGTTGTTCAGAATCGCCGTACCCAACCCCAAGCCGGCGCTTAGCCCTACGTAAAGCACGCCGACGGTGAGCGTGGATCGGGTGCGGCGGCGGACGATCTGCCGTTGGGCCAGCTCGCCGGCCGTGCCCAAGAGGGGATGGAACACTTTGGCGATCAGCCGTGTCACCGGCGAGAGCAAGGCAGGGATGATCAGAACCAGCGAACAGGTGTAGGCCACGCCGGTGGGTGTGGCGAACTCGATCGGTAAATAGCCGAGCACACTCGCCACCAGCGCCAATCCGGTCAGGAGCGTCAACACGATGCCGAGCAACAAGACTTTGGGCGAGGCGGGCTGGGTGACCTCCGCCACAAGCGGACGCATTCCTTCCAGGGGCGTGACCTTGCCGGCCAAGTAGGCCGGCGCCAACATGGCGATCATCGCCATTCCCGGCCCCAACAGGCCCGCCAAAAGAAACGGTCCCGCGTTGATCTCCAAGGCGTTCACCGTGGCGTTGTAGGCGCGAGCCATGGCGAGGCTCAATCCGTAGGCCCCGGCCAAGCCCACTACCATCCCCGCCGCCGTGCCCACAATTCCCAGCACGAGGCCCTCGCGGAGCAACATGCCCATGATTTGGCGTCGCGTGGTTCCCAACGCCCGCAAAATGGCCAATTGCCGCCGCCGTTCACCGACGTTCATCAGGAACGTATTGAGGATGACGATCGTGGCCAACACCAGCGTCAGGGTGTAGGCGAACCCCAGTCCCTGATCGAGGCTCTGGAGCGTCTCGCGGCCCAATTGAGCGCGGGCGAGCGGAGGCCGCACGGTGAGTCCAGGCGGCAAGATGCGGGCGATGGCCGTCTGCACGGCCGCGGGGTCCGCCGAATCTTCCAGCACCAGACTCGTGGCGTTGATGCTCCGCGGCTTGCCAAACATCCGTTGCGCCGCCCGAAGGGTGACAAAGGCGGTGCCGCCTTGATTGAACTGGGCCGCCCCCTCCGGGGCCAAAAAGCCGATGACGGGGATTTTGGTGTAGCCGCGGGTGACGAGCAGGCCGATCTCGTCGCCCACCGAAATGCCCAGTCCGCGGGCAAATCCGGCCTCGATCAAGGCCCCTTCGTCGTCGTGAAAAAACTCGCCCTCCACAAGGCGGTAGTCGCGCACGGCCTCGTCGCGCAAGGGGTCGATGCCCATCACGAAGAAAAGTAGTTTGCCGGTCTTGCGGAACAACTTGGCTGGCCCGCGAAATATCGGCACGGCGGTCTTGACGCCCGGCACCTTTTCGAGCTTGGGGACGATCGCCTCGTCATAGGCCGCGCCGCCCTCGGCGATCACTTCCAGGGCCGCCCGACCGGCCAGCTTCGCGTACATTTCTTCGTACGCGCGGCGGGTGGTGCTCGACGAAACGTTGACCGCCACCACGGCCGACACCGCGATGACAATGCTCAGCAGGGTCAGCGCAGCCCGACCGGGGCGGCTCTTCACCTCGCGGATCGTGAATTTCCAGAGAACCATCGATCAGGGAACTCGCTTGAACAAACAAGTGCGGACCCTGGGCCGCGTCTGAATCTGGCGCACGTCGTTCTCGATCAATCCATCGCGCAAGCGGACCAAGCGATCGGCCTGGGCCGCCACGCCCGCATCGTGCGTCACCATGACGATCGTCTGTTTCTCCTCGTCCACCAGACGGCGCAACAGCGACGTGACTTGCTGGCCGTTCACACTGTCGAGGTTCCCGGTGGGTTCATCGGCCAGGAGGATCGCCGGCCGGATGGCCAACGCCCTGGCGATCGCCACCCGTTGCTGCTCCCCGCCCGATAGCGCGCTGGGAACGTGGTTCCGCCGATGGGCAATGCCCACCAGGCTCAAGGCGTCAAGGGCCCGACGCCGCGACTCCTTGGCCGACATGCCGCTCAAATCCAAAGGCAGCGCTACATTTTCTTCCGCGGTAAACGTGGGCAAGAGGTTGAACGACTGAAAGATGAAGCCGATGCGCGTACGGCGGATCAGCGTCCGCTCATCGTCATCGAGCGAGGCCAAGTCGGTTCCCTCGAGAAAGACTTGCCCGCTCGTTGGCGTTTCGACCCCCCCTAAAATGTGCAACAAGGTGCTCTTCCCCGAGCCAGATGGCCCCATGATGGCCAGGAACTCACCGTATTGCACTCTCAGGTCGATCCCCCGCAACGCATGGACGCGCGTTTCGTCGGTTCCGTAAGCCTTTTCGAGCCTGCGGGTTTCGATAACATTCATGAGGAGACCCCGCCAATGGGTTGTAGGCCAAAGAAACAGGCCATGACGGTACTTTCAATTATGTCGAAAAGTCGGCGGCAAGGACTGGAGCAAACCCTGCCGCCTTGTTCCCAATTCCCTGCCCCCGATGCTGGGCACGACAAGCCCGCAATCGCAATCCCCCCTGCAAGAGGAGAACGCTTCAGTGTGTATCTTATCCGCTACTGAACCCGACGTGCAAGCAACCGGGCGCCCCGAATTAGATTTTACGAGTGTTATTCTTGAGCAACGACGTAACACGACCCGCACGACCAGCCTAAGTTCCGCGGGCCGCTCATCCAATCAACATTGGGGACGCCCAGTGGGTAATCACCAGATCGGAGGATCGGCCAGGAATCCGCGCACTCTCTAATGGCACGAAATGGCGCGGGCGGGTCGTTGGGTTGGAACACGATGTGCCGGATGGCCTTCTCCATCGCAAGCGCACAGAGTGTGCTGGTTTGACGGGAGTGTCTGAACCGGTTCTTGTTTTTGCCTGCCTTGCCCACGGCCAGTCTTCGCTAAGTCTGGCCACCGATTCTCAGAATTCGGTCGAGTGCTTCGGAGCGCAATTCCCACACGAGAGCCGAGCAAAATTGCTTGGCCTGTGCTTGACTTGGGACGGATTCAGGGTATAAATGGGCCCCAGTGGGAACGAGTGGGACGCCGTGGGAAGAAGCTGAGGGGGACGAATGTTGTTGACAGGGACATTTGCCCGCTCAGTGGATGACAAGTTACGGTTGGCGATCCCGAAAAAATTGCGTGAGGGGCTGGGGTGTCTCCAGGGGGGTATCTTATTTATCGCCCCTGGAACGGATAGTTCGCTGGCGATCTACTCAGAGGAGGCATTCTTACGATGGGCAGACCGCTTGAAAGCGGCCCCCCCGACCCAAAAGGACGTTCGCGCGTTCACTCGGTTGTTTTACGCCCAGGCCCAGCGAGTTGAAATCGACCACCACGGGAGGATTCGAATACCCGTGGAATTAGCGACGTTAGCCCGGCTAGGCAGGCAGGTAGTCCTTCTGGGGGTGCAAGATCATTTGGAACTTTGGGCCGCGGAACGCTGGCGGGAATACCTTCTCGAACAGCAAGCGCGATTCGACGAGGTTGCCGAAGCTGCCTTTGGAACTACGTTTTCGGGGTCTTCGGCCCCGAAGGATCCTGGTGGGACTTGATTTGGAGCCAGTACGAAATTACTCGCCGAGCGTGAGAGCGGATGCGTCGGCTGTAGGCCACCCAGTCGGCGCGGCTGCCTGGACACAGTAGAGGCGTGGCTCTCACGGGCATGGGAGGCAAGGAGGCCTCCCGGCCGCGAGTTTGCGGAGCACGGTGGTGGTTGCTTTCGTTCGCCGAAGATTCCGCAGGCACTCGACCTCCAATGGGCGCACGGAGGCGCCCGAGGGAGAGTGTCGCCATACGCCGCCCGCTTGACCAGGCTGGCCGGGCAATCAACCTCGCTTTCGTTGCCGCAACTGCCGGGATAGTCGCCGTTGCTGCTCGAATTGCTTGGATTTAGTTAAGCTCGAAAAGCCGTCTTGCCCCCGTTTTAAGTCGGGTATCTTCATCAACTGCTATGGCCCCAAATTCCAAGAACCGGGAAAATACAGTTGCGAGCGAGGCGCTCGAAGCCATAGCTGATAACCCACCATGTGGACGGCACATTCTCCCCCAATCCACGTCAGCGTATTGCGCGACGAAGTGGTCGCGTGGTTGGATCCACATCCAGGAGGGGTGTTCGTGGATGGAACGGTCGGGGCTGGTGGCCACGCCATGGCACTCGCGGAGCGGGTGGGCCCAACGGGATGCGTCATCGGCGTGGATCGAGACAGCGCTGCGCTGGATACGGTCCAACGTCGTTTATCCGGGTTACCGATTCGTTTAGTTCAAGCCAATTTCTGCGATTTGCCCGAGGTCCTCGCCGCTATGGGGATCGAGGTGGTCGATGGCGTGCTCCTCGATCTGGGGATGTCGAGCGATCAGCTCGCCGATGTCTCGCGAGGCTTCAGTTTCGACGCCGAAGGTCCTTTGGATTTGCGGTTCGATCCAAGCGAAGGCGAGCCCGCCTGGCGATTGCTCCAGCGGCTCAGCGTCGATCATTTGGCCGACTTGATTTATCATTACGGGGAAGAGAAATATAGTCGGCGGATCGCGCGGCGGATTGTGGAGCGGCGTCGGGAGGCCCCCATTCGGACGGCGCGCGAACTTGCCGACATTGTTCGTCAGTGCGTGCCGCGGAGTCGGGCGGAGAAGATCGATCCCGCCACGCGGACGTTTCAGGCCCTACGCATCGCCGTGAACGACGAGTTGAAAAGCCTGGAAATCGCCCTGCGGCGGATCCCGCAGTGCCTTCGGCCCCAGGGCCGCTTGGCGGTAATCAGCTTTCATTCCTTGGAAGATCGTCGGGTCAAGGAAGCGTTTCGCGACGATCCTCGGTACGAGGCGCTCACGCGCAAGCCAGTCCGAGCCAGCGCCACGGAGATCGCGGTCAATCCGCGAGCTCGCAGCGCCAAGCTCCGCGTGGCTGCCCGAAGGGCGGGAGTCGATTGACTTCGTAAGGGAAAGGAAGACCACGGACAACTCAAGCAAGGAGGCGACATGACGAAGCACGAAAAGAATGATCGCGCGGCGGTTCGCCAAGAGCGCAATCTAGCCACGGAGGGGACCGAAGAGGAGCCTTTGGATGACTTGGAAGGCGCCGAAGAGCTTTTGAAGACCAGTTTCACGTCGGGAAACGAGATGAAGATTGCCGTGGCGGTGATCGGCATCTTGGTCCTGATCTTCGCCGCGGCGATGGTTTACTGGTTGCGACGATCTCCCCCGCCCTCGCCCACACCCGCCGAACAAACGGTGGTGACAAACGACCGACCCGCGGCGGCCGCTCGCGACCAAGCCATGGACGAAGCGGATCGCCGGAACGCCTCAGTATTCGGCCCGGCAGCCAAGGCCGCAAAGTCGAACGTGGTGCCAGCCGTGCCCGGCCCTGGCTCTGAATTAAAACCGGAGATGGGGGTGAAAGGGCCGGACCGGTGGAGCTTTGCCTCCGACGTTCAACCCAAAACAAGCAAGCCCGAGGATCGTGCGTTGCCGTCGTCGTTCCAGCCTCGGGTCGCCGCGCGCGATAAAGATGGCCCTGCCGGCCGCTCGAAGGAGCTCGACGAGCCGAAACCATCCTTCGGAGGTTGGCAACAGGACACGGAGGTCCGGACGCGACTGCCCAGCTCCCCGCCCAACGACCCTTTCCAAAATCGTTCAAGCCGGGAGGCAGCGGGAGCGGGGAATCCGCCTTCACCGAACGCCTCGCCCTTGGGAGCCACCGTCGCGAGTCCTCAGGCTGCAAAACCTCAGCGGTCCACGGAGGGTGATCGCTGGGGCCAAGGTTTCTCCAGTTCCGCGGACCACACATCGGCTGGTCGGCCAGGAGAACGGAGTTGGGTGATGCCGCCCGGTCCAACCGCTTCGCCCCCGACTTCGGAGCCTCCGACTCGGGCCACAACTCCGGGTTCCCATCCCATCGCCAATCCCTTGCGCCCCGCGGCCCCTAGCGACGCGGTCGGTTCGCCGCCGTCGCCTGGCCATCTGGCGCCGCTCAGCGCGCCGACCCAGCTTAACGCGCCATCGCCACGTCATGCGCAGTCGTCGCCTGACTCACCGTCGACCTTGGGTGGACCGACGCGTTCTTCACTCCCAAGCCCAAACGCCCCGGCCTCGCGCGATGCCCAAAGCAATCCCGCCAACACGCACGGTTCCAGCGCGGTTTCCTTGCTGAACCGTGGCAGGCGGACGTACACCGTGCAAAATGGCGACACGCTTTACGACATCGCTCGCCAGCAACTCGGCAAGGCCTCTCGATGGCGCGAGATCTACGAGTTGAACAAGGACCTGATCAACACCCGTTGGTTGGATTTGGAACCGGGCACGCAACTGATCCTTCCTGACGCAGGCCCGGAGGGCCTCACGGAGCGACCAGGCATGGGCTCGCTGCGATGAGCAGGCGACTCTCGCCAAGGCGGGGATGCTTTCGGCCGACTCGGATTGTTTCCGGCGGCCAGACCGGCGTGGACCGTGGGGCCTTGGATGCCGCCATGGCCTTGGGAATTGCCCACGGGGGTTGGTGCCCAAAGGGGCGCAAGGCGGAAGACGGCGTGATTCCGCCTCAATACCAGCTCCGCGAGAACGAATCGCCGGAATATGCGGCGCGGACCGAGAGAAACGTAGTGGAATCCGACGCCACGTTGATCCTATGCCGCGGAGAACCAACCGGCGGAACGGCCCTGACGCGGGTGTTTGCCGAACGCCACGGGCGGCCGTACCTGGTGGTGGACTTCGAACGCCCTTCCTTGGCCCGAGTCCGCCGTTGGCTGGCCCGGGTCCGGCCCGCCACGCTCAATGTCGCCGGACCGCGCGAGAGCACTGCCCCCGGAATCGCGGAACAAACGCGCCGCTGGCTCATCGACTTGTTTGGCCAGTGAGAAATGGCGTCGCTGCTTGGCGTGAGCCAGGTCGCTCCCGAAAAGTTAGAAACCCAGCGCCTCCCCACCGGGAGAGATTCCGGGCATCACAACTTTGCGAGCAAAAGCTGAACTTTGACCTGGACTGGCTGGGATTGCAACACCAGGAGGGCGCGGGAAGTTTCATCGAAGATCATGACTCCCGGCCCGCCCGCGTCGTTCCATGTGGCGCTGGCGACCTGATTCTTGATCCGCTCCATGATCGAGTCTGGGGTCATCGGTTTGGCCAAGATGGAGGCCAGGGGGTAGATTTCGAGTTCCAGGCGGGCGGCAGCGGCCTGGCGAGTCGTGATTTCAAAGGTGTCGGCGTTGACCATGCGGTAGGTGAGTCCCAACGGATCGAGTAAGCTCACCAGAGCCTCGGACAAGGGCCGATCGTAAAGCGCCAACGTGGTCTCGCGGGAGCGCGAGACGCCTGCCGCGCTCATCGCCACACCGTCGAAAAGGATCGTTGCGTGGCTGAGGCGTTCCAATTCCCTGACGATCACAACCAGAGGGGTCGGGTCGGGAATATTGATGCGGATAGTTTGGCGGAGCTTCGCCCTTGCCAGATCGAATCGTGTCGAACCTAACGCTGCGGAGACTTCTGGTCGACTCCTCACGGATTTACCGCGGACCAGGCGAAGGCGGTCGAGAAAATCCTGGACTTGGGCATGGACGCGGTCGTTTTGGGTCACGGCGAGAGCGGCATCGGCAAACTGGACCGTGCCTGGGCCACCCGCCTCGCGCCAGCTCTCCGGTGAGACAAGCTTTCGCGTCCACTCTGCCAAGCGACTGCCGGATGCCGTGTCTCTGTCGATCAAGTCGGATACGTCAAACTTACGCGGCCGCAAGCTGTTTCGTCTTTCGGCGGGCGCGGTAAGCAGAACTTGATCGTCGAGGACTTCGCAGGCTAGATTGCGATTGGCCGCCAAGGCCGCGAAGACCTCGCCCACGGTGGCATTGGTCAATCGGACCGTGACCGGATCGCGGATCCCCACCCCCAAGGTCTGGAACCAGTCGAGATCGAAACTCACCGGAACGGTGCTCATCTGGCTGATAAGGCGCACCGCGTCGAGCAAGGGGACCGCCGGGAACTGGATTTCCGGAATGCGCACCGCGAGACGCGCCGCTAGATCGAGCTTGGAGGCCGGGTCGGCGTCGAGTTCTGCCCCGTCCGGCGGGCCGTCAAGCTCGTCTTCTTCAACCATCGAGGGCTGGGCCTGTGCTTTATTGGCCGGAACGCCCAGTCCCGCGCTCGGCGTGGCGGCCGCTTGAGGCGAAGAAGGGTTTTTCCCACCGGCGGCCGCTTTTGCTCGAGTCTGCGGCCCCATTTCTGCTGTGGCGGGGCGGGGATCGACGACCGACGCGGCGGCCAACGCCTCTCGGGAGCCAAGAACCGCGAGTTCCTCCAATACTTGAGGATCGATGTTCTTGGAGAGGAATCGGGCCGAACCATCCGCCATGCCGGCGACCATTCCATGGGGCTGACCGCTGCCAAAACCGTCCGGGCCGTTGACATAGGGCCGAGTGGTCAAGGCCCGGACCGTCGCGTTGCCGCCGGCGGCCCAAGGGCCAAGCTGGCGGCTGACACCCAAGGTGGCCAACGTGTTGCTTGCGCCGCGCGGCAGGTCCTCCGGACGCACGACGCGCGAGGTTCCGAACAGGCCCGCTCGAGGATCGCCGGTCTTCAACTCCGCCGCGTCGGTCCCCACCCCGGCCACGCCAACATAGTGGGTGACGGGGAAGCCGGCGTCGGTTCGGGCAGGACCGAGGGCAGGATTGGTGACCGGCTCCAGGGGACGCTGGGTCACAGGTCGATTTTGAGGGCTGTTCCAAGAGTAGCCGAACTGGAGTTCTCGATGCCAGTCGCGGCGGTCCAAATACGGCAGCATCGTGGCGATCCAGCTCAAACGTGTTTCGGCGGGCAAGAGGCTCCCGCCGGCTGCTCCCGTCGGAAACTGTCTTTCCCCTCTCGCGTATCCCGCCAACGACGTCACGAGCCGGGCCTGATGGGCTAGATCGGCAGCCAAGGCCGCGGCGAGCCAATCGTCGCGCATGCGAGGCGTGCAGAGCACGGCGGCCATCGCTGCGTCAAGAGGGTTTTGGCCCCCTTGCACACGAAGGATCACGGTCTGCTCAACGATGTCCCACTTCGCGGCGGCCAAAACAGCGGCGCCTTGCTGGAGGAGCCCTTCATACTGAGCCGCTTCGCGGCCGGTCAACTGTCCCTCCGCGAGACGTTGGCCGACTCCCGCTGCCAAAGCGTCGAGCCCAGCCCGGGCCGCCGGCACAAACTGGCCGAGGGCCTCGCGGACCTTGATGGCCGACGACTCGCTGTCGCACACCAACGCCAGCTCGAGTTGATTGCGAGGCGAGGTGCGGATAGCGAGGCCCAAGCCTTTCGGCGTCTCCCAGACCACGCGCCACGACGCGCGTCCGGCTGGCCAGATGTCCCAAACCGCGGTTGGCAATGGCCAACCGGCTTCGCGAGCGGCATCCAAATCGACCAGCAAGTTGACTTCCGCCTCGGGCGAAGCGCTCGTGACCAACTGCTCGATGACTCCGCTGTGAAAAGCGGCCTCGGTCCGCCCGGATAGCTCGCGAAGCAGATCTTCCGGACCGGTAATCACGGTCCGCGGATTCAGCACCACATAGGGTTGAAGCCAGTCCTGGGAAAGTCGGCGGCAGGGCTTGCCGCTGAAATCCCAACCCAACGGCTCGCCCGAGCCTGACAGCACCCCCGCGTCTTGGTCCTCCTCCAATTCGATCACCACGACCGTCCGCTCGTCCCATGCCGCCAGATCGGTCGAAGCCCAGGTCAGCCTGCGCACATTGCGGGGCAAGAGCCGGAAGGCGTTAAGCAACCTGCCTATCGAACGTCGCCAAAAGGGATCAAGATATGCGGCGACAGGCTCCCATTCAGCACGCTCGGACAGAGCAGCCAGCCGGAGGCAAGCAATCCCCCGCGTCTGGTTCGGCAGCCAACGCACGTCGAGGCCGTCCTGAACTGCCGTTGCCAAAGGTTGGGCCGGCGAAGGGGAGTCGGGGGGCGAGACAACCGCATTTTCCACGGCATTGTCGGCGTGCTCGGATTCCTTCGGCAGTGAAAGCAACGCCCAAATCCCCACGCCAGCCACGATGGTTAAAAGCGGCACCACCAACGCAGTAAGCCACCTGGACCCTCCCAGGCCACCGCCACCGGGGGTCATCGCCTCGAAATCGGTCGGCGTATTCTCGGCTTCATCCTCTGGTTGTGCTGACGGGGTCGGTAAAGGCCCGGCAGGTGGCGTGGTCAAGTGAACTTCCAGCGAGGCTGGCGCTGCCTTGGAGGGCGCTCGCGGCAGTGGTGGAGGTGGCAACGGGGAAGCCGGCGGCGGAGGAGGCGGCGCGGGGCGATCTGGCAACGGGGTCGCGCGAAGCAACTTCTTCCCTTTCGTGCCGACTTCACCCACCGGGGACATGCCGGGCACATGCTCGGACAGGCGGCTGATTTCGGCAGGCGAGGCTTTGCGGCCCGCACCCTGGTTGGCAAGTTCGGGTGGGGGGAAGGAATCCTCTTCAACTTGCTGAGTTTGACCTGACGGAGGGGTGGTCGCTGGTTGCCGAGGGGTGGCTTCTGGGAGGTTATCAGGCGGAAACCACCCCTCCGGAGGTAAGACCTGCACCATGCTGCCACATTTGGGGCACGTGACAATATCCCCGATGATGGAGCTGTCGCGCACCGCCAAACGTCGTTGACAGGTAACGCATTCGATGGAGAACAGGTAATCGTCCACGCGTCGCCCGGCTGGCCGCGCCTCAGACCGGCTTTAAGATTCGTCGACCAAGTAATGCTAAGTATTGACTACTTAGAAGGTTCCGTTTCGTCTGGCGTTGTTTTGGGAGCGGCCCTCGTCAAAGTGATCGTGTATTGAAGGAGCCCGCGAACAGTCCCGAGGGTCCACCTGTCAATTGTAGAGCACGATCGCGACGGATCGGCGAGATTTCGGCCGTCTGCCCCAGGGGCTTTCGCCAGGGCCCTCAAATGCCCACAATAGAGGTTTTGTCGCCCCAAAGCAAGGACGGGAACCATGGCTCAAGAGAGACGTTTGAACATTCTCCGAATCGACAGTCGCCGGGAAGACGTCGCGGCGGCCATGGCCCGGCTGCGCCGACAGTTGAGTCCTCGCGGCGAAGTGGTCAGTCAGGAGGGGCGGCGGCGGACTGTGGAAATCTTCGGTGAGCCGCTCACGCCGCTGGAAGTGGTTCGTCGGATTTGCCGCGATGTGCGCGAGCAGGGCCTGTCGGCCGTGCTCGAATACACACGCCGTATCGACAAGGCCGAGTTGACGCCGCAGACCGTGCGGGTGTCGGAGGAGCAACTGGCCGCGGCCCACGCCCGGGCGGATCGCGAGTTCCTCGAAGCCATCCGTCGGGTTCGCCGCCAAATTCGCACTTTTCAGGAAGCGATTTTGCATCGCGACGTACGGGTGGAATGTTCCGGCGGGACGATTTGGGAGCGGTATCGGCCTTTGGATCGCGTGGGGCTGTGTGTTCCCGGCGGTGCGGCGGCTTACCCTTCGACGGTGCTCATGACAGCCGTGCCGGCTCAAGTGGCGGGCGTGGAACAGTTGGCGGTCATCGCCCCGCCCACGCCCTTCGGGGCCTACAACCCCGATCTCTTGGCGACCTGTCACGAGCTTGGCATCCGGGAAGTGTATCGATTGGGCGGGGCCCAGGGCGTAGCCGCCTTGGCCTACGGCGTGGAGGGTATTTCCCGCGTGGACAAGATCGTCGGTCCAGGGAACCTCTTCGTGGCCTTGGCGAAGCAGCATGTCTTCGGCGAGGTGGATATCGACTCGATCGCCGGGCCGAGCGAAGTGGTGGTGATCGTGGACCGATCGACGCGGGCAGAATTCACGGCCTATGATCTGATTGCTCAGGCCGAGCACGCCCCCGGCGCGAGCATTCTCATCGGCTGGGACGAGGGGGTGCTGGACGCCGCGGTGGGGGAGCTGGAGCGGCAGTTAGGCCGTGTCGAACGCGGCGAACTCGCCCGGCAAAGCCTCGAAGAATTCGGCGCCGTGATCCTCGCCCGCGACGCCGAGGAGGCCTGCCGTCTGGCCGATCAAATCGCTCCGGAGCATCTCCACATCGCCACGGAGAACGCGGAGGTTCTGGCTGAGAAAATTCGTCACGCGGGCGCGATGTTCCTGGGGAACTACACGCCGGTGGCCTTGGGCGACTATGCCGCCGGTCCGTCCCACGTTTTGCCCACCAGCGGCACCGCCCGCTTCGCCAGCGGCCTCTCGGCAAACGACTTTCTCCGCGCCTACAGTGTGCTCCACTTCGACCGCCAGGGACTCGAACGGCTCGCTCCCGACGTTCGGCAGCTCGCCACGAAGGAAGGGCTGACAGCGCACCGGGCAAGCGTCGAGGTGAGGTTGGGGCAAGTCGATCGCCAGCGTCATGCGCAGGATGCGGATCCTGATCGTGCAACCTGACCCAGTGGTACATGTCGCGGCGGTGCGGCAGTTGTCGATTTGTTGTGGGGCGCGTCCCTGCGGTTTTGCCGCCAAAAGTTGAATCACGAGGCACAAGGTCACAAGAGCGCGAACTTCCAAGCGGTCCTGAAGAGGATTTCGGGGCGATATTCCTGAACGCTCAGTAAATTTCCATGCAATTCGTTCGACCTGAGATTTGCGCGATGGCCGGCTATACTCCCGGCGAACAGCCGCAGGAGGCCGGCTTCATCAAACTCAACACCAACGAGAATCCGTATCCCCCGTCGCCAGCGGTGCGTGCGGCCATCGAGGAAGCCTTGCGGCGGGGTTTGCAGAAGTATCCCGACCCGATGGCCGGGGCCTTTCGTCGCCGAGCGGCAGAGCTGCTGGGCGTCGATCCGGATTGGATCCTCTGCGGCAATGGCAGCGACGACATCCTGACCATCGCCACGCGGACTTTCGTGGGCCAAGGCGATCTGCTGCGCCTGCCGTATCCCAGTTATGTGCTGTACAAAACGCTGGCCCAAATCCAGGGGGCGCGGAGCGAAGAGGTGCCCTTCGAGGCCGATTTCACCCTCTCGCCCCGATTCGCCGCCGCGACGGAGGGACTCCGCCTGGCGTTCCTGCCCAATCCGAATAGCCCGTCCGGCACGGTGATCCCGCCTGAAACCGTGCTCGCGCTCGCCGAGCAGTTGCCTTGTCCCTTGTTGGTCGACGAGGCTTATGCCGATTTCGCCGAGCGGAACTGCCTGGGTCTCGTCGCGCGGAGCGAGAAAATCCTGGTCTCGCGGTCGCTGAGCAAGTCGTATGCCTTGGCCGGGCTGCGTTTCGGCTATGTCGTGGCCCAACCGCACTTGATCCGCGAGATGGTCAAGGTGAAGGACTCGTACAATTGCGACGCCCTGTCCATCGCCGCGGCCACGGCGGCCATCGCCGATCAGGCTTGGCTTCGCCAGACGCGGGCCAAGATTCTGGCCACACGCCGACGATTGACCGACGCCATGCGCAATTTAGGGTTTGTAACAATCGATTCGCACGCCAATTTCACTTGGAACGTTCATCCCGAACATCCCGCACGACCGCTTTACGAGGAACTCAAACGCCACCGCATCCTGGTCCGATACATGGACTATCCGGGCTGGGGCGATGGCCTGCGGATCACCGTGGGCACCGACGACGAGATCGATGCCTGCCTGGATCGCCTCCGCAAGCTTGTTTGAGGCGATGAACTGGGAAAGGGGAGCCATGGCTCGCACAGCGCACGTCCGCCGCAAGACCGCTGAAACCGAGGTCGACATCGAATTGTCTCTGGACGGCTCGGGCCAGGGCAAGTCGGCGACCGGCGTGGGGTTTTTGGACCACATGCTGGCGCTTTTGGCCAAGCACTCGGCCATGGACCTCGCCGTCAGCGCGGCCGGCGACTTGGAAGTCGATCAACACCACACGGTGGAAGACGTAGGGATCGTCTTGGGCCAGGCGCTCCGCGAGGCTTTGGGCACGAAGACCGGAATCCGCCGCTACGGACATTTCACGTTGCCCATGGAGGAAACCTTGGCCACCGTAGCGATCGATCTGGGCGGCCGGGCCTATTTCGTCTTCCAGGCCCAATTCCCCACGGACAAAATCGGCCAGTTCGACGCCGAGCTGGTGGCCGATTTCTGGCAGGCCTTCTCGGCCAACGCCCTGTGCAATTTGCACATTGTGGTTCCCTACGGCCGCAACAGCCACCACATCGCCGAGGCGATCTTCAAGGCCACGGCGCGGGCCTTGCGCATGGCCATCGAGCCTGACCCTCGCCTGTCCGGCGTGCCAAGCACCAAAGGGACGTTGTAGCAGTTCCACCGGCACGTTTCGCGGCGGGAGGGACGCGTTGCGCCGCGCCCGCGTGACGTGGCGCGCTCGTTACCCCGGAATGTTCGACGGCCACGACGGAGCGTGGCCCTCCAAAACTCTTGATTGACGGGCGGAGGGCAGAGGGTACAATCCCGACTAGACGATGGGTTTGCCGTCTGGGACTGCCGAAACCACGGCGTTGGCTGGGTCCCGCTTCGCTGGGCAACGTGCTTGGCGCGGGCGTCTGTCTGCTGAGAGGCAGGCGAGGGAATCGGCGGAGGGCCTCGGTTGAACCATGGCGTGGGCAAGCGACGGCGGGCGTTTTTGGAGGCCGTCGGCATGAAACTGCTTATACTTTCGGACATCCATGGGAATTGGCCGGCCTTGGAGGCTGTACTTGCCGCTGAGCCGAATCGCGACAGCGTGGTTTTCTGCGGCGATGTAGTTGACTACGGTCCCCAGCCGGTCGAGTGCCTGCGCTGGGTGGCGGGCAACGTCCAGCACTTCGTCCGGGGCAATCACGACAACGCCCTAGGCTTCAACGAGGATTGCCAGTGCCTGGGGAGTTTTCGGGAGTTCTCGTTGGCCACGCGGGCCTGGCATCGCAGCCTGGTCCACGGCGACGATTGTCAATTCCTTCGGAACGCACCGCGGCTCGACTGGTTCAAGTGGGACGGAGGCTATTTCCGCATCGCCCATGCCACGCCCCAGGGAGGTCTGTTCGAGTATCTCTCCGCGGACCAGTGGGGCGAGTGGCTGGAGGGGGTGGAGGCGGATTTCGTGCTCTTGGGCCATACCCATGTGCAGGGCGTGCGGACCTTCGGCAGGACGACGGTGGTCAATCCGGGCAGTGTGGGACTTGCGCGGGACGTGCGAGGCAAGGCCTGCTACGCGGTTTATGAAGCCGGGCGCATCGAATTGCGACAGGTTGATTACGACGTGGAGCAAACGGTGGCCGCGCTCCGGGCAGCGCCGCTGCCGCAGCGCGTCGTCGAGGGGCTGGCACGCGTTTTGGGCTGCGACTCGCGCGCGTCCGCCAGGGTATCTTGAAGGCGGGCCCCTCGTCCCCTGTCGCCGTCTGCGGCGACGGGGCAGAGGCGACGCTAGCTCTATCTCTCCTCCCCACTCCTGTTTCGCGATGCCCTCCCGCACGGGGCCTGGTCGCGTTTACTCATGGCGAAGGGCTTCGATGGGGTCCATGGCGGCGGCGCGCATGGCGGGGTAAAGGCCGAAGACCACGCCGATGGTCACGGCAATGATGAAGGCCAGCGGAATGGACAGGGGAACGATGGTCGGCTCGACGGCCTTAATGACGTCGGGCAATTGGGCCATGACGTTGGGAAATGCCTGCTCGATCCTAGCCTGAATGAATTTGGTGACGGCGGGACAGAGCAGCCCGCCCAACACTCCCGTCAGCCCCCCCACCGTGGACAATGACACTGTCTCGACGAGGAACTGGCGCACGATGTCGCGGCGTTTGGCGCCGAGAGCGCGGCGGATGCCGATTTCGCGGGTCCGCTCCGTCACGGTGGCGAGCATGATGTTCATGATCCCAATCCCGCCCACCACCAGCGAAATCGCCGCGATCAGGCCCATGAAGAGGATGAACATCAATCGGGTGGTGCGGGCCTGTTCGAGCAATTCCAAGGGGACGGTGACGCCAAAGTCCTCGATGCGGTGGCTGAGGGCGAGCGTCTGCTTGACCAGTTCCGCGGTCTCCATGACATGCTCGACCTTATCGACGCGGAGCGTGATTTGGCTGAGCTGGACCATTTCGCCCTCGAACGAGCCGCTGCGGCGCGTGACCACCAGATCGCCGATCCGCGTGCGCAAGGTCTCGATGGGGATGTAGACATCGCTGGAGAAATCCTGTGCGGCCAAAGAGCCGCCAATTCCGGCCGTGGGCATGCGCGGCTTGAGCACGCCCACCACCACGTAATACTGTTCCTCCACGTGGATCGACTCGCCCAGCGGATCCTCGAAGGGAAACAGCTTCTCGGCCGTACCCGCGGCCAGCACGCAGACGTTCTTTTTCTCGCGACCGTCAGCGTCGGTCAGGAACCGTCCGCGATCGACCTCCAGCTTCGTGACCTCGGCGTAATCCGGCGTGGAGCCGACCAGGCGGCCATCGACCATCCGCCCCTTGTAGCTGAAGCGGCGGCGCAATTCGCGGATGGGCAGGGCCCGGGTGACCGTCGGGATGGTGGCGGTCAGGCGGGCGTAGTCGTCGCGGGTCAGACCGTAGGGCATCAGGCCACGGAGCCGATCGGTCACTTCGCTGGGCGGTTTCAGCGTCCGCAGGATGATGTTGTTGGCGCCCAAGCCCTCGATCTGTTCCTGCGCCTTGCGGCTGATTCCTTCCCCAATCGCCAAGAGCCAAATCACCGCCGCCACGCCAATGAAAATGCCCAACACCGTCAGCGCAGAACGCAAGGGATGCAAGAGCAAGCTCTTGATGCCGACTTGCCAGGTGCGGAGCCAAAGCAGGGTCATGGGATTGAGGGTTGGGCGGCAATCGAGGCATCAAATCCTAGATGCCCCGCGGACGGTACCGCCGCAAAGCCGTCTAAATCGCGGCGTTCGCTTCGCAAGGTTCCTTGTTATCCAAACGTCGATCGGACACGACCTTGCCGTCCATAAGGCGGACGATGCGCCGCGTCCGGGCGCCGACGTCGGGTTCGTGCGTGACCATGATGATCGTCTTCCCGTCACGGTTGAGCGACTCGAGAAGACTCAGGATTTCCTCACTGGTCGCCGAGTCGAGGTTTCCGGTCGGCTCGTCGGCCAGGATGAACAGGGGGTCGTTGACCAAACTCCGGGCGATGGCGACGCGCTGTTGCTGGCCGCCAGAGAGCTGGGTAGGCCGGTGGCCAAGCCGTTGTCCCAAACCCACCATCTCGGCCAGTTCGCGGCACCGTTTGCGGTATTTCGGCCCGCACTTTCCCTGATAGATCAAAGGCACTTCGATGTTTTCCAAGACCGTCAGTTGGGGAATGAGGTTGTAGGACTGAAAGACGAAGCCGATGTGCGAGGCGCGGATCTCGGAAAGCCGGTCGTCGTCGGCTTTGGTCACGTCCTCGTCGCCGAGCCAGATCGTGCCCGAGGTGGGGCGATCCAGGCACCCCAAAAGGTTCAGCAGGGTACTCTTGCCTGATCCCGAGGCCCCCATCACGGCCAAGTAATCCCCTTCAGGCACGTCCAGGTCCACGCCACGCAGTGCGCGGACCGTGCCGCCGTCGAGGACGTATTCTTTCGTCACTTGGCAAACTCGCGCGGCATATCGCATGGGACGATGGCGCCGAGGTGTAGGTAGTGGAAGGCGGAGCGGTCAACCGCCCCGGGACTTAGGCTTGGGTTCGGGGCCGCGGGCGGCGAGGGCCCGGGCGGCGGCGAGCCATTCCTGGCGGTCCACGAATCCATCGCGATTGGCGTCGACGACGGCGAATTGATCCTGCATCGAGGCGGGAAGCTCCTCTTGGGACAGCCGCCCGTCGCCGTTGGCGTCCAGTTGGTCGAATCGCCGGCTCGCTAACGAGGCCGGATCGGACTTGGTGGGCGCGGGGTCCTCCGAAGGCCGCTTCTTTCCGGCAGGCGCCGTCTTCGGCGTCGGCCTCGCGTCCGACCCCTTCGTGGCTTTTTCTTCGCCCGGCTGGATTCCCCCAGCGGCCTCGCTCGACGCCAGCATGGTTTTGGGCTCTGTGGCGGGGACATCGCCGGGCAACTCGAATTGCTCGCGGAGCGCCGCGGCATTGGCCGCCACCCGCTCCCCCGGCTGGAGGTTGCTCTTGACCACCAGCATCTTATCGTTGGTGTTGCCGACCTCGATTTGCCGAAGTTCCCAGTCGTTGTTGCGCCAGACAAAACAATAATACTTGTCGCCCTGGGCGAGCACGGCTTGGACGGGGACTTGGATGGCGTCGGGCAGTTGGGCGACGCGGATGCGGACCTCGGCGTTCAGACCCGGCCTCAACCCCTCGGGCGATCCGAGGATCTCGACCGTCGTCTCGTATTCCTTGATGTTGGCCGCCCACCAGCCGCCCTGCACGGGGTACTCATTCACCTTCCGCACCACGCCCTGAAGTTCCTGGTCCGGCAAGGCGTCCAGGCGAATCGAGGCCGTTTGCCCTTCCTTGACCAGGGCGATCTTCGATTCGTTGATGCGGGCCTTGACCTGCATGCGTTTGGGGTCGGGCAGGCGGACGATCACCTGGCGCTCGCGGACCACCGTCCCTTCCTCAATGATGATCTCCTGACCGCCGTATCGCTCGGTGTTGTTGGCGTAGACCACCTGCCCGTTGGCCGGCGCTGTGATGCGGCATTTCTTGATTTGTTCCGAGATCAGGTTCAGCCGCTGAAGTTCAAGTTTCCAGGTATTCTCCTGGGCCTTGAACTTCGCCTCGGTGGACTGGATGTCGGCCTCGAGCTGGAGCTTCGTCTTGGCTTTGGTGTATTCATCGAGCACTTTGAGTCGGAGTTTCGCCGCCTCCAGGTCGGTGGCGGCCTTTTTCGCGGCGAACTCGTCGGCCTGGAGCTGAAGTTTGGTGATATAGCCCTTTTCCAACAACTGCTTGCTGTAGCGGACGTTGTCGGCGGCGCGGCGGGCGTTCTCCTCGGCCACAGCCAGGTCCGCGTCGATTTGGGCTCGATCGATCTGGTATTTGCCCTGAAGATACTCGTCGAGCGCCTTGACGGCCGTCTCATGGTCGCTCTTGGCCTGGATCATCGCCGCGTTGGCGTTTTCCACCACGCTCTTCTGCTTCAGTTCGTCATTCTCCAAGGCCGAGGAATCGAGACGGCAGATCAAATCGCCGGCCTTGACGTAGGTGCCCTCGGGAACGATCTCCAGAATCCGCGTGCCGGCGGAACCTTGGGCCTGGACCTCGCAGCGGACCTCGATGTTGCTGGCGCTTTCCACGCTGCCACGTTCCGTGATCTCGTGGACGAACTCACCCCGCTCGACGACGTGCAATAGCGGCATGGCCTCGGAGGCCCCGCTCGAAAAAGAAGGCCAGAACAGCCAGGCCAACAGCGGCAGAACCAACAACCCCACGAGCACGACCGCCTGTCCCAAGGTGATCGCCCCAAGCCGACGCCGCAACGCCTCGTTCAGTTTCAGTGGGGGGATGCGGTGCATCGAAGCTGCCCTGCGGTTGAGGAAGTCCATCGGGAGCCGACAACGCGGCTCGCATTATTCCATCCCAACCTTTATCATACTCAAAAAACCTAACTGTTCCAGTGAAGACCAGCCGCGCAGGCTGGCGCCATGCCACCTGAAGGGACTGCCTGTCTCAGGGCTACTTCACCCCGCGGTCTCGACTCGGGATGAAGCAGTTAAGGGAGTCGGGCAACGGAACCGTCCCGAACGGTACCCAAAGCAACGGTTCGGGAATTGCCCCCCAAGGCATCCCAAAGGATCGGCCCACATTCCCCCTCCCATGGGGCCAAGGCCCGGATCGCGTCGGCGATTCTGGCGCGATTGAGGCCTGCTTGGCGGACCGCGGCCACGACCAGCGTCACGGCGTCGTAGGCAGCGGCGGCGGCGTAGTCGGGCGGTTTTCCCACGCGGCGGTGGAATTCTTCGGCGAAGGGAGTCGGCGACTCGCGAGGGGCGTACAACAAAGGGAAGACCAAGTCGTTGGCGGCGCTGGCCACCAATTCCACAAATCGCCGGCGTCCCATCCAGGGCCCACCGAGGATCGGTCCGCGATAGCCGGCCTCGCGGAGTTGGATCGTCACCTGTGCGCTGGCCTCGGCCGGGGCGACGACGACGACTGCGCGTGGTTTCTCTTCTGTGATTTGTCGAACTACGTTCCCCAAATCCTCCACTCCTGAGAAAGACCATCGACGGCGAGGGACGAGGTTCCGCTTGCGGAGCGCGGCATTCAACTGGCCGAGAAACACTCGGCAGTCGTGATCGTCGGTCCCCAGGACCACGAAGGCATCCTCCGCGCGGATGGTGGCCAGTCGATCAACCAAAAGCGGCGCGAGTACATCGTCGCCCGGCAGACAGGAGAATATCCACGGTACAAACGCAGAGTTAGCGCTGCGGTCGGTGCTAGCCGGGCTGACGATCACGAGCCGGGCCTTGGCGGCGATTTGCTCCGCCAGATGGGTCGTGGCGCTGTCCACGCCACCTATGATCGCCCAAACCTTATCGTCATACACCAGTCGGGCCGCTTGGGCCGCGCCGCCCGTCCAAGGGTTGTCGGACCAGCGCGCCACGAGGCGAAACGGCTTACCCCGATAACCGCCCTCACGATTGGCCTGCTCGATCGCCATGCGAGCCGCGGACCACAGGTCGCCGAACTTGGCGTGGGCAGGATCATTCGGTCCGAAATAGCCGATGCGGACTTCTTCCAAGTCGGCTGGCTCAGGCTGTTCGCGCCCGGGGCCGACGTATTCCAAGGGTTGCTTCCGCCCGTCGTGAAACACGGCCCTGCCTTCGGACGGCTTGGGTGACACGGCGCCCGGCTCCGCGCCTAGGACCGCGGCGGCAATCGATCCTAACCCCAAAAGCACGAACCCGATGTTGCGGCGAACCACGGCAGCCTCTTTAGGCAAGAGCCCCTTGAGGATACTTGCATTCAGCAAAGGCCCCTACAGCCTGAGGCCATGCGCATGTAAAAGCCCTCTTGCCTTTCCACCCGATTCCCGGAGGGCAGGCGAAAATCGCGCGCTCGGACACGGAAGCGGTAGCTTGACCTAAGAGCTTATCCCGCAACCTCCCCTCTCTCGCTCGCGGGAGAGGGGTTGGGGGTGAGGGCAACTGCAAGGCAGGCGTTTTTCCCGTCGTCTGCAAAGATCTTGGGCCCTCACCCCGACCCTCTCCCATGGGGAGAGGGGACTTTTGGGATAGACACTAAGGGTTTTGCGGGCTGGCGATCAGTTCGCCGCGGTCTCCGGGCGGCCGCTGCGGACCTCGCGGGATGGCCAAATCCTCACGAGAATAGTAGCGCCACCGTCCGTTTTCGTATTTTGCCAAATACACTTCGCCAATGTCGTCCATCGCAGCGCTGAAGATGATGTCGCCGGTGACGCCCGGCCAGGGCTGGGTACGATAGGCCAACACGTCGCGGATTTTCGCCCGATTCAGCCCTGCCACCTGGATCGCCCAGATCAGCATGTTCATGCCGTCGTAGGCGTGGGCGGAGTAGGTTTCCACCTCCGCGTCCTTGCCGAACTTCTCGTCATTTTCAAATCGCTTTCGGAACCGCTCGCGAAAGGCGTCAAGTTTGGGATCCTTGCGGTCGGGATTCCAGGGGTAGCAACCGATGACCCCGTCAGCGTTCTTGCCGGCGATTTCCACAAACTCGCGGGAAACGCAGCGGTCGCAGACGAAGAAGGGCTGGTTCATCCCGCGTGCCCGCATCTGGTTGAGGATCCTCGCCCCGTCGTCGGCATTGCCCCAATGGACCACCGCGTCGACGTTGGCGGCCTGGATGCGATCGAGATGGAGGGAGAAGTCAGTCTGCCCAAGCTGGTAAGCCATTTCGATGGGAATGGGATAGCCTAACCGCCTAGCGGAATCGCGGATTTCGCGGACACCGAAGCGGCCGTAGCGATTGCTGGCGCGGATGATGCCCACGCGTTTCATCTTCAGTTTGCGGAAAAGGTAGTCGGCCAGCAGATAATTCATCTGCCGGTCGTCGCCCACGCAACGGAAGACCCAGGGGATGTTGGTCTCGATGAACGTGGGATCCATGTCGCCGCTATTCATCATGGGCACTTCGGCCTTCAAGGCCACGCGGATGGCGATATGACTATTGGCCCCGTCGATCGTGCCGAGGATGGCCCACACGTTGTCCTTGTAGGCCTGCTTGATGATCTCATTGCCGGAGGAGCCCCACAGGCCATTGTCATTGCTGACGACCAGTTCGAAGGGGATATTGCGACGCAGATAACCGCCCTGGGCATTGGCCTCTTCGATAGCGAGGACGCAGCCCTGGAGCATCTTTTTACCGAGCAGCTCTTCGTTATGGCTTTTGCCGCCGGTGGCCACGGAGACCGTTGGCTCGATCGGGCCGATGAAGCCGATCTTCACCGTCTTGACGTCCTCCGGCTCGGGAATCGTCCGGCCCGCCCCGTAATACTCCATCTGCTCCAGGAAGTGTCGCTTATACGGAGTGACGTGGCGGAACGGCTCGAGATCGCGGGAGGTGTGGGCGTAATTTTCATCAGTCTTCAAGGGCAGGTTCGGAACCTGGTAGGCGTTCAGCGAGTTCACTTCTTCCAGGATTTTCAGGGTCTCGGCGTCGACGGCCAGCGGGGGATGCCAAGCCGTGGGATTGGACGGCCTTGCTCCCGGTTCGGCTTGCACCACCGCTGCGAAAAGTATGAGTATCATGCAAGAAAGGCTGAACGATCGCATTGTCGTGTCTCCTCGAGTTATTCTCGTTAAAAGTTATTTCCGTTCCTGCCGGGAAACGACCGCGATGTGTTTTTCATGCAACCAATCGGGGTTGGCCTTGACGCCGGGGTAATAGCCTTTGCCAATCCCCCAGCCGAGTCCCTTGCCCGTCCCCGCCCAAATGTCGTTGCCATCGACTTCCACGGCGATCTGGAAGTTGTGCGGAACACTCCGCTCCATGTCCACCTCTTTGAGCAAGCGGCCGCTACGGTAGATTCGCGCCTTTCCGCGGAGGGTATTGGGGTCGCGGGTGTACGCCACGTAAGTGTCGGTGCGGAAGTCGGCGACCACGCCCAACCCTTTGTCATGGGCGAAATAGCACTCATTGGAGCTGCGGGCCTTGAGATTGTTGGTGAAATCGCTGGGCAGGCCCGTCTCCTTCGCGTAGAAACCTCGCCAATGCCGCCCGTCGTAACGGCACGTGCCGAAGTAGGTGGAAATCCACAAAGCATCCTCGACGTGGCTTGCGCCGGTCACGATCACGTGGATGATTCCGTCATCGCGATAGAGGTCGATTTCCATCTCACCATCGGGATCGAGATAGGCCTTCCAGGGATCGCCCTTGCCTGAGTTGGCCACTGCCACGTCGTATTCCAGGCAGCCGCTGCCCCACACGGCCAGATACACCTTGCCCTGGTCATACGACACGCCGTAATTCCAGATTTCCTCCATGGGGGCGTTCTTTTCGGTGAAGATCGTCCACTGGCGGGTTTTGACGTTGTAGCGGCTGGCCCCGGCCGTGGTGGCCGCCCAGACGTTGTCGTTCTCGACAGCCACGCCATAGACGACGTCGTTGACCAGGCCGCTGTTGAGTTGATGGAAGTGGTCGAAGCGTCCTCCGCTGAAACGGGCAAGCCCGCCGCCGAAGAGAGCGAGCCAAACGTCGCCGGTCTTCTTATCCACGTCGATGCCCGTCACGGCCCTCCACGGCAGCCCGTCCTTCTCCTTCCACACGCGGAACTTGCCCGTCGTTTTGTCATAACAGGCCAGTCCGTCCTCGGTTCCCACCCATACCCGCGGACCATCAGCCTTGATTGCGAAGATATGGTCGTTGGGCAGACCATCGGCCGTGGTGAAGTGCTTCCAATGGGTGTAGACATAAGGAAGCTCGTCATCGGCCGCGGCGGCCGGGGGAGGCGATTGAGGTGGCGCCGCAGGCGTGGGTGATTCGGCGGCGCGGACCGGAAAACAAACTAGCACGACCGTAAAAATGCCGGTTGCGATGCCTGCGATCCTGAGGATGCTAATCATGACGAATCTCTCCTCCTACTCAAGTTCATCTCGCCGGTGAGGGGTTTCGGAGCCTAGTCGGCGCTCGACGCGGCGACGAGGCGCCAGAACACAAAATCGCCAAGGTCTATAGCGTCTTCAAATACTCGATCAAATCATTCAACTGGTCCTTCGTCATATCGTTAGTGACCCCGTGAGTGTCGTAAGGGTTGTACACCGTCCAGATTTCTTCCAAGGTAGCGGCCTTGCCGTCGTGCAGGTAGGGGGCCGAGTCATAAATGTTGTTCAAGTGCGGGGCGTCGAACTTGGCGTGCGAATCGAACGGACCCCGAGAACCGACGTCGTGCATGTTCCGATCTGTGTACAAGGGGGGGAAATGGCACGTGGCGCACTGGAGTTCTTTGGGGATCGGCGTCCCATCGTTTTTCTTGGTCCGATAGAACATCTCCCGACCGCGGCGCTGCGCGTCGGTCAAAGGCGCCCCCACCGGCCGATAACGGTTCGGCGGCCGGGGAATGGTGCAAATATACGTGTCCAAGGCGTCTAACTGCTCGGGCGTGAAGGGGGCGAGGCGGGTAAAGAACACCGAAAGCCTCGGGCCGCATTGCCGCGACAAGCTCGGGTTGATCCCCGACCACTTGAACGGGGCCGTATCCAAGATGCCCCGCAACGTGCGGTTGTCCACGGGGTCCTTGCCGATGCCCCCGCCCGGGCCATCCTCCTCGATGTCGTACGTCAGCCCGTCCACGTGGCCGTCGGGATGGCAGGAGTGGCACGACAACTGCCGCCGGAACGATACCTTGGCGCTGTGGAACAACCGCTCGCCATAACGGACCTTGGTGATTTCCTTCGGTCCGCCAAGATCGATCCGCTCGACGGCCTTTTTTTCCGCCAAGTCGATCACCGTGAGCGAATCGTCCAACGAATTGGCTACGAAAGCGGTCTTGCCATCCGGCATGATGAGCAGGCCCCGCGGGCAGTCTTTAGTGGGAATGTGGGCCACGACGAATTCCGTGGCTTTGCCCAAGTGATTGGGAAAGATTTCGGTCCGCTCCTTAGGATCGGCCGCCTCCAACATGGCTACCAACTTTTCCAGATCGACCACGGCCACCCGATCCGAACCGGAACTCGACACCAAAGCGTAGCGCCCGTCGGGTGTGATCGCCAGACCGATGGGGTCGGGGAAGCTGATCCCCGGCTCATCCAAAAGCACCTGGTCCACTCGCCCGTCGGCCCAAAGGATCCCCAGACCGTTGGTCAAGGTCCAACCCTGCATCATGCGAGTCATGGGCACGAGGTTCTTCGTGCGGAGCATCGTCACCAGGGCATATTTGCCGCTGGGGTGCCAAGCCACGCCTTGGACGAGGTTCGTGTCGGGCACCATGATGCGGTCGTCGATGATCGCTTGCTCCGTTTGAATGACGGTGACTTCCGAGACGGAGGGCTGCCGATAGGGAACGAAATGGGAGAACATATTGGTCGCCAACAGCCGTGAGCCGTCGGGCGAGAGGGCCAAGGACCATGGACCCCGCCCCGCTTCCAAACGTTTCACCTCGGCCAAGGTGGCCGTGTCGATCACCGAGATGTCGTTCGACGAGGTGTTCAGCACATACAGATACCTGCCCGAACGGTCGGTCATCAGGCCGTGCGGCTCGTCCCCTACGGCAATCGTCGCGATCACCTTCCGGGCCTCGGCATCGATCACGGAAACCGAGTCGTCCAGCCGATTGCTGACATAAGCGAGGTTCCCGCTCGGATGGAACGCCACGTCCATGGGCTGGCCACCCACGGGGATTTCGGCGACTTTGCGGCGCGTGGCGGGATCCACCACGATCACCGAATAGGCGGCCTCGCAGGTTACGTAGATCTCACGCCCACCGGGCCGCAGGGCAAGATTCAACGGCGTTTTGTAACGGATTTCCGGAGGCGCTGGCGGGAGTTTGGTCGGGTGGGCGATTTCGGCCAAGGCCTTTTCGTAGTCGAAGGGCTTGCCATGGGCGTTGGCATGGCAGACCGCGCAGGTCTCCGCAGTGATCTTCCGCAGACCTGCCGCGTAGGCTTGGGCTTTGTCTCTCATCACGGCTTCTGGCGAATACTCGCTGCCTGGCCCATGACACGCCTCGCAACCGACTCCCTCATGAACCGAATAACGTTCCAGCACGCCTGCCGAAGGGTACGAATAAGCCGTGGCGTGGCACTTCAAACAGGCCATGCTGGTTTGGGGATCGCCCTGAACGTTCATTTGTTTGGCGATCGCGTAGCCGCGGGGCGTGCCCAGGTCGGCATAGGCCCGGGCGTGCTTGCTGTCGCGCCACTTGCTGAATTGGTAACCCGAGTCGGCCCCGGTGTGGCACTCGGCGCAGGCCGCCACGCCGGTATATTTCGGACCCGAATGGACTCCAATCAATTTCGGCGTCGGCGCCGCCCCAATGCTGCCCGAAGTCTTCACCGTTTCGGACGTTTGGGGCGGCGGAGGCGGCTCGATGCGCTTCTCGTACCAATCGTGCGGTGTGGGATGCGCGATTTCGTTCCAGGCCTTTTCCAGGTCGAACGGCGGACGTTTCAGGACCCGGGTGTGCGAGCCCTTTTCCTTATGACACATCAAGCAGTCCTCGCGGGTGGGGATGATCAAACCGGCCTTCAGCGAGGCCTCGCGACTGACCATGATGCGGGCATCCATGTACTCGCTGCCCGGACCGTGACACTTCTCGCACGACACCCCCTCCTTTTCGGAAAAGGTCTCGTCTTTTTCCCAATCTTCAGCCTCGGCCCCCGTCGCATGACAGCCCAGACACATGGCGGACTTCTGCGGATCCATGGGAATGCCGCTCAGCCGGGCAATTTCTTTCGCCTCGGGCTTGGAAAGGCTGGTGTACGCCGTCGCGTGCTTCGACAAATACCAGAGCGTGAACTGATCGCCCATGTGCTTTCCTTCGTGGCACGGGGCGCACGCCTGGGCGCCGACGTAAACCGGTTGACGCCGCTGGGCAAGACACGGTTGGGCCAGCGCCATGAGCGCGCTCAACACAAGCATCACGCGGAGTCCCAACGTTGCCACAGGCCGAAAAAGGGAGATGAGAAGGACAGGCAACATCGTCTTTGCTCCACTCAATCGGACGGTTGAACGACCTGGAGAAACTGGTTGGCCGGCACGTCCTTCAGGACAGTGATCTTTCCGTTCATCCAACGAATCTCGACTCGGTCGGCGCGCGGAGCCTTGCCAAGGCCGAAATGGACCCGGGGATCGAATTGCGAGAGGTATCCCTGGGTCGCCGCCATATGATGAAACTGCGTGACTCCGCCAGCCGTTACGCTAACTCTTGCGCCTACGGCGTCGGACTTTCCGTTGGGCAGCTTGGCTATCACCGTCAGCCAGTGGTTGCGGTTGCCCCCGTCGTTGCGCAAGAGTCGAGGGGGTTCGTTCAAGTTGTTCACCAGGATGTCCAGATCACCGTCGTTGTCGTAATCGCCGACGGCCACGCCGCGACTGACGCACTTGCGATTCAAGCACTCGCCGGACTGCCGCGCCACGTCGATGAATCGGCCCTGCCCGTTGTTGCGGACCAAAATGGCTTCCTCGATATGTTCATGATGCGCGTCGCCATTGGCTTGGAAGATGTCCACGAACCCGTCGTTGTCGTAGTCGAACAGTGCAGCCCCCCAGCCGGTGTACTGCCCACAGATCACCGCGAGATTCATGGGGTCGGTCACGTCCTCGAAGAATTCGCCGTGGTTGAGGTGCAGGGAGCCATAGCGGATGGCGGGTACAAAGACATCGAGACGGCCGTCATGATTCACGTCGCCGACCACCGGGCCCATCGAAGCCACGTCTTGCCCGCCTTGACCAAACGCCAGCCCCCGGACTAGCCCTTCCTCCGAAAACTTGCCCCCGCCCAAGTTGCGGAAGTAGAAATTGGCCGAGGCGTCATTGGTGACGTAAATATCAAGCTTGCCGTCGTTGTCGAAGTCGGCGATGGCCAGGCTCATGCCCCGGCCGTCCGGGTCGTGGATTCCCGCCTCATCGCTCACGTCGGTAAAGGTTCCGTCGCCATTGTTGCGGTAGAGGGCGTCGGGTTGGGACTTGTAGCTTAACGGGCCGGGATAGCCGGCGGCGGGATAATAGGACCGGAACTCCCCTTTGTCGTATTCGAGATAGTTGACTACGTAGACGTCGAGCCTGCCGTCGCCATTGTAGTCGAACCAGCCGGCCGCGAGACTCCACCGTGGATCGGCCAGCCCCGAACTCTTCGACACTTCGGTGAACGTGCCGTCGCCATTGTTGCGGTACAGTTCATTGGGGCCGTAGTTGAGCACGTAGAGGTCCAAATCGCCGTCGCCATCGTAATCGGCGGCCGAACAGCCGGAACTGTAGTGCCTGCCGCCCACACCGGCCTGCTCCGTCACATCGGTGAAGGTCCCGTCGCGGTTGTTTCGGTACAGCTTGTTGAAACACTTGCCGCGAAGTTTGCGGCCCGTGTTGTCGCTCACATCCTCGTGGTAGCGGCCGGTGACCAGAAAAATATCAAGCCAACCATCGCCGTCGTAATCGAAAAACATGCAGCCCGACCCGGTCCCTTCGACGATGTTGTTCATCTTCGAGTCGCCGACGCTATGGACAAACTTGATGCCGGCAGCCTCGGTTATTTCGGAGAAGATCGGCAAAACAACATCTTCCGCGACGACGATCGGCGGGTGCGCCAAGAACAGACCGGCAATCAACACAAGGCGTCTCATCGAAAAGCCCTTACGCACTCTGTCCGAACCACACGCTGAGCTCGGCTTTAGTGACGTGGTCAACGGTCAGGCGAACGTACGCGGCGATTCAATCGCCAAATGGGTCGTGCTTTCGCCTTCCTTATCAGTCCCCTTGCCAACGAGCCCCCAAGTCGATCCACCGCACGAAAACGTCCGTTTCCTCGGCGGAGAGCGACGGGGCCTTGTCGCTTGGGATTGACTTGATCGGTTGTTGGGCGACGGGCCCGTCCCAAGGGCGGGAGGTGTTCACGCCCAACAGATGCCAGACCAGCGGACTGGTGCGGGCCTGGCCAGGATGAACGTATTTCCAGCGCGGCGCGGCATTGCCTCCGACGGCCTCGAACGCTAACAGCGCTCGGTACACGCCCTCGGCTCCCTCGCCTGCCCCATCCAACCGCGGCGGACTTCCTTCTACCCCATGACAAGCTACACACTTCTCCGAAATGACCGGTAACACATCGCGGCGAAAATCGACCGACGATCGCTGTTCTATGGGCGGGTGGAGCCGTACTGAGTCAGTCGCCACCGCGTCCACGACCCGATTCGTTGGGGTCAACTCCGGATCCTCGTGGCAACCGATGCACCCCTGGTTCGCATGATTTCGAATCCAGATCCAACCACAGCTTCGCAGGGCCAAGCCCCGGTCGTCCAACAACTGAAGTTGAATCGGCACATTGGCTGGAATCAAAAGGTTGAACGATCCATCCGCGGCCACGGGCGTCTCGCCAAGAATCCGCCGGGCGGCGAGCTGCGGGACCGAAGCCTGGACCGATGGGGAGTCGGCCGCGGGCGGGACTCCCTCCAAAACCCGGACCTTCTTCGCACAACCCGGCGGCATCCAAGTCGGATCTTTGAATTCGGTCTGGTACACGTTGAGGCAATACAACTTGCCTAAAGGCTCTTCCGGAGTCAGCACACTAGAGCGTCCATCGGGTTCTCCTCGCGGCGCTACCACTTTGGCCTGGAGCCAATGATACCCCGATTCCTCAAGCAACAGATCGAGACGTCTGGTCTCCAAATCCAAACGATACACCGCGTGCGGAACAGAGCCGTCGACTGGACGGCGCGATACCAGCATGCGGCCATCTGGCAGAGCGGAAGGGGAGTGAAACAATCCTTCACCCGGCTCAGTAATTGGGCGATACGAGTGCAGCGGTCGGCGGAGTGAGACGCAGGAAAGCTGCCCAGCGCCATCCCAAGCCACTGAGTCCGCCTCGACGAACACCGCCAAACCTTGTGTAGTCACGCACGGCATGTGCTTGATCCGTCGCCCGACTTCGCCACAAAACGGAGCCAAGTCGATGCCATCCGTGTTCACCCCAAGCAAAGTAATTCGTCCCCAAGCCCCGTGACGCCAATCCGAACGCTGCCATGAGGCGAAAACCAGCCGCCCGTCCGGCATGATGATCGGATCATAGTCGCTGGAGAGGTTGTACGTCAGACGCTGGACAAAGCTACCGTCCAACTTGCATGAGTAAATCGCACTGACGCAGCCAGCGCCAACCTCATTCCGCGACTGACAATCAGTCTCAACAAAAGTGATTTGATACCACGGGGCGTCTTCCGTAATCGTGTACATTACCCCCTGGTAGCCGGGGGAACGACAATCACCGGGCCGGTCGGTGATGCGTCGAATCTCCCCGCTGGAGAGCGTGATTTCATAAATCGCCCAGCGATCCTGCGCGCTTCGTTTGCCGGCGAAGAGGATCCGTTTTCCGTCGAAGGAAATATCGGGGTCTGCCGAGCTGTGGAAACCCGGCACAAGTGGCCTGCCGAGTTGCCCGGGGCCAGCGAAGAGAACCAAACCCGCACCATCACCCCAGGACGCTCGGAGCGTCCCCGATGCGAGTGTTCCAAGGTTTTCGCTGCCATTTACTCTCGGCAGCCGCGTCGCCACCAAAGGAAACGGCGGCGCTTTGTCACTTAACGAAGGAAGAGGATCGGACCAAGCCGCAGCGACCGGGATCAGTTGAAACGCGATCGACGACAAAATCGACGATACGATAATGACGCTCCACTTGGAACGTTTTTGAGGATTCAACCATTCCCAGGTCGGACGATACCCGAACCTCCCCCGGATGCGGCCCTGGAGGCCGACCGGAACCTTGCTGCCACCCATTGATCTAAAACCCTGGACATGAAATGAACGTATGATTGCCCCAGTGTCAACCTTGCAAATTAGCGTAGCTCTGAGGAAAAGTCAACTTCCTCGCCGCAATCTGTTCACAAGATGGACGGGGAATTGCAAACGCCTTGGGCGAAAATGAGCCAGATTACTTACGTATGTCAAAACAGTTGGTTCGCCAATGAGAAAAAAACTTTGCGGAAAGCACCATTTTTTGGTGCCAGTTTGGTTCGCGCCGATATACCAATCGGATCGCCTTTGACTGTATTTCGTTCAACACGAGCGCGTCGCATCGTCGATACAACCATTAACACGGATCAGTGCCTCGCGTTTCCCGATTGTGGCTGTGGCGGACGACAACTGCCATGGCCCGGGGGCGAGCCGAAATCGCCAACAACTTACCGGAGGGGGGATATGAACCGCCGGCTCATTCTCGGGCTGTTCTTGGCCGCAACACTGATTGCCTTGACCTCGGTGACCGCGCAAGCTGAACAGGCCTTTGGGCGGCGTTGGGGAAGGGCCTACACGACACAGGACTGGAACCGCTTCTACCACTATCCCTACGTCTATTATCCCCAAAACTTTTGGGGTTCCGACTACTACCGAAGTTCTGAGGATCTTTATTTCCGTTACCCGCCCGAAATGCGCATCCCGGTCTACAACACCAAGTGGATGAACTTCCTGCCCGAGGGGCAGCGATACCACATGGGCCACCATTTCATCCTGGACGTGTTCTGAGCCAAGGCCCTTCCGCGGCGGGGATTTGCTATGCTTGGAGCTGCCGCGCGTCAGCAAAACGACTTCAGGAAGCGATAATAGATTTCCGCGGCTTTTTCGACTTGATCCAGCGCGATCCATTCGTCGGCCGTATGGGCCTGGGCGATGGAGCCGGGACCGAAGACCACCGTCGGTACCCCCGCGGCGGCAAAAGCTGCCGCGTCGGTTCCATAAGGCACGCCAACCGCTTTGCTGGAAACTCCAACCTCGGCGGCTGCAGCGATCAGACGATCGGCCAACGGTCTATTGCGATCATCAGACAACGGCCCCGCCACCAGGAAAGGCGGCTCGTGCTCCAGTGCCGGCCCGAGGCCTGTCGCAACCTCGATAAAGTCGATCACTTGGCGTTGGGCGGTCTGAGGGCTTTCGCCGGGCACTAACCGGCGGTCAATCTCAATGGTGCAGTTGTCGGGAACCGTATTCACGCTTACACCGCCGGAAATCGTCCCAACGCTTACCGTGGCCGTCCCGCACAGGGGGTGCGAGGCCACTCGCTCCGGTAACTCTCCGGAATACCGCTCGATCGCCACCAAGGCTCGAGCCATGCGGTAGATGGCGTTCTCGCCCGCGCTAGGCGTCGCGCTGTGAGCCGCTTTCCCTTTGGCACGGCACCGCCAACGCACCACCCCCTTGTGGGCGACGACCACTCGCAGCTCCGTGGGCTCGGCCACGATGGCATAATCAGGCAGGCGGGCGCAATGCGATGGGATGGAACTGTTTTGTAATAGAGAACCACTGCCGGTCCCGGCTTCCACAAAGACTGAAGGTTGTTTTAAGTCCTTTGCATCCCGCCAGGATTTCGCCAGTGCCTGGGCCCCGGTGAACCCATACTCTTCGTTGACTGTGAACGCCAGAAGGATTGACGGCATGTTTCCAGGGCTTTCGCCATGCAGCCTCGCTGCGGCGACTATCATGGCGGCCATTCCCCCTTTCACGTCACAGGCACCGCGGCCGTAAAGCCGCCCCTGCCGAACCTCTGCGGCAAAAGGCGGAATCGACATGCCGTCCACTGGCACCGTGTCCTGGTGCGCCTCGAGGAGAATCAGCGGCCGCTGGCTGTTGCCGGAGGGACTTCCGATTAGGGCAAGGAGATTTTCTCGTTTGGGCTCGGCTGGTTGTCGCACGGCCGGGATGCCCAAACGGTTCAGAAGGCGTTCGAGGTAATTGGTCAAGCGGGCCTCGGGCGGTTCCGCGTTGTCGCGCGGCCTACCCATCGGATTGACGCTCGGGATGGCGACCAGGTCGGCGAGCAGTTTGCTGGGAGACAACATGGGGATTCCAAAGGTTGCTTGAGCTGATCCACTCCGGAGAAGGGATTAAATGGTGCCGTAAAAGGTAGGGGATAACAACACTAATCATGGGAGTACATTGACAATAATCCCCCTGCCGTGCCAAGGGTCGGCCTCGGATCGTCAGAGTCGATGAATCGGCTGAGATATTTTTTTGCCAACGGCGTTATTCCGTGTAGATGTCGCAATATGCCGAACCATCCCAGATCGACTCAAGCAAACAAAATTGCCCATTATCCCTGAAGGTGGGGTTGAGGTTTGATTTCGGTTAGACGATAATCATGTGTGTGAGGGGCGTAGCTCCTCGCGTTTGCCCTTCGTAGGTCCCTGCCCCGCCTACGGAGGGCTGTTTTTTTGCGCTGGTCCCCCCAATTGACCCTGACTCGGAACCCACGTAAAATGCTTTACCTCGAAAGGGTTATGTAATTTTCTATCGACTGCAATACCCGTTTGGTAGTCGGTATGGTAAAGGCCCTTTCGACCATGAACGTCATGATAAAGCATTCCGGAAGCGATTAGGAGCAGTTTGGTGCATCACCTTGCGCTCCCGATTCTTCTTCTGTTAGGTATAACGTTTGCCCTCGCTTGCATTTTGGCGAGTGTCGGAGTGCTCTTTGGCCCACGTCGGGGCGGCCGGGTCAAGCGAATGCCGTACGAGAGCGGGATGGACCCGATCCACGACACGCGGCGGCGATTCGACGTGAGATTTTATCTCTTGGCGATCGCTTTTTTGATTTTCGATGTTGAAATGCTATTTTTGTACCCTTGGGCGGTGTTGATCGGGGCGAAAGCAGCCGCTGAAGCATCGAGCATGACCGCGGCGGAGACGGCGGCCCCGTTGGCCTTTATCGGGGGTCTCGTGTTCCTTGCCTTGTTGACTTTGGGCTACGTCTACGATTGGAAAAAAGGGGTGTTTCGGTGGCGGTAGATTTGCCCGACAATGTGGTGGTGACCAAGCTCGATGAATTGGTGAGCTGGTGTCGCAAAAACAGCTTGTGGCCGATGCCGTTTGCCACCGCCTGCTGCGGGATCGAATTGATGGCCACGGGTGCTAGCCGCCACGATGTGGCCCGTTTCGGCGCCGAGGTGTTTCGTTTCAGCCCGCGACAATGCGATCTGATGATCGTCGCCGGGCGGGTGGTAATGAAAATGCTTCCGGTGCTTCAGCGAATCTGGCAGCAAATGCACGAGCCGAAGTGGTGCATTTCCATGGGGGCATGCGCTTCGACGGGCGGGGTCTTCGACACCTACAGTGTCGTCCAAGGCATCGACCGCTTTATTCCCGTCGACATGTACGTCCCTGGCTGCCCACCTCGCCCGGAGCAACTCATCCAGGCGATTATCGACCTCCAGGAAAAGATACAGCGGGAGGGGACTGTCTCTGGCCGCGAGTTTTTGGACCCGAAACGTCAGCAGCCAGTGCTCGCGCTGCGCGAGAAAGGCCGAGGTTCCAATCCGCAAGATACTCGAAAATAAAAATTAAGAAGCACGCCCGACGGAAGATCGGCTCGTGTCGGGCGCAAAAGAAAGGAACGACGCGGTTTCGCGGCGATTTACGGTCAGGGGACCCTTTCGCCACGGCTGGCCGTCGTTTAGGAAGCGTGATTGATGAGCGCCACCGATCCTGCCACGATCGCTGCATTGAAAGATGCCTTTCCCGAGTTGGTCGTGAGCGAGTTTCGCGGGCAGACGCGGGTAGTGATTCCTCGGACCCACTTGTTTTCCCTGTTGCAGAAGTTGAAGAACGAGTTCGGGTTCGACATGCTCGTCGACGTGACGTGTGTCGATTACCTTCAGTACCGTGGAGCGAAGGATCGATTCGGTTTGGTGTATCTGCTTGCCAGCACGCGTACCAATCAACGGATGACGGTGCGGTGCTTCGTGAACGAACCCGATCCTTCCGTGCCGTCGGCAGTACCGCTGTGGGAGGGGGCGAATTGGCTTGAGCGGGAGGTTTGGGACCTGTTTGGGATCCGCTTCGAAGGCCACCCCGATTTGCGCCGGATCGTCTTGCCGGAGGAATTCACGGCGCACCCCTTGCGCAAGGATTACCCGTTACAAGGACTTGGGGAAAGGCACAACTTCCCGGTGATCACAAGAGCGGAGCAGTGAGTCGCTTGTCATGCCGTTAACGCGCAGTACGCTGAGGGAAGGCATTCCGGAGGGGGGACCTCAGGAATATTTATGGACCATGAATTTTGGGCCGCAGCACCCGGCCACGCACACGACCTTGCGGTTGGTGCTCACGCTGGATGGCGAACGGGTGGTGGACGCGGAACCCGACATTGGCTATCTCCACTCGGGCTTTGAAAAGATTGGCGAGCACTTGGACTTCAACCAGTACGTCACAGTGACGGACCGCATGAATTATATCTCGCCCATGGCCAACAACGTGGCCTGGCACTTGGCGGTCGAGAAGCTGTTGGGGATTGAGGTCCCGCCGCGATGCCAATATCTTCGCGTGATCATCGCCGAACTAGCCCGCATCAGCGATCACCTCTTATGCAATGGTGCAGCCGGACTGGATACGGGTGCTTTCACCTTTTTCATCTACGCCTTCAACCCGCGGGAACAGATCTATTCGATCTTTGAGGCCTTGTGCGGGGCCCGGTTCACGAACAGTTACACGCGTGTTGGCGGCTTGATGAACGATGCCTCGCCCAAGGCCATCGAAATGATCCGGGAGTTCTTGCGCGGAATGCCCAAGGTGCTCGACGACATGGAACGCCTGTTGACCCGCAACCGCATCTTCGTCGACCGCACCAAAGGGATCGGCGTGTTGACTAAAGAAGAGGCGATCAACCGCTCGGTGACCGGGCCGATTGCCCGGGCAAGCGGGGTGACCCGCGACCTGCGCAAGGACGAACCGTATCTGGCGTACCGCGACTTCGATTTCAAAGTTTGCTGCGCGAAGGCGGGCGATTGCTACGCCCGATTTTTGGTCCGCATGGCGGAAATGCGGGAGAGCTTGAAGATCATCGAGCAAGCGGTGGAAAACCTTCCGTCAGGACCGGTCAACGTGGGCATCGGAGACCGCGTGGCGCTGCCTGACAAGCGGCAGGTGTTCACCACGATCGAGGGCTTGATCTCTCACTTCGAACTGACGATGAGCAACCGCGGTTTCGAGACGCCATGCGAAGAGGTGTATGCGGCGACGGAGTCGCCCAACGGCGAACTTGGGTTTTACATCGTGGGCGATGGGACGAACACGGCCTATCGGGCCCGCTGCCGCCCGCCCTCGTTCATCCACTTCGCCCTGTTTCCCCACTTGATCCGCGGCCACACGCTCAGCGACGTGGTGGCGGTATTGAGCAGCCTGAACATCATCGCCGCGGAGTTGGATCGGTGAGAGGTCGCTGCGCGATGTTGACATTGACACATCTGGAACTTGCCGGCTTCAAAACGATCGCCAGCATCTCCCCGCCCCTTGCGCTTCGTCCACTGACGGTGCTCCTCGGCGCAAACGGCGCGGGGAAGTCGAATTTCCTCCTTTTCTTCCGGCTGCTTCATGAGTTGGTGAACCGGCGGCTTCAATGGTTCGTGAAGACTCAGCCAGGAAGGGGCGACGCGCTGCTCTATTACGGCTCGAAGACCACGCAGCGGATCGAAGCCGGACTGGCGCTTTCACATGAGCAAGACTTTTCCGTAGCGTACAAGCTCTTCCTCGATTTCTGCCCTCCGGACAGCTTGATCATCGAACACGACGAAATTTGTTTTGGCCGCAAGATGCCGGGCGTCATCCCGGCGGCAACCTCGGTAACGATCAGTCGGGCTGCTGATGAAACCAATTTGCCGAGCGCTGATGAGCAATCACTAGCCGAGGCCGTTGAGGTTTGGGACTTCCTGCGGCGCTTGGCCGTGTACCACTTCCTCGACACCTCGCGCGATGCTTCGATTCGCAAACCGAGTTACATTCATGACAACGCGGTGCTTCGGCACGATGGCGGTAACCTTGCCTCGGTGCTTTTCAAACTCAAGACGACCTATGGATGGGCCTACCGCCGCATCATCGCAACGATTCGCCAAATGTTGCCTTGGTTCCGCGACTTCCGCTTGGAACCGCTGGCGCTGAATCCGACGCACGTGCAACTCGACTGGTACGAGCAAGACTCGGACTTGTTGTTCGGCCCGCACCAGCTCCCTGACGGTGGGCTGCGGGCGATCGCTCTAGTGACTGCGTTGTTACAGCCCGAAGAGTTGCTCCCTCCACTGGTCCTGATCGATGAGCCAGAGCTAGGATTGCATCCGCACGCGCTTTCCATTCTTGCGGGGCTGGTCAAGGGCGCGGCGTTTCACTCTCAAATCATTCTTGCCACGCAGTCCGTGGCGCTCGTAGAGTATTTCGACCCCGAGGACATCGTCGTAGTCGACCGCAAAGACGGCGCATCGACGTTCGCCCGGCTGGAAGCGGAGAAACTCCAAGATTGGTTGGGCGACTACTCGCTCGGTGAATTGTGGGAGAAGAACCTCATTGGCGGTGGGCTCAACGCATGACGCGGCTATGCGTCATTGCCGAAGGAAAAACAGAACAATTATTCGCCACCCGGCTTTTGACGCCTCACCTGGCGGATCGCGGGGTGATCGTCCATCGCCCCGGCCTCGTGGAAACAAGCAGGAAACACGGGAAACGTGGTGGCCTGCTGAACTACGATCAGGTCAAGAGGTTCATCCAACATTGGTTGAGGCAAGAACACGGCAGCGACACGTATTTCACCACCATGTTCGACATGTACCGCTTGCCGCGGCGTTTTCCGGGCTACGAACGGGCGATGACATTGGAGAATAAATACGCTCGCGTGGCTGAGCTGGAGAGTGCCTTTGCGGCTGACCTCGACGACCGGCGTTTCATTCCGTATTTTCAGTTACACGAGTTCGAGGCGATCCTCTTTGCAGACCCGAAAGCGTTCGCACAATATTACGGGGGCGATGAACAGCTTAGTCGCAAGCTCGAAGCGCTCGAGTGCGTGGCCGAGAAGTTCGGCAATCCCGAATTGATCGACGACGGCGAGCAAACGGCGCCATCGAAGAGGATTATTGAACAGTTTCCCGACTACAAAGCTAGGAGAAGTACGGCGGGGCCAATCATCGCCGAAGCGATCGGCCTCGCGAAGATTCGTTCGGCGTGTCGGCATTTCGATGAGTGGCTGACGAAGCTGGAAAAACTGGACGCTCCCAGCTAATCTTCAATTAAAAAGTTTATGGCAACCACGCGAGTCTTCAACGACACGATCCTCGCCGCGATTCGGGAGTATTTTCCCCGCTATCCGAACCGCCGGGCGGTGGTGTTGCCGGCGCTGCACGTGATCAACGAACATCTAGGCTATGTCCCGCCCGAAGCCGTCGCCGAAATCGCCGAACTCCTCGAGCTCGCGCCCGCC
>CALFBP010000069.1 GCA_937951625.1 uncultured Thermoguttaceae bacterium
CCGGCGCAGGGAATTGCGTTCTCGGATTGCGGCGGGTGCAGGGCGTGTTACAATAAGTCGCCATTGCACCACGCCACAGGCGTGAGCTTGTTGATTCGAAGCTAGAGGGAATAGTTTTCGTGTTCGGACTTGATCCCGGACGCACCCGTTGGGTCCTGGATTTCTCGATCTTCCGCATCCCGGTGCGCGTCCATCCGTTTTTTTGGTTGGTGGGATTGCTGTTGGGGGCTCGGGCGAACGATCCCGCCGAGTTGATCGCCTGGATGATCGCCTTCTTCGTGGCGATTCTGGTCCACGAGTTGGGCCACGCGGCGGCGATGCGCGCCTATGGCTTCTATCCTTCGATCACGCTGTACGGCCTGGGAGGATTCACCTCCTTTGGCGAGGGCGCGTTTTTTCGCCAGCCTCGAGGTCTGCCGCACATCGTGATTTTGGCCGCGGGCCCCGCGGCAGGATTCGCTTTGGCGGCGGTAATGGTGCTGCTCATCGCGGCAGCCGGTTTTGAGGTCGTGATTCGGCTTGGTTTGCCGTTTGGAGCGATCGTGGCGGTTCGCGAGACAGTCGGTTCGCCCGCTTTTTCCAGTTTGATCAACGATTTGTTCTTCATCTCGGTTTTCTGGGGGATCGTGAATTTGTTGCCCGTCTATCCGCTCGATGGCGGACAGATTGCCCGCGAGGTGCTGACCGCGATCCGTCCTGATGAAGGCACGCGATGGTCGTTGATGCTCTCGTTGCTCACTGCCACGCTGATGGCGGTGGTCGCCTTCGTGCAATGGCAAAGCCTTTTTGGGGCGATCTTGTTCGGATACTTCGCGTACTTGAGCTACGCGATGCTGACCATCCATGGCGGGCCGCGGTGGTGAGGATAGGACACCGCGCGTTTCAGCGTAGGAAAAATTTTTCAAAAAATTGCTGCTTGCACTCTTTATTGTGTTGCAAATTTCCCCAGCGGCGGTACAACTAGGAGAAATTTCGTTCGCTGGGAGCCATGACACAAAGCCGCAGCGGCGGCGAAAAATCCCCGGCGAACGGCGGTTTTGCTGGGCTGTCATACTACGTGGTGTGCAACGACGAGGCCCTTGGGTGGCTTTCCGGAGTTTGGATTCTCCGGGCCGAGTCTCGTCATCAACCCTTGGATGGAGGTTTCACCGTGGCGAAGAAGAAGGTGGCCAAGAAGAAGGTTGCGAAGAAAGTAGCCAAGAAAAAGAAGAAGTAACCGGCGGCCGTTGCCGGGCAGCAGGACGCGGTCGCCCAAATGGCCGAGTTCGCCGCTCGCAGAACCGCCAACCCAAGTCAGCCACGACACGGAAGAGCCGTCGCGAAGCGATTCCCGGCGGCTCTAGGTCTTTGCACGACCCGGCGCGCTGATAACGCCCGCCTAATGCAACGAAACTGCGTTGGAACCGTAGGAGCGCAGCCCCCGTTCCTTCATCTCTGGAGCACCGTCAGCGTGGGGAGGGGGCGCTGTTGGCGGCGGCGGGCCACGAGGTTCCGCACCAACTTGACGACGATCGCCTCCAGATGGGGCGCGACGTGGGGATCATCGAACGACGCGGTCAAGCGACCCTCGTCGCCGTAGACTCGCAGTTGCATGTTAAGCGGCACCTCGCCGAGGAAGGGAACGTCCAGCTCGGCTGCTTTGCGCCGCGCCCCACCCGACCCGAAAATGTCATGCCGCGTGTGGCAATTGGGACAGATGAAATGGCTCATGTTTTCCACCATGCCCAGCACGTCGATGTTGACTTTGCGGAACATGGCGATGGCCTTGGCTACGTCCAACAGGGCCAGGTCTTGCGGCGTCCCGACCACCACGGCGCCGGTGAGCGGCAGCAGTTGGGAAAGCGAGATGGCCACGTCGCCCGTGCCGGGCGGCATGTCCACTATCAGATAGTCGAGTTCACCCCATTCGGTATCGCGCAGGAATTGTGTCAGGGCCTGGTGGAGCATGGGACCGCGCCAGATGACCGCTTCGCCGGGCGGGACGAGGAACCCCATCGACAACACCGCCATGCCATCGACGAAAACCGGTTGGATGCGACCTTCGACCAGAACCGGTTTCGCATGGGAACCCAAGAGGTGGGGCACGCTTGGGCCATACACGTCGGCATCCATCAGGCCCACGCGGGCACCGGCGCGCCGCAGGCCGTAAGCCAAGGCGACCGCGATGGTGCTCTTGCCCACTCCGCCCTTGCCAGCGCCCACCGCGATGACGCTCTTGGCCGGTAGCCCCACTTCGCCCATCCGCTCGGCCGGGCGTAGGTACTCTTCGATGGCCACCGTCACTTCCAAAGTCCCTGGCAGCCGCTCCCGGAGCTGAGTGGCCACTTCCGCTTTCAGCTCGTTCCACAAAGGGGCGGAAAAGGTCGTCAGCCCCAGCGTCACCGCCACGCGACCGTCGGCGACGCGAATCTGGCGGACTTGGCCAAGCTGGACCACGCTTCGGCCCGTCTCCGGGTCGGCGAAACTGTCCAAGGCCTTGAGCACGGCTTCTTCATTAAGGGGCATCAGCAAAATCGCTCCTGTTGATCTTGATTCAACAGACCCAGCCGTTCCTGGGCCTGGGCCCCGGATTTTCCGGGGAACGTTTTATTGTTCGTTGGCCGGTTTCCAAGGCAAGCGGTCCCAAACCTCTTCTACAAAATCGGCGGTAGGGGGCACCAGGCACAGGTGCCGCCGCGCGATCGCCACAAGGGGCCGAACCTCCCGCGGCGACGCGGCGAACCACACCGCCCCCGCTTCGCGCGCCAGCCACTCCCAATCCCTCCACGCGCGATCCGCCACTACGGCTACCCGCGTCATTGGGAAGACCCGCGCCGTCTCGACCATCCAGTCCCAAAGCGTGCTTCGTCCCGTCAAGGTCAGCTCTGTTACCAGGAAGCTGGCGGGAAAACGTTCCAGCATGGACCAAGCGTCAGGCAGGCTGCGGGTCTCGAACAAACGCGGTCCTTCCGCTCCGGCTTCGCGCCGCAAGGCGATGGCCCAGCGATCGGTCGGCTCGCAAACGATCCAGCGTCCGCGCGGCGGTCGCCTTTGGCTCGCGGCGGACCTGGCTGGCAGCAATCCCGAGTCCTGAGTCATCCTAGGCGCGTTCCCGACCGTGGGCAAGACGCCGCGGCTCCACCAGCCAGAACGTCATCGCCGCACAGCCCAACATCACAATGCACGTTCCCACCGCCACGCTGGGAAAACCAAAGGCATCCACCGCTGTGCCCACCAAAGGCGAGAGGAGAAACGGGGGCATCATCGCCAGGTTGACCACGCTGACATAGCGGGGATGCTCCGCGCGAGAGCACAATTCGAGCGCGTAGTTGAACACGATGGTCGGCACCAGCGGCGTCAACCCGAGGGGGATGAAAACCGCCCAAAACCAATACCGGCTCAGCCCGCCTACCAACGAGGGCAGAACCAGCGCATAGGCCGGGGCAATCGCCGCACCGAGGATCAGCAGGCGAAGTGTGAGCCGGTTCCCCCAACGATCGGCCACGGGGCCGAGGAACAGGCTGTAAATGCTCACCGCCGTGGTGTGCGTGATCACCATGAAGACCAGGTCGCGGGCTTCGGCGCCTAGTTCCTTGCGGGCGTAAGCCTGGTAATGGGGAATCGTCACCAAGCCCAAAAAAAGCCAGATGACCAGCACCACCAACCGACGCAGGTTCTTGTCGCGCCGCAACGCCGCGAATGTTTCGGCCAAGTTGGCACGCCGCTGGGCTTGGCTGCCGTCCGGGGCGTCCGCCGGCTCGCATAAGGCGACCACGATCGCCCCCGACGCCGCCAGCGACAACCCCACGAATAAGAACAGATACCCGAACCCCGGCACCGGCTGGCTAATCCAGCCCGGCATCAGCCATTGGCAGAAGAAAATCGTGGGAAACAGACCCCAGAACGTCGATCCCCACAGTAATTGCCCTCGCCGCGAAGGCCGAATCAGTTTGCCTTGCACCGTGTTGAACGACGTTTGGTACAGGCCGTACACGACGTAGAACAAAAATTGCAGCGCCAAAAAAACGCCCGCAACTGCCAAACTCTTTCGGCTACCGTTCGTGAACCAAACCACCGCCAAAATCAGGTACGGCAGCCCGACGGCGGCGGCGAATCCCGCCAAGGCCCACTTCTTTTGACGCAGCCGCTTCAGGAACTCCACGGCCAACACCGGCGGGATGCTCTGCCCCAAGCGATTCGCCAAGGGCAACGAGCCGCGGAGCCATCCGGCGTTGATTACCGTGTCCAGAAAGGCCGGCACCAGGATGCTTTCGGTCTTGAAGGTCCAGCCCACGCGGAGCGTGATCTGATGCAGCGCCAACGTCCAGAGATTCCACGTCTCGTGAGCAGGAAGCTCCGGGCGTGGTTCCGTCTCCGCAGCTTGCAAGGCAGGCGACGCGAGGGTGGCTTCTTCAAGCGAGTCGGGCATGGCGTCATTATAACCTCGCGGCCCGCACGCTGACCACCGCCCGCGCGATCATCCGCTTAACCGCTTTGTTCAGCTTCGCCCAGGATGTCGTGGAGACGAGGCGTCCCTGCCCTTGCGGCGGATGCCAATCGACCTGCTTTCACAGACCGATCTTCTTCCCAACTAGGGCTGATCGTCCCGCTAGCCAAACGCCTTGGCTACCACAGACTGGATTTTTTCCAAACCGGTTCGGGCCACCACGAGGGGATCCTGTTCCCAGAACTTTCGGTTGAACAGCTCCAAGGACAACGCACCACAAAAGCCGCTGGCATGGAGGTCGCGGAGGATTTGGGTCATGGGCGCCACACCGTCGCCGGGGAAGACGCGGTCGCCGTCGGTGATCTTTTCGCGAGGCGGCTGGGCCGGATAGTCGTTGACATGGAACACGTGCATCGCCGCGCCGTTGAACATCCTCAGGCCGGCAAAATCCGAACCGCCGCGGTAGATGTGGAAGACGTCCAATAGCGCACCAGCGTCGGGGTGTGCGGCCTCCGTGATCACATAGGCCACTTCGCCCAACCGCCCCAGGGTCTTCGATTTCCCCCAAAGCTCCAACTGCGGGGCCACGCCCATCGACCGGCCTAGCTCCAAGATTTCTCGATAGCGCTGGGCGACCTTCGCCAGGTCCATGGGGGCGTCGGTCGCGCCGACCGGCGGGGCGGCAATCCGCTTGCCCCCGATCCGGGCCACGAAATCCATGTCGCGTTTCAGGGTCTCCAGCCCCTTGGCACGCCGAGCTGAATCCTCATTGAGCCAGTCTGCGAAACCGATCGCGCCCTCGACCGAAAGCCCCAGATCGGCGATCCGTTTCTTCAGGTCCTCCAGCGACCCACCCTTTTTGACATACTCCTCGATCTTGTGGAGCCACGGCTCCACGCCCTGATAGCCAGCCTTCGCAGCGATTTCGATCTCCCTTTCCAACGGAAGGTTCTGGCCCATGATCGTGGCCGTGTTGAGGCAGAACGAAAACGGCCAGCGGCTGCTTTTTTCCGACGATTCGCCAGCTAGCGTGCTACGAGCGACCTCGCCCACCGCCATTGCGGCCGCCGACACTGCGAGGAGCGTGCGCCGGGAAAACGTCGCCGAGAATCCCGGATGATTTCCTTCGAAGCCCAAGCGTTTGCCACCACAACGTCTCTCTCGCCAATTCATCAAGGAATCCTCTTTTTGTTCACCAATCACGGCTATCACGGCTCGCGTCCCGATCGCGTCCGTGGCAAAAAGCGTCGAAACTCGGCGATGCCCAAATCGTACTCCCAATTGGCCGTTTTTCCAAGAATCGGGATCGTCGCCGGAGCCGATCGCGCCGTACCTCAGGGGTCGAGAGTCGGCAGCTTCCAAGTGGCCTTAAAACGCCCCAGCCCCCAGCACGTGAACGCCTCATGATCAAGAAGCGTCATTGGCGGATCAACTCGCGGACGGTCATTCCCGCCGGGATCATCGGCAGCACGTGTTCTTGATAAGGCACGGCCACGTCGAGCAGGTAGGGTCCCGGGGCCTCGATCATTTCGGCAATCGCAGGCTCGAGATCCGCTTTTTGCTGAATGCTTCGAGCCTCCCAGCCGAAACCGCGGGCGATGGTCACGAAATCAGGATACCGTTGCTGCGGGCTGATGCCGTTGCCGCGTCCCACCGCCTCGGGCTGGTCGATGGGGCCGAGGTACGTATGGGCGCGATTCGCCGCATGGAATCGATCCTCCCATTGCACCACCATCCCCAAATGCTGGTTGTTCAACAAAAGCACCTTTACCGGCACCTTTTCGCAATAGCACGTGGCCATCTCTTGAATGTTCATGAGCAGGCTTCCGTCGCCATCGACATCCACGACCAGCTTGTCGGGATGGGCGACCTTGGCGCCGATGGCCGCGGGGAGACCAAAGCCCATCGTACCCAGGCCCGCACTCGACAACCACCGACGTGGCCGGCGGAACTTGTAGAACTGCGCCGTCCACATCTGGTGCTGGCCCACGCCCGTGGAAATGATCGTGTCCCGATCGCGGGTCAAACGCCACAGGGTCTCGATGGCGTATTGGGGGAGGATGCCGTCGAAACTCTTATCGTAGGTGAGCGGATCGGCTTGCTTCCAAGTGGCGATCTTCTTGTGCCATTCGTCGAGGTTCGGGGGCGCTGCGACCACGCGGTTCAACTCCGCGAGGGCGTGCTTGACATCGGCGACGATGGGCCAATGGGCAGGCTTGATCTTGTTGATTTCCGAGGGATCGATGTCGATATGCACGATCGTGCCGTGTTTGGCGAACTCGGCTACCTTGCCGGTCACGCGGTCGTCGAAGCGCACCCCCAACGCCAAAAGCAGATCGGCCTCATTCACGGCATAATTGGCGTAAACGCTCCCGTGCATTCCCAACATGTCGAGCGAAAGGGGGTGATCGCCAGGGAACCCGCCCAGCCCCATCAAGGTGAAGGCCACGGGGATACCAGTCTTTTCCACAAGCTCTCGCAGCTCTTCGGCGGCGTTGGCGGTGATCACCCCACCTCCTGCATAGATGACCGGCCGCTTCGACTTACTGATCAGCTCCGCGACCCGGGCAATTTGCTCCGGCTTCGCGCGCGGCGGTTCGCCGCGGTAGCCCGGCAGGTCCATGGGCGCGTCGTAGTCGGGCACCGTCTGGGCGAGTTGGACATTCTTGGGTAGATCGACGAGCACCGGTCCTGGGCGTCCGGTCGTGGCGATGAAGAACGCCTCGCGCATGACCCGGGCCAGATCGTTCACGTCCGTGACCAGATAGTGGTGCTTGGTCACGCTGCGGCAAACCTCGACAATCGGGGTTTCCTGAAAGGCGTCGGTGCCAATCACCGAAGTGCCCACTTGGCCCGTGATGGCGATCATGGGCACACTATCCAGTTTGGCATCGGCGATCGTAGTCACGAGGTTGGTGGCCCCGGGTCCGCTCGTCGCCATGCACACGCCCACCTTACCGGTCGACCGCGCGTAGCCTTGGGCCCCGAACCCGCCGCCTTGCTCATGTCGGGGCAAGACCACGCGGATGCGGTCCCGATACCGCGTCAGGGCCTGGTGCAACGGCATACTCGCTCCGCCAGGGTAGGCGAATACCGTATCCACTCCCTGGCGGATCAACGACTGGACCACGATTTCGGCCCCACTCACAGCTTGCGTCGCAGGGCTCGACGACATCTTAAAACTCATTTCAGTAGGAGACCGGCATGTCCTCACCGCACACCCAACTGGGTGGCACAACCCGTGATTCCCGCAAGTTATTCAAGATACGCGCACACCAGAAAGATTACAAGGACGTTGTCCAGAGTAGAAACCCGCACCTGAGTAGTCAGGCGACGCGATGTAGGCTATGCTGTATCCAAGATTGGGCGATTTTTCGGAGGAAATTTTCACCATGCTGCGCTGCATTTGGGTGGTCTTCTTCGTTGGGAACGCGATGCTAACAACGGACCGGTTGGGCCAAGCGGCGGAGCTGAAGCCCCTGCGGGTGCTGATCCTCTCAGGTCACGGCCATCACGACGAAAAGACCACCACCCCGTTTTTGAAGAAGATGTTTGAGGCGAGCGGCCGCTTCAGCGTTGATGTAACCGAAGAACCCGCGAAGATGGACGCAGCTATGCTGGCCCGTTACGACGTGGTCGTCCAAAACGAGGCCGGGCCCCGTTGGGGAAGTGTGGCCGAAAAGGCCCTGTTGGATTTTATTGAGTCGGGCAAGGGATTCGTGGTGATCCACGGGGCCAGCGCAGGCAACCCCGGCTGGGCGGAGTTCGAGGACCTCTGTGGCGAATCCGCCCGACCCGGCTCGGGCCATGGCGAGTACTACCAGTATGAGGTGCGAATCGTCGATCGCGACCACCCCATCACCCAAGGCCTTGAAAGGTACATCAGCAACGTCGAAGAGATCTACCACAATAAGCTCCGCCGACCCACGGCCCAGGTCTTGGCCGTTGCCTACTCTCGACCGGACAAACGCGGGACAGGCAAGGATGAAGCCGTTTTGATCGTGACGCAACGGGGCAAAGGCCGGGTGTTTCACAACGTGATGGGCAACACCACCAGCGCCATGGACAATCCCTATTGGAAGGCCCTTACCTTGCGCGGCACCGAGTGGGCCGCGACCGGCTCGGTCACCTTGCCCCTGCCGGTCGAGGAAGATTGATCGCCGGAGCCGATTTATTCTCTCGCTTGTCTGAAAGGCTGGTTGGCCTCCATTTGGCGGTATCGTGGTCGTTGCAAGCAGCTTTGGGAATCGACCCCCGAAACGGTGGCGAGATTGTCGCTTGCCACCTTGTCCGGTGTGCCGCATATTTGGAAAGATCGATGAAGGGTTAAAACCAGTGGCCCCTGAGATTTCGAAGGACCGTCGCTGGTGGCTTTCTCCGGGATCGAGTCACGCAGCTTGAGGAGTTCGTGGTTGAACGAGACCTTGGGTTTACTGGAAACCTTCGGACTGACGCCCACGCTGGCAGCCATCGACGCCATGGAAAAGTCGGGCGAGGTGCGGGTGTTGCAGTGCGAATTGAACGACTTGGGCGGCGTGGCCACCAAGGTAGCCGGGCCGACGGCCGCCGTGGAGACGGCGATGGTTCGGGCCTGCGCCACGGCCGAGCAGCTTGGCGGTCGACCGGTAATGGCGATCATCAAACGGCCCGACGATCGCGCTTGGAACGCCATCGACTCGCCCCGGCAATACAACCCGCTGATCGAGCAAGACGTTGTCTTTTTTCCGCGTTACGAACCGGTCGCCACGACCGCTGAGGATCTGCCCATGACCAACGAAACCTCGCTTGCCCTAGGGTTCATCGAAACACAAGGTTTTACGGCCGTGTTCGAGGCGATCGACACCGCGTGCAAGGCCGGCAATGTGCAGGTCCTCGGCAAGGAGAAGCTCGGCGGCGGTTACGTGACGGTCATCATTCAAGGCGACCTGGCGGCGGTGACTGCGGCGATCGAGGCGGGCAAGCAGAAGGTCGAAGGCCTTGGCAAGCTCATCGCCGCCCACGTCTTGGCTCGGCCTAGCCCTGCTGTGCTCGCGCTTTTGCCGAAGTAGCAGGCCCCTCGCCAGTTTTCACGACGGCGAAGTGATTCGCCACACGGCAGGCATTCAAGACCTGATTCGTGTCGGTTACGACGGCGTTTCGCTTGGACGCTACGGGATGGCGAAAATCAGGCCAGCGGCTACTCCCGCTTCCGCCGCCGACCCCGAGATACTTAGCGGCGGCAATACAGGTCGGTAGGGTACATCGCTTCCCGGCCGATAATGGCCCAACGTGTAGACGGGCGTTCGCGCTGGCTCGGCCAGCATCTTGTAGGGAAGCATCGGCACCGTCGTAAAAAACTGACCCGCCGAGATGATCGGCTGCGCCGCGCGAAGATACTTCATTCCGTAGCCGTAGCGTTCCAGGTTCACTTCCTCGAAATACAACGGCCGGTAGGCCAACGCCGGGGCCTCCCATTGGAAACAGATCGCCGGCCAAGGACGCAAGCGCAACTCCTCGGAGGGTTTCATCTCGATTTGGACAAGGCAATCCCTCGCCAAATTGGTCGGCAACTCCCCCGCGGTGGCCCCAATGTTGACCGTGAGCGAGCTAATGGGGCGTTGATCGAAAGTGAAAACCCCTTTCTCCGCGCGAGAATCCTGTTTGTCCGCTGCTGGATTTGCGGCTTCGCCTCTCAACGATCCGGTAATCTCCTCTGCGGCAGCCAGTTTCAGGGGTTCGCTTACGTCTTCCGCCGCCGGATCAGGAATCGCGGCGAGTTTGCTCGGCGGCCCCAGACTGCGATGTTCCGCAGAATGGGTAGAATCGTCCACCGACGGAAGCGACTCACCCGCCTGCGACGCCAATTCCGCTGGAGTGATAAGCGCTTGCTGGGATTCGGAGGGATTCGCTTCGGCCTGGGCACTTGTTAATTCGACCTCGCCGCACACCGCTTGCGGGAATGGACCTGAGGTCTGCTCCTCCGACGGCGGAAGCTCGTGGCCAAGCACGGAAACTGTGGATTCTGCTTGATCGCGGGCGTGCGAACGGTTACCGGCGTGGGAACCACCAAGGGGCGAATCGGCCTCGGCGCAGGCTTCAACCGCAACTGCATTCCAAACGCGGCGGGCCGGGGCCGGCGTTAACGCTTCGCGCGGCCGCGCCAGGCTGGGGTCCCCAAGGTCGCTCGGCGCAAACGATGGAATAACAACGCCTTTGATCGTCCGCGACGCTACCGCTCGGTCAACTCCAGGGGGGAACTCGAGCCCTTGCGGCAAAAGCCTTTCTCTCTCTGTCGCCGGAGGCGAACCCCCGAAGGTTGCCCAATTTCTCGTGTCGACCGAACCGTCAGTTCCCTGGGATGGCCATAGCCATCCCACAGAAAGGTGGAAAGCTATGCCGCCGATGAGCAGGAATCGAGCCAAGGAAACCACGTTGGCGCTTTGCCCGAGCCCGATCTGACGATTTTTGCGGGGTGTGTGTTGAAAAAGACTCATGAGAACGGTCGATTGGGTCTCGAAATCGTTCCAACGCAGTCGGCGGATTTGCCAGCAATCCACCTTCTCAGTATTCGACAAGGCAAATCGGCAGTCATAACTACCACACTCATAATCAATACATCTCTCCCAATCTTCGATTTCTACTTTATCTGTCCATTGTCTCTGGGATGGTCATTCGTGGGGGTTATGGGCCGAGCGCGATCGGGAAACCCAAACAAGCGGCCAAATCGTTATGTCTCCTACAATAGACGTGATTCGTCGCGCAATTCTGGTTGACGTGTTTGTCGGGAATTTGGAAAGATGAAGGAATGGACCGATGCCTAACTGTGAAGGGCAAGATAGGCAAAAGGCATCGAGATTCCATGGAGCGGTAACTTTATGCCTTCTCCCGCGCGCCACCGTGGTTTGCGATACCTCGTGGATTGGATACTGAAATCCGCTTCCCCATCAGCATCCCGACGTATCTTCGTACCGCATTTGCACGTGCTCGAGCTTGAGGATCGTCGCGTGCTGAGCGCGATGCCCACGGCTTATTTGTCCGCCGACCGCGAGCTAGTGATTTCCGCTGCCTCGCGGGCGAACGACGGCCGGGACGACACGTTCGTGGTCCGCCGCCAGGGCGAAGAGCTTCGGGTCGTGGTCAACGGAGAAGATGACTTTACGGCTCCGATGGCGGACGTGGACAGGGTCCGCATCGAAGGGTCTAGCGACCGCGACACGCTGTACGTCGATTTTTCGTCTGGCGATCCGCTCCCCATGGGGGGAATGGTTTTCAACGCCGGCGATTCCAGCGCGCCGGACGGTTTGGTGCTC
>CALFBP010000070.1 GCA_937951625.1 uncultured Thermoguttaceae bacterium
GCGGTCGCCGATACCCTTTGGACACTATCGTCTTCCTCGGAGGAGAACATCACCCGTGGCCGGTGCCTTGCCAGGAAAGATCAGCGTGCAGCTTGCCACCCTACGGCGGCCGTTCGTTGCGGCTTTGAATGCGGCGGCGGAGGTACGGGCCGGGGCCGTGGAGATCGACGGCCGCGGCGAATTGAATCCGCAGACGCTTAGCCGGACCGGTATCCGCGAAGTGCGCAAGATGCTGGCCGACCGGGGCCTGCGGACCGCGGCGGTGGCCTTTTTGACGCGGCACGGCTATGCAGATTTGGAGGGTTTGGACCGCCGGGTGGAGGCCACCAAGGCCGCCATGGAAATGGCTTCCCAATTGGGGGCTCCCCTCCTGCTCAATACGATCGGCCCTTTGCCCGAGGAAAGCGATTCCGCCTCCCGACAGGTGCTTCGCGAGGTACTCGAGGATCTGGGACGGCATGGCAACCGGGTGGGGACGATCCTGGCGGCAAGAACCGGCGACGACAGCCCCCTGAAGCTGGCCCAATTGCTCCGCGAATTACCCGAACACACCTTGGCCGTGGATTTCCACCCCGCCAAGTTGATCGCCGCCGGGTTTTCACCCCTGGAGGCTGTCGCCGAGTTGGGGCCGTGGATCGAATACGTCGAGGTTACCGATCTGCTTTGGGCTCAGCCGTCGTCGCTCGCGGATAGGGAAGCCGATTTGCCAGCGATCCTCGCGGCCCTGGATGAACAGGAGTTTCGCGGTCATTTTGCCGTGGGGGCCGCAAGCGAGAACGCCTCCCAGCGAGACCTTGCCACCGCCGTGGCTCGGTTTTGCAAACTGGCGGGCAGGTGATCGCGATGACGACGTGGTTTCCGGCCGTTCGCCTCGGGGCTGGCTCGCGAACCAGTGTGGTATGCGGCCCCCTGATCCATTAGGGAAACGCTCGCGGTGAGGCCCATGCTGCCCGAAGGATACTGGTCCGTCGAGAGCCTCGAAGGCGAGGCCCGCCTGCGCGTGTATGAACCGACCCCGGCCGAGGTTCAGGCTTCGGCTTCGTCCTTGGCGGCGTTTTACAACGACGACCACAATGCGGCCATGATGACCAACACGCGCCGCTTCGAGGCCGCCGACGTGGTGGAATGGTACGCTCGATCGCGTGCCAAGGGAGATCGACTCTTTTGGTTGGAACGGGATGGCGAACTGTTGGGCGACGCGGATTTCCGCAACATCGAAGGATCGGAGGCCGAATTCGCCATCTTGATCGGGCGGCGTTGCCAGCAGAATCGCGGCTGGGGCACGCGCTTCGCGGCCATGATGCACGTCGCTGCCCGACGGGTATTCGGGTTCGACCGTGTCTACGCCACGGTCATCCCCCGCAACATCGCTTCCCGGCGTGTGTTGGAGAAGCTCGGTTACCGTTTGGATGCAAGCCCCAAGGCAAGGCTGCTGCTGGAAAGGGAAGACGAGCTGGCGATGTCGCTCGACCTGGCACAGTTCGAGCAGCTCCACGCCGGTCTTTTGCAACGAGCCGTCATAACAAGACGCGGCGTTGGATCGCCAAGCGATGCTTGAAAAAAAGTTGCTTGCGGGAGCGGAGGGGGGCGCTTAGAATAGGCTGAACTGGGATTTGCGGCCGCTTGCAGCCAAGACCTGCTAAAGTGCCATCGTTGTCTTCGGGCCCAGCGGGGACGGACAACGATTCAACTTGGAAGAAGCCAGCCGCGACGCCGCACGCGGCTTTTTTTGTTCTTGCACTTGCTTTTTTTGTGAGCCTCAGGCATGTCGGACTCTTCGAATCCATGGAGTAATGGTTCTACCACGGGTTTCTCGACGCGTGCGATCCACGCCGGCGAAGACCGCCTCAAGCCGGGCTTCGCCATGACCGACCCGATCTTCTGCGCCGCGACCTTCACGTTTGCCAACACGCAGGCGGTAATCGACTTCGTGGAGCAGAAACAGCCCCGCGAGGAATACGCCCGCTACGGAAACCCAACGGAAAAGGTGCTGGAGCGGAAGTTGGCCGCGCTGGACGGGGGCGAGTCGGCGATCGTCTTTGGCAGCGGGATGGCAGCCGTGGCGGCGGTCCTGTTGGCCAAGCTCCAATCGGGCGATGAAGTCGTGTTGTTCGACGAGTGTTACCACCGCACCCGGGAACTGAGCGCGAAACACTTAGGCAAATTCGGGGTGGTCACGCATCAGATTCCCGCTTGCGACTACGAGGCGATGGAGGCCGCCATCACGCCCCGAACCAAGCTGCTGATCAGCGAATCGCCCACCAACCCCCATCTGAGCGTCGTCGATATCGAGCGCTTCGCGGCCATCGGCAGGCGGCATGGGGTGGAAACGCTCATCGACGCCACGCTGGCCACGCCGTATAACGTCAGGCCCTTGGAATTCGGCGTGGACTACGTGCTCCATTCCTGCACCAAATACCTGGGCGGGCACAACGACTTGCTGGCCGGCGTGGTCATCGGTTCCACGGAGAAGCTCGAGCCCATCCGCAAGCTCCGCGGCGTCCTGGGAATGGTCTGCGGGCCCCTGAACGAATACTTGCTGCTCCGCGGTCTGAAAACATTCGAGCTGCGGATGCAGCGGCACAATGAAAATGGCCAAGCGGTGGCCGAGTTTCTGGCCAGCCATCCGCGGATCGAGAAGGTGTATTACCCCGGTCTTCCCTCGCACCGGGATTTCGAGGTCGCCCGCCGCACCATGCGCGGCTTCGGCGGCCTGGTCACCTTCTTGGTGAAGGACGCCAGCGACGAACAGACGGGCCGCATCGTCGATGCCTTGCGGATCCCGCGGATCGGGCCGAGCTTGGGCGGGGCGGAATCCTTGGTGGAACAACCCTGCCACATGAGCTACCACGATTTCACCCCGGAGCAGCGCCGCGCCGTGGGCATCGCCGACAACATGATCCGCCTCTCCTGCGGCCTAGAAAACGCCGAGGACCTGATCGCCGATTTGAAGCAAGCCTTGGACCACTAGCCATGCATTTTCGCACCCGCGCGATCCATGTCGGGAACGAGCCGGATCCGGCTACCGGCGCCGTCGTTCCGCCGATCCATGTCACCAGCACGTTTGTCCAGCCGGGGGCAGGTCAGTGGGGCCAGTTCGATTATTCCCGTAGCGGCAATCCCACGCGCAAGGCATTGGAAACCACTCTGGCCGATCTGGAATCGGGCTGTGGGGCGTTGGCCTTTGCCAGCGGCATGGCGGCGATTCACTGCGCCACCCTCCTCCTGAGGCCGGGCGACCATATTCTGGCCGGGTCCGACATTTACGGAGGCGCGTACCGGTTGTTTCATAAGATCGCGGCGCCCGCCGGCATCGAGGTCTCCCTGGCGCCTTCCAGTGATCTGGAGGCGTTCCAAGCGGCGTTCCGGCCCAACACCCGCTTGGTTTGGATCGAAACTCCCGGAAATCCGCTGTTGTCGATTTCCGACATCGCCGCCTGCGCAGAGCTTGCCCATCGGCATGGCGCCCTGCTCGGCGTGGACAACACCCTGGCCACTCCGGTGCTCACGCGGCCCTTGGAACTGGGGGCAGACATCGTCATGCACTCGGCCACGAAGTACTTGGGAGGACACAGCGACCTTTTGGGCGGGGCCCTGATCGTCAAGGCCCCCGAGTTGTGGAAACGGCTTTATTTCATCCAGAACGCGACCGGCGCGGTCATGGGGCCATGGGAAGCCTTCTTGTGCTCACGGGGGTTGAAAACTTTGGAAATACGGGTAACGGAGCAATGCCGCACGGCCGCCGGTTTGGCTGCCTATCTTGCAAAGGATCGCCGCGTGGCCAGGGTCTTGTACCCCGGGTTGCCGAATCATCCAGGCCATGCCCTCGCCGCTCGGCAGATGCACGGTCAGTTCGGCGCGATGGTCAGCTTCGAGGTGGCCGGGGACCTGGAAGCCGCCAAGCGACTGGTCCAGTCCACCAAGCTCTTCAGCCTGGCAGTGAGCCTCGGGGCCGTCGAGTCGCTGATCGAGCAACCGGCGCTGATGTCCCATGCCAGTTACGATCGGGCCGACCGGCTGGCCCACGGCATCGCCGACGGCTTGGTACGGCTCTCCGTTGGCTTGGAACATCCCGAGGACCTCCAAGCCGACTTGGATCAGGCGCTAGCGCTGGCAGTCCCATGAAAGGGCACGTCTGTTCTGGTTACGTCGCGATCGCAAAAGACCGGCTCGGCCCCGCATTGTCTGGGGCATCTTCCTTCGTTAGGATCGAGACGTGGCGGAGCAGAATGCCGCGCAGCGGTTAGAGCTCATACCACAACCTCCCCGCTCCCGCGAGCGGGAAAGGGGTTGGGGGTGAGGGTAACTGCAAGGCAGGCGTTTTTTCCGTCGTCTGCAAAGATCTTGGGCCCTCACCTCGATCCTCTCCCATGGGGAGAGGGGACTTTGGGGATAGACACTCAGGTGGTTTATGGCGCAGCGAACGATTGGCATAGCGGGATTAGGGCTACTAGGACGCGGGATCGCAGCCTGTCTGTTGGGGCATGGTTTCCGTGTGATCGCCTTTACCCGCCAGGAATCGACCCACGCGGAGGCACGCAAGTATATCGAGCGGGCCATCGAGGATTTGATCCAGCGGGCGGGGTTTCCAGCGTCGCTGGCCCAAGAGTGGCATGAACGCTTCGTTCCCGTCCGGTCCTGCGAGCCGCTCGGTCAATGCGAATTCTTGATCGAGAGTGTCGTGGAGGATCTGGCCGCGAAGCACGCTTTTTACGACGAGATCGAGTCGCTCTTGGCGCCTGAGGTTCCCATCGCCAGCAATACCTCGGCGCTGCCCATTACCCGGCTTCAACAAGGACGCAAGCATCCCCAGCGGTTTTTGGGCATGCACTGGGCCGAGCCCGCCCACGCCACGCGATTCATGGAAATCATCCGTGGCGAGCAGACTTCGGATGCAGCTTTCGAGGCAGCGGTGTCGTTGGCCCGATCTATCGGCAAGGAACCTTCGTTGGTCCTCAAGGACGTGCCGGCGTTTATCGTCAATCGGCTGGGCTATGCCATGTACCGCGAGGCGATGAACCTGCTGGAGTTGGGCGTGGCCGATGTAGAGACCATCGATCGCTCCTGCCGCAACGCCTTGGGACTGTGGGCCACGATGTGCGGGCCCTTCCGTTGGATGGATTTGACCGGTGGTCCAGCCCTGTATGCCAAGGCCATGGCGGGCGTACTGCCCACGCTGTCCAACGCCACCGAAATCAGGGGACCGTTGAAAGCGCTGGTCGACGCCGACGCCCGCGGAATCGCCAATGGTCGTGGCTTCTACACCTACGACGAACAAGAAGCCCGCCGCTGGGAAGAGCTGTTCCGCGAACACGCATGGACGGTCCGCGCACTGCTGAATAAGTATTTCCCCCTGGAACCCCCGAAGACGCCATGAACTTGCTTGGCCGATGCATCGCCTTTTGTTCCTGGGCGAACGCGGTGCCTTCCCGGTCAGGTCTTTTCTTTTTTCAAACCTCGGAACGCCAAAAGGAGGTTCGGTCCGTGTCGCTTAAGCTATTGCATGTCAGCGTTTGCTTGACCGTCGTGTCGCTCGTTTGCCCGGCGTGGGGCGCTGACCCGAAATCGGCCGTCGAAACGGCGGCGATCGCGGTGTTCTCCCTCGACGGTCCCCTTGTTGAGTCCCCGCGCTCCGACGACTTCTTGTTCGGCTCCCTGGGTTCGGAGTCGCTTCACGATCTCCTCGAACGGATGGAGCGAGCCAAGGACGATCGTCGCGTTCGGGCGGTCGTGTTGCTTATTGGCGACTCCGGTCTCGGGCTGGCACAGGTCGAAGAAGTCCGCCGCGTGCTCGATGACATCAAGGCGGCGGGTAAGGAAGTCTACGCCCATGCCGAGTCCCTTTCCTTGGCGAGTTACGCGTTGGCTTGCGGGGCCTCGCGGCTAAGCGTGGTTCCCACCGCGGACCTCTGGATCGTGGGGCTGTACAGCGAATCGCCCTACTTGCGCGGATTGTTGGACAAGATTGGCGTGAAACCGGACTTTCTTGCTTGCGGCGCGTACAAAAGCGCGGCCGAGATCTTCATGCGAACTGGTCCAAGTCCCGAGGCCGAGGCGATGCAGAACTGGCTGATGGACAGCCTCTTCGCCACAAGCGTGGATTTGATCGCGTCTGGCCGCCGCGTGCCCGCGGAAAAGGTCCGCGCCTGGATCGACGGCGGCCCCTACACGGCTGCCAAGGCCCTCCAGTCCGGCATGATCGATGCTGTTGAATTTCGGCAAGATTTCATGGCGGAACTCAAGAAAAAATTCGGCGAAAACGCGAAGTTTCTCGTCCGTTATGGAAAAAGCAAGGATGCTGAAATCGATCTGTCTTCGCCGCTAGGGGTGTTCAAACTCTGGGCCGACATGCTCCAAAGATCGCCGAAGAAAAAGGCCACGAAGGACGCCGTGGCGCTGGTTTATGTGGATGGTCCGATCCTGCCCGGCAAGGGCTCTCCCACCCTTTTCGGCTCCGATCGCATGGCTTACAGCACCCCCATCCGCAAGGCTTTGGATCAGGCGGCCGAGGACCCCGCGATCAAGGCGGTGGTGCTTCGGGTGGATTCGCCGGGCGGATCGGCCACGGCCAGCGAGATCATTCTCGACGCCACGAAACGGGTGAAGGCCAAGAAGCCGTTCGCCGTTTCCATGGGCTCGGTGGCCGGGAGCGGCGGGTACTATGTCGCCTGCGGCGGAGGCACGGTATTTGCCGACGCCTCGACCATCACCGGCTCGATCGGCGTCGTCGGCGGCAAGTTCGCCACCACCGAGATGTGGAACCGCCTCGGCGTCGCCTGGAAATCCTATCGCCGCGGCGCTAGCGCGGGAATCCTCGCGACCGACGGCGTGTTCACCCCTGAGGAGCGGGCAAAATTCCAGGCCTGGATGGACGAGATTTATCAGGTTTTTCAAGGCCACGTCGCTGCCGCCCGTGGCGACCGCTTGAAAAAGAAACTCGAGGAACTCGCCGGTGGCCGCGTTTTTACGGGCCAACAAGCGTTCGAGCTGGGTTTGGTCGACAAAATCGGCAGCCTCCGTGAGGCCATTCGTCACGTCGCGGAGCAGGCCAAGCTGAAAAACTATGAGGTCCGCGTGCTTCCACGACCCAAGAACTTCCTCGAAGCCCTCCTCGAAGATCTTGAAGCCAAAGAAAGCGAGGCGGAAACGATCTCGTTGACGGCCTTGATCGCCTTGCGGTATCGAACCCTGAGGGACGCCCTCTGGCCTCAACTCCAGACATTCGAGCCGCAGCGGCTGGCAGCGATCCAGACGGCGCTGGTGAGGCTCAGCTTGATTCAAGAACAGCGGGCCGTGCTGATGATGCCCGAGACGGTGATTCTCGATCGGCGTGCCCCATAAGCTGGGCGTGAATTTCCTCGGCTGCCTTCATTCCTTCGGCGATGCCTTGTACGGCAGTGGTGCCGCCGTTGACCAGATCGCCGACCGCATACACGCCGTCCAGCGAAGTGCTTTGAGAACCGGGGCGCGTAGCCACCAGCCCGTGGCGCGTCAATTCCACGCCGTCCAACACGCGTCGCAGCTCGGCGGGCAGGCCCTGGCCGAGGGCCTCGATGACGCGATCGACGGGAAGCACGTGTTCCGTTCCCGGCAGCACGCGGGGCGAACGGCGTCCCGAACCGTCGGGCGCGCCGAGTTCGGTTCGGGCCACGCGAATCCCCACGACCTGCCCCTTGCCGTCGGTTTCGTAGGCCAGGGGTTGGGTGAGGATGAACAGATGGCAGCCGGAAGCGATTAAGCGTTGCCGTTCCTCCGGCCAGGCGGGCATCTCGGCGAAGGAGCGGCGGTAAATCAGCGCGACCTCGGCCCCAAGCTGCCGAGCGGTCACCGCCGCGTCTACGGCGGTGTTGCCTCCGCCGATCACGGCCACGCGCCCCTCGAGTGACGTTATCTTTCCACGCTTCACGTCCTTCAGGAAGCTGAGGGCATCGCTGACCCCCTCGACTTGTCCTAGGGATTGCGTAGCGCCCAGTCCCATCGCCAGGACTACCGCGGCATAGCCCGCGCGGAGATCCGTGAGGCGAACGTCGCGGCCCAAGGCGTAGCGCAAACGAATCTCGACCCGGCCCGTCGCCTCGGCGGGCCGCAAGATGCCCGCGATCTCCTCCGCAAACGTGTCGCAACGGTCGCAGGGGATGAGCGACTCGGGAGTACCACCAAGGCGGTCGCCTTGTTCGAAGATCACGACCTCGTGCCCAAGTTCGAGGAGTCGAATCGCGCACGCGAGTCCAGCGGGGCCGCCACCGACCACGGCGATGTGAAATCCGCTCCGCTCCGAGGGCAACCGCACCCCGATCATTCCCGCCTGACGCGCGAGGCGGCAGACCACCAACTGAATATCGCGGATCGGCAAGGCATGATCGGCAAAAATCTTCTCGATACACCCGCCTTCGCATTGGACCTCTGAGGGGCAGACCCGGGCACACAGCTCGGGCAAAGCGTTGGTTCGGCGTAGCACGTCATAAGCCTCTTGGATGCGCCCCTGGGCGAACGCTCGAACGAAGGCGGGCACATCGACGCGGGCAGGACAGTTGGCCGAACAGGTAGGAAAGGCGCAGTCCTGACACCGCCGCGCGGCCTCTTGAAGCCGGTCGATCGAATACCGGCGGCCAAGTTTGTACTGCTCGCCGTAAAGCTCGCTGTCGCGGACCACGCAGCCGGTCATGGCCCCGTCCCGCATAATCTGCGAACAACCCGAACATGTGATACAGGTTTTGGCCGGCTCCATGCGGCCTGTGCGGAGAATATCGCGCGGCGCATCGGGATAGGCGAAGGCCATGCGACCCAGGCCGACCAACGCCGCGTGACCACCTTGGATCAGCCCTGCCGCCACATAGGGCAAAAGGTGGCGAAGCCAACTGAAGCCCGTCGCCACCACCGGCAAATCCGACAGCCCTTCCTGCATCGCCCGCGCAAGCTCCGCCAGCCGTGCCACGCCTTCCAACGGGTGCTCTTCCGGTACGGTCCCACCGACAATCGGTCGATCATAGGGGCGGCCGAAGTGAGGTTGGTAGTAGGGATTGCCGATCGTCACATTGACCATCGCCAGTCCCAAGTCGCGAAGGCCGCGGACGACCTCTAACGGTTCGGCGAGATCGGGCCGCATCGGTTCATCGCGACTGACGCCGAACCCATAGGGGTAGGGAATGGCGTCAAACACGTTGATCCGCGTCGTTACGAGCAAATCTGGAACATGTTCCCGGATTTTCGCCACGGTTTCCCGAAGAAACCGGGAACGGTTCTCCAGCGGGCCACCGTATTTTCCCTCACGCGTGTGCGAGGCCAATAGTTCGGACACCAAGTAACGATGGCAGGCCTTCACGTCCACACCGTCGAAACCCGCTTCCCGTGCCAGTCTGGCCGCCTCGACGTAGATTTCCTGCAAGCGGTCGAGATAGTCATCGGACACGAGGGGATAGTCTGGCGGAAGCCCATGTTTGGGATCCAACACGGGACTGCGGTGGGCGATCATCGGCCGTGGAATACCATGAGGTTTGCTATAGCGGCCCGAGTGCGTTAACTGAAGGATTGTGATGATCTCATGCCCACAGGCCTCGCGTGCGGCCTGGCGCGTAGCGGCCACCAACCGGCGGAATTCATGAACACTACCGGCGTGCAGGACGAGTTGCCGGGGATTCGATCGGGCCTCGTGGAGCACGGCCGTGGCCTCGAACCAGATCGTCCCCGCCCCACCTTCGGCATAGCGCGCGTAGCGGCGGAAGCTGAGCGGTCCCGGTGAACCATCGGGCGCGGAGTCGAAGCCTTCCATGGGCTGGATGAGCAAGCGATTCGGTGCCGTGAGCTTTCCAATGCCCAGCGGCGTTCCCAACACCGGCACGTCCTCACAAATCGGCAACGAAATGCCTAGCTTCGCCAATTCCGCTTGCAAAGCTTCCAAATCGCGAAAGTGAAATCGCTCGTGCATGGCAGTCTATCCCCCAAGCAGGCCCCACTTCAGGAACCCGCCGAAGCCGCTAGGCGATCCAAGGCTGAAAGCCACGCCAAGGGCGTCCGCGGGAAAGAGAACGCAGCAATCCGCCCTGCCCGGCAACGACAAAACGGATCGGTGGCGAACCCTCGAATTCGTTAGGAGTTAGGCTTGTTGCGGTCGCGGCCTCGTCGATCCTGTTCGCCCCGGGAACGCCCTGTGCCCTTGCGATCGGGATTTTTGGCCCGTGCCTCCAGATTTGCCGAGACCACGATGTTCACCGCCTCGTACCACGAGGGGATCGCTCGGTGCAACGATTTATCGACGTGATATCCCGCTTCTTCGTCTTCAAAATCAAAGTCTTCCTCGTCCCCCTCGGCCTCCAAGGAAGGCGAGGCCGAGCTTTCAGAGGGGGGGACCTTAAGTTCGTCTGCGGGCTTCCCAGGACTCTCCTGGTCCTCTGGCGAGACTGACGACGACTCGCGTCGCGAAGCCGCGCTCTTGCGCCGCCGACGGCGTTTGCCGCGACCTCGACTGCCCTCGTGTTCTCGTCGCTGATCCGGCGCCTCGACGGCCCTGGAATCCGTCGCTTCCGCTTCTTCGACCAGCTCGTCTTCTCCGACTAGCTCATCCGCTTCCTCGAACTCGCTGGGCTCGGCCTCGGGCAGCATGAGGTCTTCGTCGCCCAGGGCAGAGTCCCGGTCCTCATCCTCGGCGAGCGATTCGGATTTGGTCAAGGATTGCGGAAGATATTCCTCGGCCTGCTCGGACGGTCGATGGCGACGGCGACGCGGTCGGCGGCCTCCACGCTCTTCATCCCGATCTCTCTTCTCAAGTCGGTGACGTGATTCTTCGTGCTGCGCGACGGGCCCCGGTTCCGCAGCCCGCGAGGACGTTAACTCATCATAGGGCCGTGCTGTCTTGGGCTCCGCTGCCGTCTTGCTAACGGCCGAGGGCTCCGGCTCCGGCGGAACCTCAATGCCTAGCTCTGCCGCCAGGAGCGACCAATCGCTGGCGGTGCGACGGGGCGGCGCCGGCCGAGGCGGTAACGGGGATTTTGGCGGCGGTCCGGATAGAGGCTCGCTTGCCGCGGCGTCTTGCCCCCGCGGCTCGTCACCACCCTCCCTGCCACCGTCCGTGGTCGATTGCTCCGGCTCTTCCGGCGGGATTTCAGCGCCCAATTCCTCGGCCAATTGTTTCCAGTGATCCAACTTTTCTCCAGACATGCTGTTGTAAGGAAAGGTTGTCCAGTATCAACGCGGCGTATACCCTAGCACCGGCGTTCCAGCCCGGCCTGCCGGCACTTCGGCTCAACCTGGCGAACAGACCCTCGTGTTCTCTGTCCTCTCCATCAATATAGGGGATGCGGCTTATTATGAGAAGGGAAGGTCTGTGACCGACCCCCGTCAATGCGAGAACGCCAGATTCTGCACGGTTTCATCGGCTGTCAGCCCAGAAACCTCTCGCCCCCCTTTTTTACCGGCACAACCTCTAAAGACGAATCATGCGAATGCGGGGCTGGTGCCCGTATCATGTTGACAGCGATTGAATCACAATGATGGCGCAGAGGTGACGAATTGCAAACGGCCGTTGTGCCGATTCGTACCTTTTGGCCGTGCTAAGGGATTGCAATTTCAAAACTTAACGTTGTCGCGTTGCGTGGTCACGACATGGGGTGAGGTTCGGTATAATGGTTGCAGATGAGGCGCACGGAAGTAATGACCGGAGACCGCAGAATCGCGGGACTACGCATCGCATCCCGTCGCATATCCAAAGGCTTGGAGGTTGCTCGCCTCGGGAGGGGAGTGTGTGCTTGACCAATCAGCCCACACGAGCTGAACCGATTTCGCGACAACCGCATCAACACGGGGAAACACCATGAACACTCGCGCTCCCCTTCCGATCGGCTATAGCCTGTTTCGACTTCGTGTCCTAGTGGCGATGAGCGTGTTGATGGCCATTGCCGCGACGTCGGCTTTGGCGGAGCGGCCCGGCCGTCAGGACAGCGGCGGCCGGGCTTTTGGCGGTCCCCTGCGAGGTGGCGACGTGGGCAACGGAACACCCAGGAATCTGCGGGACCCAGCAATTCCAAGCCGACCCATTCCTGGGGTGCGGGCACCGCTGGCAACGGAATCCTGGCGGGATCGGTCCGTGCCGTCGGTCCCTCGATCCAGAGTTGGTGAAGGAGTCGTTGGGGGAACGGTCCCGTTTCGATCTCATGTCCCGGCCGTGACGCCACCTCCTCGCACTGGTCCCACCGCCTCGCCTCTATCCACGTTGAAGGCCTTGACTAACGAACCTTCACTAAATCTCGCCCCTTCGTCGCCGGGTGGCCCACCGAAAGGCCCAAGCGTTACCGGACCTGAGCGGACCGCGGTGCCCAAGGTGAATGCTCCTCCACCATTTCGTGCTCCGATCGCGGCTTTCGAGCAGCCGAGTTTGAGCGACTCGCCACGCCGCATTGCGGCGCCGCGGGAAGCCCCAATTGTCCCCAGCAAACCCTCAAGCATTCCTGAAACGACCCGCGGCGGAGCGAATCTTGGATCGCCGACAGGAAAGCGGGAAGGTCAAACTCCGATCCTTCCCAAGGCATTGGCGGATGCTGCCAAAACCGATCTCTCGAAACCATCGCCGACCGCAGGACCGCGGCGCTCCGAAGCGAATGGCGACCGCACGCCGTCGACGGATCTACGTCCGCGCCTTTCGGGAACGGATGGCGCGCAGCCTCGGGCAGCCAACTCTGCTAGCAAAGGCGCCGCCGGCCCGGCGGCCACGCGCGAAAGTATCGCCAGGCAAGCACCGGTCAAGCCTCCGCTCGGTCGCCCCGATATCAACGAAATTCGCAAACGCATTCCCGACGTTGCTCCGGGCAAGTCGGCGGCGCTCGACAAACCCAAAGGCGTGGGAAATTTGCCCGATGTCCAAAAGAAGTCCGGCGGCGGAGCTTCTCATTTGCCTGGCCAAACGTCGATAGCCCGCGACCGACTGCCGGACTTGCCCTCCAAACTTTCGGAATCGAAACCGCAGGCCGGTGGGAAGCCGAGCATGAAGATTACGCCCCCGCATGGCTCCCGGGGTCCTGGGCATAAACCGGACAGCGATGCCTTGAAGGTGCATTTTGCCGATCGGGTGAAGCGGGGCGACTTCGATGCCTTGGCCCGGGGCGCGGTTGGTCAGAAGCTCAATCTGGCCGAGCAATACCGATTGGCTCAGCAAGGCGATGTGGCTCGACGTTTGGCCTTGTACAAGCCCGGCGGCAACCACGTCAACGTGACCAACATCACACAAGTGACCAACGTGACCAACATTTACGGCGCCCGTCCTTTCCATCACCATCCCGAGTTCCATTATCGTGGTTGGGTCAGTCCCGTCTACCATCGGCACTGCTTTGAGTACCGATCTTGGTTCAGCCCAAGGTGGTACTGGGGCATATGGTGGTACCCGCGATGGGCGCCTTGGATCCATTGGAGCTGGTACTATGACTGCCATCCCTGGTGGGACCCTCGGCCGATCTGGTGCCGCCCGGTCCGATGTGTGACGGTCGTGGAGCCGTGGGTGGTATGGAACGTTCCCGTTTGGACGCCGCTACCGGAGGTTGTTGCGGGCACGTGGGTCGAGGTCCAGCGTCCTGCAATTCCCGAGGAGCAGTTCGATCTGCAACTGCTTGCGGTGCGGTTCGTGGACCCCGGCCATCCCGACGAAAAACTCGGACCCCGCTACCGCATTTGGGTGCGAAACAACAGTCAGCGGGCGATCGTCCAGCCCTTCGACGTGCGGCTCTTCGTCACGCCGGGCGAGCAGTTGGATCCCAACGCCCCGCAGGTGGCGGTTCGTGTGACGTCGATCGAGGCAGGGGCCACGCAGGCGGTCGATTTGCGTCTGCCCTTCTTGGAAGCGGGAGTCAAGGCGGCGAACGACGACAAACCACCTTTTGCTTTTCTGCACGTCGTGGTAGATGCCAACCGCGAGATTCGCGACGTGAACCTCGCCAACAACGGGGCAAAATTGCCGATCGCTGAAGCCCTGCCCGTCGATCCCGTGGCCTTCGAGACCGATCCGAAGTCCGTTCCCGCAGGCGGCGAGTTGGTGGTGGCGGGCGAGGGGTTTGGGCCGGAGCCGGGCAAGGTCATTGTCCACCTCGGCAACATCGAGATCGAGGCTGAAGTGCTCGGCTGGTACGACCTTGGGGTCCGGTTGAAGATGCCCGAGTTGCCCCTGGCCGAATCCACGACAGCCGATGTGGTCATCGTTCGCGGCGATGGAGCGGCCGCCAATCCTGTGGCAATCTCGGTGACGCCGCCCCAGCGCAACGGCCTGCCGCTGGACGCCAAGCCACAGATCAATGCCCCGCCGCAAATCAACGCGCCGCAGTAAGCACTCGGGGCAAGTGGCTCGCGCTCGCCCAGCCCAGGCCGTGCCCGTGCGATTGTGTTCTTCGTCTTCGCGGGAGCGGGGAAAGAGCGTGCCTCAAACCGCTCCCGGGCCGCGGAAGCCGTCGTTGATTTGGATCGCCTCTTCCGTGGGAAGCACGAAGATTTTGCCATCGCCGATGCTTCCCTCGGCGCCGGTGCGAGCGACGTTCATGATCGTCTCCACGGTGCGATCGAGAAAGTCGTCGTTGACCACGATTTCCAGAGCGATCTTGCGGAGCAGCGTGGCCGTGTATTCGTGGCCGCGGTAGAGTTCGGTCCGGCCCCGCTGGCGCCCGAAACCTTGCGCGTCGCAGATCGTCATCCGCGTGACTTCGATTTTTTGCAGGGCCTCGTGGACCGCCTGGAGTTTCGTGGGCTGGATGATGGCGATGATCGTTTTCATGGCGTCGCTCCCGCGACCGTTTAGAGCAAAGGGGAAAAAAGCCTCGCGGTGCATTCGGCCATGCGGACCGCGAAGGGTGCCTTTCGGGCCTCGCGGAGGCTGTACCTCGTGGCCCGGGCCAGGTCTTCCTCGAACAAGGCCGCTAGTCGGTCGGCCGTTTCCGCATCGTACACGGCGGCCATGATCTCGAAGTTCAAGCGAAAACTGCGGTTATCCATATTTGCCGTGCCGATGACGGCCACCTGCCGATCGACCACGAGGGTCTTGGCGTGCAACATGGGCGGCCCATATTCGTAGATCGCCACACCGGCTCGGGCCAAATCGTCGTAATAGGATCGGGCCGCGGCGGCCACCAGCCGATGGTCGCCTTGCTTCGGCACCAGTAGGCGGACATCCACGCCGCGGAGCGCCGCCCCTACCAAGGCCGCGAAGATCGACTCGTCCGGCACGAAATACGGGGTCGTGGCAAACACCCGATGCCGTGACCCGGCAATGGCCGAGAAATAGAACTTGTGAATGGCGTACAGGTCATGATCCGGACCCGATGCGGCAATCTGCACGCAGGGACCGCCGGCAACGGTTTTTTCCGGGGGAAAGAAGGCTTCGTCCGATGGCGCCTTGCCGGTGGCGAAGAGCCAGTCCTCGAGGAACACGGTTTGGAGCCAAAGCACCGGCACGCCCTCGATCCGGATGTTCGTGTCGCGCCAGGCGCGGGGACCGAAGAACGTTTCGCTGTGCCACTCGCAGACGTTGCTGCCCCCGGTGAACCCCACCTTGCCGTCGCATACGGCGATTTTGCGGTGGGTGCGAAAATTGATCAGGCTAGGCCATAAGCGGGCGAGCGTGAGGGGGTTGAAGCGGGCGACCTCCGCCCCGCACTCCCGCAGCGGCTTGAGAAAGCGGCGACCCAGGCGGTCGGAGCCGATCGCGTCGACCAGCAATCGCACTTGAACCCCCTGGCGAGCTTTCTCGCACAGCAGATCGCGCCAACGCATACCGACCCGGTCGGGAAGAAAGATGTAGAACTCCAAATGGATATGGTGGCGGGCCTCGGCCATGGCCTGCTCGATGCTCGCGAAATACGCATCGCCGGAGGAGAACAGTTCCAAGCGGCGGCAGGGCACCGCCGGGGCCTCGCCCGACCGCTCCACCAATTGCATCAACTGACGCACGTGGGCGTCATCGCTTAGGTTCCGCGCGTGGGGCGCCCCAAGGCGGTTGCCGGCGGCCGCCTCGCGGACACGGGAGCGGGCCAACTTGTAGCGTCGCCGCTTGCGCGTCAGACGCCTCGGCCCGATCAACCAATAGATGCCGATGCCCAGCAAAGGTACGAACGCCAAGGCGAAGATCCACGCTAGGGTAGCCGCCGGCGACCTCCGCTCCATGATGATCCACACCGACAGCGCGACGACCCAGATCGTCTCGCCGATGGTCAAGAGGATCATGTAGTCGCTCATGCCGATTCCCGGGCCGCGCGATGGGCCAACATGTTGCGGAGGACTTTGTAATCGGTCTTGCCCGTACCCAGGACGGGGATTGCGTCCAGCCGAATCGTTTCGTCCACGCGCATCACGCCACGGAAACCGGCGTCGGCCAAAATCGCGTTCGCCTCGCGCACGGAGATTTCCCGCGTCGTGAACAAGGCGATGTGTCGCCCGCCGGGAGTCTCGATTCCCTCCACGGCCACCTGCGGCCCGTTTTCTCCCGGCGGGAACAGTCGGGCAAAGGGTTCTTCCAAGGCGGGAAGCGAGATCATCTCGCCGGCCGCCTTCAAGAATCGCTTCAAGCGGCCCTCGAAACGGATGAATCCTTCTTCGTCGATCTGCACCAGATCGCCCGTCACATACCAACGCTTTCCTTCGCGTTCGATGAAGGGGTCCGGGCCGTCGTAGGCGAGGTAGCCGCGAAACACCGACGGCCCGCTGACCAGCAACATGCCCGTCGTGTTCGCTGGCAAAGGCTGGTATGTTTCCGGATCGACGACGCGAACCTCGACGCCCTGGACCGGCGGCCCCACGGTGCCGCGCTTCGAGCGGTTCGGCCGATTGCCCGATACGATCGGCGAACACTCCGTGATCCCGTAGCCCTCGAGGATGATGGCCCCGGGCGCCAATTCGGCGGCCTTGGCGAACAGGCTTTCGGGGCATTTTTCCGCGCCGGTCACGATCACCCGCAACGACCTCAAGTCGTCAGGCGAGGCCAGCCCACACATGTAGCTCAGGAACGTGGGCGTGGCGACTAGAATGGTCGTGCGGTACCGGGCAAGGGTCTGAACCAGGCCCGCGGCGTTGGTCGGGTCGGGATAGTGGACCACCGGAATCCCGGCCAAGATCGAAACGACCATGTTGGCCGTCAACCCGAAGCTGTGAAATGGCGGCAAAAACCCAAGCAGCCTGTCGGACGGCAAGGTCCCCAGCGTGGCAATGGCCGCCCTCATATTGGCCATGAGATTTCCATGGCTCAGCGGCACCGCCTTGGGCGCGCTTTCCGAGCCGGAGGTAAACAGCACCACGGCGGGATCATCGACGTTCGGTCTGGGCAGTTGGCGAAGAAAGCTCTCAGGCAGCAAGTAGGTGCTCGCCAGTGTGCGGAGCGCGGCGAACTTGCTGATTCTGGGCCGAACGTCCTCTAAAAAAACGTACTCGGCCCCGGCCACCTCGATGCCCAAGCGGTCGATCAGCCGCCGCGCGGTGATGACCCGGGTGATGCCCAGGATCTTCACGGCGTGGGCCACATTGACCGGTCCGGTGGTCCAATTCAGCATGGCCGGCAACTTGCCCGCCAGGTGCAAGGCGAAAAACACTACGTCGGCCGCCACCGAGGCCGGCAGCATTACCCCCACCGCCTCGCCCGGCAACGCGCGAAACTTCTCCGCCAATAACGAAGTCGCCACCAAGAGGCGGCGGTAGCTCAACACTCCCGATAAGTCGTCGGCCACGGCCGGATCATCCCATTGGCGCAACGCCCGACGCACGAAGGCCTCGGCCAGCGTTTCGGCGAGGATTTCATGGGGACGCGGATCGCTGCGAGGGCGTTCCCAAAGCGCGGGAGGCGGCTGCGGGCCCAACGCCCGATCTTCCTTCAACCCTTCGGCGAGGGTCCACAATTCGCCGAGCGTCTCAGGCACCCGATCCGAGCGAAAACCAAAGCGATCCTCGACGGCCAGGGCCACTTCCATACGGGCCAAGCTGTCCAGTCCGATGTGCTCCAGCGAGGTCCGCGGCTGATGTTCTTCGTCGGTCAATCGGCGGCCCAAGCGTTCCTCGACCATCTCCCGCACGGCAGTCTTGGTGCTGGCCTTGATCCGACTGACATCGATTACCCCATTGTTTTCGCGCTGGGGAAATTCAAAACGCCGGGGACCGAACAGGAAATGGGCCGGCACGAAGGTCGGTTCCTCTTGTCCTGGCTGGTTGTACCACTGCTCGAGATAGCGGTTCAGCTCCTCCCGGCTCATCTTGGCCAGACGAGCGGTGTCCGCCAGTTCTACGGTCATGGTCACGCGGCGGCGAGGGGCGAAGAAGATCAGATTCGCCAGGAGCAGCCCCAGCCCCCGAGCCAGACATCGCCCTAGCTGCGGCGCTTTACCCGTTCGGGCATAGCTGAAGGAACTTCCCCAGAGGCCGCGGGTGCGGACCATCGCCAGATGGACTCGGGGAAACCGTTGAAGAATGTCGTAAACCGCCCGCGACGCCCCCACCACCTCCAAGCCGTTTCGCTGGGCCCGACCGGACGGATAAATCAAGTAGCTTTCGCCGCGTTCCAGGCCAGCCACGACGGCGTCGATCATCGCCAGCGTCCGTTGCCGTGCATCGTGGCTGTACTCACTCAGATCGGGAACCTCCAAGGCCTCGACGAGGCGCATAAAAGGGTGCAGGACAGGGTGACGGTACATAGAGGCCGTCACCAACGGCCTCACCCGTTCGCGCAAAACGATGTGACTGACCACCAGCGGCGGGTCGATGTAAGCGGGATGATTGGGCATCACCAGCGTCGGACCAGAAAGGTCGCGGACCTTTTCCAGCCCTTCCACACGCACTCGATACCGCAGGCCAAGCACACTTCGCTGGAACCAACCGAACGACGCCCGCATCCAACGCAACATGCCTGACTCCGAAAACGCTTACTCCCCCGCGCCTCGCGCGACTTCCAGCTTCCACGACTAGCGGTTATCTCTTGTTCACCAAGGCGTTGGCCTTCGGATCGTTATTTAGCCCCTCCACGGCCTGCGGGCTTTGACAACATTCTGCATTCGAGCCCGAACCTCGACGCCGTTGCCGTCAGCTTTGCCGAAGCCCCGCCAAAACCTCGCCGCGTTGGTTTATTGTGCATCATCATTAATTATAAAGGATGTCAATCTGGTTCCCTTCTCAGCCTCGAGGAACAAACTGGGGGCAGGCCTTTACGTCATCTACCGATTACGGTGAACATGATGTGCCAGCCGGCCCCGCCGCTGAGGGCGTCGGGCTTCTTGTCGATAGTGTCCACGGGGCCCATTTCGCCGGCACAATACAGGCCGAAAAGGGGCAGCCGCTTGCCGATGGACTCCTGGACTGCCGCCAATTCGTCTTCGATCCGTTTGAGTTTGCCTTTGCGTCCGGCGCAGTCGAAGGCCAAGGCGGCGATCGGCTGCCCCTTAACACCGGCAAGGGCCGCAGCCGAGCTTTGCCGGGCGGTGCGGATGACTTCCTCGTTCTCCTTGGCTTGGAGGCCAGCCAGGGCCACGTGGAAATCGCCGGAAAGCATAACGGCGACCGCGCTGTCCTCGTACAGCTTGCCTTGGAAACAAACAAAGGCCTGCCCAGCGTTCTTGTTCGCGCACCCGCCCGTGATCGGAAACTGCTTGCCCAATACCTGCTGCATCCCCTCCACCAGCGGCTGGTTTTTCGGGGCGTGGGCGTCGGCAAGCAGGATCGCCAAGCGATCCTGGGGACTGCGGCGGAGCTTGTCGGCGAGCGCCGCCCCTGCCGCGCGGAGCCGGTTCTCGATCTCGTCGCGATGCTGCTCGAAGGTCAGCTTGGCCGTGCCCAGCGAGGTAACCAAAGCTGCTGAGACGCCGATCCCCTCCCCGCCGATGCCCAACAGGCTGACCGAGTCGACGTCGCTGACGCCGGACTGCGTAAAGGACCCATAGGTGGCGCTTCCCACGAGGATTTCCGCAGGCAACACGGCGGTCAGGCCTGCTACGAGCTTTTCTTTGTTTTCCCGGTCCTCGAAGCATTCCGAGACGATCACCGCCCGAAGCGGCACGCCTTCCATGGAGTTTTTCAGCGCTTCGGCCGCGGCTTTGCCAGCGGCGATAGGATCTTCATCACTGGCTGCGACCACACGAAACCGGATGCTTCCGCCAGGCACCGTTGCCGGGGTGGACCAGGCATCGTCGCCTGCTTGGGCGGGCAAAGTTGTCATCCCGAAAACGAGGGCCAAACTCAGCGGCAGCAAAGGACATCGACTCCCAGATCGCGTCATGACAGGAGACTCCTTAAAAGTCAATCCCATGAAGATCCACGCACTAACCGGAGATGCGATCCATCCCCGCGATTTCCGGCGCTAATACTTCGAGCTGCACATTCCCCAGGGGGTCTTGTTGTCGAACGGCGGCTGTTGATCCCACCGCGCGCCGGGCCAAAGGCTCCATGCCAGGCGGTTCCGCTCGCTGGGCCAAAGCCCTGCGGCCTGCCCCCAGTCGCGGAGGCCCGTGCCATCCGGGTCATGCACCAAGATCGAGAGGCAGAATTCGCGTCCCTCACCGGCGCGCAGCTCAGGCAACAACTTCAGGGGGATCGCACACTCGTAATAAGTGATGTTCTCCTGGCGGACCACCGCCAACTCTACTTGATCGGTTGTTAGGGACGCGAGGTCGCGGAGAGTCTGCGTCACCCCAAGTTTCGTCGCCGGATCAGCAAGCTGAAAGCACTTGCCCTGCGAGAGCCCGTCCTGGCCGCCCCCCCTGGCAACGAAGAGAAACTCGTACCTGCCCGCGGGCTGATCGGGCGCTGTGGGCGTGGGCGCGTCGTCGGGCGAGATCGCCAGTTGGATCGCGTCGCACGCCTCGGCAGGCGCCTCGGCACGCCAAGGCATGAGTTTTTCCTCTTCGACCGCGAGCAACAGGGCGAAGTGCTTCCGACTCCAATAGGTGCTGATGACCGTCTTCTTGCCGCCTTGATGGAACGTGACCGGGATGGCGTCCTTCCAGTCGTCGAATTTGCCATCGATCTTGGGCCGGAAATACGGGGCGCTGGCGCAGACCACGTTTTGTTTGTGGACGAGGGTCATATCGCCTACGGTGAGGGTGGCTTCCATGGGGTAAGTATTGGCCTCAACGTTTGTGCCGCGCTGCACGGTGAAGGCCGCTCGTGTGCTTGCGCCCGGCGCTAGATGCACGTCGATGGCGTCCGGCACCATGGCCCATCCTTCAGGCCCGGCCACACAAAGTTTGCCTTGGAACGGCTCGTTTGACGTGTTTCGCAACACGACCACGGCCTGAGGCGTGTGGGCCGGGGCCAAGGTGAAGCTAGCGAAACGCATCGTCACTGGCTCCGCGGACCAGCCTGGAGCGTCGAAGCCGGCCCCCATCCAGGCCGCAAGCCCAAATCCCACGAGCACGCGAACAACCAGCACGCGAACACCATTTGCGAACATGGACCCAGAAGTTCCCTATGAAGATAACAAAAGCAAGCATTTTCCGGCCAAGGTATCATTCTGCCCCTCTTAGCGGCTTTGGTCAACCGCGGCTTTGGAGCATGGAACACCCCTTGAGGAGATTTGGCGGCCAGGGGACCGTTGGCCTCAGCTTTAGTAAGGAGCGTGGGCCCGTGCTTTGGCATGGTTCATTGCCGCCACTCAAGCATTTCTATCCGCCAGGGGGTGGCCCCTTGACGATGGCCGCGATACTCGCGGTCGCTGGCCCCTTGGAACACGAATCGCATGTCGTCAGGATCGAGTTCCATCGGCTTGTGCTCGTCGCGCGCCTTTTGAAAGAAGCCGTCCGACGATCTATTCACAGCAATAAGGCGCTACTGGTTCACGGCGCTCTAGCGTCGCGAAAATCATCAAGTCGTTTGCCGCGTTTTTTTCTTTCCGCACTCCCGTCGGATTTTGTTTCCCTGCTCCCGTCGAATCTGACTTCCCGAATGCCTCACTTGCCGATCCTGTAGGTCACGATCGGCGAAAGGCTGCAAGCGATCCACGGAAATCCGTGACTTCGGGCACGGAATTCCGTGATTGGCCGGCGTGGGAGTGGAAGGATGGCTCCAGGCACATCGTAGCAAGTCCCACGTGTAGCGGAACTTGCTGCGATCAGCCGATCCCCGGCCTTGATTGGCACGCCCGTTGCTAAGGATTGGCGTCCGCGTGGTGCGACAACTGGACAGACGGTCGGGCAGGCAGGCCTGAGAGGGCCGTGGCCCAGCCTCGCCGCACGCCTGCCGCCAAAGCCGGAGGATCGCTGATGATTACGTTGGAAGCCCCCAAGGGCGTCGAGTTGCTCGAAAAAGTGGCGAAGTCGGGCGAAGGACAGTCGCCGCTGGGCTGTATGCAGTGTGGGCTGTGCGCCGCGAGTTGTCCGCTCGGCGAGGCCATGGAGTTTCCCCCGCGAAAGCTGATTCTTCAGGCCATGGCGGGGAATTTGGACAAGGTTCTTCAGAGTCCCACCTTGTGGATGTGCGTGGCGTGCTACACATGTTCGCTCCGCTGCCCACGCGACATTGAACTGACCGACGGCCTGTGGCCGGCGTTGCGGGATCGGGCAATGCAACAGGGCTTGCAACCGCCGGCCGAGCTTCAGGAAACGTTCGAGAACATCTTCAAATACGGCAATACGCTGGGCAAATCTCCCCGCCAGCGGCTGGATTGGGCCAAGGACCTGGACGTTCGCGTGCTCGACCTCTCCAAGGAGCCTCGGCCGGTGGACGTGCTGTGGCTGGTGGGCTGCTATCCGTCGTACTATCCCCGCAATCGCGGCGTCACCCGCGCCTTCGCCCGAATCCTGACCGCGCTCGGCGTTTCCTGGGGGGTGTTGGGAACGAAGGAGAAGGCAATCGGCGAATGCGACCGGATGTTCGGCGAGGAAGGCTTGTTCGAGTCGCTCGTGGAGGAAAACCGCAAGCTTCTCGACGCCCAGCAGTTCGGGACGCTGGTGGTGCTCGACCCTCACGCCTTTCGGGCCTTGCAAAACTATTATCCCCGATTCGGGGCCTGGTATCCCGTTCAGCATTACACCACGTTTTTGGCGGAGCGCATCGAGCAGATCAAACCGCTTCTCATCAAGCCAGTGGAAGCCACCGTGACCTATCACGACAACTGCTGCGCTGGACGAAGGTGCGGGTATTACGAACAGCCGCGGGCCCTGCTTCAGGCGATCCCCGGCGTGAAGTTGGTGGAAATGGCTCGCAACCGCGACAACGCCTTGTGCTGCGGCGGGGGCGGGGGCGGAATGTGGCTCGACGCCCATATCGTGGCCCACGGCGGACGCCGGCTCTCGGACGATCGCGTGCGCCAGGCGGCCGACACCGGCGCCGACACGCTGGCCGTCTCTTGCCCTTATGAACTCGCCCGGTTTGAGGACGCCGCCAAGGTGACCGGCTTGGAAGGCCGTCTCCACGTACGCGACATCATCGAACTGTTGGCCCAATCGATGGACCTGGGGGAAAGGAGCGTTTCATGAACATCGTGGTCGTTATCCGTCAGGTCCCCGACCTGATCGAGCCGATTGAGGTCGATTCCTCGGGCACCTCGCTGGACTTGGGCACAGCCTCGTTCATCGTCAACGAGTCCGACGATCACGCCTTGGAGCAGGCGATCCTGTTAAAGGAGTCGCATGGGGCCAAGGTCACGGTTGTGGCGTTGGACTTCGGCGACGTGGACAACACGCTGTACGCCGCGGCCGCGAAGGGGGCCGATCGGATCGTTAAGGTTCCGTGCGATGGGGATGCCCCCCGACCAGAGGCGGCCGCCGCGATGCTCGCCGAAGCGATCCAGCCGCTTGGAAGCGATCTGGTACTGGTGGGCGTCCAGGCGCACAACGAGCTGGACGGGGTGTTGGCCCCGCTGTTGGCCTCCCAGTTGGGGCTGCCCTACGTTGGCGTAATCCGCGGGGTGAAGCCCGCCGCGGACGGCGGGAGCGTGGTCGTGTTCAAGGAGTTTCCGGGCGCGGTCATGGCGCAGCTTTCGGTCCGACTTCCCGCGGTGCTGGGCATTCTGGGCGCGGAACAGGCGCCGCGCTACGTGCCTGTGAGCCGGATCCGCGCGGCGATGAAATCCACGCAGTTCGAGGAGCAGACGGTGGCCGCGCCCGCCGTGGAACCCCAGGTAACGATCCGCAGACTGTACCCGCCCGCCCCCGCCGCCCGGGCTGAAATGCTCTCCGGCTCGGAAACCGAGGTGGCTGCCCGCATCGCCGCGATCCTGCGAGAGAAAGGACTGGTGAAATGAGCGTTCAAGATGTACTCGTAGTGGCCGAAGTGCAGCGCGACGCCCTGGCCGACGTGGCCCTGGAACTACTCGCCGCGGCCCGGTCAATCACCGCCGCAACCGGGGGAGAAGTGGTAGCGTTGGTGCTCAGCACCGATGGGGCCCGATATGCGGGCCAACTCACGGCGGCCGACCGCGTGGTGCTGATCGACGACCCGCAATTGGCCGCCTACGCCCCCGGCCCCTATCTAGCGGCAATCGAAGAAATGCTGGCCGCCGAGCAACCGCGGGCGGTGCTCTTGGGCGCGACATCGATCGGTTGGGACTTGGCCCCGATGCTCGCCGCACGGCTCAAGGCCCCGATGGTCGCCGGGGCTACTGGGGTCGAGGTCAGCGACGGTGAATTGGTCGTCACCGCGTCGTTCTGCGGGGCGAAGATGATGGCCGAGGTGGGCATCAGCGCCGCGCCCGCCATTCTCATGGTCTTGCCTGGCAGCTTCCGCCCCAGCACGGAACCAGGCAAAGGCGTGATCGAATCGCGTTCGCTCTCGAAGCCCCTGGATCCCGGTCCGATCCGCTTTGAACAGTTCATTCTGCCCCAGGCGGGCGACGTGGACATCACCCAGCAAGACATTCTGGTGGCGGTGGGGCGGGGGATTCAGCAGAAGGAAAACATCGAGTTGGCGGAAGAGTTGGCCCGGGTGTTGGGCGGTGCGGTGTGCGCTTCCCGACCCGTGGTCGACCAGGGCTGGCTCCCCGCCACGCGTCAGGTGGGCAAGTCGGGAATGACCGTCAAGCC
>CALFBP010000071.1 GCA_937951625.1 uncultured Thermoguttaceae bacterium
GGTAGTCGGCGATCGACGAGATGACGGCGACAAGGTTGGCGTGGGTCAACATGACCCCTTTGGGCACCCCGGTCGATCCGGACGTGTAGATCAGGGCTGCGAGATCGAGGTCGATCGCCCGCTTCGCTGGCGCCGCATCGCTCGAACCGGCCAAAAGCTCCTCGAGCGCGAGGCATCGCGGCCCCGCGTCAAGCTCACGGGGCAAGGGACCTCCCACTCCTACGATGAGTCGGAGGCCAACCGCGCCAACCAAGGAGGGGGCCAGAGCACGAAGCCGCGACGAGGTCGCCACGAGCGCCGCGGCTTGGGAGTCGTCCAGCAGGCTGCGCAGCTTGTCGGCCTTGGTCGTGGGATTGACCATCATAAACGTGGCCCCTGCCTTGAGCGCGGCGAAGATGGCCGCCGCGGCTTCCAGGCCGTTTTCAAGGCAGATAGCCACCCGGTCGCCTCGCTCGATCCCTTCGCCCAAAAGTCCATTGGCGAGGCGATTGGCCAAGGCGTCGAGTTCGGCATAGGTCCAACGGCAGCGGCCGGCCACGAGCGCCGTTTTGTCCGGCATCCGCTCCGCGGTGGCTTCGAGGAACGATTCAAGCTGCATGGCCCATGCCCCTACGCCCGCGCCGTCGCCACGGATGCTTCCTGCTCCGCCTGTTTACGCGCGATGAAACGGACGAGGTTGGCGATCGAGTCCAAATTCTCGGGCACGAGTTCCTCGTCGGCGACTTGGATCTCGAACTCCTTTTCCAGCAAGGCGACGAGTTCCAGCACGCCCGTCGAATCAATGATTCCCAGCCCCAAAAAGGAATCGTCGTCCGAGAAGGGGGTGTCCTGACCAAAGAGAAAGTTTTCGCGGACGAATGCCCGCAGGGTCGTAGCAATGTCGTTCATGGTGAGTTACGTCTGCATAGGGGGTTACGAAACGGCACTGTGTTCCACTTCGATCCAAGCTGGGAAATGAGCGGCCGCGTCGGACGGCAAACCATCCCGAGTTGTCTCTCGCACAGCCGAAACTCTGCTAGCTGCCGGTGAAAAGCCGCGGACGAATCGGTCAATCAAGAGCTGGGTGGAAAGGATGCCAACCAAGGCCATGTTGTCCTTGATTCCCAGCGGAGCGCCACTTTTCACCTTGTTCAGCAGTCGTTGGACGGCCTCGGGCTGGAACATCCCATCCTCGCGCAGCCGCCGGGGCGAGAGGAGCTCTTCCACGTAGCCGTGGTGCTCGTGCTGGTTTCGTGTGCCGCTGGCCGCGACAAAGCACTTGGCGTCCGGGGCCCGGTACGGCTGCTTGGCTCTTGCCAACACCGGCAAAGGAACCAATCGCGCCGCCGCCCGCTTGAGCAAGTGCTTTTCGTCCAGCCCCATCATCTTGAGTCGGGGAGGAAGCCCGGCCGCGAATTCAGCCACCCGGTGGTCGAGAAACGGAAAACGGCCTTCGACCGCGTGGGCCATGGCCATGCGGTCTCCTTGGGAGGAGAGGATGTAGCCCGGCAGCAGCAACGCGGTTTCCAGCCATTGGGCCCGGCAGAACGGTGGCCAGCGGTCAAAGCCTTCGGGCAGCAGGGGCAGGCAATCGGCTTGGGTCTGACGGCCCGCCAATTCCGCCCGAACTGCGTCAGAAAAAAAGACCTTCAACCGCGCGGTCAATTCCCATCGGGGCAGGTGGGAGAACCATGGGCTGGAAAGGTCTTCGGCCCGAACGTGGAAAAACGCCTTTTGATAGGCCAGCGATTGGGCCCGCAGATTCGGCAAATAGGGATAAAGCCTCTGGAGGAGGCGGGCGCGGGCGTCGGAATCGGGCTGGGCTGCCCAGAATCGACGGACCTTGGCCTCCTTGAAAATGTCGTACCCGCCGAACATCTCGTCGGCCCCCTCGCCGGTCAGCACCACCTTGAAGCCCTCCTCACGCACCAGGCCGGCCAGAAGATACATCGGCGCCGGCGCAGTGCGGAGCAACGGACGTTCGGCGTGCCAGACCACGTCGGGAAACACGCGAGCAATGTCTTCCAGGCGGCAGCGAATCGTGCGATGCTCGGTCTGGAGGGTCTCGACCGCGACGCGCTGATATTCGCTCTCGTCGAATTCGGCGTCCTCGAAGGCAATCGAGAACGTGCGAAGCGGCCCCGAGGTGGCGCGACGCGCCAGCGCGGTGGTGATGGTCGAGTCCAACCCACCGCTCAGGTAGGCCCCGACAGGAACGTCGGATCGAAGCCGTAACCGTGTGGCGTCGCTTAACAGCGAGAGGGCCTGCTCCGCAGACTCCTCCGACGAGTCGCTGCCGGCCTGGCGGTATTCAAGCTGCCAGTAGCGGGCGAGGCGGAGCCTGCCTTCGCTGACAACGAGGTTGTGAGCGGGCGGAAGCTCGCAAACCTCGCGGAACACGGTCCGCGGGGCCACGGGACACCAGAACGTGAACACCTGGTCCAGCCCGATCGGGTCCAGCTCGCGAGTCGCCTCGGGGTCCGCGAAAATCGCCTTCACTTCGGAGCCGAAGAGAAACTTCGAGCCCACGCACGCGAAGAACAGCGGTCGCACCCCCAGCCGGTCGCGCGAGAGGAACATCCGCTGTCGCCGGGCGTCCCAAAGGGCGAACGCCCATTGCCCATTGAACCGCTGGACGCAATCCTGCCCAAACTCTTCATAAGCATGGAGGATCACTTCGGTGTCGGAGCGGGTAACAAAGCGGTGTCCCTTGGCCTGGAGGGTCTCGCGGAGTTCCACGTAGTTGAAGATCTCGCCGTTGAAGGTGATCCAGAGCGAGCCGTCTTCGTTGCTCATGGGCTGGCGCCCACCCTCCAGGTCGATGATGCTTAGCCGAGCGTGGGCCAAGCCCACCTTGCCCGCCACATGCACGCCGCACGCATCCGGCCCTCGGTGGCGAATCGTCGCCAACATCCGTTCGACCAATTTCCTGTCGACCGGACTGGCGTCGAAATGAACGATCCCGGCAATACCGCACATGAGTAACGACCGCTCTGGGGAACAGACGCCAATGGCGTCGCGGAGCGCTCAGGCCGCCTGGCCCAACCTTCGCCCGCGACGCGCATCGCGGTTAGACAAGTTTAGAACACCCGGCGGCAATCGAGCCTCTTGATTTGCCCGGTAAAAAGATGTTGCCAAAAAGCAACACGCCGCCACGACAACGCGGCTGACCGAGCAACCGAGTTACAGACCCAAGTAGCGAAGAGGCTCGGTGCCTGCTCCCCAAGGTCGCCCGAAGGCCCCCACGGTCGCCCGAGGGACCACCGCCGAGAGGTTGATGCCGCGTCGCGATCAGGTGCTTTCGGGCAGTTCATAGCCTTTGCGCCGAGGACGGTCGAGCAAGGTATTCGCCTCGGGATCGTCAAGGAACTGTTCGTGGACCGGGTCCCAGCGGAGGCGGCGGCCCAGCCAGCGGGCGATGTTGCCCAGGTGGCACACCGTGGCCGAACGATGGCCGATCTCGGCATCGGCCACCGGTCGCTGCCGGCTCTTGATGCAATCCAGCCAGTTGCGCATGTGATCGTCGCTCTTTGCCAGCCGGATCTCGTTGGGGCCGAGCGGCTGTTTGCCAATGTCTTCCGGCTCCGACGAGCAGCGGCCACGGTCGACGAGGATCTTGCCTTTCTCGCCGATAAAGATCGCGCCTCCATGCGGGCCATCGCCCAGTTCCAGCACGATGTCGCCGGGATAGCGGAAGAAGACCTTAGGCTCGCTGCACAGCTTGTTGCCGCGGGCCTGGGACTCGGGAGCGGTGTAGGTGGGCGGATTGAACTTCGGGCCTTCGGTCCAGACTTCGATGGGACCGCTTTCGTCCATGCCCAAGGCCCATTGCACCTGATCGAGGCCATGCGAGCCCCAGCCGGTCATCTCCCCGCCAGAATAGGGCCGGAACGAAATCCAACCTGGCTTCGCCCGCGGCGTGAACAGGTCGATGTGATACGGCACCAACGGCGTCGGCCCACACCATTGGTTCCAGTCGAGGCCCTCGGGCACTGGCTGGGCCGGCAAGGCGCATTCCCATGGACTGGGATAATTGAACGAGACGACGCGATGAATCTTTCCGATGCGGCCGTTGCGGACCCATTCGCAGCCTCTGCGGCAAGCTGGATCGGAACGCTGTTGGCTGCCGGTCTGGAAAACGCGACCATATTTGCGAACGGCTTGGACGATCCGCCTTCCTTCCACGATGGTGAGCGTCATCGGTTTTTCCGCGTACACGTCCTTGCCGGCCTGACATGCATGGATGCACACCAACGCCCGCCAGTGATCGGGCGTGGCCGTGATGATGGCGTCAATGTCCTTTCGTTCCAGCATCTTGCGGTAGTCGGTGTAGGCCTCGGCCTGGAACTTCGCGGCCAGCTCCTTAACGCGGCGTTCGTAGACGTCGGCGACAGCGACGATCCGGGCGAGCTGCGTTGCGGCGGCGTTTTGCAGCAGTCCGCTGCCCTGCCGACCAATGCCGATCCCGCCGATTCCAATCCGGTCGTTCGCCCCCGGATGATCGGCCGCGGCTAGCACTTCACGGGGAATGATGGTCGGAGCCGCGATCCCGGCCGCGGCGCACGCAAGGCTTCGGCGCAAGAACTGTCGTCGCGTGGATTGAATGGTCGATCCCATCGGCAAATCCTCCCGAAAGCAAAAATAAAAACGGTTCGAGCGGCTAGCGTTCCCTTACGTAATCCATTAATCGCAAGACGTTCTCGGGTGGGGTCTCGTAGGGCAGCGCGCCGGTGCCCATGCACACGTTGGGCCGACCAGCGACGATGCGGAGGATGCGGTCCGCGTCGGCCTGTATTGCTTCCCAGGGGCCGCGGGAAATGATCTCGGAACCGGTGTTCACGCGGATGCGGATGTCGGTTCGGTCCCAAATCTTGCGGACGAACACCTCTTGGTTGGTTTCGTAGGGGGCGACGACGTAGCTGGTGCCCGTTTCGAGCATAGCGTCCAAGATGGGCGCGGTGTCGCCGCCAATGATGCAGGGCACAGGGTGCCCAAGGATTTCGGCCATTCCACCGAGAAGGGCTTTCAACGCCGGCAACTCCAAGCGGCGAAAATTGGCGGGGGAAAGAAGCGGTGGGCAGGCCGCCGACTCAAAGAACGCGATGTCCAGCCCGTGCTCGCGAATCTCTTCCGTAAAAGCCAACTGCCCCCGCACCAAGTGCATCAAGGCCGCGGCCACCACGTCGGGCTGCGCCGCCACGTCGCACAGCAGCGTCTCGAAACCCACGAGATTGCTGGCAATCGAAAACGGCCCACTGACCGGTACCCGCACCTGCGTCTCCGGAAACGCCTTGGCCAGCCGGGTGGCCACCTGGATGACCATCGGGATTCGTCCCGCGATGCGGGGATTGAGCGGCTCGAGTTCCAGCAGATCGGCCGCGGATCGGCAAATCGGCTTGGAAATGGCCGGGATACCCGTCCCGCCGGGGTTCTCTACTTTGGCTCCGTAGGCCTCCGCTTCCAAGTTGTAGATGTCGATGCCCGGCATGATCGGCGTGTGGCGATACAGGCGGTAGGCCGCAGCATGTCCGGCAAACAGCAGTTCGGGATCGCGCGACACCTCCCAGGGCGTCCGCCCGATCACCGCCGCCGCGTGTTCGTAAACGGAAGGTGAAAGGTCCATACGCCGCATCATCGTCGCTTTCGTTTGGCGTTTCAAGAGTCGATGGTGCGGAGCAACCGTTTCCGTAGCGGCGATCGGGCACGTTGCCAGACGACCGCGCCAAGGAATTCGCAAGACGCGGGACGCCGGGACGCCGATTCAGCGTATCGGGACTGGAAAAGATCCAACCAATTTGCTAAGAAAGAGGCCGTGCCGACCGCGGTTTTGCCGGCGCTGGGAAAGACTCCAAGCCTGCCCACCGGCTGCAACTGCCTCGCGTCGCATTCAGCCAATTTTTTGGCACACTCGCCCCTGGCTTCCCAAGGACTTCGGGAGGAACGATCCATGGAAATCGACTGCCTGTGCGCCGGGATCCTTTTTGCCGACTACACGTGTGTCCCAATTCCACGGATGCCTGAGCCGGGGGAGCTCATTCCAACGGAAGGCATCCAACTCGCGTTGGGTGGCTGCGCCGCGAACGCAGGATTGGACCTGGCCCGGCTGGGCGTGAGAGTCGGCGTTTCCGGCTGCGTAGGCGATGATGCCTTCGGTCAGTTTATCATCGACACGCTCCGGGCAGGTGGCGTCGACGTTTCGGGCGTGCATCGGGTACCGGGGATTGGCACCGCCAGTACCATGGTCATCAACGTTAAAGGCCAGGACCGCCGTTTCATCAGCACACCCGGCGCGAACACCCGATTCACCGTGGCCCACATCCCGGTCGATTGGGTCCGACAGGCCAAGGTGTTTTACGTGGGCGGGTATCTGATGATGCCGGGATTGGAAACCGACGAGTTTGTCGAGGTGTTCCGGCTGGCCCGTGCCGCCGGCGCAAAAACTGTCCTCGACGTCGTGCTCTTCGGCGGCGAACACTACTGGGAGACGCTCACCAAAATCCTGCCTCAGACCGACGTCTTCTTACCCAATGACGACGAGGCAGCGCGGATCACCGGCTGCACGGACCCCCTGCAACAGGCCCAGCGCTTCCGCGACGCGGGGGCCAAGACCGTGGTCATCACCCAAGGAAACCGTGGCAGCCTGCTGGTGACCGACAACTTGCGTCTTCGTGCGGGAACCTATCCCGTGGAGTTCGTGAGCGGGGTTGGCTCTGGCGATGCCTTCGACGCAGGCTTCATCATGGGTCTTCTGCTCGGCGAGGATCCTGCCGGGTGCCTCCGCTGGGGCAGCGCGCTGGGCGCTAGTTGCGTGCGTGCCATCGGGGCCACCGAGGGTGTGTTCACCCGGTCTGAAGCCGAGGCCTTCATGCGCCAGCATTCCCTGCCCATCGAGCAAATCTAAATCTCCTTTGCTGGCGCGAAATCCGTAGCGCGTGCCTCCCGACCGCGTTCGATGTGTCGGCCCGGCGATCGAGCCGGACATAACTACTCCTCGACCGGGTCCTTCGGGTCGCGTCCTCGGCCGATTTGGACCTGCTGCCTTGACGCGCTGAACGGATTGTTTGGCGTCGACCTCAGACAATCCAAGCCACGTACCGACCGGCTTAACTGTTTTGCCATCCGGTGGGCACTAAAGGGCAGGAAGCAATTTTTGTTTTCCTGATCAAGCGAGCCGGGCCTTACCTGATCGTTGATCACGCGCACTATGTTCATGTAATCGCTCGGGATTTTCTAACACATTTTTTACAGAAAAAAAACATCGATATAACGCGAATAAAACAATCCACCTCTAGACTCAATTCAACATTCAGGACGGCTGAAAAAAGGATTTGTTCCAGATGATGGCCGTCCCCTCAGGGTCTAGGGGCGCCACCCTGGGTGCGGTACATAACAGGTGCCCTGTGTGAAAAAGGAGGTGTGGAGAATGTTACTGTCGAAGACGTCGACGAAGCCGTGCGCACGAGGCTTCACCTTGGTGGAGCTGCTAGTAGTGATCGCCATCATCGGCGTATTGATCGCGTTATTGCTACCTGCGGTTCAGGCGGCCCGGGAATCCGCCCGTCGTTCCCAGTGCTCGAACAATTTGAAACAGATCGCACTGGCAATGCACAATTTCCAGGACACGTATCAGAAACTACCGAACGGGGCCCGCGACGGCGATCATCGCATCCCCGATTCCTTGGATGCCTGCTGCAACTCCCGCACGCGGTACGGCTGGAGCTGGCTGTATCACGTGCTCCCCTTCCTGGAACAAAAACCGGTCAGCGATTTGGCGACCGATGGAGACGACCCGCCACTGACGAACCCCAGTTCGGGGCAAAACTCAAAGGAAAATGTTGTTGCCCAAGCCATGATCCCTACCTACTACTGCCCTTCTCGGAGGATTCCAGAGCCCATTGGCAGTGGTAGGTTTTACCGCTCCGACTATGCAGGCAATGCCGGGGAGCGGGAGGTTGGGCCGACGATTCGCAATTCCCGATCCAATGGTGGGATGCGCGGGGTCATCATTCAAACCGACCGCGGCAAGACGCGAACGGAGCTAATTGGCGACGGCTCTTCGAACACGATCATGGTTTCCGAGAAGGCCCTCAACCCTAAATCGGCCGGAAACGACGGCGGCGACAACGAGCGGTGGAACAACGCAGGCTGGGACGAGGACGTGATCCGCTTTGGGGCCGGTTTGCGAACAATCAACGGAGCCCCGACTCCTTACGGTATCCCTCCCATCCCCGACAGCTCCGCCACGCAGTACATCAACGGCGCGTGGACGACGGTCAAAGACCCGAGCGGCTATTCTTGGGGCCAATGGCATCCGTTCTTCGGCTCGTCCCACCCGGGCGGCGTCAACGCCGCGATGGCCGACGGCAGCGTCCGTCTGATCTCCTTCACGATCCAACAGGAGATCATGCGGCGGCTCAGCCTGTCCGATGATGGTGAGTCGATCGGTAATTTCTGAAACCAAGTGCTGCCCACCTAAGAGCCGGCCAAAGGACTGCTCACGACGGGTCACCCGATTTGTCTCCGAACTCGTCATCGAGTGCCGTGAACAGTCTGAGGCCGGCTCTCTTTGCGTTTTCAAGATGCTCCGCCTTGATTTAAAGCTCTGAACTCCCGTCGCGGGCTTAAGGGATTGGTTTAAATCCTCTTGCGACAATGTCCCCCGCCAAAGCAGCGATGGAGGCACCGGCGGACTGACGTTGTTGATGTTTGCAAACTGTGGATTCTAAGACCTTGGAGATTGAGGAATGAGTGGTTGGATCCGAATTTTGGGTGTTCTGGGGTTAGTACTGGCTTGTTCTGGATTTGTGGGATGCGGTCGAAGTCAACCCCCACCACCCAAGATGACTGATGAGGTGAAAACGGCGATCAAGTCGGAGGATCAAAAGGTCTTCGAGGCGGAACGCGGGCAACGCTGAATGGTGCGCGAACGACAGCACGTTGCTCCGTGCGATTAGTTACTTGCCACGCAGCGCTAATCCGGACCTGATGCCGTTTCAACTGGCGGTAGGCAAGAGCAAAAAAAGTTGGCGAACCGCAAACACCAAAAAATGGCTTGCGGTTCGCCAACCCGCGGTCCGAAGTGCGGAAAATATCACTGCTTCGCTGGGGAGGCTTCGTTTCCCGGCGCGGAGGCATCGGCCTTGGGTGGTTCGGGCTTGGGAGGTTCGGCCTGCGGGGCCTCGGGCTTCGACGTTTCAGGATTCGCGGCCTCAGGCTTAGGCACGTCGGCCTTGGGAGCTTCGGGCTTTGCGGTCTCGGGCTTCGCGGGTTCAGGCTTTGCAGCCTCCGGCTTGGGAGCCTCCATTTGGGGAGATTCAGCCTTGGGAGCCGGCACAGCGTCCTTCAATTCCTTAAGTTCGGCGGGACTGTTGGCCGGAGCAGCCGGCTTATCCTCGGTATGTTCGTCCTCTTTCTTTTCCTCCTCCTTCTTCTCTTTCTTTTTCACCACGTCCTTGCGACTGAGGTGAATCTTCTGGTACACGTCGTCGGCGATCACATAGTACCAGTCGGCGAATCGGGCGTTCAGCTCCTTGACGCGCTCCTCGCCTTTTTTGAGCTTCTCCTTGTATTCATCTTCCTTTTTCTGGTTCTCTTTTTGGATACGCTCGCGCTCCGCCTTGGGATCGGGCTTTTCGTCCTTTTTCTCTTCCTTTTTGTCTGACTCCTTGGGCTCGTCCTTCTTTTCGTCCTTATTGTCTTCCTCCTTTTTCGGCTCGGACTTGGCCTCGCTGGGTTCGGGCTCAGGGGGCAAGGGCTCCAGCTTGGGCTTTTCGATCACATCGGGGTTGAATTCCGCCATCACGAACAGGTAGCGGTTCACCCCGGCTGACTTCTCCTGATTGTCCTTATCCTTCCCGTCCTCTTTCTTCGGGGAGGGGCTGCTCGTCCCAGCGATCTGACCGAAGCGGAGCACGTAGGCCACGCCGTCTTTCATGACCACGCGGATCTCGCCCTCGCTGGAAAGCAATTCCTCGCGGCCCTCGACGCGGGCCACGTAGAACCCTCGCTGGGCAAGCGAATCCACGGAACGCCGATCCTTCCGGACCTCGCCCGCGTTGCGGAGGTTCGCGCTCAGCCCGGGGGGCTTCCGCTGCACGTCGACGATCTTCAAGTCGCCCAGGGCGTATTTCATGTCGTCGAGCTTCTGCGTGTTGAGTTCCTCGTCCGGGGCCATGCCTTGGGAAACCCATTGACCATCGCGTGGCTGGAAAACTTTGTCCTCGAGCATCTTCCATCGGGGATCGCCGCTATCGTTGTATTCCAAGGCGATTTGTCCACGTTGGATCAACTGGCCCTGAACGGCATCTACCGAGTAATCGTAGATCTGCACGCCCTTGATGTCCCAGGTGCTGATCTTGAGCAGGTCTTTTTCGATCCAGTCGCCGAAATTGGCCGAGAGTTTGTCGGTCTTCAGGGCGACTTCGTAGACGGGATCCTGGTCAACCTTGCGGACGTAGCGGATGTCTTTTCGGTCGGGGACTTCCTTGCCGATGATCAGGTCGAGAAGCACCTTTTCGTCTTTATCCCGAAGGGTGACGCGCATCCCAACGCCCACGGCGCCGGGCCTAGCATCTTTGCCCAACGGATCCACCACGCCGTAGGTGTAGAAGTCCCCGGGATTCTGAGTCGCCAGGCCGAGCACCCTGAGGTCCAACAAGCTGGTGGCTGCTTCGGCGAGATGATCTTTGGCGTCGGCCGGGTAGTTTTCGTGCGAGGGAATACCGAAGCCGGCCGGCTTTCCATCCTTGTCCTTGACCTGGGCGACCTTGAACGGCTTCACCTCGCCCGACTGCTCATCGAACTGAACGATCTCCAAGCTGGTGACGGCCAAGGGATTGGTGAATTCGGGAAAGAGGGGCTGATTGAGGATATCGACGGTCTCGTCGATGCCGGGCAATCTCGGGCGCGCGGCCCAGGCCACCACGGCCGCCACCACGGCGACAAACACGAAAAGAATCGTCTTGTTGTTTTCACTCATGGTCGTCTTGCCTCGCGAAATGTTTCCCAGGGACCGACGCGGAGGAAGAGGCCAGGGCAACGCCGCGCCGCCAGTTACGCGTCGCCGCAGCCTGCCCGCTTCCCTCGACCGATCTCGGCCCCATGCCTCTTGTCTTCGTGATTGCCAAACGTCGCTCCCGCGCTACGACCGCATTCGGCTGCGGGAAACGCCTTCATATTCGCGGAAACGCCGCGTCAGGAAGACCACCAAGGCCAGCGCGGCGGGGAAGATCGGCGGGAGGAACACGGCGGCCATCTTGTACCAGTCCTGAACTCTGCGGATCTCGACAGCCAGGTCCGTTTCGATCTGACTGATCTTCTGGTCCCGCTCCCGCTTCAATTGTTCCTTCTTGGCCTCGATCCGCTGCTGACCGGCTTTCAATTCGATGGCCACCCGCTGGGCCACGTCCAGCGTGTTCATCTGCTCTTTCTTGAGTTGTTCTTCCAGGTCCTTGATCCGCTTGTCGAGGTTCTTCTGTTCATCTTCGATGGCCTTTTCGTATTCGTCCTCGAAGCGCTTGCGTTCGCGGGCCGCAGCCTTGCGCGACTCCTCGGTGACCTGGTCGATGCGTTCCAAAGTGCGGTGTTTCGGGCGGCGCTTGCGGATGTCGATGAACCGCCGATCGCCCGCCAGTTCGTCAAGCACGTTCATGACGAACGTCACATTGTCGAAGTCGAAACGGATGCCGGCCTCGGGAATGTCGCCTTGCTCGCGGATGCGGAAGAACTCCTGATGGAGCAGGTCGATGTCGGCCACGAGGACGACGTTGATCGTGGCGCCCTCGGTCGGAGACGACTCGGACTTCCCGTCGTCGGTCTTGGGGGTGGGCGCCGGGGCCTTGCCGCGAATCTGCGCCGCCATCACGTAGGCCACGCCCTGAGGAATCTTCCTACGGTCCGGGTTCAGCCCGCCGCCGCCAAACATCGCCATCGGGTCGAGCATGTCCCGATAGAGGACGATCCCCGTCTTCTCGCCCGTCCTTACCAGCGGCGTGAAGTCCATCGTCGACGAATTCAGTTTGGAGACGGCGCCGGGGAAGGGGAACAGCAAATGCTGAAGCCCCGAACTGATGACGTTCTGCTCGTTGAACGGTTCCCTCGCCCCGCAGGCGCTGTCGACGAACACGAACTCCTCGGGCAGTCGACTCAACTTGGGAAGGGGATTATAGTCCTGCCAAATGATTTCATCGGCGGTGAACGACACCCCCAAAAGTTCCCACAAGGGGCGGATGTCGCCCTTGGGCAGGGGCTGCTGGCCCAACATCATCATCGGGTTGCTCGGCGGGCGCCGGGGGGCGCTGGTGCCAGGTACATTGCCGGCGAAGACCGGAAATGGGTCCTCGAAGATGGCCGTGGGTTGCCCGCTTTTCACCGCGTCGATGAAATGATTCATCTGTTCCGGCCCCAGCGACGAAGGCTGCACCGCCAAAAGCGCGTCGTACCTCTCCGTGATCGGACTGTTGGCGTCGACCTGGACCACTTCGTAGGCCCGTTGCAATTCGTCGATGATCGGCCAGTTGGGGCTTTGCCGGAACGTCTGGAAATCCAACCCGCCGAACAACCGCGCATCGGTCTGGAGCACGCCAATTCGCTTCCGCTTTTGCTGCGTGACCGACATGATCGAGCGGACCAATTCATACTCCACGGGCGTGCCGCGGTCGATGAACGGTAACGTCACCTTCTGAAGGCCGCAGCTCATGGCCACGCCGAGGAATATGTAATCCTCGGTGATCGCCCCGCGGTTGAAGGTCGTCACCCGTCGGGGCGTGATCCCGTAACGCTTTTCCGCCCGAGCCGCCTCCTCCGTAAAACGTTCCGTGGGCGTGATCCGCACGCTCACCGCGTCCTCGCCGAGTGCTTGAATCTCCTGGAGGATGGAGATCAGATTCAATCGCGTCTGGACGTAGGCCTCGGGCACGGAAGGGCTGATGAAGGCCTCGATCTGGACCACGCGCGGCGTCTGAAGCTCGTCGAACAGGGCGATGGTCGAGGGCGAAAGCGAACTAAGTTTCTCACTGGTCACGTCCCGACGCACATCGTGGTAGCGGAAAAACACCGTCAGGCTGACCGTCAACACGCCCAAGGCCACGACACGCGCCGCGTAGTGCCCAGCCATCACGTACCAGTCCCGCCCGCGGACCCAGTGCCGCCGGGAAATCAAGATCATGCTCAGGTAGAGCATGACCACCACAATCAAGAGGAAGTAGCTCAACGAGGAGAGCGAGATGATTCCCCGCCCGAAGTCGCGGAATTGCTCTCCGATGCTCCACTGCTTTATGGCCAGCGCCGTGTCGCGTCCCGTCACCGCTTCGGCGAAGACGGCGAAGACCAGCGGGGCATTGAACAAGGCCCCCAGAATGAACGCCACGGTCAGGTTGGCAGTGAGGAACGACGCCACCATGCCGATGGCCAGCATCGTCAGTCCCACCATCCAGTAGCCGACGTAGGTGCCGAAGAACAGGCCCACGTCGGGCCGCCCCAAAGTCCGCAACACCACGAAATTGCACACCAGCGAGAACAAGAGGGAGACGGTGTAAATGGCGATGGCCGCCAGATACTTGCCCGCCACGATGTCCCCGTCGCTGGCCGGGATCGTGAGCAGCAGTTCGTCCGTGCCCTGGCGGCGTTCTTCCGCCCAGATGCTCATCGAGATCGCCGGAATAAAGACCAGCATGATGAACGGAAACCAGCGGTTCAATTGGTCGAGATTGGCAAGGTTCGTGTTGAAGAATTCGTGAGGCCAAAAGGCTGCCAGAACGCTCAGCGACACGAACACGCAGATGAACACATAGCCCAAGGGGCTAGCGAAATAGCTCACGAAGTTTCGTCGAAAAACTGCAAGCAACGGCGTATTCATGGCTTCTGTCGCACCAAAGCGTGTCTTGGAAGAGTGAAAACCTTGGGAACCCTGTTCCGCCCTCGCCCCGCTCCCCTCCAGCCGCCGGAAGACGGGTCACGACCTGGCCGCGGACGTCAGCTCGCGGAAACTCTGGTCGAGGGCCTTGCCGCCCCGCGTCAGTTCGCTCACCGGCCCATCGAACACCAAGCGGCCTTCGTCGATGAACAACACGCGGCTGGCCATGGCCTCGACTTCTTGAAGGATGTGTGTGGAAAGCAAGATCGTCTTGTCTTGCCCCAGCTTGCGAATCGTTTCCCGCACGTCGTGGATCTGGTTGGGGTCCAGCCCAGCGGTTGGCTCGTCCAGGATCAGCACGTCGGGCTCGTGCAAAAGGACCTGGGCCATGCCCACACGCTGCCGATACCCGCGTGAAAGTTTACTGATCGGCTTGCCAATCACGCTGCCCAACGCGCACAATTCCACGACGGCCTGAATCCGCTGTCGTTTGCGAATGGGGGACATTCCCCGCGCATCCGCGAAGAACTCCAAGAGGGAGCGAGGCGTCATATCGGGGTATAGGGGTCCGTTCTCCGGGAGGTAGCCCAATCGGGCTGCTCCTGCCAGGCGATCCGTAGCCATGTTGTGCCCGGCTATCCTGGCCACCCCCGCAGAGGGAGCTAAATACCCAGTCAGGAGTTTCATGGTGGTGCTTTTTCCCGCCCCGTTTGGTCCCAAAAAGGCCACCACCTCCCCTTGATAGACCTTGAAACTCACGTTTTCGATCGCAGCAAAACCGCCATAGTATTTCGACAGCCCATCGGCCTCGATCATGGCCGGACCTTGCTGTGGACTCATGGTGACTCGCTCCAAAAAACGAAAACGTCCGACACTTGGTGAGGATCTTGCGTGGCTACTTGGGGCTTTCGCGGTCGCAGCCCCGGCGTGGGAAAGCCGCTATTATAACCTCCCCCATCCGATCTGTCATAGACTACAAGTTTCACTATCTTAGCACATATAAGACTTCGTTAAACATTCATTACGCAGGCAGGCGCCAACGGTTCATCCAAGTGATGAATTTCGGATTTGGTGAAATGAACAAGATAGGAACCATAGAGCGGATCGAAAGACTTTAACAAGCATATTCCCATATTATGTACTTCTATTTAGTGAAAATATTACCCCATTAATATGTATTTCCCTCCCCTGCCGATCTCGGCGACGCAGGAACGGGGTCATCCCGCATCATATTTTCCACAATCCGGACCAAATCATAGGCTAGAGTGGCGCGTAGGGACGCTATGCAGGAGGAATTTGCTCGGCTCAAGCTGCCCGGCCAGGTTCTTGGCCCCCGGAAAGGACCCCACCCATGCCCCAACGAGAGATCCGCGTTCTGGTGGTCGACGACTCGGCGGTTGTGCGTTCGATCATTGCCGATAGCATCGCCGCCACCCCCGATCTCAAAGTCGTGGCAACGGCCGCCGACGGGCGCCAAGCGCTTGAAATCTTGGATTCGGTCCAGCCGGACGTCATCACGCTCGACATCCAGATGCCCAACATGGATGGGCTTGCGACGCTGGATGCGATCCTCGCGCGGCGTCCGATTCCAGTGATCATGGTCAGCTCGCTGACCAAACTGGGGGCCGAGATCACGCTCGATGCCTTGGATCGCGGGGCAGTCGATTACCTGGAGAAACCGGACTACGGGGCCAAGACGCGGGCAGCACTTCGCGAAGAGCTTCCGCGGAAGATCCGTTCGGCGGCCAGCCTGGACGTCGAACGGATCCTCCAGATCCGCCGCAACCGCAAGCAACGCCGCGCCGAGGCCGAGAAGGCGGCTGCCGAACGCCATTCGCCGCTTTCCCCGGAGGAAAAAAAACAGCCCGGCCCCTGTCCCGCGGAGCTGGCCAACAAGTGCATCGCGATCGGCATCTCGACAGGCGGTCCGCCCGCCTTGGCCGAGTTGTTCCGTGCGCTGAAGCCGCCCCTTCCGCCGATCGTCGTCGTGCAGCACATGCCTCCCAGCTTTACCAAACCCTTGGCTTGGCGTCTGGACGCCCTCAGTGCCCTGTCGATCAAGGAGGCTGCCCAAGGCGACGTGCTTCAACCCAACCACGTGCTGATCGCCCCCGGCGGAAAGCACTTGCAGGTCCGCCGCGTGGGCGACACGGTCAAGGCGGTCGTCCGCGATGGCTCGCCGGTCAGCGGTCACAAGCCCTCAATCGACGTCATGATGCAGAGCGTCGCCGCCACGTTTGGCAGCGGGTGTTTAGGGGTGATCATGACCGGCATGGGCCGCGACGGGGCTGACGGCTGTCGGGCAATCCGCGAGGCCGGGGGCTACGTCCTCGGTCAGGACGAGGCCACCTCGGACGTCTACGGCATGAACAAGGTCGCTTTCGTCGAAGGCAACGTCGATCGCCAAATCCCCCTCGATGCCGCCGCCGCCGCAATCACGCTCGAAGTCCGCCGCCTCCGCGCTCCGGCCGCCAGTGTTGCCTGAATCATCGACTTGACATGGCCTCGGCATGACCTAGGCTTGCGCGGCGGTCGCGGCCAGTCCAGGCCGCGCCCCACAAGTTGGCAAGAAGTCCAATGCGGAGGAGGAAACCTAAGCATGGCCGTTCGAGTTCTCGTCGCCGACGATTCCAGCACGATGCGCAAAATCATCATCCGGAACCTCCAGGCCGTGGGTATTCCCTCGGCCGTGGAGGCCGCCGATGGCAACGAGGCGATCCAAGTCTTTGTCCCGGGACAGTTCGATCTCGTGCTCACCGACTGGAACATGCCCGGCAAAACCGGCCTCGAAGTCATCAAGGAAATCCGGGCCAAGGACCCCAAGGTGACGATCATGATGATCACCACCGAGGCGGAGAAAAGCCGCGTCATCGAGGCGATTCAGGCGGGCGTATCCGACTATCTGGTCAAGCCCTTCACCAGCGAAACGCTCCGCGAGAAGCTGGAAAAACATCTCGCGGCCTTCGTCTGAAGGTTGCTAGGCAGAAATCTGTCCGGCCCCATCGGGCTTTGTGGTTTCCGCCCAGGCATGTTTCAATAGCTTCAACGGTGCTTCCAGAGTAGCCTGCCGAGTCCCGCCGTGTTTTTTTGAATGCAGTGTTTTTTCCACGGAGCTCGGCCGATAATACTCCGTGGAGCAAGGCATTTTGGCTTCGTGAAAGGTTTGAGGAAGCCCGAACGGAGTTCACCTTTTTCGCCTTAACGGGCAGGCTGCGGGCCTGCAAGCTGAAGGCACAATCCCCGTCGCCGGCCCTGCCGAGGCGGCCAGGATTGTGCCTTTTTTTCGTTTCAGGTCCAAACTACCGAAGCAGCGGGGAGATGCGCGGCCGTAGGCTATTCGTTCCCTTGCCTTGCGAGGCGGGAACGATCCTGCGGCCCGCGTTTTTTAGCTGCTCCTACTGGCTGCCGTCGGCTGGCACTCTACGCCGCTAAACTTCTTTGGGCCGTTTTGAGTTGTCGGACTTGATTGACTTGGGATTGGGTTACGTTCACGATAGGCGGTATGCCCCTGGGCTTGGCCGGGCCTTTCCAACAGCGTGATCGATACGTGATCACTGCTCGATCCTGCTGTTTCAGGGGCCGGTCTGCGGTCGAGGTGCGAGGCCCTCAGCCCGGGCACTCACAGCAACAGCCGGGGCGAGGCCGGCCCTCACGCCCGGCCCCTATCCCAAAGCGAGAGCGGGTTCAAAACCCTCTCCCTCTGGGAGAGGGCAAGGTGAGGGGGAGTACCAGCGAGGCTCACCTTGGCAAGCGGGACTTTACCGGTCGCTTTGCGTGTTGAGGGGTCAGGGTTTGGGGCACTGCTTTACGGTTTCTGGGCTGCGAAGTGGGCTTTCCGCCTTGGGGCTTTCCGCACGGATGGCCATTTGCCCCCTCCGATTTGTCAAAGATTGTCTGGACGATCATTCCGCGGCGCGAGCCAGACGACGACTTCGCCCGAGCGATCCGCGGTGGCACCAGCAACGGCGAGGCGAGTCCCGTCGGGCGAGAAAGCCAGGCAGGTCGCCCTACAGCGTTGGCCGTTGAGCGTGGCCAGTTCCCGGCCCGTGAACACGTCCCACAATTTCACCTCGCACTCATAGCGAACCGAGGCATGGACCGAGCGGGTGGCGGAGGCCAGTGTTTTTCCATCCGGGGAGAAGGCCAACAATTCCACCATGTCGTGATGGCCCAAGAGCGTAGCCCGAGGTTCGAGGCTCTTGGCGTCGAAGAACTTGATCACCGAATCGCGGCCTCCGGTGGCCAGGATCGTGCCGTCGGGCGAGAAGGCCACGCAGCGGACGGATTTCAGATGGCCGGGGGCGAGAGTGCGGGGGCGGCGCGAGCCGAGGTCCCACAGTTGGACTCGCGTCTGGCAGGACGCGGCCAGGGTGGTTCCGTCGGGCGAAAAGGCGACTCGTTGATGTCCTTCGCAGTCGCCCGGCAGATCGAGAGAAAGCCGCCGACCCCCGGTCGGCACGTCCCAAACCGTGGGTTCGAGGATGGGAAAACCTGGGAAGTTCATGGGATAGCAGGCCAGCAAAGAGGCGTCGGGCGAAAAGGCCAGGTAAAAAGGGGCGCCGGCCGGCAGCCCGTACTCTTCGTGGTGGGCGCCGAGCTGGATCGCCGGTTGCTCGATCCGGGCCACGGAGCGGTTGGGCGAGTTGAGGTCGCAGAAGTGGATCGCGGCGTCGTGCGTGCCAATGGCCATAAGTCCCCGCGAAACGGAGACGGCCAGGCATCCGCACTGCTTGCCTGGCAATTCGATCGACGAGACCTGCCGTCCCGTGTCGGTGTCCCACAGGCGGACCTGCGATTCGCCGCCGGCGGTGGCAAGCGTTCGGCTGTCGGGCAAAAAGGCGAGGCCCGTCACCGGCCGGGACTGTCGCGGCAGACACCGGACGGTTCCGGTTTGCCAATCGCTCCACAAGCGAAGGGAACGGTCGCCAGCGCCCGTCGCCAGGGTCTTTCCGTCGGGCGAAACCGCTGCGCACCAGACTGCCCCGAGATGGGCGCCGAGCACCCGGAGCAAGTTGCCCTCGGTCGGGTGCCAAATGCGGATCTGGCCGTCATCGCCCGTGGAAACCAGTGTGGCGCCGTCGCGGGAAAATACGACCGATCGTACCGCGGCCTGGTGCCCGCGCAGGACTGCTTTGAGCCGAAGGGTTTCCGTCTGCCAAATCCGCACGCAAGCATCGCGCGAACCGCTGGCCACCCAACGACCGTCGGGACTGAAGGAGGCGGCCAGCACTTTCTCATGAAGGGTTTCCGTGGAGGCCAATTGCTTCCTCGTTCCGGGATCGATGATGCCGAGCACACGGCCATTCTTCGTGGAAGCCACGATGCGGCCATCGTCAGCCAGAGCGAAGGCCCGCCACCCCTCGACCGTCCAAAGGCGTGTGCCTGTGTCAGGGTCCCATGCCGAGGTCTTGGTGTCGTGTGTGTCCCAGTGGACCTCGCTGGCCAGCAAAGTCTTGCCGTCCGCGACGAAGCCTACCCAAGCAACCGGCAGCGTGAACGTGGTGAGCATTTGCAGCAGCCGTGCCTTGGACACGTCCCAAACTCTGACCGTCGAGTCGTCTCCCGCCGAGGCCAACAGCGTGCCGTCCGGGGAAAACGCGAGGAAGTTGACGTCGTCGCCAAAGCCCTGAAGAGTGCGAAGTTTCTGACGGCGCGCAACATCCCAGAGCACGATGGTCTGGTCCCTCCCGGCCGTGGCGAGGATCGCACCGTCGGGCGAGAACGCCGCGCAATAGATCACATCTTGATGCCCATCGAGCGTGGTCCACACGTTCTGGGTCGAGTGCCAGAGGTAATGCCAAGTGAAATCTCGCAGGTCTTCTTGTCCGGCGGCGGGGCCAAGCTGCTGGAGAATGCGCCGCGCCCCGGCCATTTCGCCAACTTCGTAGGCTTGCCAGGCCCAATGAACGTCGGCTGCGTAAACATGTCTGCGCAGGATTTTCTCGCGATCGAGCACTTGGAGCCGGCGGGTCTCGGCGAGCTGCTGTTGGGAGCGAGCGAGATCGCGTTGTCGTCGGGCCTCGTTGCGTTCGGCCCAAACCCAAAGGGTGCTAGCGGCCAGGCCGGCCAGCAGCACGAGCACCATGACAGCCGCAGTCATAACCACTGCGGCGTGTCGATGCGCCCATTTGACGGCCCGTTCCCACGAGGAGGGGCGTCGGGCTCGGATCGGGCGGTCATCGAGGAACCGCCGCAGATCGTCGGCCAAGGCCTGGGCCGATTCATAGCGGGCCGCCGGGTCCACGGCCATGGCTTTGAGCACGATAGTTTCCAAGTCCACTGGAAGGTCGGGAACGATTTCGCGCGGCGGCCGGAAATCTCCCTCCAAGATTTGGTGGAGGAGCGTGTGGCGGTCGCTCGACCCGAAGGCCGGCTCCAGCGTTAAGAGTTCGTATAGCGTCGTGCCCAAGCTGTAGATGTCCGTGCGGTGGTCCAAAATGCTCCGCTGGCCTTGGGCCTGTTCGGGGCTCATGTACCGAAGCGTGCCAAGCACGTCTCCGGTCATCGTGAGGTTGGCCCCGGTTCGCGTCTGCGCCAGGCCAAAGTCGCTGATGAACAGCTTTCCGCTGGCATCGACCAGCAGGTTCGACGGCTTGATGTCCCGATGCACCACGCCCATTCGATGGGCGTGCTCCAAGGCCTCGGCGGCTTGAACCCCTAGCCGGACGGCGGAGCGGTAGAAGTCCCGGCACAAGGACGCCGCTCCGGTGCGGCTCCCCCCTTGCCACACGTTTCTAGTTTGCGGCGCAAACAAAGTGGAAATGGGAGCTCCGGCCTGCGTCTGGAGCAGCGAGCGGCCAGCCAATTCAAAGCAACTCGCCCCAATGGGGTCTTGCCCAAGGTGAATGCTGGCCGTGCTCCGACAGGGGTCCACCGTATGCATTTGCGTGTCGCTGAAGCGGCTGCGAAGCCCGGAGATGATCTGGGCCAGGGTCTGGCCCTCGATGTACTCCATGGCGTAGAAATGCACGGCGCGCTCGCTTCCCACGGAGTATACCTGCACGATGTGCTCGTGGCGGAGCGAGGCGGCGGCCTGGGCCTCGTTTCGAAAGCGTTGGAGTTGTCGAGGGTCGAGCACGGCGGCAAAGGGCAGGACCTTTAACGCAACCCGACGGCGCAAAGAAATCTGCTCCGCCTCGTAGACCACGCCCATCCCGCCGCGGCCGATTTGCCGAAGGATGCGGTAGTCGCCCAATCGCCCCGCTGCCGGGGGACCTCTCCGCGCAGAGGGGGGAGAATCGGCGCTGGCTTCTTCTTGATTGAACTTGGGCGCGATGCGTTGGACAATCTCCAAGGCGTCCAAGCAGGAGGCCACTTCGTCGGCAATATATGGAAACTCCGCCAGGAGTTCCTCCCGGCTCAGGGTTTCGCCTCGCTCCATCGCCTCACGGTATTCCTTGATTCGCTGGATGACCCGAGGGTCCTCGAGCGACTGCGGCGTGTTGGTCTCGGCCGCCATCTGCGACGATGCCGCTTGGCAGGAATCGTCATCAGGGTAACGCATTGCCCTTTCCCCCCAACAAACGCCTGACGCGGACCAAGCCGCGGACCCAGAGCTTCTCCACGCTTTCCACAGATCGGCCCAGGTGTCGAGCGACCTCCGGCAACGGCAACTTCTCAAAGTGGTGCAGAAAGATCACGCGACGGTGATCGTCCGGCAATTGGGCGAGGGCATCGGCCACGATCACCACCCACTCCTGGCGCACCGCCCGTTGGCTCGGCGTCTCCTCTTTAGCGGAAAGGACCGCGAGCGATTGGAAGGCAGCGGATGATTCGTCGAGTTCCTCCTGTAACCGGCTTTCCAGACGCACATCGCGGCACTTTGTCCCTAAGAATCGACGCAGCAAATCGTGGATCTGCGACGCCAGGATCCGTCGCAGCCAGGCAAGGAACTCCGCTTCCGTCGCGCCGCGGAACTCAGCAAAACCACGGTGCGCGCGCAGGAAGGTCTCCTGCACCATGTCGGCCGCATCCACTTTGCTTCGCAAGCGTTGATCGAGTTGGAGCTGGGCCAGCAACGTGAGGTAGTTACGACAACCTTCCAAAAGCCACCCCAAGGCCTCCGCATCGCCACCGCGAGCCATCGCCACCAGCGACTCATACGCCAAATGGTCGCCTCTGCCCATGGCCTATTTCCTAGGACGCAAGAACAACGCGGATACCGTCGCGAAAAATGGCTTAACTCAGAACATGTTCGAAAACTTCACCGTTCCGGGGGGCACAACGCAAATACATTTCGCTTGGGGGAGCTGATGCTGTCAAGGCAGGGGCACGAAAAAAGGTTGGCAATGCCTGCTTCGACATCCCCTTTGCTGACAGATATGGCGATTTCGAGATTTTCGAAAGATGCCATCGACTGGGAAGAATGGGAGCTTCAGAGAGCTCCAATCGAACTTGCATTCCCGGGGGGAAAGTCACCGTCCACTTACACGAAGTCCATCCTACCAAAAGACTTGCAGTTCCGAGGACCTCAGTCCCCATTTCCTTGAAAAACTCGGTTTTTCAAGGTCCGGGGTTGAGATTATAATTCCCGCCCGCTTGGGCGAGCCGACAGCGACATTTCAACTTCTGTACGACTTTGAGCAGTATTCATCTCCATTCCCCACATCCCGGTCACGCCTGGACTGCCGGGCAGCATGCTGACGAACGCGAGCGAAGGGAGTCGCCGAAGACTTGGTCCATGGGCGCGCGAATCCGTCAGGCCATTGCGCTGCTGATTGTAGCGTTTGCCGGTTGCGGGACCACGAAGTGGACCGACACCGCGCGGACGGCGACCGAGCAACTCTTGATCACCGATTCGATCGACCGGGCGGTGAGCCGATTGGACATGAGGGCCTTGGCGGGCAAGAAGGTTTATGTGGATGACACGCCTGCCAAATCCGTGACCGACAGCGCCTACTTGGCGAGCGCCATTCGGCAGCACGTACTGGCCAGTGGGGCGATCCTGAAAACCAATCGGGATGAAGCGGATTACATTCTCGAGGTCCGAGCAGGGGCCGTGGGCACGGACCGCCACGACCTGTTGTTTGGCATCCCGGCCACGAACCTGCCGACGTTTGGCGCGATGGCGGGCGCCCCGAGCCAGATTCCGGAAATCGCCTTCGCGAAGAAGACCGATCAGCGGGGTGTAGCAAAAATCTCCGTATTCGCCTACAACAAGAAGACTGGTCGGCCAGTATGGCAGTCCGGCGCCGTGCCAGAGCAAAGTACGACAAAGGCACTTTGGGTGCTTGGAGCGGGTCCGTTCCAACGCGGCACGATCCACCAGGGGACGACTTTTGCCGGAACAAAACTGAACATCCCGCTCATCGATCCCGTGTTGGGCGACCACAGCGGTCCCACGCCGGTTGCCGTGGCCGATGAAGCCTTTTTTGTCGAACCCCACGAGTCTGAGGCCGATGGAGGTAAGCAGGAAGGGGGCGCGGTTTCAGGAACCGTTTCGTCCCCGGCGACTCAGGAGAAATCGGCTCAAAGCGTCCCGTCAAATCCAGCCGTTTCGCCTTCGGCTCCTAGTGTTCCTCCCCTTGCCGCGCGTCCCCCCGCCGTCTCCGCGGCTGCGTCCCCGCCCCAATCGCCCGCAAACGAGGTTGTTCCCGAGGGGGCCTTTCCACCGTTCGCGCCAACAACTCATTCTTTCCCCGCCCACGACAACTATCGAGGCGAGGCTTGGTCGGATCGCCTGCGATAATCGGCATCGGGGGGTGAGGCCAGCCATCAGGGCCAGCGGCATCTCCCCGGGTTTTGTGTGCAGGCGTCGATCGCGAACCGGATTCACGGGCGAGTGTATCTTGAAGCCCCATGGCTCCTTGAGATAGGCTTGGGGCAACTAGCCTTCGGGGAGCCGCCCCGCGGTGCCTCGTTATTGGTTTTCTTAGGCAAATTGACGTAAAGATCAACGCGCCGCGTCTTGGCGGTTGCAACGCGGCGTCGTTGTTCAACGCCCTGCGTTGTTTCAAACCCCCGATAATCTCAGGAGCCAGAACCGATGAATCAGCGAATCTCACGGCGCGATCTGCTACGGACGGTGGGGGCTTCCAGCTTGGCCACAGGTTTCAGCGGGGTGTTGGCGGGAGGTGCTGCGGTTGCCGATGAACCGCAGCCTAGCGGCTTCACTGGCAGCGTGCTCAAGGCCAACGTGGCCCAGTCCACCGCCACCTGTCCGACCATCGTCAATGGCGAGGTGATCCAACCGCAGCGGAAACTGTCGCTTTTGGACCAAACCGACGTGCTGGTGGTCGGGGGAGGCTCGGCGGGAGTCGCGGCGGCCATCGCCGCCCGAAGAACCGGCGCCCAAGTCACCTTGGTGGAGCGTTACAATCATTTCGGCGGCCTGTGGACCGGGGGACTGGTGCTTGTGGTCATCGGCCACATGGTCAAGGGGCCCAAACAGGTCTGCATGGGCATTGGGGAGGAGATGATGCGCCGCCTGGAAAAGATCGACGGAGGGATCATGAACCGCGGGCCTGGCAAGAATCCCACGGTCGATGCCGAGGCCCTCAAGTTTGTCATGCTGGACATGGTTGCCGAGGCCGGTGTGAAGGTCTTCCTGCATTGTTGGGGCGTGGACGCGATCATGGAGGGCGATGCGGTCCGTGGGGCAGTGTTCGAGAGCAAGTCGGGGCGCCAAGCGATTCTCGCCAAGGTCGTGGTCGACGCCACCGGTGATGGCGACGTGTTTGCCGCAGCCGGGGCGGAGTTCGAGCACCGCACCTACAATATCGGCTTGGTCTCGAGGATCGGGAATCTCGACAAGCTCGGCCCTGCCGCAAAGGAGGGGCGGCCCCCGCGTGGGCTCGGCGCGTCGACGCCAATTCCCGGCGTGAATTGGGTCAACATGCTCGGTCCCGAACGCGACGGCCTGGACGTGGCCGAGTTGAGCCGGCTCGAAATGAACCATCGGCGGCAGATCTGGAAGCAACTCGAAAAACTCCGCAAGACGCCCGGCTACGAGCGGGTTTATCTCCTCGAAACCGCCCCGCAGCTCGGCGTGCGGATCACGCGGACCCTGGTTGGCGTGAAGACCCTTACCCACGAGGACATCCGTACTGGGGCCCGATTTCCCGACGTGATCGCCGTGGGCGGGTTCACCGAACCCAAAGGCGAAGAGTGGCACATTCCTTATGGGGTGCTCGTACCACGGAAGGTCGAGCAGTTGTTGACCGCAGGCCGGTGCATCTCGGCGGCGTTGAAGACTGCCGACAACATCCGCCTGATTCCGGTGTGTTTCGCCACAGGCCACGCGGCGGGAGTCGCCGCGGCAGTGGCCGCCCAGGACGGTTGTCCTCCCCGAGCCGTGGAGGTGCCTAAGGTGCAGCGGATTCTCCGCGAACAGGAGGCGTACCTCGGCTGAATCGAGGCGGCACCCCCTGATTAATGGCAAAAATGGCAATGGTCAGAATCGAAGTCCCATACGCAGAAATCCCAACGAAAATAAAGTATGCGACCATCACAATTGGGAGAATCCACCAGACTGTTGGGGAAAGACACTCCCAAAATTTGGGATTTTGCGCTTTTTTAACTTGTACCGTTCCAGCCGACCGAGGGCAACACCCCATGCCGATGACCGACCTCGTACCAATAAACATCTCCCTCGATCATGGGGGTGTGGTTAGTGTTTGTCGTCGCGCATCGGATTGCGTTTGGGAGCCCCCTCAACGCGCGGGATCATGCTCACGCTGGCATTGTCGACCAGCATGGAAAATGTTTCCGGAAGACGCGAGTCGGCATCGCCCCGGCCTCCTTTTTGGCGGGGAGAATGGGTCGCGAACATACGCTGACGCCTCACCGGGGTTTCGGTACCTACTGGAATGGGGAAGTGGATTGGCGGCGCATCCCGCGCGGGACGGCTAGGGAATGTGATGTGGGGGACGCGATCTTTCAGGGGATCGCAAAGTCTGGGCAGGGGGCACAATCCGCATGGCCTGCACGTGCCTTGAATCCGGTGTCCCACCGCGCCGATGGATGTTGCTGCTATTATAATGATGGCCTGCACTGGACTCGCGGTCTTGCTGGGCCGACTGCCCTGGATCCTCTTGCTGGAGCCCGATCCGTCGTGGTCCTTTGGAAAGTAAGCATTCGCGGCATCCGTAGTCGCCCCGGCCGCGCCTTTTTGACGCTCCTTAGCATTGTAATTGCCGTCGCCGCGGTGGTATCGATCGGGATCGCCTCGTCCACGACGCGGCGGGCGTATCGGGAGATGTTCGCGGCAGTGACTGGTCGCGCCGCATTGGAAATCACCGCCGAGGGCGGAGGGAGCTTCTCCGAGTCCGTGGTGGCGTTGGTCGAGAAGATCGACGGCGTCCGCGGCGCGGCCCCCTTGCTGCAACGGCCGACGGTGTTGTATTTCAACGGCCGCAAGGTCAAGTTGATCGCCATGGGCATCGACCCCGCCCGCGACGAGGTCGTGCGCGACTACGAACTGGCGCAGGGACAATTCTTTCCCGGTCCCCATGGGGCTTTGCTCGAGGCTCACTTCGCTGAGTCGCTGGGCATCGCGCCGGGCGACGAGATCCAGTTGTTGACGCGACGCGGGCTGTTGTCGTTAGAGGTCTCGGGACTACTTCGCGCCCGGGGGGCGGGAGCGATGTATATGGGCGGTCTGGTGTTTGTGCCACTCCCCACGGCCCAAACCGCGTTTTCCGCCCGCCACGAGATCGACAAGATTCAAGTCGTGCTCGACGACGCGGGGAAGGCTAGCGCGGTCGTGGAGAGGATCAGCCGCCAACTGCCCGCCGGAGTGCGTGCCGCGCCACCAGCCACCCAGACGCACCTGGTCGAGCAGACCCTAAAGGCGACGCAGCACGGCCTGCTCTTGGCCACTTCGTTTTCGCTGCTCTTGGCCGTATTCATCATCCTGAACACCTTTCTGATGAACGTCACCGAGCGACGCCGCCAGTTGGCCTTGCTGCGGACGATCGGGGCCACGCGGCGTCAGGTCGCCAGGCTGGTGATCGGCGAAAGCCTGGTCATGGGCGTGGTAGGTACCGCCTTGGGGATCGCCGTCGGAATGGCGGGAGCTAGGCTGCTGACTCGGGCCTTGGATCAGGTCTTGATGACCTCGCTCCCAGCGATGCACATCACCCCGATGCCTTTCGTTTTCGCCGTGGCGTTGGGGCTGGGAATGTCCCTGCTGGGGGCCTGGATTCCCGCCCGCCGCGCGGGACGGCTGTCGCCCCTGGAGGGCATCGACGGCGTGGTCCGGGAGGAGGCCAGCCGTTCCTCGGGGAGCACGGGCGTCGTGGGGGCGTTGATCGCGGCGGCCAGTGGCGGCGCGATCACCGCCTCGATCGTCGGTTGGCTCCCCACCACGGCAGGCATTCTGGCCGGCGTGATCCTCCTGGTCGGTCTCGTTTTGATGATCCCAGCGATGTTGGAGGGCATCCTTCGCTTGATCGCCTGGGCCTTCCCCCTCCGCACCCAAGTCGAGTTGCGATTGGCCCATCGCCAGATTCCCCGGCATCGCTCGCGTTCCGTGCTCACGGTGGGCGTGCTGTTCGTGGCGGCCAGTACTGGCGTGGCCATCGCCAGCGCCGTGCTCGACAACATGAAAAACGTCAAGCACTGGTACCAGCGGGCGATTGTGGGCGATTTCTTCATCCGCGCCATGATGCCCGACATGGCCACCGGCCTCTCCGCCGACCTGCCGGAGACCCTCGGTGAAGAACTTCGGACGGTCCCCGGCATCACCACGTTGGATGCGGTGCGATTCGTGACGGGCACGGCGGCCGATCAACCGGTCGTGATCATCGTGCGCGACTTTGCCGCAAACGAACAGGTGTATTTCGACTTGAGAGCGGGCGATCCCGACCGCTTGCGGGACAAACTTTTGCAAGGCGAAGTGGTGCTTGGGACCGTGCTCGCGCAGCGGCTCGGTGTGGGGGCGGGCGACACCATTTCTCTCGAGACGCGCGAAGGGCCGCAACCGTTTCGGATTGCCGGGCTGGCCAATGATTACTTGGTGGGGGGGCTGAGCGTCTACATGGCCCGGCCCGCGGCCCGGCAGTGGCTCGGCGTGGACGGCGTCGATGGCTACGTGATCCGGGTCAATCCCGCGGCCCGCGACCTCGTGCAAGCTGAACTCCAGAAACTTTGCGACAAGCACGGGTTGCTTCTCCACTCTGGGGCGGAGATCACAGCGATGATCGACCGGATGACAGTCGAGATCAACGCTTGCCTCTGGGGCATTCTTGTCTTAGGGTTCGTGGTAGCCGGTTTCGGCGTATTCAATACGTTGACGATGAGCGTGCTCGAGCAGACCCGCGAACTCGGCCTGCTTCGCGTGATCGCCATGACCCGCCAACAGATTCGCAAAACCATCCTCTCGCAGGCGGTGATTCTCGGCAGCGCGGGAATTGCGCCAGGCACCTTAGTCGGCTTGGGGTTGGCCTACTTGATCAACCTGGCGACCATGACGGCCATCGGCCATCCGGTGGAATTCCAGGTGCATCCACCGCTTTTGGCGGGTAGTTTCGTGGGCGCGTCGCTGATCGTCTTGCTGGCGGCGTGGCTTCCGGCGGAACGGGCCGCAAGGCTGAATCTCACCGAAGCCTTGCAATACGAGTGAGCGTGGCGAGGCAAAAATTCGAGTAAGCGTGGCTGGGGAGAATTGTCGCCGGTCCAGCCGGTCGCCCCCCTCAGGCCGCGCCGAGGTCCATGTCGTCGCCGAAATAGTACTTGCGGGCGTCCTCGTTGGCGAGGACCTCCTCGGCCGTGCCATGGCAGAGGACACGACCGGCGCGGATGACGTAGCTGCGGTCGGTGATCTTCAGCGTCTCGCGGACCTGATGGTCGGTAATCAAGATGGCGATGCGTTCGTCGCGCAGACGGCGGATGATCGTCTGAATGCTGTCGATCGTCACCGGATCGATTCCGGTGAACGGCTCGTCAAGGAGGATGATCTGGGGATTGGAAACCAGGGCGCGGGCGATTTCCAGTCGACGTCGCTCACCGCCGGAAAGGGACATGGCGATCGACTTGCGAAGGTGGGCGATGTCGAATTGTTCGAGCAATTCCTGGCAGCGGGCCTTGCGCTCGCGCCGGCCCATGCCCAGCAACTCCATCACAGCCAGCAAGTTGTCTTGCACGGTCAGTTTGCGGAAGACGCTGGACTCCTGGGCGAGGTAGCCCATCCCGCCCTCCCGGGCGCGGCGATACATGGGCCAATGCGTTACATCCAACCCGTTGAGGGTGACCTTACCGGCGTTGGGTTCGATCATGCCGCAGGTCATGCGAAAGGTAGTCGTCTTGCCGGCGCCATTGGGGCCCAACAAACCGACAATCTCGCCTGCATGGACCTCGAAATCCACGCCGTCGACCACGCGGCGCCGTCCGTAAACCTTTACCAATCCCTCGGCCTGGAGCATTGGCTGCCTCCCTGCATGGTCACGTCTCTCGCGGCATCAAGGAGCGTCGTCTTTGTTAACGGCAGAGAATATGTTACGACAAGTCCCCGCCCTTCCCGACACGAGAAAAAACACTTCCTACCCGCTGTGTTCCTTTCATGGCTGTCGTTGGTTGACCGGGTTTCGAAGTTCGTTCTACCGCACGGTTCCCATGCGGGCGAAATTTGGGAAGAAGGGAAACCAGATTCCATCGGGGAAGCCGGGCAAGCCGCGGGTGCCGGGAATCGTGTTCCACGAATGGGGCCAGTAGATAAACAGGGCCTTGCCGATCATCAAGTTGCGATCGACATAGTATTGCGGGCCCCGCTGTTCCCAAAGGCGGCTGTCCATGCTTTGCGCGCTGTTGTCGCCCAAGGCGAGGTACTGGTCCTTGCCCAAAGGGAACTCCACTTGCCTTCGGCGCCGGAACACTTCCCAGTGTCGGGGATCGGAAAAGAACTCGATAAACTTTTCCTCGAAATCGTCAGCACCGTAAAAATGGGGAAACTCCCCCGGCGCGGCGTCGTAGTCGCACATGGTGCTGGCGCCTCGCTCGGCGATGTAGTAGATGTCGCGGAACAATTTCAAGTGACTGACCCGGAGTGTGGCTTGGCGCGAACCGATGCGTGCTGGTTCGAGGTCCGCCGTTTCGGGCCGGGAATCGTCGAGGGGCCAGTAGCTCGTGGGGGCGTCGAACTGCACCACCGTTCCATCCACCCACAACCACAGCTTCTGGTCGAAATTCGCGAAACGTACTTGGTGCGTGCCCCGTCCGCGGCATTTCGTCATCGCGGTAGGCTGAAACTCTGGCAAGCCGTCGATCAACAGCTTAGCCTGGCCGGTGGCCAGATCGATCTCGCAACGAAACACCACTCCTGCCTTGACCAGAGCCATGAGGAACTGGCCCCTGCCCTGATCTGCCGTCAGCGAGCACTCCAGAAGCAAGTCGCCCACCCAGTGCAGGCCGAGCTTCTGATGGCCCAAACTCTTACCCAGCCCCAACGCCCGGCTCGATCGGTCCAACGCCTGACGCCACGAGTCGACCTGCTCCAGCCGGTTGCGCTCGGTGTTGTAGAACGCGAAGTCGGTGATCAACTGCGGAGGAATGCTTTCGGGCGACAATCGGCCTCCGCTTTGGAGCCGCTGCCAATGCGAGTAGCTCGGCACCCGGTGCTGGTAATGGAGCCAAGCCTCGCCCGGCGACCTACCGTTGATATAAAACGACTTCCCATCCTCCGAGGGTTTCCAGGCGTCGGGCTGTCCGGCAGGGGGCGAAGCCGGGGTCCAGCGGGGCGGCATTCCCTGACGCAGCAATTCAGGCACGACATAGTCGTTGTCATACACCGGCTGCATCATGGCCAGGATTTTGTCCGCCGGTTTTTGGATGATCACCGGCTCTTGCTGGCCATCCGGCCGGCTTAAAAGGTCGCCGTGGCGGATGATGACCGTCTCGTTGGGGAGACCGGCGATCCGCTTGATGTAGTTGGTCTTCGCCCCCCCGGGGTACTTGAACACCGCGACGTCGAACCGCTCCGGGTCGCCAAACTGGTACGGAAATTTGGTCACGATGATCCGGTCGCCCGGGTACGAAGGATAGGACTTCCCCTGAGGGTTATTCGGCCCAACGTCCATTGGAAAACGACACATGGGGCAAGTGCCCGAGACGACTTCGTTGTTGGTCAGCCGGTTGGTCGGCTGTTCGACCTCGCTGCTGGCGTTGATCTGGTAGCAGTAGCCGCACTTGGCGCAGTGAACGTCCCGGTGTCGCCCCATCAACGTGGGCGCCATGGAGCCGGTGGGAATGACGAATGCCTCGGCCTCGAAGGTTCGGAAAAGAAAGGCAAGCACAAAGGCAACCACCACCGACTCGACCAACTCGCGAATCGCCGCGGCCGACATCCAAGCAGGCGAGGCACTTGGCTGCGCAGACTCTGGCCGCCGCGATTTCTGGCGAGGGTTCTCAGGAGTTCCCATACCCCCGACGGCCGGTCTAGCCCCAAAAGGGACAAGCCCTTCGTTCGGTCTTCTTTTCATGAACACCCCAAAAACACTATCGTGTATCAACCAATGAACCAGCAAACCCGACTATTTTACGGTAATGCAGTCCTCTTTGGCACTCCAACGTCTAGCGAATATAGCGAAATGCAGCGAGGTTCGGAATGCGGAATCGGCACCCTTTCCAAGTCACCTCCCCACCGAAGCCCAAGGCGAAAAGTGGCTTGCCCACGAGGGCCGTCAACTTCAGTCCGTCTCCACCAAGCCAAGTCCGACTGTCGTTCGAAAACAGGGGATTATCTCCCAGAACAAACCATTCCCCCCCATCATGCGACGCCAAACCCCCCAATCGCCACTCCTGTAAACCTCCGCGAGGCGCTTCGTAGTAAGCATCCCGGAAGACGCGGACTTGATCTAACTCGAGCGACACATCGGCGCCGCCGAGCGAAAACGGCGGGCGATCTGTTGGTCCACTCAGCTTTGCTCTCTCATAAGGATAAGCCGCAATCGTGCGGCCGGCGATCGCAACGAGGAACTGACGGTCAAACAAGGAGACGTCCACGCGTACAGGCAGCTCCTCGAAGAGGCGACCTTGCAACGGCGGGATCGGTAAGGAGCGGCCATTGAGAAACAAATCAGCGCGGCGCGACTCCGGATGAATTTTTGCGACAAACTCCGTTTCGCCGTCCACCGCCCGAACGTAGAGCCATCCAGGTCCCGAGGCCCTCAACCAACGGAACGTTAATCGCAGATCGTGGGTCGGGTGGATAGCGTCGGCAGGGACCCGCCGTCCGAGTTCCAGGGCTGGTTCGGTCAGAACCTCCCCCTCCAGCACTTGGTCTGGCCGGCTGGCAACGCGGCGCCAATGACGATAGCTGAGCCAATCAATGGCTTCGGGATTCGGGCTGGCGGCGTGAACAAAACGCCCTTGGCGGTAGGACCAGCGGCTTGCTGGGGAGTCGGGCCGCCATCGGGGGGGCAGGTGAAGGGAAACTTGGGGAACGTACCGTGCGTCGTGTACTAGCACGGAGGTTGCCTCTTGTTCTTTCAGCGTCTTCCGCACGATCGCGCCGTTGATGTAGACGTCGCCGTCGCGGAGTGAGACGGTCTCGCCGGGCAGACCGATCACCCGTTTTACGGACCACTGGCTTTCGCGTCCGGGCGTGCGAAACGCCACCACCTCCCAGCGCCGTGGCAAACGGAATTGGAACGTCGCCCGGTCGATCACCACGCGGTCACCGCCCGACAGCCCCCATGCGGTCGGATCATTGGCTGCGTAGCCGCAATTCGGACACACCGCTCTGGCTTCCGGCCCGCGCGGATTCCACCCTTGGACGAAAGGGAAGCCGCAGTCGCCGCAGACGATCTTCCGATGCGGCCCGAGAAGCGTCGGGGCCATCGAGTTGCTGTCGATTACAATGGGGACCGGCAGCCCATCAAGGCACCACGTTCGCAAGGCGATGACGCCGATCGTCATCCAGATGGCGAGTTCCATTCCACGGCGAACAGCGACTGGCATGGCCCCGGCGCATCCCGATGGCCTGTTGGAATCCGTCACTCCGGCAACGGCTGGTCTTTGGTTTCCGGTGCGAACGGAAGCACGGCGATTCCCACCAAGAAGATGGCACACATGGTGACCCCCGCGTAGCGCATCGGCTCCTCGTATCCGTAAAAAACCCTATCGCTGAGCACGCCAAGCGTCGTCGGCCCCAGGGCTGCCACGAAGCGGGCGATGTTGTAGCAGAACGAAGTGCCCGTGCTCCGCAGTCGGGTGGGAAATAGTTCGGGGAAGTAGATCGCGTACCCGCCAAAGACGGAGAGCTGGAAGAAGCCCATCAGCGGCACCATCACGAAAAGGTGCCAGAATTCGTTCATCAGCAGGAAGGCCGCAGCCGTGCTGACCATGGCCAAAAAGAAAAAGATGGCGAAACTGGGACGACGCCCGATCCTTTGCGTCACCACGCTGAAAATGTAAATCCCGAAAAACGCCCCGATGTTGAAGAACATCAAGTTGATGCTCCGCCAGAAGCCCAAGCGTCCGCCGATGGCCTTTTGGCGGGCGGCGATTCGGTCGGCGTGTTGCTCCAACTGTGCGGGCGAGACCTCGGTGGCCCCGGCCAAAAGCGCCGCCCGACGCGAGCGATCCTCCGCCGACTGGGCCTGTCGCCTCGGGGCGATTCTGTCCAGCAATCCAGGCGATTGCCCTGCCGGTAGGTCCAACAGCGAGAGCATAGCTTCAGCGGTCACCGGCTTGCCCTCTTCCCTCAACGTCAGGGCCGCGGCATAAAGCAAGCGGGCGTCCTGGTCGCGGGGTGTCGTGCCCAGAACCGCGGAAGGCGGGACTTTTTTCTGGATTTCCGGCAGCCTTTCAGGCAGGCGAGCAACCATGGCTACGAACTCGAGGTCTTGCTCCGCTTCGCCCTGCTGCCGGGCCTCGTTTTCGAACTGTTTCGAAAAGATCGTGTGCGTCAGGTCGTTGCTAAACACGCCGATCCCCCACAAGCCGATGACGCCCGAGGAGGCCAAAATCATTCCGACGATCGTGTTTTTGCGCCAGCGGGGATCGCCGAACAATTCCCGCATCGAGCCAGCCTTCCGCTTCGGTCCGCCCTCACTCATCGCCTTCTGCCACCGCTCGGGCTCTTTGAGGCGGCTAATCACCACGATGGCCAGAAACGCTGGCAGAATGCCCACGCCGAAAATCCACCGCCAGGCGCTGTGCGGGAGGACCCCACTGGCCGCGAGGTGTTCGAAAAGCATCACAATCAACGCCGCGGTGACGTTGCCAACTGCCGAGAGGGCTTGGAGCAATCCAAGGGCGGGCGTTCGGGCACGGTCGGGGAGGGCCTCGGCCACAAGCGACACGCCTACGGCAAACTGACCGCCCACCCCCAGGCCGGTCAAGAACCGATACAGCGTGAAATCCCACACGCTCACTGAAAACGCGGTCAGGCCCGTAAACACGGAGTACGAGAGGATGGTGAAGACCATGGTTCGGGCACGGCCGATGCGATCGCCCATAATGCCAAAGGCAATCCCTCCCACGGCCCAACCAATCAACAGGATCGAAGTGGAATAACCAGCGTAGCGGTCCACGGCCGGGTCGCTCGCCGGCAAATGCAGCAGTTCCGCGATGGCGGGTTTGCGCTCCGCATTGAACAACTGTTGATCCAAGCAATCGAACAGCCAGCCCAGGGTGCATACGGTCAGCACAAACCAGTGATAGCCATTCAGCTCGCGGTACCATGGGCGCGGCGATTCCATCATCGAAACTCCTCTCAGCCTTGTCTGTGAAGCGGGAGCAAAAAATGTGCTCCTGTGATAGCCGAAATCGTTGCGACTGGCAAGCGCCGCAGGTTTCGGCCCAGTCCAAAACGATGTTCTCAAGCGGTACGGCTTCTGGCCGCCTCAGGGCGCAAAGAAAACCGCTTCCCCGGCAGAGGAGTGCAAGCTTGTCGGGAGCGGCAATCTCATCCCCCCAAAAGAACGCTTCGACCCCGGGGGCGAGAGCGGATCATCGCTCGAATTCGGCGCATCCTTAGTAAGCCGAAAAGTCGGAATATGCAGGCCGTCGCGCCTTGAATTGTCTCGGAGCCTGCGCTAATCTGAACAGCTCAGGTCCCTTTTACCTGCCACTCTCCCACCCGCCATGGAGTCCTACCATGCTCCCACGCCTTACCCGCCGAACGTTACTGAAAAACTCGACCTATGCCGGAATTGGTTTTTGGGTTGCCGCGGGCACGGCCGCTGCTCGAAGTCGTTCCCCCAATGAAAAGCTCAATATCGGGATCATTGGGGCGGGCGGTCGCGGGGCGGCCAATACGCAGGGAGTGAAAAGCGAGAACATCGCGGCCCTGGCCGATGTCAACGAACACCATCTGGAGGCCGCCAGCAAGCAGTTTCCCAAAGCCAAACGCTATGTCGATTGGCGAAAGCTTCTGGATCAGAAAGACCTCGACGCGGTGGTGATCAGCACCCCGGACCACCACCACGCGCTGGCCTGTGTGGCGGCCATGAAACGCGGCAAGCACGTGTATTGCGAAAAACCTTTGGCGCACTCGGTTTATGAGGCCCGCGTCGTTCAAGATGTTTATAAGCAGTTCAAGGTGGCGACCCAAATGGGCACGCAGATTCACGCCACGGACAACTATCGCCGGGTGGTGGAGTGGATTCAAGGCGGAGCCATCGGCCCGGTGCGCGAAGTCCACGTGTGGTGCGATCGGGTGGGCTTTCCGCCCGGTACGACGCGACCCAAGGACACCCCGCCCGTCCCCAAGCACCTCGATTGGGACCTCTGGCTCGGCCCGGCGCCGGAGCGGCCTTATCATCCTAGCTATCTGGGAGGATGCACCGTGTGGGAGCAGTGGTGGGATTTCGGCAATGGATGTCTTGGGGACATGGGCAGCCATTTGATCGACTTGCCGTTTTGGGCCCTGAAACTCCGCGACCCGGTTTCGGTCGAAGCCGAGGGTTGCAACCGCAGCGACGAGTGCTACCCGCAATGGCTCGTGGCCCACTTCGAGCACCCCGCCACGCCAGAGCGGCCAGCTTTGAAACTCACTTGGTACGATGGGGGGAAAAAGCCCGCCTCGCCCCCAGGCCACGACTTGACCAAATGGGGCATCGGGGTGCTGTTCGTCGGCGACAACGGCCAAGTCCTGGCCGATTACAGTCGCCGCTATCTCCTGCCCGAAGAGAAATTCAAGGATTTCCAAATGAAGCCGTCGATTCCGCCCTCGCCCGGCCATTACGAGGAGTGGCTCCTGGGCTGCAAGACCGGCTCGCCGACCTTGTGCAACTTCGACTACTCGGGCAAGCTGATCGAGCACAACCTGCTGGGCACGGTGGCATTCCGCGTTGGCAAAAAGCTCCTCTGGGATCCCACCACGTTGAAGGCCACGAACTGTCCCGAGGCCGATCAGTACCTCCGGCGAGCGTACCGCCCCGGCTGGGAAATCTAGAGGCCAACACAGGCGCGGTCCGTCACGACCGGAAAGGGCGGGGACAATTCGCGCGGCCCTCGTTCTCGACCCACTGCCGCCGCGCTGAAGCAGAAAGATTGACGATTAGCCCTAAGAACCGTGCGGTCGATTGTCTGGTTTCGGCGACGGCATACAATGAGCGGGCCGAGTGACTGGATGGTACGTGGAACGCCAGCGGCTGCCTTGGTATTCGAGCGGTCTGGGCAGCGAGGTCAAGTTCCGCACGGGAGAAGGCACGACGGACGGATGGACGCCGGGCTGATTCCAGGCGGCGACTACTCGTAACCGAAGTCTCTCTCGATCTGTAGGGCCTTGTTGCTGACTCCCCAGGCCTCATTGGGTGCTTGCAGCGGACGCATGCGCCGCACGGTCGCCGACAATTCATCTTCGCGAAATGGGTCGCCGCGGAGATCCATGGGGGTACAACCCAACAGGGTTGCCCCCACTGCCGCTGCGATCGCCGCCAGCCAAGGAAGATTCCGGGACATGGTTGGTCGCCGAGGAACCAATAGACTTGCCAAGACCATCCAAAGGAAGGACCTATTAGGGCCGGGAGTGTCGCATAACTTTTTAGGTGCGTCCAGGCCAATTTCTCAAAAATTCTTCATTTTTTGGGACTCTAAGATTCAGTTCACTGATCACCGTTTCGTGCCACCATGTTAGACATTCTCGTGATCTCCCCTCATCCGGATGATGCCGAGCTTGGAATGGGGGGGGCTATCCTGAAATGGAAGGCGCAGGGCCTTCGCATTGGTATCCTCGATCTGACCAATGGAGAACCTACGCCATTTGGCTCACCGGAAATCCGTGCTGAAGAAACCGCCGCCGCGACCAGACTGTTGGGCATTGACTGGCGCGACAACCTCGGACTGACCAATCGGCGTCTGGAAGCGAGCCTCGATGCCCGGGCGAAATTGGCGGGGGTGATCCGCCAGACCCGGCCGCGATGGCTATTCTGTCCTTATTGGGCCGATGCCCATCCCGACCACGTGGCCGCCACCCCGCTGGTTGAGGCCGCCCGTTTCTGGGCCAAGCTAACGAAGACTGATCTGCCGGGCTTGCCGCATTACCCCGAGCGGATTTTCTACTATTTTTGCACCCATCTGCGGCTCGTGGCGCAACCCTCCTTCGTGTTCGACATCAGCGAGTTTTGGGAGCGGAAACTGGAAATCCTGAAGTGTTACCGCAGCCAACTGATCGAGGGCCGCTCGCAGGAGAGCCCCACGTTGCTGGATCGGATCCGCGATCAGGCCGCGTATTGGGGTTGGACTATTGGCACGCGCTACGGCGAGCCGTTCGCCAGTCGCGAGCCGATCGGTTTGACGCGCTTGGACGGATTGGTTTGACTGATACTTTGGTTAAGAGGAGACCTTCGATGACCAACCATCCCGAGTTATTCGAAAGCGCGGAGGCTCGCGGCGGCGTTTGGCCCGTCGCACCATACCGGGCCGTGTTCGCTGGGTGGCTTAGCGTGTTGGCCGCCGTCTCGGTCTTTGGAAGCGGCTTGCTTTTTGCGGCCGAACCGCCCGGCAAGCCGGCGCGGCCCTGGAACGTGCTGTTGTTGGTCTCGGATGATTGCGCGGCCGTTCAGGGCTGCTACGGCGGACCAACCGTCACGCCCCATATCGACCGCCTGGCCCAGCGTGGGCTGCGATTCGATCGGGCTTACTGTCAGTATCCCTTGTGCAACCCGAGCCGGGCTTCGTTTCTCACCGGCCTGCGCCCGGATACGACCAAGGTCTACGAGAACGCCACCCACTTTCGTCAGACTGTTCCCGACGTGGTGACCTTGCCGCAGCTTTTCAAAAAGCACGGCTACTTCGTGGCCCGGGTGGGCAAGCTTTACCATTACGGCGTCCCCAAACAAATCGGCACCGACGGCATGGACGATCCCGTCTCGTGGGAAAAGGTCATCAACCCGCGAGGGCGCGACTGCGACGATGAAGACAAAATCTTCAGTATCGTGGCCGGGCAGAGAGCGACGGTGGCCGTCGGCACACGGAACTATGGCGGCACCTTGAGTTGGCTGGCCGCGGACGGAGAGGACATCGAACAGACCGATGCCAAAATCGCCCAAGAGGCATGTCGATTGCTGCGAGAGCACCGCGATCATCCGTTCTTTCTCGCCGTCGGGTTTTTCCGCCCCCACACGCCTTACGTCGCGCCGAAAAAATACTTCTCGCTCTACGACATGGCCAAAATCGCCCTGGCCGCCAACCCGCCTGGGGATCGCGAGGGCAAACCGGCGGCTGCCTTGACCGTGTTCCCCCCGCATTACGGAATGGACGAATCGCTCCAGCGCACGGTAATCCAGGCCTACTATGCCTCCGTAAGCTTCATGGACGCACAGTTCGGCGTGGTGTTGGACGAACTGGAGCGGCTCGGCCTGGCGGATCGCACCGTGGTGGTCTTCCTGAGCGATCACGGCTACCACTTGGGGGAACATGGGCAGTGGCAGAAGATGACCGTCTTCGAGGAGTCGGCCCGAGTGCCGCTGGTGATTTCTGCTCCAGGGATGAAGGCGGTCGGTCAGGCCACGGGCAGACTGGCAGAACTAGTGGATGTGTACCCGACGCTGGCCGATTTGTGCGGCCTGACGCCGCCGCCGTCGTTGGAGGGCGTGAGCTTGCGCCCATTGCTGGACGATCCCCAGCGGCCATGGAAAAAAGGTGCGCTCACCCAGGTCGTCCATCGTGTGCGAGGCGGCCGAGCCGAAAAACCGCAGGCCAAAGGCGCGGTAATGGGGCGTAGCATTCGGACCGAGCGGTACCGCTTCACGCAGTGGGGTGACGGACCCGATGCCCCGGCTGAACTCTACGACCACCAGACCGATCCCCATGAATGGCACAATCGGGCCTCTGATCCCGGCATGGCCGACGTGGTGGCTCAGATGCGGGAACTGCTCCAGGCTGGATGGCGGGGGGCGCGCCCGTGACATCGCCTGGGAAAAAGCGGCGACTTGGCCACGATCGCCGCCCCAGCCGCGATCAGTCCACAAAATCGAGTCCAAACAGCGTGGCCCGGTCCATGCGGAAGCGGAGGAAAATGGGCGTGTCCCTTTCAGGCGTTAGCGTATCTTGGCCATTCCAAGTAAGCGGCTTGCGGAATTGATCGCCGACGATCGGGTCGGAGTCGGCGAAGGTTCGGCCTGGAATCGGTATCCCGTCCCAGGCGGCGACCTCCACCCGCAATCGGGAGGCCCTGCGCTTCCAACCACCGCCACGCTCTGGCCCTTGTCGTTCAACCAAGCGAAACTACCCGGTCTGATGTAAAACCAGGTGGTGAACACCCACCGCTTGC
>CALFBP010000072.1 GCA_937951625.1 uncultured Thermoguttaceae bacterium
TGGCTTGTCCAGCAGTGCCCGTCCGCGGTCAGCTAGTCCGTTGCGTCCAGCCATTCGGCCGGCAGGGTGTGGACGGTCGGCAACGAGGCGTATTGTCGGGGCGGATCGAGCAGGTAGTATCGGGCACTGGACCATGTCCAAGCCACGCTCCTCTTGACAAGCCCGTCACGGACGGGGTTAGGGTGCAGGTAGTCGATCGCCGCAAGCACGGGGGAAGGCTTGGTCAGGTTCCGGTCGTACCCCGGACCCTCCTGCCAGGAACGGAACGTCATCACCCCGGGACGCTGGCGGATGGTCAACCGCTGCAAGAGGCGGCTGTGCGATTGGATCAGCAGTTGCTTGATGCGATAAGAAAACAGCCGCTCGATCGCTTTCAAGAGGGCGTCAATGGAGCCTGCCTGGGGGAGGGGGTAGACGATCAGGTAAACGTGCTCGGGCATGAACACGAAGGCGGCAAGCCGATAACGATGGCCTTCCATCGCCCGGTCAATGCTCTCGGCGAGCCTAGCGCGGCACACGTCGTTGGTCAGCCAGGGCCAACGGCGGTAGCAGGAAAAGGTCAGCTCGTGGACGTGGCCTGGGTCGTGGTAGTGCCGGACTCGTTTGCGCTGGCCTGGAGGCGGCGTCATCTCGACGATGGCATCCACACAGGGAACTGCTGGACAAGCCAGCAGTGGCAGCCGTGGGTGAGCGGGGGCGTCCATTGCCGTCAGGTGCAAAATCGCCGCGTCGGTGAGGGCGGGGAGTTGCTCGGGGCGTCGTGGGCGGTCTTGGCATCGTCTTCTAGCTCGTCCAGGGCGTCGAGCCAAGACTGGGGCATGACGCTGTCGGGAGGACGCCCGGGCGGGTCGATGGCCTGCTCCGAACCTGCCTCGCTGCCACCAGCGGCCAGTTGGCCGCCGGACTGACCGGCACGTTGATTGGCAGCCTGCCACGCGGGCCGGCTGCTGGGTCGGGTAGCCGTTTGGGCGAAAAACGCCGCCAGATTCAAGTCCTTCGCCGCGACGACGGCGTCGGCGACTTCTTGCAAGGTCCGTTCGAAATCTGCCCGCATCTCGGCCAGATACGCCGCTCGATCCAACTTGGGCAACGGCTCGTCCATGGCAACCTCCTGGGCTGAAGCGAAAAAACCGGTTTACCCGAGTCACACAAACTACCCAGCCAGGGCGCCATAGATATTTGCCAGACACTGAACGTGTTGGCGATACTCTTGGGGCTTGGGCTGCCGTGGGCCAGTTGGCTGGTGTGTTCGCTTAGCAAAGGCCAATATTGTCCCTGCCGAGGAAAAATCCCTTGGATGCATGTTGAGCAAGGTGGTCGAAGAAGGCGTTGAGGTGGTTCTCGTCCCCCAAGGGCAAATATCCCTCAAAAATCCCGCGATCCAAGCAGGCTAACACAATTATTTGGCGTGAAAGACTGACCCACCGCTTGGCGAGGTTTACGGCATTGTTCTTTCTGGGCAATTCGTCATCCGCAGAGATGAACGCCTGTTTTGGAGGGGCCCCACCCTGAAGCCCTTTTGGTTGCGGCCGTGGACCTTGTCAGACTTTAAGTCTCTGGAGCGCGAGTCGGGCCGGAATATGCCGTGCTGCGCCGCAACTGGCCGCAAGCAGCGTCAATGCGGTCCCCTTTTCGATAGCGAATCGCCACGCTCAGCCCGTTCTGCTGGAGGATTTCAGCGAAACGGACCGTGGCTGTGGACTTTGGCGTGCGGTAGGGCAGTTCGGCGACGGGGTTGAAGGGGATGAGATTGACCAGGGCTGGCCGACCTTTGAGCCGAGCTGCGAGTTGGTGGGCATGTTCCGGCTGATCGTTGAGGCCCGCCAACAGCACGTACTCGAATGTCACGCGCCGACCCGTCTTCGCGAAATACTCGTCGGCCGCTTCAAGGATTCTCTCGATGCCGATCTTGCGGTTCGTGGGCACGAGGCGAGTGCGGAGTTCGTCGTTGGGGGCGTGGAGGGATACAGCCAGATGGTATTGGCAGTCGAGCTCGGCCAAACGGCGGATGCCCGGAACCAATCCTACGGTGGAGATCGTGATCCGGCGGGCACTGATGCCCAAACCATCCGGCCGGTTGGCGGTTTCGAGCGCCGGCAAGAGCCGCGGGAGGTTGGCCAAGGGTTCGCCCATGCCCATGACGACGATGTGGGTCAAGCGTTCGTCTTTGGGCAACAGGCGTTGCAGGCGGAGCAACTGTTCGAGGATTTCGCCGGTCGAGAGGTTGCGGGCCACGCCGTCCAAGCCGCTGGCGCAAAACACGCAGCCCATGGCGCAGCCCACTTGCGTGCTGATACACGCCGTGCGGTGCTCTTTATCGTCGCGGAGCAAGACGCATTCGATACGATGGCCATCAGCAAGTTCGAGCAGGAGCTTTTCAGTCCCGTCGGGCGACTCTCGGTGTGCGGCGACCTTGGCACTCCAGATCGTGAATTCCGCGGCCAGCAACCCTCGCAGCGATTTGCCCAAATCGGTCATTTCTTCGAAGCTCTCGGCCCGCTCGGCGAACAACCAGCGGCGGACCTGGGCGGCACGATAGGCGGGCAAATCGCGCTGGGCCAGCCAGTCGCGAAATTGTTCGGAGGTTTGATCGAGCAGATGCAACACGAATCGCCAGCGATTGAGACAGAAGACCGAAGCCGAAATCCCTCGACCGCCAACGCGGCTTTTGCCACGCGCGGCCTGAGAATGTTGAGCCTTTCAAGCATTCTACCGCTTCGCTGGACGGCGGGAAATCGTAGCAGAAATCGGGCTGCCGGAGGCGTCGCGGAGCTAGCGCGGCGCAAAGTGCTCACGCGTGATTTGCCGCACTTCTTCGAGCCACTGGCGGCGCTGTTCGAGGGTGCTCAGGACGATCGACTCGAAGTTGCGGCGGCGGAAATCGCGGACGCCGCAAAAACCGAAGATGCAGGTCTTCCAAAGGTTTTCCAGCGGGTCGCCGAAGACCGCCAGCTCCACGTCCCGCGGGGTGTTGGAGGTGGTGAACACCAACGCCCGTTTGCCTGCCAAGTGCTCGATGATCTTCCCGCCGGGACCGAATTCGTAGGCCACGCCTTGCCGGAACACCCGGTCGATCCAGCCCTTGAGGATGGCGGGCGGCTGGGCCCACCAATTGGGATGCACGATCACGTAGCCGTCGGCAAAGCGGACCTCGTCGCAATGACGTTGCACCACGGGATCGACGGGAGCGTCCTTGGGGATTTGGTCGTGGGGCAGGATCGGATCGAAGGATTCGGCGTACAAGTCGTGGAAGGTGACCTCGTGACCTGCGGCCTGAAGCGTCTGGACCGCCGTCTCGGCGATGGCATGGCAAAAACTTCCGGGATGCTGATGTCCAAGAATGACAAGCACGTTCATGGGCAGGGACTCCGGATTCGGGGCAAGGATTAAGCGATTGGGGTCGCACGCCGCCGACCGTCTTTCGCATCGCCCTCCAAGGAGACGACGGGAAAGGACTCAGCGACTTCGGGTGGGACGCGGGCTGGTTGACGGGCGGCGTAGTCGATGAAGGCCCAGCGGGTCTCGGCGGTGGCCAAGTGCCGTCCGTCTGACTTGCGGAAGATCACGTAGCGGCGCAGGGAGGTGGCCTTGCGCATCGCGGCGACCCAAGTCCGCACCACCACGCGGTCGCCGGCGAAGGCCGGCTGAAGATATTCGATCGTGTGGGCCCGAACCACCCAGCCCTGTCCCAATGCCAGATAACGCTCTGCCGGCCAGCCCAGGGCGGTGGAATGGGCCAAGGCCGCCGCCTGCATCCACTCGACGTAAGCCACGTTGCTGGCGTGGTTCAAGGCGTCGATCTCCAAGTCGCTTACGGTGTGTTCGTAATCGAAGAAAGCGGACATGGGAAGGGTTGGACAGGGAGCTTCAGGCTGGATGTCCTGCCCCGCGAACCTGCGTCAGCGAATGTTCATATCGCAACTGATGCCGCCGGCGGCGGGCAAGTAGGCGTGGCGGACGTAGTCGGCCACCATCCGGTCGGCGCTGAAGCGCCAGGCCAGAGTGCTGATCGAATTCATCATCCGCCTGATCCACTGGCGGGGCAGGCCGTCGATGTCGCGATCGTAGTACAAGGGGATGACTTGCTTTTGGAGCGTTTCGTAAAGGGCCTCGGCGTCGCGGGCATCCGTGACGTCGTCGCGGGCATGGCTGGCCCCTTCGCCGATGGCGAACCCATTCGAGCCGTCGTAGGCTTCGGCCCACCAGCCGTCGAGAATCGAGAGGTTCAACGCCCCGTTCAGCACGGCCTTCTGGCCGCTGGTGCCGGAGGCCTCGAGGGGACGGCGGGGATTGTTGAGCCAGACGTCGACGCCCTGAACCATGTGGCGGCAGACGTTGATGTCGTAATCCTCGATGAAGGCCACACGGCCGGCGAAGCGAGGGTCGCGATGGAGGTTGGCGATTTTTTGGATCAGCCGCTTGCCCGGCTCGTCGGCCGGATGCGCCTTGCCTGCGAAGATCAATTGGATGGGCCTTTCCGGGTCGTTGATCATCGCCGCGAGGCGGTCAAGCTGGTACATGATCAGATCCGCCCGTTTGTAGGTGGCGAAACGCCGGGCGAAGCCGATGGTGAGAATGTTGGGATCGAGCATGTTGCGTGCGGCCTCGACGGCTTCGTCGCTCTCGCCGCGGCGTCGGCATTGGCGGCTGACCCGCCGCCGCACGAACGCGAGGAGCTGGTTTTTGAGGGCATGGTGGGTTTCCCAGAGCTCGCCCGGATCGACGTGATGGATTTCCTGCCAGACTTCCGGTTCGCCCATGCGGCGGTCCCAGTCGGCGGGAAAATACCGGTCGTACAATTGGCGCATCTGGTAGGCGAGCCAACTGGGGATATGCACGCCATTGGTGATGTGTCCGATGGGGATTTCATCCTCGACGCGCCAGGGCCATAAGTGGGCCCACATCCGCCGCGTCACCCGACCGTGAAGATTGCTCACCGCGTTGGCCCGCCGCGAGAGCTTTAGTCCTAACACGGTCATGCAGAACGTCTCGTGCTCGTTCTGCGGTTCCACCCGGCCTAGACCCATCAGTTGCTGAGGCGAAATGCCTAATTCGTCGCGCAGAGGTCCGAGGTGTTCCTCGATCAGGTGGGCGTCGAAGCGGTCGTGTCCGGCGGGAACGGGTGTGTGCGTGGTGAACACGGTGTGTTCGGCCACGTCGCGGAGGGCCTCATCAAAGCTCAAGCCGTTGTCCTTCATGCGTTCCCGGATCGCCTCCAACGTGGCGAAGGCGCTATGACCCTCGTTGAGGTGATAGACGCCGGGGCGGATTCCTAGGGCCCGCAGCGCTCGAACCCCTCCCACCCCGGCCACCAATTCCTGGCGGATCCGCGTTCGATTGTCGCCGCCGTAGAGACGCGACGTCAGGTCGCGATCCTCTGGCCGGTTTCCGTCCACGTCGCTATCCATCAAAAGCAGATTCACGCGGCCAACGCGCATCAAACGCACCTTGACGAACAGGCAACCCGTCCGCGTGCAAATCTCGATCGTTACCGGTTTTCCGTCGGGGCCTCGGGCGGGCTCCAAGGGAAGATTCTCGGCCTTGATGTCGAGGTATTCTTCTTGCTGCCAACCATTGATGTCCAGATGCTGCTTGAAATACCCCTGATGGTAGAACAGACCGACCGCCACCAACGGCACGCCCAACCCGCTGGCGCTCTTGATATGGTCGCCTGACAGTACCCCCAGCCCACCCGAGTAGATCGGCACCGATTCGTGAACACCGAACTCCAGCGAGAAATAGGCTACCGGCTTGGACCCCAACACGCCTGCATTCGTTCGCGCCCAATGCGGCACGTCGCCCAGGTATTCCTTCAACCGCCGATACGCATGATTGATGCGACTATAAAGCACCAGTTCCGCCGCTCGCATTTCCAATCGTTCAGGAGTGAACTCCTTGAGCAACGCGATGGGATTGTGGTCGAGCTGGCGCCAACGAATCGGGTCCAGGTCGCGAAACAGACTGATCACGTCGGGATTCCAACTCCACCACAGATTGCTCGCCAAAGTCATGCACTTGTCATACAAGCTTTCGGCGCTCAACAGCGGGGGGAACGTAGGCCGAGGACTCGTCGAGGAAACCGTTACGGTCTGACTCATGGTAAAAAGCACCTGTACGTACGTCTGAATCGCGGAAACGCATTCCAGAAGCAGAAATTATACTGACGTGTCGCGAATTTCCGAGTCAAGACTTGTCTAATAGCGGAAGTTCATTTGTTAACGAGCAATCGATATCTAAAATAGATATTTAAATTATAAGGAGTTGCGTCCACTTTTAAGACGCCGGATTATATCGCAAGGGGGACGGCGTTGCGACCCCACTCCCCTGCACCCCCCAAGCACCCAAGCACCCCGGATGCTCTTGCCTGGTTTACGGAGATGCGGTAAGATTCGCGGCGTTGCCTATCTCCCGCTATTGGGGGCGCCAAGGAACGGATTCTCGTCGAAAGGACGGAGACATGCAAGCGACCCTCGGTGAGCTTGCGGCGATGGTGGATGGCCATCTGATCGGCGACGCAAGCATCGTGATATCCGGGGCTGCGCCGCTGCACGAGGCGGGCCCAGGGCAGATTACTCTGATCGACGCTGCGGAAAAAAACGGGTGCTTGGCGAGGAGCGGGGCAACGGCGGCCGTGGTTCCCCTCGCGCTCACCCCGAATGGCATCCCCGTGATTCAGGCCGAAAATGTGCATCAGGCGTTTTCTAAAATGGTGGCCTATTTCCGCCCGCCTCGGCCTTGCCAACGCCTAGGAATCAGTCCCTTGGCCTTCGTCAGTCCCACGGCGAAGATCGGCAGGAACGTCGATATCCATCCGTTCGCCATGATCGGCGACGAGGTGGAGATCGGCGACAACGCCACGATCCACTCAGGCGTTCGCATCCTCGCCGGGTCGCGGGTGGGGCCGGATTCGACCATCTTTCCCAACGCGGTATTGTACGAGAACACGGTCGTCGGGGCTCGTTGCGTCATCCACGCCAACGCAGTGCTGGGGGCCTATGGGTTCGGATATTCGAGCGTGAATGGCCGTCATTGCCTATCGGCCCAGCTTGGCAACGTGGTGGTCGAGGATGACGTCGAGATTGGTGCGGGCACGACGATCGATCGCGGCACCTACGGGTCCACACGGATTGGCGAGGGCACGAAGATCGACAATCAGGTGATGATCGCCCACAACTGCCGCATCGGCCGACACAACATGCTTTGCGCCCAAGTGGGAATCGCCGGCAGCACGACCACCGGCGACCATGTGGTGATGGCGGGCCAAGTGGGAGTGCGCGACCATGTGCATATTGGCGACAAGGCGGTGCTTGGGGCCATGGCGGGGGTGATCAACGACGTGCCCGACAACGCCCGCATGGTCGGAATCCCCGCCACCCCCGAACGCGAACAAATGCTCAAGCAAGCGGCGTTGAGCAAGTTGCCGGAAATGCGCCGCGAACTGAAGCAGCTCCAGGCCGCCGTGGAGCGGTTGATGCGTGAACATGGGGAAAAGCCCCCACGTTGATTCGCCCGCCGGCTTGGCCCCGTTCCACGCGGCAAAGTCGGCGATTTTGAACCGGCGTGTCCTTGTCGAGTCATGGATCCCAGCCCGAAGCCCCCCTTGCCAGATACCCCTTCGGCCCGACGCATCGGCTTGCTGGCCGGATGGGGACGTTATCCCCTGGTGATCGCAGAATCCCTGAAGCGTCAAGGCTGCGAGACGTACTGCCTTGGCCTGGCGGGGCACGCGGACCCAGCCTTGGCCGAGCGGTGTTGCGAGTTTCGGTGGATCGGCCTGGCCAAACTGGGTCAGGCGATCCGCTATTTCCGACGGCGCCGGGTGACCGAGGCGGTCATGGCCGGCAAGATCCACAAGACCGTCCTGTTTCAACCCTGGATGTGGCTCCGGCTTTTGCCCGACTGGCGCATGCTTCGGGAAGCGATCCCGCACTTTCTCACGCGTCGCAAGGACTGCCGCGACGATAGCCTCTTGACCATGATGGTCGAGGCGTTTGCGGCCGACGGGATTCGCTTCCTGCCTCCCACCGACTTCGCTCCTGACTTGCTGGTCAAGCCCGGTGTGTTGACCCGGCGGCGGCCCTCGGCCTGGCAGCGAAAGGACATCGCCTTCGGCTGGACGCTAGCCAAGGAGATGGGACGTCTGGACGTGGGCCAAAGCGTCGCCGTCAAGGCCCAGGCCGTCCTCGCCGTCGAGGCGATTGAAGGAACCGATGCCTGCATCCGCCGGGCGGGAAGGCTCTGTCCGGCGGGCGGGTTCACGGTGGTCAAGGTCGCCAAGCCTCAACAGGACATGCGGTTCGACGTGCCTACGATCGGCCTGGGCACCCTGCAATCCATGGTCGAAGCCGGGGCCCTCGTTCTGGCCGTCGAGGCCCACCGCACGATCATCGTCGATGAACCCGAGGTGGTCGATTTCGCCAATCGGCATGGGCTGATTATTGTCGCTTTGACGGAACCGGCCGTTGGAGAGCGCGGGCCGGAAGCCGAGATCGCGTTCAAGCAAGACGATCTGCGCGATACGCTCGCCTCGCGGATCGAGACGGAAGAGGAGAATTCGCGCGGGACGGGTATTCCAGCGGTGAACGACCAGCGTTGAGACAGCCCAATCCCTGGCCCTGTCCGCCCTGTTGGAACCCACGGGGAGAGGGAGGTCGTGTGTCGGACCTGCCGTCGAATCGTTCCTCGATACCCTCTTTTAAGAGCTTATCCCAAAGTTCCCTCTCCCCCTGGGAGAGGATCAGGGTGAGGGCCCAAGGTCTTCGCGGACGACGGGAAAAAACGTCGTGCTGTAGGTGCCTTCCGCCAAAAAAACCTCTTTCGAGCGGGATAGGCGGGGTTATGAGATAGGCTCCAAGCATGGCGCCAGGCTTGACGCGTCTCGTCGAACGGCAAGAATTCCCAGGAACGAATTTCGCGGAACGTTTTATCCAAGGGAGCTCAGCCAATATGCCAAACGAAGTTGCTCAGTCGCTAGCGGCGAAGAAATGTCGTCCCTGCGAAGGCGGGCTTCCCAAGTACGATTCGCAACAATCCCAGGCGCAGTTAGCCGCGTTGGATGGCTGGCGGCTCAGCCACGGTGGCGATCGGATCCGCAAGGATTGGAAGATGCAGGACTTTGCTGCCGCGATGGAGTTTCTCAGCCGAGTGGCGGAACTCGCCGAGGCCGAAGGGCACCACCCTGATCTTCACCTCGAGGGGTACCGAAACGTTTGGATCGAACTAACCACGCACGCCATCGGCGGCCTGTCGGAAAACGATTTCATTTTAGCGGCCAAGATCGACCGGTTGCCTGCCCGGGTGAAGAATTAGCTTTACCAATAATGCCTTCCGGGATTCCAAGGCCAATAAGCCCTCCGGGGACCCCCGAAACGCATTTCTACACCGCCGATCACGGTGACGTTGTGGACCAACTCCAAGGTCTGGCCGCCGCCAAACGCCATGAAATCGGCGGCCTCGATCCGGGCGGCGAGGAAATCATTGATCCGATATTTCATTCCGATTCCCAACGGCAGGGTAAACAAAGTGTCCTTATAGGTCACGTCGGTGCGGTCGATGAAGCTCATGGCGGTCGCTCCCAAACCGACCATGAAGTAAGGCCGGAACGCCGAATCTCCCCAAGGATAGTAGAGAGCGTGGGCGTCCCAAAAGAACACGCGATTGTAACGCCGCCCGTCGAAGCGGCGACGGAACGGGTGGCTGGCCGACAAGCCGGCCCCGTCGTCCTTGGCAATCTGCGCCGCAATCGCGCGGTCGCTGTCGATGACCTCCACTTTGGCCCACGCGAACCGAGTCTCGAAACCCCAGTACGACGACGCATCCCAGCCCAATTGCACGCCGCCCAAAACACCCTGGTTTTCTCGGATCCAGTCATCAATCAAGGGACTTCCTTGGACAAAGCCAAATACCCCCCCCAGGCTGAAGGGCCGAAAGCTCCAACTGTCTTGAATTAACGGATGCCCCAGACCCTTAAAACGCTCATCGGGCCCGCGAAAAAACCGAGGCGAGGCAAACGATGGTGCCCCGTCGGCCATCAGGCCCGTGGGGTCGGCCGCGTGGTAGTCGAGGGTTGAAGACGCCGGGGCGCCCAAGTCGGCAAACGCGCCGTCCTCAATCGGTTGGGATTCACGCCGCGGAATCTGCCGAATCTGGGGACGGAATTGGAGGGGATCCTCGTCGTGAAGCGGCGGCAAGGGGGCGGGTTCTGCCGACTCGCCCTCTTGGCCCCACCATGGCCATACGACGACGATCAACACGCCGGCAAGCAACCACAATGAGGCACGCTGTGGCTCCTGCCTGACGCGTCCGCCAGATCGGCTGCTTGCGGCAAAGCGCCAGCTCATGGAGATGGTTCCGAGACAAAGGGCGGCGAATTATCCCGACGATCCAACTCCATGTCAATCGAGACGCCACAGAAAGAGCCACTCGCCTAATTAACCCTGATTGCCTGGTCGGCGATAAATAGTCCAATCCTCTAATAGTGACCATTTTCTAGAGCTCCAAATTGCCCGTAGAGCCGTGGCGAAAAAAGGTCTTCAAGCCTCGTCTTCGACTTCGCCCATTTGCTCAGGGCTAGGGGTGAGGGCGAGCGGGAATCCTTGCCATTTTTCACAACTGACGCCGCCACTGCGGACATCAGCGATCACTGTCTCCGGAACCGTGGCGCGACTTTCAAGATCGGCCTGCGGTCCAGGGCTGCAACGAAAAAAGCTCTGGCGGGCCATGCTCCGTCGTGGTCGGAGGTCCGCAACGACACAAGCGGATTCGACCAAGCGCGTGGTTCCAGCAACCCGGTCTGAAGCCGTAACCACGAGGCAGGATACCATCCCTACCCGTTTCAACATGTGCGGCTACCTGTTTAGCCATGCGTGCGAATCGCCAGGATAGCCTAGCAGAAGATTGGATTCCTTGATGTGCTGCTTGCCGCGGCCGCTACTGCGCGTTAATCTTGCCGTCGAGGCAACGGCTGCGGGGCGCGATCGCAAAAAGCAACGCCACCTTGGGGCGCCGAAGCGTGAGGTCCCCTTCCATCGCGACATGGCGTCATACGATTTCAGGGCGACGGACGCTCCCGCCATCCGACCGCGGCCGCAACGCGGCGACTCGGCGAAGTATCCCCTTCGGCTAGACCTCAACCACGAGGGAGTTCGATCATGCCTGAAGAAGAACGGTTCACGGTCGGGTGTCCCAAATGCGGCAAGCGCTACGTGCTCACCTCTTCGGCGATCGGCAAGAAGGCCACGTGCAAGTGCGGGCGGTCGTTCATCGTCGAGAAGCCGCCCGAGGATGAAGAGGACGAAGATGAAGGCGGCGTCTACGACGTGGCGCCGCAATGACGGCATCCGCAGTTTGGCTCTGCGTGCGCACCGTTTCGGTCCTGGGCTGGATCAGCCAAGACTGTGGGCGGATTTCGAAGCTGACGGATTGATTCACGTTCGCGTTATGGGTTCGACAGGGCGGTATCGGACGCTTGGCGAAGGGTGCTCGTAAGGTGGCGGTTATCGCCAGTCCTCCCGGAATCTCTTGGCGATGCGGCCGATCGAAGTTCCCTGACGACATGGAAAAGGCTAGCCGGGGCGTTTGACCAGGTTCGGGAAATGACTTTGCGCAGGACTTCAGCACAGAAGGCGAGAAAATGAGAACGTTGCGTCGCGTTGGCCGTTGGCCGTCGCCTCAGCGCAAAACCGGGCCCCGAACCGGAAAGAGCGACGAAATCTCCTGATCGTTCTGATCCACGAGGAAAATCGTGGCTTGCTGTTGACTGGCGTCGGCCAGAAGCACGACCATGCGATCCTTGTCCAAAACCGTGCGCACGTCGACAACGCGCACCACCTCCTCCCAATCGCCCGCGCTCGGCACGAGGTCCAGCAGCCGATTTGGCGATCTGAGGAAAAAGGGTTCGTTGAGGTAATTGTGCTGCTGGAGCGGGAAGAGGGCCATGTACAGGATGTTCATCTCGACGAGTTCATTGAGAAAATGCGTGCCCAACGAGACGTCGGGAATGAGATTCTCCCGCATCGTCACGATCTCGCACAACACCGACACTCGACTGATCTCGGCAAAATGAACAGGCACTCCCAGTTCTGGGCTCGATGTTCCCCACCGGCCTGGACCCAAAAGCATGGTGACGCCGCCATCTCGGCCGGCATTCTGGTTGACGCGACCGAGGAGCCGGGCAATGTCGTAGCGTCGGGACAAAGGCAGCTCGCTATAAAGTCGCGGCACCACGTAAATGAACCGATCCAGGCGGATCATGCGGCTGGGACCGATGATCGCGCCGCGTGCTTCCACGATTCGGTCCGACTGTTTTACCTTGACGGAAGGGAGTTTCCGGATTTCAGCCCCTTGGACTTGCAACGGCCGGCACTGGAGGAGATTGATGCGGTAGCGGTCAGGGGCGACGAAATTGACGGTGAACTCGACGTCGACCGGGTTTTCATAGGCTTGTTCCAAGGTTTTGAGCATTGTCCGCATATCTTGGACGAAGGGGGTCGCGGCAAGTAGTCCGTCGAACGTCAAAGCTTCCCACCCACCTCTAGGACCAAGTCCCGAAGCCTGACCTCGCGAGGCGACCAACTCCAAAAGATATTTGGGGACGTCGCCGATGACGTCCAGGTAATGACCGGAGGCAAAACAATTCGCGGCCAGATCTAAGTAATCGACGCGTCGTTGGGAGTATTCGCAGACCTCATCGAAATTGCTTTCGGGCCTCCGCCACGGCGCGTTGAGGGCAACGAGCCGAGTGTAGTCGTCATCGGCTCGGTCGACTGCTCTCGTTCCCATCCCGAACACCAGCCGCACTACCCCAGCGTGCGGATCGATATCTTTGTGCCAGACGTAGGGATTGAACGAGAACCCAACTCCGCCAATTTGGGGAAAAAACTTGTCGCCATAGCGGTCGCCCGACACGCGCATCACCAAGAGCGCCATTTGTTCATCGCGGTCGAGGAGTCCGCGGGTAACACGATATTGTAGGGCTTTTTCGCTCATGGCGCTGGCATACACCCGACGGATGGTGTCCAAAAGGGATTGGAGCCGTTTTTCCCGGCTGCCCTGGTTCACGCAAAACACGCTTTCGTATTTTCCCGCGAAGGCGTTGCCGTAGGCGTCCTCCAGGAGGGAACTTGACCGCACGATGTAAGGCGACTCGCCAAAATAGTCCAGCATTGCTTGAAACTGATCCATGGTGTATTCGGGAAATCGGCCCGTGGCGATACGCGTTTGGGCCTCTTCCAAGCCGTCGAGAAATGCCTGCGGGTCCCGCTGACGCTGCCGGATCCACCAGACTCCGTTGCGGATGAGGAAGGTGTAAAACACATCGGAGCCGATGTAGAACGAGTCATGGGTCTCCAACTTTTCATAAAGTTCCGGCGTGTGTCGGCGCAGGATCGCCCGAGCCAGCAACATGCCCAGCGACTTGCCGCCAATCAGTCCAATGCCGATCATTCGATCGCGAATGTCGAGAATGTCGGCAAGGCTCAAGTACTGGTCCACGAGCCGCAGCATGGCCTCGTCCCGCGATAGCACCATCCGGCTAAGCCTTCGGAAGACCTCACGCTCCTTATCAGGGTCACACCGACCGGCCCGGGCGTTGTCATACGTCTGCTGGGCCTCGTTAAAAAGGCGTCGCCAGAATCCCAAACGAGAATCGGCGCGAAGCCCCGGCCACCGGCTGGACGCCAAAACTTCGGAGATGACAGCGCTGGAGGTGATGGGGCGGAATTCATCGCCTTCCCAGCGGTGCAGGGTGTTCATCGATCCCGTGGACCGATGCTGCACTTTGATCGGACGGACGTAAATATCGCCTGCGTAACGAAATACGTCCAAAAGGAACTGGGTCGTCTCGGTAATGGGGTTGAGGGCGAAGGAGGCGTGGTAATTCCGCTGCAAGCCAAAATAGGTCACCGTCTCCAATTCATACAACCGCGGACATGTCAGCAGAAAGAAATTACCGAGCATCTGGTCCGCGCACCAGATCGACGCTAGTTCGGACAAACAGTCGAATACGTAGACCGCGTGTTTGCCGACATGCTCAATCACCTTGTGAACTTGAGTGACAAAACTCTCGAAGCCCAAGGTAGGATCTGGACAATGTGTCTCGATCCCAATTTCTGGTGGCAACAGTGGCTCGTGCGAAGCGAACCGGAAGTAGATCAATCGCTGACCCGCCTTTCGCGCCGCCGCAGCGTAGGGAGCCACCAACGCCCGATAATCCGGCACCGAGTCTACCTGCCACACCACGTTGTCGCCGGGCATCACGCCCTTAAGCACCTTATCCAAGCCAGGTAGCCCAGTGGTAAAGTGTTGCGTCATGATCGAGTATTCGAATCAATCGGGGAACGAAGTCGATATGGCCCGTTCAATAATTGTAACAGGGTGCGGCTTGAGCTGAGAGGTCGGCAATCCAACAAAAAAAGATGCCTTGCAGTAATTCAGGGGCTTGAGACATCGTTGTCAGCCGTATCTGTGTAAGGCGTTCGAGTTCTTCCTTGGTCTTTGCTTGATGGCGCGGGTACTGCCGCTGGAGAAGCCAACCGGGTGCCACTGCTGGATGGTCCAGTAGGGTGAACTGCGCGCGGGATAACCAATGAACCATGGTCTGTCGGGAAGCGTTGCCGACGACAACGAATTCCTTCCACACGATGCACTGCACCCGTGCTTGGCTCGGCGCGACTGGTTTCATTCTCTTTGGATCGCCCAAACATTGATTTTCTTACCCGCTATGACGGTTCACAGACGTTTGCCCTCTTCTCCATTGCCGGCTAGACTGAAAGGGTGTGCCGGCTAAGGCATCTGCGGCAGCGGTAGTGCTATCAGCCGGGGGTTACACTCTCAGGAGCAACATAGGGAAATGATCGGGGACCGTTATTCTTCCGCACCGCGAAGGCGAATTTACCAATGGGCGACCATTAGCGTTGGAATTGCCGCGTTAGGGGTGGTATGGGAGGCCTCGCGAGCAAATGCGGCCAGCGTCGAGTCGGCAGCGGGGTATCAAGGCCCCTGCGCCGTGGCGGTTTCCAAAGACGCCAAGACCTTGTTCGTGGCCAACGCCGACGCCCGGCAGGTGGTCTGGATCGACCTGGCCACCGAGACGGTGGTGCGCCGCGTGGGAACGCCGGGCGAGCCGACGGGCCTTGCCCTCACGCCCGACGGCGCCAAGCTCCTCGTCGCTTGCGCCGCCCCGAAGAGCACGCTGCTGGTCCTGGCCGCCGCGACGGGCGAGCGGATGGCCGCGATCCGCGTCGGACATACCGCGATGAGCCCGGTGGTAACCCCCGACGGCAATCGAGCCTACGTTTGCAATCGCTTCGACAACGACGTGTCGGCGATCGATCTTGCCGCGGCGAAGGAGTTGGGCCGGGTGCCCGCCGTGCGCGAACCGGTGGCCGCCGCCGTCACGCCCGACGGCCGCACCGTGGTCGTGGCCAACCATTTGCCGCATACGCGGACCGACGACGAGTTTCGTGGCGACGTGTCGCCCATCGTCACCCTCATCGACACGCAAACTCACCAAACCGCGGCCATCGCACTCCCGCACGGCGCCAATGGACTGCGCGGCGTGTGTGTCCTGCCCGATGGCAGACACGCGTTGGTCACGCATTTATTGTCCAATTTTCAGAAGACGCCCTTCCGGGTGGACATGGGCTGGATCAACGTCAACGTGCTGAGTATCCTCGACCTCCCCGAGCGCCGCGTCGTCCGCACCGTGGGGATGGACGAACAAGACAGCGGGGCGGGCAATCCCTGGGACGTGGCGTGCAGCGCCGACGGGAGTTGGGTCTGTGTGAGCCTTAGCGGGATTCATCAGGCGGCGATCATCGAACAGTCGGTCCTTTTGAGTGACGCGGCCCGAAGCATGTCGCCCATGATCGTCGCTTGGCCGATCTACCCGAGCCTCGGAGCGAGCCTCTGGCGGCGGGTCGCGCTTCCGGGCAAGGGGCCGCGAGGCTTGGCGGCAGCGGGCAACAAGTTCTATGTGGCCGAGTTTTTCAGCGACAGCCTGGCCGAGGTCGCCCCCCAGGCCGAGCAGGGTGCCGCGTCCAGGGCGATCCGCTTGGGCGATCCTCCCCGACTGACCCTCGAACGACGCGGGGAAATGCTCTTCCACGACGCCACGATCTGCTACCAGCAATGGCAAAGCTGCGCCAGTTGCCATCCCGATGCCCGAGTCGACGGCTTGAACTGGGACCTGATGAACGACGGAGTGGGCAACGCCAAGAACACGAAGTCGATGCTGTGGGCCCACCAGACCCCGCCGGCCATGGCCGAGGGGGTGCGGATGTCGGCCGAGGAGGCGGTGCGGTCGGGCATCCGCCACATTTTGTTTTCTAGTCGGCCGGAGGAAGAGGCCCTGGCGATCGACGCCTATCTCAAGTCGCTGCGGCCCGTGCCCAGCCCCCGCCTCATCGAGGGCCAGCTTAGCCCCGCGGCCCAGCGTGGCCAGCGGCTTTTCCACAGCGCGCGGATCGGTTGTGCGCGATGCCATCCCGCCCCCTTGTACACCGACCTCAAACCGCACAACGTGGGTTCCCGCGGCCCCATGGAACGGACCGATCGCTTCGACACGCCAACCCTCGTCGAGGCATGGCGGACGGCGCCTTATCTGCACGACGGGCGCTACTTGACCATCAAGGAGCTTCTGCTCGAAGGTCGCCACGGCCTGCGGGGCGACCTGCATCTGAGCGAGCAAGAATTGGACGATCTCGTGGAATTCGTCCTGTCCCTATAAAGCGTCGGTTCCCGCGCCGCCACCCGAAAGGCTGAGCGATCCAGACGGCGGCACCGGTTCTGCGGATCGGAAAGGTTGAGCGATCCAGACGGGGCCGGTTGTGCGGCGCATCACGAAAGCGACGGCCTTGGCCCTTCTGACAGGCTTCCCCAGCCTTAGCAAAGCCCGACGCTTCCGCGTGCCGATGGCATGAGGAGGCTAGGACGACAAGGGGGACGATCTGCCTTGTTCCGTTTCCCGCGCGGCCGCCGCGAATTCCACGTCGAAGCGGTGTTGGGCGTGTGAGTGCATCCTTAGGGGCCGCTAAACGGAAAAGGCCGTCGCGGCCCGCGCGGGATTCTACTTTTGTTCGACGACGCTTTGGGCGTGGGGGGAAAGGAAGATTATGCCGAAACGGCTGCTTTGGATCATTTTGCCGATTGCAGCGGTCAGCGCGCCGCCCGTGCTCTACAACGCCAAAGACTGGTATCTCCAGGCCAGAAATCGCGTAGCGCCACTACTGTCGTTGGCCGGTGGGGCCGAGCTCGCCGCGACGGGCATCAGCTCAAGCGGGGAGCAAGCAACGATGGATGCCGCTGTGGCCGCTTCGGCGGGCACGCCGCGTGACCCGACGGCCCATACGGCATTTCGCCCCGCTGCCGAGCCTCCTCCCCAAATCGATCTGGCCGAAGTCCTCCGCTTCGACATCACGCCCGATTGGGTCATCCACCGCTGGCCCTGGGTCTCAGCGGGTTTGTCGCAACTAACCCTTCAGGGGTACCGCGTTCCCCTGGTAACCGGGACTGCTTTGGACGACGTGGCCGGATCATTAACCTACTACTTCAACTCGCATCAGCGAGTCGAGAGGATCACCCTGGAGGGGACCACAGGCGATCCCGGCGGTTTGCTCAAGGTTTTGATCGGTCGATACGGTTTCGCACGCCGCTTGACCAACGATCCGGGCCTATTTCGTTATGAGGTTCCCGTGCTACGAGGCCCTGCGAAGAGCTATCTCGATCTGCGTCTCATGCAGCCAAACGACCCGCACCGTCGCTTTCAAATCGAGCTGGTCATGGTACGGCCCGAGTGACTGCGGCTACGAAACTTGGCCCCAACGACCCCAAAAAAGCCGGCCCCACAGGCAAGCGGCCCAACGTTTATTTTCGAACCTCATGCAGGGTTGGGCTTAGTGGTCTCTGGCTTTGTTTTTTGTCGGGATTCACCACCGGCAGGAGGTTCGTACTCGAAGTCTTTCCAGACCATCGGTCGGCGATGGATGGGTTCAATCCGCAACATCACCTCGCCGTTCTGAAAGATGCGGACCGTGCCGTTGGATTGGCTGACCGTCACCGCGACGGCCTTCGTAGCCCGACTGATGGCCGCCGCCGCCCAGTGACGAGACCCGAGTCCCTTGGATAGGGTAATCGTGGCGGCCGGGGCGTCGATGTAGCGACAGGCGGCCTCGACGGTACCGTCGGCCGAGACGATGATGGCGCCATCCATCTGTGCGATCTCTTTGATTCCCTCCCGAACGCGGGGATCGCCGAGATTGCGATCCTTACGGCTATATCCACGGACGGGATCAAACCCCACGGAATGGCTGTGGGCGAGGACCTTTCGGGTATCGCCGACGACAAACATGGTGCCAACCGGTTTTCCCTCCCGGCCCTCCCGGCCGATCTCGACCGCCAAGTCGACCACCAACTTGAGGGTATCGAGTGGGACTCGGGTTTCCAATTGGCGCAAGTCGCGACCAGTGAGGCGGTCCAGGTGTTCGCCGAGGTTGATGATGCTCACCGAGTCGATGTTGTCGGCCTCGAAGCCGCTGTAGATCGCCACGACGCACGCGCCGGGGGCGAGCAAATCGTCGGCCACGGCTTCCAAGAGGGCCTGGGTCAGGCGATCGTAGACGGGGCTTTCGGGCATGTTGAGGACGACTGTTTCCAAGCCCGCCTGCTTGGCCCCCTCCAGTGCCGCCGGAGTGTCCGCGGCCACGATCACTTTCTGTTGTCCGGCGAGATTTTTTAACCGAGCCCAATCGGCCGGACCGTCGAGCAATAACAGCACGGCGTCGGCCTCGGTCGACTCGGCGAGCCGGACCCCAAAGCCATACAGCGTCTTGACCCGATCGGTGAATCGCAGGGGCTTCATGGGTGCTCCACCCGCAAGCTGCGACGCCGCGCCGACGAGATGCCCGTGCGGGCAGGGCCCCCCATCGCCCGCATGAAGCTCGTACCACCGCTCGCCGCTGCCATCCATGCCAGCACAAGAAACCGCCGGTCGCCTAGGAAAAAGGCAACCTCTGCTCCAACATCCATTTCCACCCCATGGTACGGATTTCGGCATTTTCGGGCAACCGCAAACTGCGCTCACAAGCGCGAAAACGAAACACGCCGTGATGATCGTCACGAATCCCGGACCCACCGAGCCCGAGTCCTTAGCTCTTGCGCCGGGTGACTCGCCTTGCTGACCTCGGAGGGAGAGAATGGTTCTGACGCCTGTTTTGCCCCGGGGGCCTCATTGAGCCCCGAGTGGATCAAGGCCACAATGAATGAACGGGGCGGGCGAGGTCTTGAAATGCGTGTCACCAGCAATGGCGTTCATGAGCTTGGGAAAGAGTTGGGGCGGCTGGGTAGGGGCGGCGGCCGCGCTGTTGTTGGCGGCCACAGGGGTCGTGCCCGGATTTTCCTCCGAGGGCAATGAATCGCTCCGCCGCGAAATCGCAGCGCTGGTGCATCAACTCGATGCCGACCAGTTCGCGGTCCGCCAGCAAGCCTTCGCGCGACTCCAGGAACTGAGGGCGCAAGGCGACGCAGCCGGCGTGTTGGCCGAGGCATTTCAGCAGGCCCTGCTGTCGCCTGAAACGCCGTTCGAGGTGCGACGGCAAGTGGAGCGATTGGCGTCGGGGCTGCCTCGGGAGTCGGTCGCCCCCCGGCAAGCCCCCACCGGGGAAGAACTCGACCGTCTGATCGCCCAATTAGACGACCATCAGTACGGCGTGCGGCTCGGCGCGACCCGGCGGCTGGAATGGCTCCTGGAAAACCCTGAATCGGTGGGTCCGCTGTATGCGCGTTTGAAAGCGAGGCTCCGCGCTCCTGAACTTTCGTTGGACGCCAAGCGGTGGATCGAACCGGTGTTCATCAAGGCCCGGGGGGCGTGGCTCCGCAGCGATGCGCCCCAGTGGCCGTCGCCGGCCGTCGCGCGCACCCAAATCGAGACGTGGGTCGAGCAGCTTGCCCGACCGGCTGGTTCCGGGGACCCGGCGTCTTCGTGGCGCGATCGGGAAGTAGCGTTGCGGGAACTTCAAGACCTGCTCGCCAGCGACGATTACGCGGGGCAAGTCCAAAAGGCCCTAGAAGGCCGACTGGCCCGCGGAAACCTCGATGACCGCGCGGTCCGCGACGTGACCACGTTGCTCGATCTGTGCCGTCCGGCGATGGTGGCCGAATATTGGCAAGGCCGCCGCCATTTGAACACGCAGCACCTTTGGATTGGCGTTCCGAAACGGGAAGGGCAGGCGGAACGGGCCAGCCACTTCGACTACGTGGATGACCACACGGCGTTTTGCGTCAGCGGGCAGAATCTCTCGCCGGGCAATCACCGCGTGGGCATCGCGTTTCCGCATCCCAAGGCGTTCGGGGCGATGTTCCACCTGGTGAATTTGTCCACGCCGCGGCAAAAGATGGCTTACGCCAGCCTAAGCCAACGCGACTCGCGCGAACGGCTTGCCCAGATCACCCGGCGGACGCTGGGCGAACTCCTCGCCGCCAAGCAGCGGCTTTCGCTGGAGGAGCTATTTTTGTTGGAGCAACTCGATCCGACCGAGGTTTCGCGGTTCGCCGGAGAGTATTTTCTCCTTGTCGACGACCAGCCCATTCCAGAGGATGCGGTGAAGACCTATCTAGGTCGGCCCCCGACGCCGGGATACCACTCGACGGGCAGCTTGTTCGATTCCGTGTTGGCCAGCCGGCATGGAATGCTTTGTTTTCGTCTGGCCCAGGATGGTACCCAGGCTGCCATGCCGAATCTGCTTCGTGCCTTGGAGAAGAACCGCTTTTTGCCGCCGACGGCCAAAGCTCCGCACCGCCTGCCCTGGCTGGCCGCGCTGGCGATCGCGGCTCGCGACCCCTGGCCCGGGGCCGATGCCTGGCTGGCCACGTTGATCGAAAAAACTGACGCCTTGATCGTCGGCCGAGAAGCCCCGCCTGAAATCGGGGCGACGGCTGCGGCGATCCTTCTGGTTCGCCGCGGGGAAGAACCGCCTCTCTTCGGACTCAACGTGGTCGGCGATCCCCTGTTGGAGCACGTGGGACTGACAGGGTACCGGTTTGCCTCCCCCGCAGCGCGTCAGCGGGTCTGGCAATGGTGGTCGGCTCGCCAAGCCAGGACGTCCCCATGACACCCCGACTTCGCCTATCGCCATCCCTCTCCACGATGGCAATCGAGCCGAAATCGTGGTTCCACGCTGCGACGCTTCTATGAGTCTGAGATTGACGATCGGGGCGATTTCGCGATCGAGCAAAGCGATCGCGGACCAAGCGGGCAGCCCGCCTGTTCCAAGGAGATTTCCAAGGACCTCGCCGGGGCAGCCTGGGACGGGCGAGCCAACTCAGCTTGACTCAGGCCGATCACTGCCGAACGTGCGAGTTTGAATCAGCGGACCGCTGCTCTTGCCGACGCCGCCCTTGAGTTCGCTGGGCGGGATGCTCGGGGTGCTGGCTGCCGAGGGACCGCTGGGACGGCTCGGCTCCTCCGCCGCTTCCTCATTCCATTGAACGCGCTTGCGCGAAAGGCCGATCTTCCGCTCGTCGACGTCGACGCGAAGGATCTTGACCTCGATTTCATCCCCGACCTTGACGACTTCCTCGGGATTCTCGACCTTGTGGTCGGCCAGCTCAGAGATGTGCAGCAGGCCCTCCAAGCCATTCTCCAGGCCCACAAAGACCCCAAAATTCGTGATCTTGGTCACCGTGCCCTTGACCACCTGACCGGACTCGTACTTGGATGGGATGTCCCGGTCCCAGGGGTCTTCGGACATCTGTTTCAAACCGAGGGCGATGCGTCGCCGCGTCTGGTCGACCGCGATCACGCGGCATTCGACTTGCTGGCCTTTTTCAAGCATCTCGCTGGGGTGACTGATCTTCCGCGTCCAGGACATGTCGCTGACGTGCAGCAGCCCGTCGATCCCCTCCTCGATCTCGATGAACGCGCCGTAGTTGGTGAGGTTGCGGACCGTACCGCGTACGACAGTTCCTGGCGGGTAGCGCTCGGCCACGCGATCCCAAGGATTCTCCTGAATCTGCTTCATGCCCAGGGAAATCTCTTGCTTTTCCTTGTTGATCGCCAGCACGATCACTTCGACCTCGTCATCGACCTGGACCAACTCACTGGGGTGGTTGATCCGCTTGGTCCAGGACATTTCGCTGATATGGACCAGTCCTTCGATTCCTTCCTCGAGCTTGACGAACGCGCCGTAGCTCATCACGTTGACCACGGTGCCGCGGTGGCGGCTGCCGACCGGGTACTTCTCTTCGACGTTTTCCCAGGGGCTGGCCGATTTCTGCTTTAGTCCCAGGGCGATTTTTTCCTTTTCGTAATCGATGTGGAGGATTTGGACCTCGATTTCCTGGTCGATGGAGAGCATCTCGGAGGGATGGTTGATCCGGCCCCAACTCATATCGGTGATATGGAGCAGGCCGTCGATGCCGCCGAGGTCGACAAAGGCGCCGAAGTCGGCGATGTTCTTGACCACGCCGCGGCGGAGGTCGCCCACCTTGAGTTCCGCAAGCAACTGCTCTTTCTTCTCCTTGCGTTCGGCTTCGATCAGGGCCCGGCGGCTGACCACGATGTTGCGCCGCGCCTCGTCGATCTTCAGCACCAGGCATTGGATCGTGCGGCCGATGTAATCGCCAATGTCGGCCGGTCGACGAATATCGACCTGGCTGGCGGGCAAGAAGACGTTCACGCCAATATCGACCAGCAACCCCCCCTTGATCTTGCGGCTGACCACGCCGGTCACCACGTCGTTCTCATGGACCGACTCCATGACCTTCTTCCAGGCCTCGATCTTCTCGGCCTTGCGCTTGCTCAGGGTAATCATCCCCCGGGCATCATCCACCAGGCCGTAGACATCCTCGATGTCCTCGATGAGAACTTTGATCAATTGGCCAGGCTGGGGAGGGGGTTCATTCGGTTCCCACTCGCTTAGGGGGATAACCCCTTCACTCTTGTAGCCCACGTCCACAAGAACGAACTCGCCTTCGACCCGCAGGATCCGACCCTGAACAATTTCGTTGACGGCGACATCGCCGCCACCCCAGTCGATTTCCTCGGGCGGCGTGCCCTGCAAAGCGGCAGTGAATTCCTCTTGCCACTCCTCCTCACTGAGATCCAGACCGCGAATTAGGTTGCGATTGACCATGTTCTGATGACTACCACCCGGTCGGTGGGCACACTCCAGCGACCACGACAAAGAGCCAGAGACCCCCTCTCCGCCCGAAACCCCTCCACCAGCGGGTCTCTCCCAAAAGCGTTGAGGAAACCGCCAATATAACAGACCCCGGTAGTCTTAACAATCGCGTCCGACAGCGATTCAAGGCCCGGAGCTCCGGCCAGGGGCCGGCTACTCTGCTGCCAGGCGCTCCCAGTGCCAGTCCCAGCCCGTCCCAGCGTCCCAGGCGTCCCGGAGCGTCCCAGGCGGCCCAGCCATTGTGTCACCTCGACCTTGCAAGCCGATGGTGTGTGTGTCATATTACCGGTTTTGCCAATGAGCTACCGTGGATGGCAGGAGAAATGCGGTAGTGCAGATCTGGCCAGCAATCGACTTACGTGGCGGGAAGTGCGTCCGCTTGCAACAGGGGGACTTCGCCCGCGAAACGGTCTTCGGCGAGAATCCGGCATCCATGGCCCAACATTGGGTGAGTCAAGGCGCCGAATGTATCCATTTGGTGGATTTGGACGGCGCCCGGACGGGGGAACCTGTTAACGAAGCAGCGGTGCTTTCCATTCTCCGGGCGGTTACCGTTCCCTGCGAATTGGGTGGAGGGATTCGCGACCAGGAGACGATTGAGCGGTGGCTGGGCGCAGGGGTTGCGAGGCTTGTGGTGGGCACGCGAGCGATTCAACAACCGGATTGGTTCCGGCAAATGTGCCGGCGGTTTCCCGGGAAATTGGTGCTGGGAATTGATGCCCGGGATGGTCGCGTGGCCACTCACGGCTGGCTCCAGACCAGCGCCGTCGAGGCGACCCGTTTGGCCGAACAGTTTAGCGACGAGCCGATCGCGGCGATCGTGTACACCGACATTGCCAGTGATGGGATGATGGCCGGTCCGAACGTGGCGGCGATGGCTGCGATGAAACGGGCGGCCCATTGCCCCGTCGTGGCGTCCGGAGGCGTGACTACGGTGGACGACGTGGTTCGCCTGGCCGAGGTGGGGATGGATGGTTGCATCATTGGTCGGGCACTGTATGAGGGAACAATCACCTTGAGCGAGGCAATTCAGGCGGGGAGGCGTTGAACCGATAGAAGCGTTGGGGCTGCCCGTTCCAAGGTCTCGGGGCGAGCAGGGCCACGATTCGGCTCGGAACGGCAAGGGCACGGACCTTCCCGCGGCACCGCAGAAATTTTTCGAAGGGTCTATTCATGGCGAAGTATTCGGTCGAGCAAATTCGCAACGTTGTTTTTTGCGGCCACAAGTCGTGCGGCAAGACCACTTTGGTCGACCGCATGTTGACTACCACGGGCATGGTCAAGCGTCCCGCCAGCGTCGACGAGGGGACGAGCATCTGCGATTTCGACGAGGAAGAAAAACTGCACCGCTACACGATCGAGGCAAGCGTGGCGCATTTCGATCATGCGGGAAAGCACTTCAACGTCATCGACACGCCCGGCTATCCAGACTTCATTGGCCAAGCGGTGGGCGCGATGCGGGGCGCGGACATGGCGGCGATCGTGATCAACGCCCAGAGCGGCGTCGAGGTCAACACGCGGCGGGTGTTCGCCGAGGCGGGCAAGGCGGGGCTCGGCCGGATGATCGTCATCAACAAGATGGACGGTGAGAACATCGACTTTCCGGCCCTCGTCGAGAGCATCCAAAAGCTTTGGGGCAATGCCTGCGTGTTGCTGAACGTGCCGCTGGGATCGGGCGAGGGCTTCCGCGGTGTGGCAAGCACTTTGGATGTTCCCGTCGACACAACGGGCGCGCTGGTCGATCCCGCCGAGATCAACCGCTCGATCACCGACTCGATCATCGAGGCCGACGAGGAGGTCATGGAACGCTACCTGGAGGGCACGCCGCCGACCCGTGAAGAGCTTTCCCGCCTCATCGTCCAGGCGGTGGTCGCCGGCAGCTTGATTCCGATCGTCTGCGTCTCGGCGAAGACGGGTGTGGGATTTGCGGAGTTGTTGGACGCCATGGCGGTCTGCTGTGTGCCGCCCGACAAGATCGCCCGCAAGGCCACCAGGGGCGACGACGGCGAAGTGGAGGTGAAAGCCGATCCCAACGGCCCGCTCGTGGCCCAGGTGTTCAAGACCCGCATCGACCCCTTTGTTCAGAAACTGAGTTTCCTTCGCATTTTCTCGGGCACGCTGAAGAAGGAGTCGTCGGTGCAGTTGGCCGGGGCGCGAAAGCCGATCAAGCTCGCGCAGTTGTACCACGTTCAGGCCAGCGAGACAGAACCGGTGGACGAGGCGGGGCCGGGCGAGATCGTGGCGGTGACGAAGGTCGAGGAATTGGTGACCGGCAGCACGCTGGGGGATTTGATGATGCCCCCCATCGCATTTCCCACTCCCATGGTTGGCTTGGCCGCTTCCCCCAAGAGCCGCGGCGACGAGGCCAAACTCTCCGGTGCGTTGGCCAAGATCGCTCAGGAAGATGGAACCTTCCGCCGCGAGTTGGACACGCAGACCAAGGAAATGGTCATCTACGGGATGAGCGAGTTGCACTTGCAGATCATCCGCGAGAGGCTCAAGCGCCGCGACAAGGTCGAGGTGGAGACCAAGGAACCGAAGATCCCTTACCGCGAGACGATCCAGGCCAATGCCGAGGGGATGTACCGCCACAAGAAGCAGACCGGCGGCCGCGGACAGTTCGGCGAGGTCCACATCCGCATGTTCCCCTTCCCGCCGGGAACCAAAGTCGAGGAGTTCGCCACCAAGGAACGCTTCCCCCAAATGAAAGAGGTCCATTACGACGCCGAGAACAATTTTCTCTGGATCGATTCCATCGTCGGGGCCTCGATTCCCGGTAACTTCATGCCTGCCGTCGAGAAAGGCTTCAGAGACCGGTTGGAGCGGGGGGTGATCGCAGGCTACAAGGTGAAGGACCTCTGTATCGAGGTCTTCTTCGGAAAGCACCACCCCGTCGATAGCTCGGAACAAGCCTTTAAGACCGCTGCCTCGATGGCCTTTCGTAACGTGTTCCAGCAGGCCAAGCCCAGCCTTTTGGAACCGATCGTGAGGCTGGAAGTGACGGTGCCAGGGGACAAGCTGGGCGACATATCCAGCGACATGTCGGGCCGTCGGGGCCGCGTGCTAGGCATGTCGTCCGCCGGTGGCGACCTCCAGACCGTGATCGCCGAAGTCCCCCTGGCCGAAGTCACCAACTACGCCCGCGCGTTGTCCAGCATCACCGGCGGTCAGGGCAGCTATACCATGGAGTTCACCCGCTACGACCTCGTGCCTGCAAACATCATGCGCGAAATCGTCGAGAAGGCCCAGCTCAAGGAAGAGGAAGAAGAATAGCCCGGCGGCGGTCCAGGGCGGCGCCGCCCAGCGAACCACACCGCCCGTGCATCGCCACAATGCTTGTTCTGAAGTTTGCTTTCAGCCGCTCGGTGGACAAAAGTTCGCCACGCGAGTATCTTGGGCGCAGTAGTTTTTTGGATGCGTGTGGGTCGTGACCAGTGGGGAGGATCGAGCACATGGCCAAAAAAAAGCCAGCGAAGAAGACGCTGAAAAAGGCGACCACCAAAAAAGCCGCCAAAGTGGCGGGAAAGAAAAAAACAGCGAAAAAGGCCGTGAAAAAGGCTGCCGCCAGCCCAAAGGCGAAGGCCGTCCGGAAGGTGACGACCAAGAAGATAGTGAAAAAGAAAAAGGCTGTTAAGCCAACGACGAAAAAGGTCTTCGAGCAAGTGGTCGCCTCCTCCCCGGTCGTGGAAGTCTTGCAAGCGGCGCCTGTCGAAGCTCCAACCCCGCCGCCTCCAGAAGGGCCGTCTCCTTCGGCCGAACCCGGGCCTTCGGCTACTCCCCCCCAACCACCGACGGCCCTGGTCTCCGAGCCATCTCCCGAGCCCATCGCCGAGTCTCCCATAGAGGCGACTTCCCCTTCTGATGATGGGGCAGGTTAGGGGATCGGATTCGAGCGAGATTGGAAAAAGCGGGGCTTTGGGGAAGCGTCCTCGCCCGTCGCGTGTCTCCAGCCAATCGGGAGGGAAGCGACGGAGAGACATATCCCGATCATACCCTAGCCGGGTGAGGAAGACGCTTTTGCCGCTCGCGTTTCGCTTTCACCATTCGATTGAGATGGCCGCGGTAGTGATTCCCGCTCCCACGGCGCAGAGGATGAGCTTGTCGCCGGGCTTTAGTTGCGGCTCCGCCTCGCAGATGGCTAGGGGGATGCTAGCGCTGGAGGTGTTCCCCACGTGTTCGATGTTCATGAAAAACCGTTCGAACGGCACCCCGCTGCGTTTCGCGGCGGCCTTGAGGATGCGGCTGTTGGCCTGATGAGGAATGATCCAGCGGGCGTCTTGTTCGGTCCAGCCGCTTTGGGCCAGGGTTTGGCGGATCAGGTAGGCGAAATTATCGGTGGCTGCGCGGAACAAGGCGTGTCCGTCCATGCGAATCCAGGGATCCACCTGCTCGTCGCCATTGAGAATCGCGTAGCCGGGCGACTCGCGGCGGGCCATTTGCAATTGAGGATCCGCGCTGAGGATGACGCGATGAATCCGGTGGCCCGACGTTCCCGAGGCCACAATCGCCGCCCCGGCCCCGTCGCCGAACAGAAAGTAGGCGCTGTGGTCCGAGGGGTCCAAGAGACGCGATTGCATCTCGACACCCACGGTGAGCACGTTTCGCGCCAGGCCGCTGAGGATCATCCCCTGGGCCATCGACACCGCGTATAACCAGCCGGAACACGCGGCGTTGAGATCGAACGCGGGAATCGACCGCAGACACAGCCGATCCTGCAAGATGCAGGCCGTCGAGGGCATCGCCATGTCCGGCGTAGTGGTGGCGACGATGATGGCGTCGATTTCCTTGGTGGCGATGCCCGACTTGCGGATCGCCTCCAAGGCGGCCTTGAACGCCATGTTCGAAGGCCTTTCCTCGCCGTCGGCCCAATGGCGCTGGCGAATGCCCGTCACTTGGTAGACATATTGCTCGGAAATCTCCGGGAAGCTGGCCACCAGTTCGGCGTTGGTCACCACCCGCGGCGGCAAATAGCCTCCCACTCCCAACAGAACCGTACCCTGCTCCTCCCGAGGCGCTAGCAGAGCCGGGGCAACGGCGGGAACCACGGCGGATTCCGGCCGGCTGGCGGCCGGGGGAATCCAGTCCCGCATGGCCGGGTCCGAGGTCTCGATTTCCATGACGGGTTCGCTGAGCGGGACGGTCTCGCCTTCCAAACGAAGCAGTCGGATCACCAGTCCGTCGCAGGGGGCCTCGAAATCGAACACCGACTTGGCGCTATCGACCTGCGCCAAGACGTCGCCCTTGCTGAAACGAGCCCCTTCGGCCACGTTCCACTCGATGATCGTGGCCTCGGTCTCGGCCGCGCCCTGGGCAGGCAAGTACAGGGAAATCTTGAAATACGTCTTCTCCATGCAATTTCTCGACAAACGCGGCCACCTGCTTCTCAATCGCTACCGTCAATGCTCGCCCAGCATCTGCTCGATCGCCGCGACAATGCGGCTGGCGTTCGGACGATAGTAGGTTTCCAATTCGGGGGCGAAGGGGACGGGGACGTCGGGCGAGGCGAGAAGGCGCGGGCGGCACTTCCACGTCATGCCGCCGTGGCGCACGACCCAGGAGATCACATGATTGCCCAGACCGTGCGTGGCCCCGCTCTCCTGCACCACCAACAACCGGCCCGTCTTCCGCACGGAATCAATGATTGGTCCCAAGTCCATCGGTTGCAGGACAAACGGATTCCACACCTCCACGGCCTGCTCGAACCGTTCCGCGGCAGCCACGGCCTCGTGGACCATCGCCCCGAAGGCCACCACCGTCACCTGGTCCCCTTCCACGTAGCACCGGGCCCGCCACACCGCCTCCAAGTCCCCGTCGAACTCGATCTCCCCCACTTTGCTCCAGTAGAGGAGCTTATGTTCCAGGACCAGGCAGGGGTTGGGGTCGTAGAAACCAGCCAGCAAGGCCTCGAAGGTCTCTTGCGGCGTGGCCGGATAGAGCATTTTCAGCCCCGGGAAACGGGACCAAAGCCCTTCATACTCGCCACTATGGAAGGCCCCCATGGTCAGCCCCCCGCCACACGGCAAACGCACCAACAACGGCGCCGGCGAACCGGAACGAAAATACCACGTTCCCGCATTCAACCCCAATTGCGTGACCGCCTCGGTAGAAAAGTCGGCGAATTGGAATTCCACGATCGGCCGGGCGCCGATCTGCGAGGCCCCCAGGGCGAACCCCATGATCCCCGATTCGCTGATTGGCATGTCGATCACGCGATCCGGTCCGAACCGATCCACGAGACCCTTGCAGGTCTTGAACGCCGAACCGTAGACGCCGATATCCATGCCTACCAAGAACGCCTCGGGACAGTGCGCGAGGATGTATTCCAGCGCTAGTCGGACGGCATCGCCGTTTTTGACTTTCCGCACCGTCACCGATTGGATCGGCGGCGGTATCGCCGTGTCGAACACGTCCCATGCCTGCCTCGTCGGAGACGGTCGCCCGACCGCCATGGCCCTGGCCACTGCCTCGCGGACCTCCTCCTCGACCGCCGCCTCGATCTGGGCGACCTCGCTGTCCCGCATGCCGCAACGTTCCAGCAATTGTCGCCGCGCCCGGGGCAGCGGATCGCGGTCCAGAAACTCCCGCCTTTGATCCGCCGGCACATACTCCCCCTTGTCGTAGACCGCGTGCCCTTGCAAGCGGAGCGTCATGCACTCGAGGATCGCCGGTTGGGGCTCCGAGGCCATCGCCTCCAAAATGTCGCAGACGGCCGAATACACCGCCCAAACATCGGTCCCATCGACCGTGCGGCCCGATATGCCGTATCCTTTCGCCCGATCCGAAAGCCGCTCGCACCGGTACTGAGCGCTGGTAGGGGTCGAGAAGGCGTAATGATTGTTCTCGATCAAAAACAGGACCGGCACGCGATGCACCGAGGCTAGATTCAGCGACTCGTGAAAATCACCTTTGCTCGATCCGCCGTCGCCGATCACGGCCAAGCCGAAGACCGGCTCCTTAGCTCGCCGGGCGGCCCAAACACCCCCTACCGCCAGGCTAAGCATTTGACCCAAATGGCTGATCATCGGGAATCGCCTCTGCGACGCATCCCCGTGATGGACATTGCCTTCCCGGCCATGAGTCGGGCTTTCTTCGTTCGCAAGGTATTGACAGAGCAGTTGATAGGGGCTCGATCCCCACAACAGGTGCGATCCGAAGTCGCGGTGCAGCAGACAGGCCACGTCACGCCCGGGCCGGAAGGGGATCGCCATGCCAATCGCGGTGGCCTCGTTGCCCACGCCCGTCGTTACCGTCCCTCTCACATAACCCTTGCGGTAAAGCTCCACCAACCGCTCTTCGAGCCTTCGGGAGAGGAGCATCCACGGGTAAGCGGCGAGATACAAGGCCTCGGCCGTGAGCCGCTGCGGAAATCGAGCTAGTTTCGAAGTCGCAGTATGCGGAAAATCAAGCCGCCACCCAACGCCGATGGCCCTAGCCTGAGGCGCCTCAACTGCTTCATCACTGGATCTGTGCGCGGAATGAGCGGACGCAGCGAGACGGGACCCAAATTTGTCGCTCGAATACGTCAAAAGCGATGCCCTGAAAAGGGGGTGTTGCCGCCACTTGCTCGATTGATGGGGCTCCGTAGCCGCCGCGGCCAATCCATGTTCGGCATTGTAATGACCTCGTCGGACACTGTCACGTCCAATCTGCCTGGTTTCTCAAGACAGCGTCCAGCTTCTCTCCACGAAGGGTTCGACGGGTACACAAGGGCCACGAAAGGGCGCGGTCCGGAATACGGGCATGGCACGGTCGACGAATCGCAGGGGGTCGGCACGTATTGATTTTGGGTCACCGCCCGTTTCAGTTTTCGGTAGGCGTCGCCGATTTTGAACTGCCAGTCCACGCCCCGCTGCCTGGCAGGAGCGTGCAACAACACTCTAAGAGGGACTAGTTTGCACGCCCCGACGGGTGCCACTGCTGACTTGTTCAGCAGTGCCTCTCGTAGAAGAGGTACGCCGTGGCCTGAAACGCTCCCCAATGTACCGGATTCAAAAAGGTGTCAGAACTATTGTGCCTTATCTGCCTTGCCAGCAAATAGTTCTGAGCCCTTTTCAATGTGACCCCTTTTCAAAGCATTGGGTCAGAGCTATTTGCTGACGGGGTGGGCAAGAGAAAATCTTGCTGACACCTTTTCGGCTCCAAATCCACTCCCAGGTAACGAGCCATCGCGTCACTTCTGCTCGGTCTTGCGGTTGTCGAAAACCGAGTTGGAGTAGACTTGCTTTATAGCGGTCACCAAACTCCTGTGCGAGCTCGCCTCTTCGGACCTCATGGTGCCGCTTCGGCCACAGCTCTGACCAATCTCCTCCATGAGGTCGCAATGCCTCACAACGCTCATGCAGCCTGTGATCTGGCTACACCGGGAAAGTCTACCTTACCGGAATTCACCGCCCGCAAATCCGATTCATGCGGCCTGCTCCGAAAAAACCGATCGCGTCGTGCGCGGTGGAGGGTTTTTCTTGCTTACTCGGTGCTTTTACGGTGAGTCACCTTGCAAAATACTTACAGAAGCGTAACATATGTCTAACCGATATTAAATACAAACCTAACAAACACAAAACAGCGGCCAAAGCTGGCGGGGGAAGCTAAGCTTTTCGGGAACTAGTTTTTCGTTCGGATCGTAGCGATGAACTTGCCGGGAGTGGCTCCGATCGATGTCCCGCTCAGAAGGCGAGCCGGTGTCTCATCGCGGCTAACCGTTTGGTGTCGCGGGCACCAGGCGGCGCTAGCTGGTTTGTCCGAATTACGGGCCGTTCCCGGCTACGCGCTGCGATGGACCGTGGTGATTTTGGCCCTATTGGGCGGATTCAGCCTGTGGGACGCCTGGGGCGACGGCGATATCCCAGGCTTCGGTCCGTTAATCTTGGCCGATCTCGATCCGCATCGCGTCTCGTCGCCGCATTGCATTTTGGAGCGGTCTAGCGACGCGGAGCGTTGGTGCGGCCTGGCGCCGGCCTTGGCCATCCTGGACGAAGTCAACCCGGAGGTTGCGGCCTGGGTCCGGGATCGCCAGGCCCGAGGCAAGCTGGTCTTTTCCAACGGTTACACCCGCCCCGGCGACAATCGCTACTCCTTGGCACGTTACGATCATTTTCGCGGCGAACTTATCGTGCAGCGGGGTTTATTCGCAGAAGCGGATGGCCAGATCGCAGCGATTCTCTGCCATGAGTTCCGCCATTCCCGACAGAATGCTGCAAAATTGCTTCGGTGCGCCCTGTCGTTCGTGCTTCAAGGGGAGGGCGATCGCTCGATCCTCGAAAACGACGCAGAACTCTACGAGCGCGAGGCCGAGATCGCCATCTTCGGCGGCGGACGTTTAAGTGCTGCCGACGCCTGGGTCTGGCGGGCTGCCTCAGCTCGAAAGGTCCCAACGCACGCCACACTCGCTCAAGCCGAATCGGCGTTGGCTGCGCCTTAACGGCGCTGGGTGTTCCTTGTAGGCCAGCCTTCTAACCCCCGCAGGCGAACTCACAGGCGTGGTGCCAAGACGCACGGGTGCGACTGCTGGCTTGTCCAGCAGGTACCTCTCATAGAAGAGGTACTCCGTGCTCTGTAACGCTTCCGAAGAGATCGTGGCTCAATGGTTACGCTGGGCGAGAATCCCACTCCTGGGCAAGCCAGCAGGGGTACCCGCGGCTGGACTCCGCCTAAATTGGGATACCTATTCCCCTTAGACTGGGACGCCTTTGAGCCGCGCGTACTGCGGCAGGGGGCCGACCAGCGGTCGGAGATACTCCAAGCATTCGCGCGTGACATCCAGGCCATCGGGGGTGATGAATGCGTCGGGCATGGGCTTGGCGCGGGCGGCGACCTCGGCCAAGGGCGCCGTTTCCAGCGACCAACGGTAGGGGGCGTTTGACTTGCGCACGATGCTGACCATCACGCCGCTTTGACCTTGGGCGGCCAATTCCACCGCCCGCCGCCCGCAGGCAAACGCCTCTTCCAGGTCGGTCTCGCTCATGCGGTCGGCGGCGCACATTTGGAGCGACTCGCAGACCTGGAATTCGCCCCGCCAACCGAAGGCGTCGCCGATCATGCGGTGCAGCATCATGGCCGCGCTCGTCCCGCCCATGGCCCCGAACTCCACGTTCTGGAACTTGTCGGTCGTCGTGGAGGCGCTGACCGGCCGTCCGTCGGCATAAGTGATTCCTTCGCCGCAGACGATGCTGCACCAGCCATGCCTCTCGTAACAGGCCTTCACGGCGGCGAGGAATCGCTCCCGATCAAAGGGCCGCTCGGGAAAGAGGATGATGTGCGGGGCGTCGTCTTCGGCGGTTCGGGCCAAGGCGCTGGCCGCCGGCAGCCAACCCGCCGAACGACCCACCGTCTGGAAAATCACATATTGATCCACCCGCTTCATGTCCCGAGCCAACATCCCCGCTTGTTTCACGGAGATGGCCACATAGCGGGCCGCACTGCCGAAACCGGGCGTGTGATCGGTCCCGTAGAGGTCGTTGTCCACTGTTTTAGGCACGCCAATACCGATCAACGGGTAGCCCTTTCCCCGGCAAAAAGTCTCCACACGGTGGATCGTGTCCATCGTGTCGTTTCCGCCAATCAGAAAGAAATAGCGGATGTCGTACTTTTGGAGCATGGCCAGGATGGGCTCGAAATCCGCATCGCGGAGTTTATGCCGCGAGCTGCCCAAGGCGGAGCTGGGCGTGGTGCGGAGTTGTTCGAGGAGTTCGGGCTCTTCGCGGCCGAGGTCGATCACCTCGCCCTGCATGAATCCCTCGATGCCGAAACGCATCCCCAAAATGCGGCCGGACGCCTTCGCATCGCGCCAAGCCTGTACCACACCACACAAACTGGCATTGATGACCGTCGTCGGTCCCCCGCTCTGACCAATGATTGCGTTACCTTGAAGCATGGCTGATCCGTCCTGTCCAAACCAACAGATTGCGGAAAAACTCCGCGTACCAATTGCCCACTTCGATGAACCCGCCAGGGATTTCCTGATGTACGCGGCGGTCGCCCCAATCGACCAGCCCTCCGACCCAGTGCGGGGCCACGTCGGTGGCGAGGGCTGCCGTGCGCCCTTGCCCATGCGAGCCTACGACGAATAGCGGCACGGATTGACCCCGACGGAAATCAAACTCGCCGCCTTGCCGCCGCACCGAATAATGGACGGCCCAGAGCAGCGTCTGGGCGTTCGGCTTGGCGCTTACAAGATTGTACCCCCCGATGCCCGGGGGCTCGTCCCAAGGAAGGCCATCGAGGATCGGGTGCTCGCAAACCTTTTCTACCAGGCACGGTTGGGCCGAGTTGCGGCGGTCGTCGCGGTCCAACATTACGACGGGCAGCACCTCGGCCAACGGCGAGCGATGGTACTCGCCCAAGCGACCAAAAAAACTCTCCCAACCGCCGAACATCGCCAGGCCCGAGCCGTTCTCCACGCACCGAGCAATGTGCTCCATCTCTCCGGCCCGGAATCTCGCCGAAGGGTAGTCGCTGACGACGTACAGGGCGTATTGGCGCGAAGCGAATTTTGCGTCGGGCGACTCCGAACTTGGCACGTGGTCGAAAGCCAGTCCGAAGCGAGACATTACCCCAATCAGGTAGCCAGCAGCTCCCTGAACCGTGTCATCTCCGAGGTAACAGATCCGAGTTTCCATGGCGATGACCACGCTCCCAAACAAAAACGAACGGAGGCTGTTCCTGTGCTCGGGGCTTGGCTAAACGCCCGCCGAATCGCTTGCGACCGAACACACCGGCAAGCGAACCTGTGAGTGGCCAATATACCAACTTGGCCCAACTGCCGGGAAGCCGCCTTCGCGCTGGAACGGCTCGCGGACCCTGCGGCCTGCCGGGCGCCACGGTCATTCGTCAAGGGGCGTGAGGTTACAGCGATCAGGGAAAGGGAAACATGCTCCGTTCTTTGCCCCCCATTTGTCGGCGCTGGCCGCAAGCCGTACTATTGTAAAGAACGTGTCGATGGTTCGGGTTGGATCGCTTCCCAGGACGCTAGCGTTATTCTCGTTTTGCCACGGGGAGGTCTGGGGATTAGACTGGATAAATCAACCGAGAGGCGAGGGTATCCGTGAGCATCTATAAGCGGAACGAAATCTGCGGTGTTGCGGGAACCGAACTGACGCGGGAACATTATCGACGTTGGGGGGTGGCGTTGGGCGAGCAGGCGCCCGCGGGGTCGAAGTTCGTGGTCGGCGGCGACGTGCGGCACTCGACGCCCGGCTTTTTGCTGGCCCTGGCCGACGGTTTGTGCGAAGCCGGCCTGGATGTGGTGATCGTCGGTACGCTGCCCACCCCTCTCATCCACTATGCGCGGCGACGGCTGGCGGCGGACGGCTGCGCGATTGTCACCGCCTCGCACTGTCCGCCACAATTCAATGGTCTGAAGTGGATGATCGGCGACCATCCTCCGACGGAAAAAGACGTGCGGATGATGAAGCGCGTCGCCGAAGGCAGATTGCCCAAGCTCAACGGCCGCGGGCGGACGAAGCCGCGGTCCGTGGACGTGACCTTCGACTACGTGGCTTGGCTTCAGGAGCGATGGATGGACGCTCCCATCATGCGCCGATCGATCGTGGTCGATCCGATGTACGGCGTCTGGGCGTGTCGGGCGCGGCGGTACTTGCAGGCGATTTTTCCTCATTGCGTGTTTTCGGCGATTCACGATGAGCCGGACGCCTCGTTCGGCGGCCGACCTCCCGACTGTTCTTCAGGGGACGCCTTGGCCGATTTGGCGGAAGCCGTTTACCGGCAGCGGGCCCTCTTGGGGATCGCGTTCGACGGGGACGGAGATTGCGTGGCCTTCGTCGACGACGAGGGTGTGGCGCTCTTGCCCGACGAAGCGACTTGGCTCCTCCTAAGGAGCTTGGAGCACCAGATGGAGGGCAAGCCGTTCGTTTATGACGTGCGGTTTTCGCAATGCGTGCCCGAGGCGGCTCGCAATCTGGGCGCTCAACCACTCCCGGAGCGGTGCGGACCAGCTTTCATCCACCGCCGCATGAGAAAAAGCGGAGCCATGTTTGGCGCGGAAGCGAGCGGACACTATTTTTTTCACGACCTTGCGGGCGGGGACGACGGCCTGTTTGCCGCGTGCGCGATGATCGCGTACCTGGCCGCGTCGGGCAAGCCGCTCTCCGCGCTGCGGCGGAAGATTCCCAAGGTCTGCATGACGCCCGAGCTGCCGCTCCGTGTCAAGGCTCGCTTCCGCCGCGACGTAGTCCGGATGGTCTGCGACCGCTGGTCCAAGTATCCGACCCTCAAACTGGACGGCGTGCGGATCCAGTTTCCCAACGGCGGGGTCTTGGTGCGCAACTCCGCTGCCGAGCCGACAATCACCTTCCGCTTCGAGGGACGCGATTGGAACGGTCTGACCGAACTGGTCTCGAACTTCTGCGACGCGCTGCCGGAAATTGGCGACGCCCTTTGGGCGATTTACGAAGAGGCGATGGAGGTGGATTAGGGCGCGTGGCGGGCATTGGCTTCCAGGAGTCCGTCGCCGCAGGATGCTTGCCCCGCAAAACGCCGCGGTCGATAGGCAGGAATAGGGAATTCTGGAATCCGGGACGAGTCCGGATCGTCCCTGTGGAATATTTGTGCCGTTCGTCTCCACGATCTGCTGGTAGACATCCCTTGGCCGTTTCACGCAACACGATTCGATTCGTGTGTTCCTATTGCCTCGCGCCGTTGGCGGCGAAACGCCGTCAGGCGGGCGCGAAGATGCGGTGTCCGTATTGCCATCGGTCGCTCGTGGTGCCGCGGGAAAGCCGGCCCGACGCCGCGCCGGAAATCTATCGCGTGGCCGATGCGGCCCAGGGGCCGTCGACGGCCGCGCCCACCGTGAGCTTCTTGTGCTCGCTGTGCAAGACGAGGCTGGACGCACCGGCCGAACAGGCGGGCCAGACCGTGATGTGTCCTGACTGCGGGACGGCGAACGTCGTTCCCGAGCGAAAGGACTTGGCGGCGACGGCGGGCGACGCCACTGCCTCGCCGTCGGGCCCGGGGCCGGTGGAGGTTTACAACGTGCTGGAGGGCTTGGATCAGCCCTCGCCTTCGGCCCGGGAGGTTTACCGGCGCTACATCCCGGTCGTCTGCACCTTGTGCCGCACGCGGATGCACGCCGCCGAGGACCAGGTCGGCCAGACGATCGTTTGCCCGGACTGCGGGACGGCGAACGTCGTGCCGCCGTTTCGATCCAGCGAAGCCCCTGTACCCTTGGCGTCCGTGCAGGGTTACGAATTGGCCGCCGGCGACGGTCCAAGGACGGCAACGAGCAAAGATCGGGAACACTTCACGTTCAAGTGCCCTGTATGCCTGACAAGACTCCAGGCGAGCCGTGGCGAGACGGGAAATAGGGTGGTCTGCCCTGACTGCGGCGCCGACTTTGCCATTCCCCAACCGCCGCCGGACGAACCCCGATGGGATCCCTTCGAGGAACCCGTAGAGGTCTATGCCGTGGCCAGGGGGCCGCTGCTTGCGTCCCCAGGAGATCAGGCCGCAACGCCGCACCATGCCCCCGCCTCCGGCTTGTTGTCCGACGCGGAGCTGCATCAAGGCGACCGCGACCTGCTTCCCCCGCGCCGTTCGCTCAGGAAACTGCCTCCTTGGCCACTGGTGCATGGCGTCTTCTCGTTTCCGTTCCAACGCAATTCGCTGGTGTGCTGGGCAAAGATGACGGCGGGCAGTATGCTCGTTCAGGGGGGGGCGGCCATTGTGCTGGCGCAAGTCCTGGCGATCGATCAGACCGGGATCGGGCTGGGCTACCTCGTGATAGCGGCAGGAATGCTCTACACAATGGGGTTCGTCTGCGTCATGGCCGTGTTCTTTTCCCTCTGGATCTCCAGTTCGGCGTTGAAAATCGTCATCGAGACAGCCAACGGCGCGGATCGGATCGAGCAGTGGGCAAGCGAGGACTTCCTCGATTGGGCGTTCGAGGCCCTTTATTTCGTCAACAGCGTCGTGCTCAGCCTTTTGGTCGGTTGGGGCATTCAGGCCCTGGCGCCGGAATTTCCGGCCGACTTGACCGTGATCGGTTCGCTGTTCCTGCTTTTCCCGGTGATCTTGCTCTCGATGCTGGAGACAGGTTCGGCCATGAATCCCATTTCTCCCGCGGTGCTCAAAAGCCTTTTCGTGCAGGGATGGGGCTGGTTGGGCTTCTACGCGCTGGCAGCGATGCTGCTCGCCGTCGTGGCCGCGGTGGTCCTAGGCCTGTGGCTGTGGATCGGATTTTGGGCCATTTTCGCGTCGTCGCTGGTGATCGTGCCCGCGCTGATGATCTATTTCCGGCTTTTGGGGCGGCTCGGGTGGTATATCACCGTGCGGAGTCGCCCTCCCGAGAGCGAACCGCCCGAGTAGGTTCCTGACTTCCTGAATTCTCGCACACTTGAACTCGAGTCGCGTTCGGGGTGGCGGCAGGGTTCAGGCGGCTTCGAACCGTATTGGTTGATGGGGGAAGCCCTCGATCGCGCCCGTCCTTTGCGCGGGCTATTCCCGTGGGATTCCGGCCAAGACGTAGCGTGGCCCTCCAGAAGTCACTCCACGTCCGCCCGGCGGGAGAAAAGGAACAAGGCCGAGACCGCCGTCTAAAGCGCCTGGCACACCAGATCGCCGACCTCTTGGGTACTGTAGCCCATCTTCCCGGCGGCCTGGCTCTTCATTTTGGTGCCGGTAACGATCTGGATGGCCTTCATGACCCGGGCGGCGGCCTTCTCGTGGCCGGTATGTTCCAAGAGCATGGCCACCGCGGCGATGGTGGCGATAGGATTGATGACGTGCTTGCCAGTATACTTCGGGGCGCTGCCGCCCATGGGCTCGAACATGCTCACCCCGCCCGGCTCGGGATTGATGTTCCCGCCGGCCGCCACGCCCATCCCGCCCTGCAACACCCCGGCAAGGTCCGTGATGATGTCGCCGAACATGTTCGTGGTGACGATCACGTCGTAATACTCGGGGTTTTTGACCATCCACATGCAGCAGGCGTCCACGTGGTTGTAGTCGGTCTGGACGTCGGGAAACTCCTTGGCCACGTCCTGAAAAGTCCGCCACCAAAGGTCGTGGCCATAGGTCAAGACGTTGGTCTTGGCGACCAGGGTGAGTCGCTTTTTCTTGTTGCGTTTGCGGGTGTAGTTGAAGGCCCACCGGATGCACCGCTCGCAGCCTTTGCGGGTGTAGACGGCCGTCTGCATGGCGACTTCGTCCGGCGTGCCCTTTTTCAAGAACCCGCCCATGCCGCAATACAGGTCCTCCGTATTCTCCCGCACGACCACGAAGTCGATGTCGTCGGGGCCCTTGCCGGCCAGGGGCGTCTCCACGCCTGGGAACAGCTTCACCGGCCGCAAGTTGATGTATTGATCGAAATGGAACCGCAGGGTCAACAGCAGGCCACGCTCCAAAATGCCCGGCGCGACGTCGGGGTGTCCGATCGCTCCCAAAAGGATTGCCGGGAAAGTGCCCAACTCCTGAAGCACGCTATCGGGCAAAATCTCGCCGGTGCGAAGGTAGCGATCACCCCCGAGGTCATAATCGACCAGTTCCAGAGCAATGCCCTCGGACTGGCACACAGCCTTCAGGACCTTCACGCCCTCGGCGGCCACTTCCGGCCCGGTCCCGTCGCCGCCGATCACCGCTACCCTCAAAGAACCACTACTCATGTGCTCCATTTCCCTTTCACAGGCAGATGCCTAGATTCGTTTCCGAAAAAACGTATCTTAAAGGCATCCCGGGAACGCCACAAGGAGCGCGGAGCATCGAGGGCCACCAGAGCCAAAAGCCGGTTTTGTAATTCTTACTCCACAAGCTCGATCGTGAAATCGTTCTTCTCACTAGCCGAGACTGTTAAAAAAATGAGGGGACGCTCCGGATCGGCGTATTTGGCGGGCAGCAGCGTTCGCGTCTCGGCAGGTGCCCGCGTTTGCTTCACCGCGTCGTCCATAGAAAGCTCTCCATGGTCGGCTCGGGGGGTGGACACCTTCGTCACGGTCACTGCATGCTTGCCCGCAACGGCGCCTTCGCCCTCTTGATAAGTAGTCAGCTTGAAACGGCCTTCGGCATCGGTCGTGCCGGTCGCGATTTTCTTGAGTTCCTCGCACCGAAAGCTGACCACGGCCCCTTCGACCGGCTGGCCATTGAACTTGACGGTCCCTGTCACTGGGTAGAGTTTGACTCCGCTCCCCCCACAACCAGCCACAATTGGCCCGAAACACCCGAATGCCGCCACAAGTACGAGCATCTGTCGGGTCATCGTGTGTTCCTCCTGCTTCAGTAGTTCGAGACCGTTTCGCCGCCATCACGCGTACCCAATGCGCCCCAAACGCCGAAGCCCGACGGCCCACCCATGGCATCAATCGTCTGACTGATGAAACGCACGGACGCGTCGCACATCACTACTTGCACACCGCCTGGATGACGACTGCTCGCTGTGAAAATCCCCGACGCATTGCTCAGGTTGTCATTCGTCCACGCTGTGCATGAAGGCCCATTGGGCGGAATTACCGTCACGAAGGCATTCCAATGCGGATGACCGAACGACCACAACGAGCCAGCGCTCCAACTGGTCAAAAGCCTGGCTGGGTCGTACACGGTGCCTGTCACGTAGGTTACACACGTGATAGGGTCCATGGTGGAGGCGTAGGTCACGTTGCCGATGATTCTCCGGTCGCTCGGCCTCGCCGCCCGCTCCGACATGGCGATCGTATTGCTCGTGCCGTCTTGGATGTCCGCGATCTTCCTATAGGAGCGGCAAAAAAAAGTGCCGTTGGTCGGCTGATCATAATTCCCCTGAATTGTGGTCCCGTAGCAGAAGAAATAGTTCTTCTGGCCAATATTTGCCTGGCCCCCGGCGCTCGGACTGGGTGTATCCGACGGACACAGCAAGCCGGGGATTTTGGCCTCCGTCTCCGGGCGTGCCCACCACGCAGCCGGCCAGCGACAATTGACGTCGCCCGAATCGTTGTCCGTCCACAAAGCATACAAAGGCTGTTGCTCGAAGTATGGCAGCATCGAGACCAGCCCGCTCCATTCCGGTAGCCGGTTGATGCACAACGCGGTCACCGGCCCCCCAGCGCCGTGGGGAAACACCTTGAAGGCGTCTTCATAGCTGTGCAATGCCAGACCGAGCTGCCTGAGGTTGTTCGAGCACTGCGAGCGGCGCGCGGCCTCGCGCGCGGCTTGTACGGCGGGCAACAAAAGCGCGATCAAGATACCGATGATCGCAATAACGACCAGGAGCTCCACGAGCGTAAATCCGCGTTTCGACGATACTTTCATGGCGCACCCCCTAAAAAAAAGACCAACGACTGCTTACCAGCATCTGGCTGTTGGCAAACATGCCAGAACTTCACCTAGCCACCCAATTGGTAGTCTAGATGACCGACACTTCGCCTGTCAACTCAGACGTTGTGGGATTGTGGGATTTTGGGGATTTTGCCAAGTCCCCCAGTCCCCCTAGCGCGGCTTTTAAAAGGAGTGAAATTTCAAATGCCGCGAGCGACGGCGGGAGGAATGAGTGGACGCGAAAAAGGGCATGTTTGTGCGAAGCCCATTGGAACCTCGCAAAAAAAACCGCTTCGCGGTTCCTCAGCCACTGGCGGTCGTCTTGCGGCTGTGCTCGATGGCCTCTTTGGCCTGGGCCACGATGTTATCGACCGTAATGCCAAAGTGCTTCAGCAAGACGTTGACCGGGGCGGAAGCGCCAAAACCCGACATTCCCACGAAGCGCCCGCCGCGGCCGATGTAGCGCTGCCAACCTAAGGAGACGCCGAGTTCCACCGCGACACGGGGCGAACAGTCGGACGGGAGCACCGATTCGCGATATTCTGCCGACTGGGCTTCGAAAAGCTCCCAGCTCGGCATGCTCACTACCCGCGCGTGAATCCCCTCGCTAACGAGTTGTTGTCGGGCCTGGAGGCAAAGCGAGACCTCGCTGCCGCTACCGATGAGTATCACGTGGGGTTTTCCGCCGGGGGCCTCGGCGAGGACATACGCGCCCCGCGCAAGTCCGGCGGCAGGCGCAAGCTCCGCGCGGTCAAGGGTGGGAAGATTTTGGCGCGTCAGCACGAGGGCCACCGGCCGATCCTTGCTGGCCAAGGCCACGCGGTAGGCCTCGACCACTTCGTTGGCGTCCGCCGGGCGAATGACGATCATGTTCGGGATGGCCCGCATCGACGCCAATTGCTCGATTGGTTGGTGCGTAGGCCCGTCTTCGCCCACCCCGATCGAGTCGTGAGTCAAGATGTAGAGCACGGGCAGTTTCATCAACGCGGCCAGCCGGATGGCGGGCCGCATGTAGTCGCTGAAGATGAAGAACGTGCCCGCGTAGGGACGAAGGCCGCATAGCGCCAATCCGTTGGCGATCGCGCCCATGGCGTGCTCGCGGATACCGAAATGCAAATTGCGACCCCCGCGGTTGTCGGCAGAGAAACTGCTCGCTCCCGTGAAGGTCAAAAGCGTGTTATTCGAAGGGGCCAGATCAGCCGAGCCGCCGATCAGCCAAGGGATGCGTTGGGCCGCCTGATTGAGCACTTTGCCAGAAGATGCCCTGGTGGCCATGCCCTTGGGGTCGGCCGGGAAGTTTGGCAGACCAGCGTCCCAATCAGGGGGCAAGTCTCGCCGGGCCATCAACGTCAATTCGTTGGCCTCTTGGGGAAATTGTTTTGCGTATTCGGCGAATCGCGCCTCCCAGGCTTCTCGACATTGGCGGCCACGGGCCCCGATCCCCGCCGCGAAATGGGCGCGAACCTCCTCGGGCACGAGGAAATGGGCCTCGGGCGGCCAGCCGTAGGCCGCTTTGGTCGCTCGAACCTCTTCTTCGCCCAACGGCGCGCCGTGTGCGGCATGGGTATTCTGCTTCGTGGGGGCCCCGTACGCGATGATGGATCGCACGATGATCAAGGTAGGTCGCGCCCGGCTCTGGCGGAACTTGGCCAAGGCCGCTCGCAAATCATCGAGCCGGTTCACGTCGTCCACGCGGAGCACGTCCCAACCGTAGCTGGCGAAACGCGCCGCCACGTCTTCGCTGAAGGCCAACGAGGTCTCGCCCTCGATGGTGATCTTGTTGTCGTCGTAGATCCAGCAGAGGTTCGAGAGTTTCAAGTGCCCGGCCAGCGAGGCGGCCTCGCTGGAGATGCCCTCCATCATGTCCCCATCGCTCGCCAGCGCGTAGACATCGAAGTCGAACAGCTCGAAGCCCGGGCGGTTGTATCGGGCCGCCAGCCAGCGGGAGGCGATGGCCATGCCCACACTGGCGCCCACCCCTTGCCCCAACGGTCCGGTGGTGATCTCCACGCCCGTCGTGTGCCCGTATTCGGGATGGCCAGCGCAGCGACTGTCGAGTTGCCGGAACTTCCGCAGATCGTCGAGTGAGACGGCCGGCTCGTCGAGAACGCGACCGTCTGGCGCCGTCTGCTTCACGCCGCTTAGATGCAACACGGCATAGAGCAACATCGAGGCGTGGCCGCAGGACAAAATGAATCGGTCGCGGTTCGGCCACCAAGGAGAGGCGGGGTCGTAGCGGAGGATTTCGTTGTACAGCACATAGGCCACCGGCGCAAGGGCCATCGGCGTGCCTGGATGCCCGCTCTTCGCCGCCTCCACCGCATCCATCGAGAGCGTGCGAATCGTATTGATGGACAGTTGATCTAAATCAGCAGCTCGGATCGAAGTCACGTCTCGCCTCAGACAAAAAAGTGCAACCATCGCAACCACGGCGCGAACACGTCCCCCTCGCGTAAAAATGGGGACACAAGCGTTCCCGCGCAGCGGTTAACAAAGCCGGGAGATCGCCGCGTAGGTTTGCCGACGATGGAAAGCAAGTAGCTTAGAATAACACGTTGCTTCCGTCAACGCTTCGCTAGACGAACAACCAACGATCGGCGGACGGGAGCAACTTGTTGGCGCTCGCCCCGGGTGGACACCGAAGGGCACGTTGGCGTTGGTTCCCGAAACGCCTTTCTCCGTGATGGCTCGCTTTGGCCAAGAAAACCAGCCCGGCTCACCGCTCGAACCGGCAAACCGGGCGTGGCGATTCGTTTATGCTTTCGCGAAAACCGTTCGGCGATGAGCCGAAGCGGAACATATCGGGACTAGGCAGAATTGCCCGCCGAGGACTCGCCGGCCGCTGCGCCGACAGGTTCGGGGGCCTCGGGCAGGGGGCCCACCGAGCCGACGAACACGAGCTGCTTCTTGCCCGCGACTTCCTTGACGTTGATCGTCACCGTGTCCTTGCCTTGGAATTCGCCCTTGAGCAATTCCTCGGAGAGCGGATCCTCGACAAAGTTCTCGATCGCGCGGCGCAAGGGGCGGGCGCCGAAGTCCAGGTTCGATCCCTTCTTGATCAACCACTTCTTGGCGGCCTCGCTCAGCACCAGGGTCAGCCCGTGCTCTTTGAGCCGTTCGCGGACCTTGCTCAGTTCCAGCTCGACCACCTTGCCGAGGTCTTCGGTGGTCAAGTGGCGGAAGACGATCACGTCGTCGACGCGGTTGAGGAACTCCGGCCGGAAGACCTTTTCGATCTCCGACTGGACCCGGCTCTTCATGCTCTCGTAGGAGCTGTCGGCATCGACCTTTTGGAAACCGAAGGCCGACTCGTTCTTGATCACCTCGGCCCCGGCGTTGGTGGTCATGATGAGGATCGTGTTGCGGAAATCGACGTTACGGCCGAAACTGTCGGTCAAGCGGCCCTCCTCCATGAGCTGCAAGAGCATGTTGAACACGTCGGGATGGGCCTTCTCGATCTCGTCCAGCAGGACCACCGAGTAGGGACGACGGCGGATTTTTTCGGTCAGTTGGCCGCCCTCTTCGTAACCGACGTAGCCCGGCGGAGCGCCGATCAGGCGGCTGACGTTGTGTTTTTCCATGTATTCGCTCATATCGATCTGGACCAAGGCGTCGGGATCGCCGAACATGAATTCGGCGAGGGCCTTGGCCAGGAGCGTTTTGCCTACGCCCGTCGGCCCGGCAAAGATGAAGCAGCCGGTCGGCCGCCGCGGATCCTTCAGGCCGCTGCGGCTGCGGCGCACGGCCTTGGCGATGGCCCGGATCGCCTCGTCTTGGCTGATGACCCGCTTGTGAAGCTCCGCCTCCATCTCCATGAGCCGTTTGGTGTCTTCCACGGTCATGCGGGTGAGGGGGATGCCGGTCATCTTGGAGACGACTTCGGCGATGACGTCCTCGTCGACCACGCCATCGGCCTCGCGGGCCCGCTCCTTCCATTCCCGGGTGATCTGAGCCTTCTTCTTCTTGAGCTTGTCGGCCTGATCGCGCAGCGCCGCCGCCTTCTCGAAGTCCTGATTGGCGACCGCGTCCTCCTTTTCTTTATTCAGGCGTTCGACCTCCTCGTCGATTTCCTTGAGGTCTGGTGGCCGGGTCATGGACTTCAAATGCACGCGGGCGCCGGCCTCGTCGATCACGTCGATCGCCTTGTCGGGCAGGCAACGACCGCTGATGTAACGGCTGGACAACTCAACCGCGCTGGTGATGGCCGCATCGGTGATCCGCACGTGGTGGTGCTTTTCGTAACGATCGCGCAATCCTTTGAGGATGGCGATGGTTTCCTCCTTGGTGGAGGGTTCGACGATGATTTCTTGGAAGCGGCGGGCCAGGGCGGCGTCCTTCTCGATGTACTTGCGGAACTCGTCCATCGTGGTGGCGCCGATGCACTGGATTTCACCCCGGGCCAACGCCGGCTTCAAGACGTTCGAGGCGTCGATGGCGCCCTCGGCGCCGCCCGCCCCGACCAATGTGTGCAGCTCGTCGATGAACAGGATCGTGTTCTTGGCGCGGCGGACCTCGTTCATTACGGCCTTGATCCGCTCCTCGAACTGGCCGCGGTACTTGGTGCCGGCGACCATCATCGCCAAGTCGAGGACCACGATGCGGCGGTCCAGCAACAATTCGGGCACGTTGCCTTCGACCACCCGCTGAGCGAACCCTTCGACGATGGCCGTTTTGCCCACCCCTGCCTCGCCCAGCAGCACCGGGTTGTTCTTCGTCCGGCGGCTGAGGATCTGCATCGTGCGTTCGATTTCTTTTTCGCGACCGATGACGGGATCGAGTTTGCCCTGGCGGGCCAACTCGGTCAGGTCGCGTCCGAAGCTGTCCAAGGCGGGCGTCTTGGATTTGTTGCCGCGTTGGGCCTCGCTGCTAGCGCCGCCGCCCAGGCCGCCAGACCTCTCCGAGCCCTCCCCGCCTTCCATCCCGTGGCCCAAGAGGTTGAGGACCTCCTCGCGGACCTCTTCCAGTTTGAGTCCCAGGTTCATCAAGACTTGCGCGGCCACGCCTTCCTGTTCGCGCAGCAAGCCGAGCAGAATATGCTCCGTGCCAACATAATTGTGGCCAAGGTTCCGCGCTTCCTCCATCGAGTATTCGATGACCTTTTTGGCGCGGGGAGTCTGCGGCAGTTTGCCCATGGTGACCATGTCTGGCCCACTCTGGACGAGTTTCTCGACCTCCAATCGGATCTTACGAAGGTCGATGTCCAGATTTTTGAGCACATTGGCCGCTACGCCGCTTCCCTCCTTGATCAACCCGAGGAGGATGTGCTCCGTGCCGATGTATTCGTGGTTGAACCGCTGTGCCTCCTGGTTGGCCAGTTGCATGACCTTTCGGGCACGGTCGGTAAATCGCTCGTACATAGGTTATTCTCCGTTGATGTCTTCACGCGGCTTTTGCGCTGCTTGCGCGTGTTTTTCCGCCGCCCAGCGCCGCTCCATGGCGATTTCCAAGGCCCAACGGGCCGCCTCGTCGATTCGCTCCAGCCGATCCAACTCCTGCAAGGCCTCCGCGGTCCGGCCCGTGTGCCGAAACAGCGTGGCCAACATCAAACCTGCCTCCACATCCCTGGGGTTCCTCCGCAGCAGGTTTTTCAACACACTTTCGGTCTCGAACCAATTGCCGCGCAAGTAATGTTCGATGGCCAGGCTAAAAGAGTCTCCCGGGTCGGTAGCCTCCTCGATCGCGGCCGAACCTGCCTCGCGTCTCCACGACCCGATGGCCGCCGCAATCCACCACCCTCCGATCGCCAGCCAAAGTGCGTTACGAACCGCAGACGGCAACAGTTCTGGCCAGACCAAGCTGGTCAACAAGGCGAATTGAAGCACTGCGGCAGAAGCCAAGGCTACGCCCAGGGCAGACCAATCGCCCCGTCTCCATACCAAGGGAAGTCCCGGCCAGAGAAATGTCGCCCAAGGCATCCTGCCCATGACGGGTGGCTTTCATACCCGACTTTCCGGCCATCCTCTCGACTCATCTAGCCATGGAATTGTAGCTTTCGGCTTCCTCGGAATCAAGGCAAGCGGAAGTCCAGCTTTGAGTTACGACCCATCGCAACCCTAACAAAAAAACTTCGTTCAGCGGCTTAACATTGCTGGTTTTGCGTGAACCTAAGTGCTTCGCTCGGGTAGGCTTGCGGAACGGCCACGGTGGTGGCACGATGAACACATGCAGTACAGCTTCACCCCAGCCGCCGAAAGAGTCCTGGCCGAGGCGGCCGCCTGGTCCCTGGGAGAGTTCTCCGATTGCCTCGAGGCGCCGGCCGTGCTGCTGGGACTACTGTCCGAGCCGGAATGTCGGGCCGCGATTACTCTGTCAGCCTACGGCGTCAATTTATCGACGATCCGCGCGCGGTGGCCTGGCTTGATCCGCCTTTCGACCCGCTATCTCGCTTGGAAAGGGCTCGGTGCCTCTCCCGAGGCACCCAAAACGGGTGGAATCGCTATCAAACTCATCGCCCCCGAGGTCCTCGATTTCTTTACTCGGATTTCACGGCGGCTTCGCGCGATGGGACTACCAGAAGAGATGGGCACAGACCATCTTTTGTGGGGTTTGGCTAGTTCCCGCGGGGAGGTAGCCGATTGGCTCCGAGAGATGGGCCTAAAACCGCAAGAACTGGAAGCCGAGATTCGCCGTGTTCACGCGGTTGGCCCGCTTCCCGAGGGCGTTAGCCTGGGGGAACCAATTCCTTATGATCCCGAACCGCTGCTTGTCGAACCAAGTGAACCGCGCACGGTGGAGTGGCCAACCGACGTTCCCAAGTTCGGCAGCCTGGGAACCGTTGCCGAACCCCAAGGCGCGGTAGTTCGCGACAATCCACCGATCCGATCAGGCGATTTCGAGGGGGATTCGGGGCCGCGACCCGAACCATGGGAAGTGGATGACGGGCCTGCCGCGAGAGAACGGTTGCGTGCTTTGCGGGTCCTTGATGCGGCCGGTAATCGGGCGCGCGAGGGGCTGCGTGTGGTCGAGGATTATGTCCGGTTTGTCCTAGACGACCGCTTCTTGACCGGTCGTATCAAGGCCCTTCGGCACGACTTGACGTCGCTACTGTCGGTGTTTCCGGCCGCGCAACGCCTCGCCGCCCGGGACACTCTCGGCGACGTCGGTACCCAATTGGCGACTCCGGCCGAGTGGCGCCGTAGCGACACGGCAAGCGTGCTAGCCGCCAATTTCACACGGTTGCAGGAATCGCTCCGCAGCCTGGAAGAGTTTGCCAAAATCCTCGATCCCCCCGTGGCGGCCAAGATCGAACAGCTTCGTTACCAGTCCTACACGTTGCACCGAGCCGTGGAGACGCTTCGAACCAGCGCCGAGCGGTTGCAACACGCCCGGCTTTATGTTTTGATCGACGGCCGGGCCACGCTCGAGGAATTTACCTCATTGGCTCGCGAAATCGCGTTCGCGGGAGCCCACGTCATCCAGCTTCGCGACAAACGGCTCGACGACCGCACGCTTTTGCAACGGGCACGAACGCTCCGCCAAATCACGGCCGAGGCCGGTGCGTTGTTCATCATGAATGACCGACCAGACCTAGCCGTGCTCGCGCAGGCCGATGGCGTCCACGTGGGGCAGGAGGAGTTGACGGTCAAAGACGCCCGCGCGATCCTCGGTCCCGAGGCCCTGATCGGGGTTTCGACGCATAGCATCGAGCAGGCCCGACAAGCTGTGCTTGACGGGGCGAACTACCTTGGCGTGGGGCCCACGTTTCCCTCGGAAACGAAGCATTTCGAGGCATTTCCCGGCGTCGCTTTGCTCCAAGCGGTGGCCGAGGAAATCACGGCGCCCGCCTTCGCCATCGGCGGCATTGACTTAAAAAACCTGCCACGAGTCCTGGCGAGCGGTTTTCGCCGCGTGGCCGTGGGAGCGGCGATTGCGAATGCGGCCTCGCCCTCCTCGGTAGTTCGCGAGTTTTTGAAGGCCTTGGGCTGATGGCCCTTGGTACCTGGCCTCGCCAAAGCGGGGGATTCCTGGGCTTGAGGGCTCCCTTGTCATCGTGCGCGGGCCCGAGAAGGGAGTCTCGCCCTCATGCTTCCTGCTCGAGAAGCTGCATGAGCAATCGCCGGATTTCCTTGGGCACCTTGGGGTGGTACCCACTCCAGATGCCGCGGAGGACTCCTTGGCCGTCCAGCACGAAGGTGGTGGGAAAACCGCGGAGTCCCGCGAGGCGATCAAAGGCCAAGCGTGTCTTCAGGCCCGGATCGTGATAGGTGGGCACGTCGTAATTCGCTTGTGCGAGAAACTGTTCGGTTTCGTACTTTAAATCCTCGACATCTTCATTCCGACCCGGCCCACACGATACCAAAAAAATGCAGAACCGGGGATTTTCCCGAAATTCCTCGGCCAGCGCGACCAGATGGGGAAGCTCGGCGCGGCACGGTGGACACCACGTGCCCCAAAAGTTGACCAGAACAACCTTGCCAGCGAGATCTTCGAGCTGGACGGGCTTTCCCTCTCCCGTCAGCGGTTCCAAAACCAAAAGCGGAAGTCTCTTGCCCAACGCCGGGTGGAAAGAAGCCTGCAAACCCTGGCCTTCGAGGTCTTCCCAAATCGTGGGCAGCACGAGCCACGCTACCGTCAAAAGCCCGAGCAAGACCAGCCCCCCCAAGGCGACGACAAGCCAGTTGCTTACCTCTCCGCGTCTTCGCATTGCCTGGGCTCTTGCGAGAGTCCTGATTTGTGATAGTCTCATAGACCAACGCTTTCTTGAAAACCGTTTGGGTGGCGAGGCAAAAGGAGACGGGCTGCGGTGGCCAGCGGCGCCGGGCCAGCAGCGTTTCTTCGCGTCGTTTCCCGAACGTTTCGATACCTCTTGTCGGACGGTGCGACAGTCGTTTGCGCCGTCGCATCATTTTATCTTGCCGAAAAACGTCATGGCCAGTAACGATCCTGGCGTCGGCCAACGCATCGAGGTGGAACAGAAGTTTCCCGTCACGGATTTGGCCGAAGTCGAGTCGCGGTTGCTCGCCCTGGGGGCGTCGATTTCCCCAGCGCTTCGCGAGTCGGACATCTACTTCGCTCACCCGTGCCGCGATTTTGCCGCGAGCGACGAGGCCCTCCGCCTTCGCTGCTCGGATCGAGGGCAGTGGATTACGTACAAAGGACCGAAAATCGACGCGACGACAAAAACCCGCCGCGAAATCGACCTTGCCTTGCCTGGCGACGCCGACGTTGATCGCCAATGGCGGCCTTTGCTCGAAGCCCTGGGATTCCGGCCAATCGCCGAGGTCTCCAAACGTCGCCGCAAGGCGATCGTGCTTTGGCAAGGCCGGCAGATCGAGGTTTCGCTCGATGAGGTCGACCGCGTCGGCACGTTCGTCGAGTTGGAAATCGTGACCGAGGCCGGCGACCTCGACGCGGCCCGGGCCGCGATCGCCTCGCTCGCCGAGCACATGCGACTAAGCGGCAGCGAGCGCCGCAGCTACCTGGAACTGCTTACGCGGCAAGGTGGACAACCCCCAGCCGGGCAGGGGCGTCCTGCGTCTTAGTCGGGGAGGTCCGATGGTTCCGCGCTCGTGCGGAACATCGGAGCGACTTCCAACTCGTTGAGCACGCCCTGGACCCCCTCGATGCGGCGAATGGCCTCTTGGGCCATCTGTTTCTGAAAATAGGAGTGAACCACTCCGCAAAGCCTGACGAGACCGTGATCGGCCTCGAACCGCAGGTTCCTCCCCGCCAGATAAGGATTTCGCTTCAGCGCGGTCTGGATTCGCTCTTTCAAATACGCCTCGGCCATCGATGCTCGCCTTAAGTTGGAAGCTGCCCGTCAGGCAAAACGCTCCGAGGCGATCTCCAGGCACGCGACTTGCCCCGGCGTCCTGACGATTCCTGTTCACATCCATCGGCAACGCGCGGTTTTTTTGGCAAGCGAAACCTGTCGCGGAAGATCTTCTTTCCACAAAAACTACTCAGGTTTTGAGGGAGCTGCGGATTGAGCGGGGGGGAGCGAGTCGGCTAGCAACGCGTGGTCGGCCCCACGTTGAACGATGAGCAGTGCAGTGGTCGCCGAAATCAGCAGCCCCGCTCGTGAACACGCAAAATCGCTTTCAAGAAAATCGACAGTCGCTCGGCACGAAAATCGTCATCCGCCCGCAGCGAAAATCGTCAGTCGCCAGGCACGAAAACAGGCGATGCTCGGCGTGAGAATAGTGGATCGCCGAAGGTCGTTGTGGACCGCCATCGGTTGACGCTTTCAGGCCCTCACAGGCCTTTAGCCGCCAGCCAGCGTTCGGCGTCGAGGGCGGCCATGCAGCCAGTGCCGGCGGCAGTGACGGCTTGGCGGTAGTAATCGTCGCCGACGTCGCCAGCGGCGAACACGCCTTCCACGCTCGTGTAGGTGCGGAAAGGCGTGGTCCACTTGATATAACCCTTGGGGGTCAGTTCGAGTTGCCCGCCGAGAAAGGCGGTGTTGGGCGTGTGGCCGATGGCCAAGAAGACCCCGGCGGCCTCAAGCTCCAGCTCCGGCTCGCCGACCGTGCTCGCCAGACGCACGCCGGTGACGCCCTTCTGATCGTCGCCGAGCACCTCGATCAGGGTGCGGTTCCACTGGATTTGGATTTTCGGATTGTTCAAGGCCCGTTGGGCCATGATCTTCGAGGCTCGGAGCTGGTCGCGGCGATGAACCATGTAGACCACGCTGCCGAATTTCGTCAGATAATCGGCCTCTTCGACGGCGGAATCGCCGCCGCCGACCACGACGAGCGGCTTGTTGCGAAACCGCGGCAGGGCGCCGTCACAGACCGCGCAGGCGCTCACCCCCCGGTTTTTGAAACGTTCCTCGGAAGGCAAGCCCAGGTAATTGGCCCTCGCTCCCGTGGCCACGATCACCGCATGGGCCTCGTAGGTTTGGCCATCGGAGGCATTCAGCCGGAACGGACGGACGCTGAAATCGACGCTGGTGACATCTTCGGTCACCACCCGCGTCCCGAAGTTGATCGCCTGCTGACGCATCAGCTCCATGAGTTCCGGCCCGGTGACCCCCTCCTTGGCGTGCTGAGGCAACCCGTCGCGCCGTTCCCGGGAAAGAGACGAATCGAGATACTGCTCCAAGTTTCCTGCTGGGAAGCCCGGATAATTCTCCACCTCGGTGGTCAAAGCCAATTGTCCCAACGGGAGCGTTCCGGCCAAGCGATTCTCTTCGGTCACTGCTCCCTCGAAGAGGAGCGGGTTGAGGGCCGCTCGCGCTGTGTAGATCGCTGCCGTCCAGCCGGCCGGTCCACTGCCGATAATGATCACTTTTTCCGCCACCGAGGTTACTCCTGCGTCTAGTTTCAAGTTTCCCATGCCGTCAGGCCCGGCCGCCACCGTACAAGCCCTTCAAAACACCGATGTGAAGAAACGCCCGCTTGGCGGCCATTCACGGGAACTGCCCCTTCCCGTCTCGCCCGAGGCACACGATCCTGCGATTCGACGAAACCTGTCAGCGACCGACTACTGTACAGCCCGATACGGGCATTTGACAAGGGTTCGGCGGGCTTGGACTGGAGCGTCGAGCGTGGGATGAAAGGTCAAGCCTAGCGATTTCGCCGCCTCCAACGCTTGACCAGGCTCCAGGGGATGACCAACACGATCCACAGTGCAACAAACCAGGGCGCGATGGCGACCAGCGCGATCGAAACGCCTTGCGCAGTGGACGCCAACCGGTCGAGCGAGCCCACCCAGGCTCGGCGCACCTGAGTCAGGTAGGTCGGCGCTTCCCCAGGCTTGTAACGTTGAAGCTCTTCGACCGACAACTCCAAGGTACTCATCGCTGCGAGGCTGTCCAACATGCGGACACGGCCTTCGAGCCGTTCGATTTCGCCGCGAACTCTGGCCAGTTCATTTTCGACCCTTAACACCTCCTCGAGTTTCCCGGTCGCCGTCTCCAGTAGTTTGAGCAGACGTTCCTCTTGTTTTTTGAGATTGCGGACCCGCGCTTGAACGTCGTAGTATTCCTCGCTCACATCTTCGGAGCGGGACGACACCGTGCGGACCTCGCCAAGGCGCTGGACCTCGGCCAACAAACCGTCGTACTGTTCGACCGGCACGCGGATCGTCCAACGCCCGCTCCGCGGGCTGCCCGGAGAACCCAATATCGTTCTCTGCGCGACATATCCCGAAAACTTTTTGACCAGTGATTCGATGCGCTCGGGAATCCCCGTGAAGTCTTCCACCACCAACTGTGCGGAAGCCGTATAAATGATCTTGCGTTGGAGGCTCTCTACCTTTGGCAGGCCCTGATCGCTTTGCGCCATTCCGCCAGGGCTTGGAGCGATGGCATCCATTGTTGGCGCAGCCGATTGCCCTGTTTCGCTCGATGTCGAGGCAAATTCTGCCCGACCACACCCAATCAAGAGCGACAAGCATAGCCCCATCGCAAATCGCAAAGTCATGGTCGCGCCCCTCATTCGAGTTGAATCGCCAAGCCGCAAGATAAGAGCCTTTTGGCGAGCGGTTTATTCCCGCATCGCGCCCGGTTTGTCCGGTAAAAACGCGGATCGGGAAAAGGCCGTTGCTAGCAACCTTGCGTTCGAAGGGCGTGCCGCGAGTCGAGCGATATCCTGTCCTGCGACGCAAACCAGCGAAGCGGTGGAACCGGGCGACTTGCGTGCCGGTTCCAACATTCGCCCACGCCAGTCGAACCGACGTCGTTCGCTTGACACCTTTCTCTTGACGCGGCGACGGGCCTTGTCAGAAAATGGGGTCGCAACCCGTGACTCCAAAGCCCTCGGCGAAACCGCGCCGTTGGAGCCGTCCGTTTCTAGCTCATGCGAAAATGTCCTCGCAGAAAGAAAGATGCCCATGGGAGCTCGCTGGACTCTCGTATATTTCCTGCCGGTGGCTACGATGCTGGTCATTCTCACGCCTTGGGGAGTTGTGTCCGGTGCGGAGATCGGCGCGGACGGCCTTGGGTATGAGGATGGGCCATTTCTGCCCAATTCGCCATGGCGGGTCCACGACCGGAAGCGGCCGCAACCGCCGCGGATCGAGCCGGGCAGCGCCGGATTGAGCGACAAGGCAGCCACCCCGCCATCCGACGCGATTGTGCTTTTCGACGGCAAGGACCTCTCGCAGTGGGAAGGCGGAAATCCCCAGGGCATCGAAAACGGCACCATCAACATCCGTAAGACCGGGGGCTTGCGTTCCAAAAAGAAGTTCGGCGACTGTCAACTCCATGTCGAATGGTCCACGCCCCCTGAGCCTGACGGCGGCAACTTGCAGTGGGGCAATAGCGGCGTGTTGATGATGGGCCTGTTCGAGGTCCAGATTCTCGAATCCCATGCCAGCCACATTTACGCCGACGGAAACGCGGGCGCGATCTATGGGCAGTATCCGGCGTTGGTCAATCCCGCGCGAAAGCCCGGCGAGTGGCAGAGCTTCGACATCGTGTTCCTCGCCCCGCGGTTCGAGGGCGAGAAACTGGTCCGTCCCGCTTACTTAACGGTCTTTTTCAACGGCGTGCTGGTCCAGTACCATCGGCCCGTGCTCGGCGAGGTCGCCCATCGCAGCCTGCCGGCCTACCGCCATCCGATCAGCGAAGGCCCGATCGTCTTGCAAGAACATGGCTCAGCAGTGCGGTTCCGCAACATTTGGGTGCGCCCGCTGAAACTTGAGGATTGATTGCTCGATCAAAGGAACCAACGCCAATCGCTTTGGGGTTGCTGGCAAACCTGCTTGAAAGTCGTATCGTAACGAAGTCAGCCGTTTGGTGTTGTAGGGCAGGCTGCGCGTGGCTTACACCCCTTGGGGCGTTGCCCAATGGGCCTCGCGATACTGGCGGCGGAGCATGGCGGCGGCCTCGGGATCGCCGGGAATGGTCTCGGTCTCGGGGTCGAAACGCACGACCCTGCCCACGCGGGTAGCGATGTTGCCCAGGTGGCACAAGGCCGTGGTCAGGTGATTGATCTCGATGTCGGCGTTGGGCTTTGCCCCGGTTCGGACGCAGGCGAGAAAATTGTCGTGGTGAGC
>CALFBP010000073.1 GCA_937951625.1 uncultured Thermoguttaceae bacterium
TTCCTTCTCGACCCTTCTTAAATCAAACGCTAAGTCAACCAACATACCGTTTGCGATTACTCACACCCCATCTATCACGGGAATGCGCCCCCCCGGAAATCATTCGACCTTGACGCTGGTTCAACAGCCCCTTAAATTACCACTTGGAATGGTATAATGCGATTAAGAAAAGCCAAATTCCCTCCATCAGGAAATCATAACAATTTGGGGAATAGTGTAACGGCAGCACAACTGACTCTGGATCAGTTAGTCTAGGTTCGAATCCTAGTTCCCCAGCTTTTGGGTGGTTCGTATAGCAGCGATTCGCCGCAAAGGATCTTAAGCTAACAACTTACGAATTCATTAAAATAGGGAAGATTCAGAAAATTTTTGCCCTGCCGCCGTTTATCGCGTCGGTTTGTGTGCCACCGCAACATTGCTCAGTTTGGGCTCTCCCTCCTCTGCCCATGCGCGCAGCGTGGCGAGGGTGCGCGTTTTGAAACGCTTTAGGCGAGTCGCCGTTGGGGATCGGTCCAATCAGACACGGGCCGGTTGATTGTTGTGCAAGCCGGCCTGATGTGGGGCTCGCCGGTTTAGTATTGGACAGGCCGGTTACTGTCGGACTCGTTGCAGCAACTCGTGGAAGACCACTGGCGTGAGTTCAACCAGTGAATCGACCACGAGGTCAGCGGCGGCGAGGGCCTCGCGGGTCCGGCCCGTGCTCACGAGACCGACGCTCGCCATGCCGGCGGCCTTGGCTGCGGCGATTCCCAGCGGGGCGTCCTCCACGACGACACAGCGTTTTGGCGGGACGCCGAGACGCTCAGCGGCAAGGAGGAACACTTGTGGGTCTGGTTTGCCTCGGCGGACGTCCATTCCATTCACTACCGCATCGAAGACCGCTCGACCGCCTAGCCGGTCCACGACGAGGGCGACGTTCTCCGGTGGCCCAGACGAGCCGATCGCCAAGGCGAAGCCTGCCGCGCGGAGCGATTGCAAAAGTGGCTGCACGCCGGGCATGGCCGGAAAGTCGGCGGCGAGGATTTCGCGATAAGCGGCCTCTTTCAAAGCATCGAGGCGGGCGATGTCCGCCTCGCTCGTTACTGCGTCTGGCCACAGGGTAGCGATGATTTCGCGGCTGGTCCGCCCGAAGGTGGCATTGAATTCCTCCGGGCTCATGTTCCGGCCTACCGTAGCGGCTGCCCGCTGCCAACTCTGATAATGCGCCTGGTAGCTATCCACCAGAACGCCGTCCATGTCGAAAATCACCGCAGGTCGATCGTTCATCCGGTTTCCTCATCACTTGCCCTGCCGACCATTTTCCAAGCGTGATAACTGGAGCGGACAAACGGGCCGCTGGCAACGTGTCGGAATCCTAAGCGGCGGGCCGTTTCGCCCCAGGCATGAAATTCGTCGGGCGGCACGTAGCGGACGACCGGCAAGCACCCCGCGGCGGGTTGGAGATATTGCCCAAGCGTCAACAGCTCGCATCCGGCGTCCAAAAGGTCCGCCAGCGTGTCCAGCAGTTCCTCCTCCGTCTCGCCCAGCCCAAGCATAAGGCCCGTCTTGGTCCGCGTGGCGGGGCTGAGTCGTTTCACGCGGCGGAACATTTCCAAGGTCCAGCGGTAATCGGCCTTGCGTCCACGGACGCTCGGGTAAAGCCTCGGCACGGTTTCCGTATTGTGGTTGAAAACCTCGGGAGCGGCGGCGATCAGCCGGTCGAGGGCCGCGGCGTTGCCAGCGAAATCCGAAGGCAGCACTTCCACCGTGGCGCCCGTGGCTTCCCGAACCGCCGCAACCGTGCGGCAGAAATGCTCGGCGCCGCCGTCGGGCAGATCGTCCCGCGTGACGCAGGTCAGGACCACGTGGCGGAGGCCGAGGCGTTGCGCTGCCTCGGCCACGCGGCGGGGTTCGTCCGCATCGACCGGGCGGGTCTTGCCTTTGGCCACGCTGCAAAAACCGCAACGCCGTGTGCAGACATCGCCCAAAAGCAAGAACGTCGCCGTCTTGTTCGCGTAGCATTCCATCCGATTGGGGCACTTGGCGTGCTCGCAGACGGTGTGCAGGCGCAAGGTCTCGATCAGTCGCTCCGTGCCCGCCAGCGAGCCTCCTTTGGGCACGTTGCGTTTGAGCCATCGCGGCAAGTTTCGCGGCGCGGCAGGCATGGTGGGGGGTACCGTGGAGGCGGGTTCAATCGTCGTAATCGCGGCACTCCCGCCACGTCTCGATCATGGCCATGAAGTTTTCCGGCCGGACCGAAGAGTGGATACTGTTGGAACTCGACAGGCAGTAGCCTCCGCCGGGCTTGGCCACGCGGATCGTTTCGCGCGTGACGCGGCGCACCTCCTCGACGGGGGCCTGGCTGAGCACGTAGCCACAGTCGATGTTGCCCACCAAGGCAATCCGGCTCCCGTAGCGCTCTTTGATCAAACCGATGTCCATTCCCGCCACGGGCTCGAGCGGATTCAACGCATCGATGCCCGTATCGACGATCATGTCGAGGATAGGCATGATGTTGCCGTCGGTATGCTTCACCACGTAGGCGCCCGCCTCGTGGGCGGCGTCCACGCATCGCTTCAGGCCGGGCAAAACGAATTCCTTGAAATGCCGGGGTGACATGAGCGGGCCGTTCTTATCGGCGTAATCGTCGCCGAAAACAACGACATCCACGCCAGCCGCGACCATCCGCTGCATCGCCCGAATGTCGTGGCTTTGGGTCACCTCGACCAGTTGGTGGACGAGTTTCGGATGGTCGATCATGTCCATCAGGTACTGCGTCGTGCCACGGAGGAAGGCGGGATTGAAAAAGGCGTCGCGGCAGATGGCCGTGATCGCTTTCTTTCCTTTATAGCGGGCGACGATTTCGGGGATGGAGCCCAGCACGTCGTCGGCCTCGGGATCGGGAGGCGTGTAGGTCTGGAGATCCTCAGGGCGTTTGATCGGACCTTCAATCGGTGCGGGCGTGCTTTCGGGACCAAAGGCCCGAATCACGCCCCACTTATCGCGGAACAATCCTTTTTCCTTGTCGATGAACTCGACGTTTTCCCGACTCCAGGAACTGCGGTTCTGGCCCACGGTGTCCATTCCGAGCCAGTCGTTGAACTCGAAATAGTCGCTCCCAGGCCGCAGGGCTTGGATCACCTTCTGGTCAATTACGCACTCGAAATACGGCACCCGATCCGGCACACGCCGTTCCAGCGCCGCGATCACTCGCTCGCGGGAATTCATTCAGATCGACTCCTTGTGGCCACACCTTTTAACTCGATTGTAGCCGAGGTCGGAGGTTGTGCCTACAACCAAACATTCAAGAAGAAACCGGACGGGAAGGCCCCTGAGTTATTTCCTGTTTCCGGCCGCGCCGGAAAAAAGCACGGCGGCGTTTCGTCACGCGGTTTCTCCCCGACAAGTTACACATTTCAATCAGCCGAAACTGGAAGCCTGGAGGAACCGCCGCGGCGAGCCGTCGTGGCGTGTTTCCTAGCGGCGATTTGATGCTGGAGCAATACGGTGAAATCTCCAGCGCGCCAGCAACATCCAGAATTCGCGACCTTCGCTCGCTTGCTCTTCCAGGGCAGGTGTTAAAACAGCGAGGCGATCCACAGCCGTCAGGCGACGAGCGGCCGCAGGAACTCGATGCTTTTCCTGATGTTTTCGTCGGCGCCGTAGCACTCGATCGAGACCACCCCGTCCCAACCGCTCTGCTTCAAGAATTCAAGGCACTTCTTGATGTTCTCGGCGTTGACTCCCCCGCCCACGGGCACTTCGGAGCAACCGATGCCCGTTTCTTCCCCCCGCACCGCGGCTGCCAGGCCGGGGCTGACGTCCTTGATGTGGCAGTGGGAAACATACTTGCGGAACCGCTTCAAATACTCCACCGGGTCCTTGCCGGAAATGTAGGTGTTGCCGGTGTCGAAGTTGAACCGCAAGTATGGCGATTCGAAATGCTGGAACAAACGTTCGAGGAAGTCGGGATTCGTCGTGTACGGGCCGTGGGTCTCGATGTTGATAATGATCCCATAATCCTCGGCCCAGGCGAGGCATTGCTTGTAGTTCTCGCAGGCGATGCGGAAGACCTCTTCGTCGCTGTAGCCTTCGGTCTTGAACGCGCCGTCGGTGGTGTCGACGATGGGGCAGCCGATCTCGGCCGCGAATCGAATGGCCTGCTGCACATAGGGAACGCCGAAAGCGGACCCCTCCGGGCCCATCATCGGGAAGGCGGCGTCGATCTGGGACACCTGAAGCCCCCGCTGTTCCAAAATGCGTCTCAGTCGGCGGGGATTGGAGTACAAGGAGACGGCGGGATCGTATCCCAGCCCATTGACAAAGTATTGGCCGTGGATCACGCCGAACTCGATATGCGTCAGCCCGTACTTGACCGCGCTGTCCACGGCCATCTGAAAGCTTCCACTCAAAGGCCGCCAATTATCGGTGTGCATCCCCAAATGGATCATGGTCGCTCTCCCACGAAAAAGTACAAGGTACGGGACACTGCCAGATCGAAACGCCCAGAATAGGGGACACGCCCGCCAAGTTCAAGACTCGCGGCCAAGAGCAGCCGAATTTTCGGGCCGCAAACGTCGGTCGGGCGGTTGGTGCGGCGGAGTTTTGCTGGAGCAGACCTTGCCGATTCGAAGGCGGCGAATTAATCTCGCGGAAAGCAGACGCAACCATGGCGATCGACCCTGAAGAACACCGTCGCACCGAGGGACGGGCGCCGGAAACGGCGTCGCGCGTGTCCGCTCCACTCCGGGCTCACTCGGTGGCGATCCCTTTTGCCGTGCGACCTGCGAGCGACACAGCCCGCCTTGCGCCCGGGGCGCGTAAACGGGCTGCCGCGCAAGACCTTTGGGCGCGGTGGGCCAGTTGGATTGTGAGCATCGGCGCCGTCATTTTCTCGTTAATTGCGACCGGCGGCTACCTCTATCATCGAGGCCAACTGGCCGAAATCGCGGCAGAACACCTTCGGCTGATGGTCACCGGGCCGGCGAGGCTCGCGACCGATATCGTTCAGCATTACACGGTGCGAACAACAACCGTGACCGGCGAGGCCCTACCCGCTCAGATTGAATTCGCGGTTTACGGTCCTGGGGATGAACTGCTCACTGCCCACAAGGAAACCGCCGACGAACGCGGAGAGGTTCACGTCGCTTTGCGGCCCGAATCCCGATGGCCCGCAAAGGTCCGCCTAGTGACCGTCGCCACATACTCGAGCCGGACAGAGCGGGCGGAAACGGAGCTGGCCGTGGTTTCGCCAGGCCATCGGACGGCCTTATCGGTTTTCCCTCCGGTTTGTCGGGGGGGCGAAACGCTTTACTACCGGTCGTTGTCGCTGGCGTGCGATTCCCTTTCCGTGGACCGGGAACTGCCGATCCGCTTCGAAATCCGCGATCCGCAGGGATCCCTTCTGCCCGATTCCGTTCATGAGGGTCTCACCGATCATGGGACCGGATGGGGCCAGTTCACGCTTCCCAGCCAAGCGACCGAAGGCGTGTACTGGCTCTGTGCGACCAGCCTCGACGACTCCTTCCCGGCAGTTCGCCAGCCTTTCCAAGTCCGCGCCGACCACGTTGCCAAACCCAAGCCCACGGAGCCCCCGGCCAGGGCGATCCGCGTTCGAGTCCGGCCAGAGGGCGGGGAGCTCGTAGCGGGCATTGAAAATCGCGTCTATTTTGCGGCCTGGCACGAAGACGGTGGACCGGCGCACGTCGTGGGCCGCATTGTCGATCGCCGGGATCAGACCGTCGCCACCGTTGAATCGACGCTCGAAGGAATGGGCTCGGTGCAGTTCCAACCCCAAGCCGGAGAGCAATACTACCTGCGGCTCGACCACGAAACGAAGTCGCAGGAAAAGCATCTCTTGCCGCCGGTGTCGGGGAACCATGCGGCGGTGCTGACCACGGGAGTGGGGGTGATCGAGCCGCACGCGCCGTTGGAGTTCAATGTCCGCGCCTCGACGGCCGGGCTGCCGCTGGTGGCCGCGGCCTTTTGCCGCGGAGTCCACGTGGGGCAGCAAACCTTGGTGACGTCGGTGGGAGCAAACCCGGTGAGCATCCCCTTGCCGGAAGGAGTGGGCGGCACGATTCACCTGAAGCTCTACCTTTACCGCTCCCATCCACCTAAGGTGCTGGCGGAGCGTCTGGTCTTTCGCCGCCCTGCCAGACATCTGAAGGTCCATGCGGCCGTGAAGGAGGCGGTATTGCGGCCCAACGGCACGTTGGATCTGCCCATTAGCGTTGCCGACGAACAGGGGCGGCCGATCGCAGCGCGACTCAGCGTGGCATTGTGCCCGCTTCCGGTTTCCGCTGACGCACTCGCAAAGCCCAACGGTGAACGCCAAAAAAACGAACCGCAATCGTCGTCCGTCGCGGCTGAACAAGGGAAAGCAGGCTCAAGCGGTTCTCCCGATGCGGGTTGCTGGCCGATGGCACCGGCACTCTTGATGCTGGAGGATTTGGACATCTTTCCTGCCGATGGCGTCCCTGGGGACCTCTCGGTTTGGCGGCGGCTGGAAAACATCCTCCAGATGCTGTCGTCTCCCACCGAGGCGGACGTTTCTCAGGTGTTGGACCTCTGGCTCGGGGCCTTAGGGCCTCGCCCTTCGCGAGTCGGTCAAACCATGACATCGTCCACGCAAGTTGCCAGCCAGGGCCGCCTGGATTACCCCCCGCCCATGATGTTCGACAACCTTCAGCACCTGTTGGAGCGTTATCAGGCAAACTTGATCGCCTACCGCTTAAACCGCACGAGAATCCTCAACACCCTGACGACGATCAGTTTCTTTGGCGGCATCGGGCTGTTGATCTTCGTGGCCATGCTCAGCTTACTGAACATTCCATGCGGACTGAGGCTGTGGGGGCCGTCGCTCGGCGTGGCGGCGGCCTGCATCTTGATCGGAGCGGTGCTGAGCAACCCGGAGCGGTTAAAACGCAATCCTGGGGGGGACGTCGCCTTTACGGCCTGCGAGGCTTGGAAATCGCCGTCGTCGGAGATTGCCCCACCCCCTACCAAGGCCCCCCGGAGCGGCGACACGCTTCGCCCTTTCTCCTCGCGATTGGTCGCGGGAAAGGGGCCGCCACCCAAAACGGACCCGGACGGCGGAACCAACGTGATCCTATGGGAGCCGCTGATACAAACCGACGCGTCGGGTCGAGCCTCGGTTCGCATCAAGCTGCCAGCGACGGACGGTGGGTTTCAGATCCTTCTCGATGCTTACGCCGACGGCGGCCGCCTGGGAAGCCTCTGTTTGCCGCTGCCGCAGAAGGCGGAGCCAGCCCCTAAACCGGCTCGGACGGCGGCTTCTCCTTGACCAACTGGCTGATGAGGCGGAATTCGGGCGTGCCCGCCTCGCGGCACCACTCGAACAGCGCGGCTTCCGTGGTCGTCAACACGGCCCCGGCGGCGTCCATGCGATACAAGGCGGTGCGATGGTCGATCAGGCGGCGTGAACCCGTGGCATCGACCGCCACATACACCCGCCACCCCTGGCTCAGCAAGTCCAGCACGGTTTGCTGAACGCACACATGCGTCTCGATTCCGCATACCAGAATCCGGTGCAGGCCCCGCTCCTGCCACTTACGAAAGATTTCTGGGCAACCGAGACAACTGAACGTGAGCTTGGAGGAAACTGGCCCCAGGCGCTGGGCGAGTTCTGGCACCGTGGGCCCGATGCCTTGAGGGTATTGTTCCGTGGCCTCAACCGGGAGGCCGAAGATCGTGGCCCCGTCGATCAACCGCCGAACGTTCCATACCACGCGGCGCGAGCCGACGATCCAAGGCACGAGCTTTTCCTGCACGTCGATCACCAGCAAGCCCGTATCGCCTCGCGACATCAGGTCGGGGCTTGGCGCAATATCGGCATCCGTATTCATCACCGAGTACGACAACGCTCCGTTATGGCCGAAAACATCTTGGCAATGACAATGAAGTCTGCCGCCTTGCCGCGACGTTGAACATGACGTGGACGTCGCCTCTCACCCCATGGTGTAAACAACTCGGTTAACCGCTCAGGCAGATGTCCCTTGTTCCCGTAAAAAAACACGCCAAAAAAGGCTAGGCTTGCGTTTCCGGCGTCTTGGGGGAGTTCGGCGGTTGCGCCTTTGGAGGTTCGGCGGGCTTGAAAACACGCTGGTCGTAAAGTTTCAAGGCGTGCAGGGCGTGCATCACCCCGTCGACTTCCCGCGGCGAAGCATAAATAAGGTTGGCCGGAGCGAAATAGTTTTCCAGGACCGACACCACATACGCGACGGCGAGGACTAGCCGGCGGTCCTCGAGGCGTTCGTCGGGCAACGAGACACAGAGCCACTCGAGAATCCTACCCGTTGCCCGAAGCGATCCGGAAACGTCCCGCCCCGGCCCTTTCGCCGCGAAAAAGCCGGGGTTCCAACTCCCATCCGCATTTTGCAGGCTCAGAGCAAAGGTATGATATTCATCCAAGAACTTCCGGGCCCGCTCGAATTGACCGTCGATCGGCTGACCAGAACGAGCCCGTCGTTCGATCGCGTAGGCAAGACCTAGAAGATGGTTCGTCGCATCGCTTGAATCCGTTGGCGGCACGCGCTGGAGTTCCTCGCGGATCATTCGTTCGAACGACCAGGCGTCGCCTCGCGCATTCTTCCACGTGGCGTCATGGGGCAAGTAATGCGACAAGCCGATCAGCTTTTGCGAGAGGTCCGCTCCAGCCACACAGGAAAGTTTTTCGCTTTCCACCAAGTCGAGTACCTTGCCGCGCCAATCGCCAATGCGAAGTTCATAGTTCTCAGGCACGGCCGATTGGGCAAGCATGGCGAGGAATTCGCCCGGCACGTCTTGGAGAGCGTAGCCGACACGGGCAATAGGCTTGTCCTTGTCCAGCGTGAGCAGCCGGTAGCCCGCACAAGGATAGTTGTAACACAGCGCCCCGATTCCGCTCAAAGCGCCGCCTGCCGCGCTGCCGTAGCGAATCTCGGTGTCGCACCCAAACGCCAAAGAGAACTTGAGAATCTGGGCTGGCGTGTTGTCGTTGGTGTTGATCGGGGCCCGAAAATGCACCGCGAAAATGGAACGCACGCGGTCGCGCAAGGCCACCAGCGAAGGGCTTAAGGGCGCTCTCGCCTTGGGCGCAACCGAAAAGGTCGGCGGCTTGGGGGACTTGTCGGGCGAATCGGCAGGGCGCTCGGCTTCAGGCCTTGCTTTGGTTGCGGCTTTTTCCTTTTCTGTTGCGTCGTCCGGTTTGACCGTCTTCTCTGAAGCGGCCGCCTTCTCCCGATTTTGAACACCCGGCGCGGTCAGCGGAGGAACTTCAGTGGTGGGTTTCGCGGCGGCGGGCGAGGCTTGCGTCGGTTCTTCAGCGGCCTTGGGCTCCCCCGCTAAGAGAACAGGCGAAAGCAAGAAAATCGCCATCCAAAACACGACGTTTCCGAACGAGCGATTCGCGCGAGCCAGTCCCACTCCGTGTTTCCTCCTTGTTGGCCCGATAGCCATCCGAGCGTCTCCTGAAGCAGTCGTGGTCTATCCGGTCAATTGTCGTTGCCGAGCGCAGCAGCCCTCGACGAATCGGCAGCAGCTTGAGGGGCGGGATTCTTTTTGCTTCTCGCGGCATCCTTCGCAGCGGATTCTTCAGGCAGGGGGCGGTCGATCAGGAACCCGCTCTCGGCCCCGCGAACATTGTAGGTGTTGTTTTCAGCGCCGCAACCGTAGGTGTCGTTGCCGCCGTAGTCGATGAGGAAGCTGAAATTGCCGCCGCATTGAGGCAAGGGATGATAGGAGATGTCGGGCGCGGCGTATCCCTGGCTGTAGCCCAGATAGACGTCGTTGCCCATATAGTCGAACAGGATGCCGATGCTTGCCTGGGCCCCGCTGCCTTGATTCCCACCGCCGGTGGCCTCGTAGCGGTCGTTTCCCCCGAAATCGAAAAGGCCGCCCAAGGAATCGTCCCAACCGAACCCGAGACACATGATCGTCCCGCCGTAGGTGTCGTCGCCGGCGTCGTCGAAGCAGAAGCCCGGGGCGTAATGGCAGCCAAAGCCGCAGGAGAACCGCTGGAACTCCGGTTCGCCGCGGGGCGCGCCGTTGTACATGACCCGCGTGCCGCCGTAGCGGCGATCGTTTCCGCCGAAATCTCGGGCGAAGCCGACGCCGAGCCAGTAGCCACCCCCGTGAGACATGTAGTCATACTCGTACACGTCGTCGCCGCCGCCGTCGAGAATCACACCAATCCCACCGTTGGCCACCTGGCGAAGCCCCGACCCGACGCCCTGCGACCAGCCCTCGTACCCTGGGGTTTCGGGATAGGAATCGAAGTACAATCCGCCGGCAAAATAGTGGTCTTTGCCGTCAAGGTCGTCGAGCAGACCGAACCCGAGCGGACCGCCGAAGCCTTGGGCCCACATGGCCGCGCGGTAGCTATCGTTGCCAGCGCGATCCAAGAGAAGCCCGATGCCCCCCAGGGCATGCCCCTGCACACGGCGAATGCCTGCGTAATAATCGGCCCCCTCAAAGTCCAGGAGAATTCCCACCCCGCACAAGGCGGATCCCTGGGCCACGTCCTGGGCCCGGTAAGTGTCGCGTCCCTCCAGGTCGACAAGCATGGAAATGCCCAGGACGGCACCCCCTTGGATTCCCGGCCGAGAGCCCTCATAGCGATCGTCGCCACCCAGGTCGATCACCACCAGAACTGGTCGGGCGAGCGAAGCGACCCCTTCCCGATATACGTCGTTACCGCCCAAGTCGACCACTGCGGCCACGTTCTCCAATTGGTCCAGATCGTAGATGTTGTTGTCTTTGCCGCCCACGAGGATCGTTCCGGCCGAGGTCACGATCCTCTTCACGACTTTTCCTGAGACCCCCTTCACCGGAACAGTTTCTTCCGAGGCAATCGCCTTGAACTGTTGAAGCAATTCGGGATCGGTCAGCGGTATCAAAGCGTCGGCGGCGTTGAACCAGGCACGCTGGTCCATCTTCTCCATCAGGTCACACAGGCGGCGCCCCATGCCGCGATCGACCAATGTGTGCCCGTTCGTGTTGTTCCCAACAAAAATTGGGTAGAGATACTGGTTCAACTCGGCTAGTTCGCTCGTCGTGAGCGGAGCCAGGGCGGCCGCATAGGCAGATTGGGCAGAGGTCAGCACTTGTTCCAGCACGTCCAAGGCCTGCTCGGTGGAGGTTACTTTGGCAAAGGAGCGGGCTTCTCGGACACCACAATCCATGCGACTTCGGGCAAGTATCAATGCTCGGTCCAAGCCCGACGGGCCGCCCATCAAGTGCGCGTGCAAATGACGGGTGAATTTTTCCGCCTCGATTGGGGCCTCCAACGGGTGGCGCATAAGATAATCGAACCAACGCAACCGGCAGTTTCCCGTCACCTCCGAAGGGCTCATGGGACCTGCGGTCGTGTCCAGCTTCATTGCCGTGTAGCTGACAAATCTTTGGAAGTTGGATTGCTGCCGGCGCGTGGCCAGCCCATCACGCATTTCTTGTTTTACTAAGGCCATCAGACCAGGGGCCAAAGGATTACCAACAGTTCCGAAATGATAGCCGTTTTCCGCCGTATCGTCCTTGGCGCGATCCCGCTTTGGCTCGGCTGCAACCAACAATCCCCCGCCCCACCCACTCCCTGCATAGAGCAAAATCGCGCAAACCACTGAGACAACCATGTCTTTCAGTCCGAAGGCCAAGCGTCCTCGCCGCGTTGGCACCAAAGCCCAAAGGCAGGAAGGATCTAGCTGTACCATTCCCTAGCTCCCGCAGACCAGCCAATTTGTCTAACCAACGCGGGACCAAAACATCCAAGCGAATTTTACGCAAACAGCCTATTCTTTTTTCCAACCCAGGAGATTCGCATTCTCCACTCGATCCAACAGGGCTGTCAGAGGCCGACTATTCCAAACCATCGTCGAAGAGTTTGTCAATAGATGAGGTAGAAAAGAGACTGCACCAAGAAAACATGAGCTGATGCCTCTGGATTCGGCACGGCGCGCTCCATTTCTTGAAGTATCCGGGACGACCACCAAGCTCTTTGATAGACCGCTCAGGGGCTTCCGTTGACTCAGGCGATGCTCTCTTCCAGTTGTCGCTTGTGGGCCCCGCGAAGCCAAGCCACGGTTACGGCCACGGCCACGTACAAGAGCTGGATCGCCATGGCGGAATACACATAACCTTGGCCTCCGCCGCCGAAACCATAGCTGTGCAGGCCGGCGCCGAGCACGAAGTTCACGCCGTACCAGGCCATGATCACCAAGGCGAAGCACACTACGGAGAGGGCTGCCAACCCCAACTCGTTGACCCAGCCCACGTACCGCGCATGAAGCACTGCCAGGTATCCAAGCAGTGCGATCAAAGCCCAGACCTCCTTGGGATCCCAGCCCCAGAACCTTCCCCAAGAGTAGTCCGCCCACACGCCGCCGAGGATCGTGCCCGCCGCCAGCAGCAACACGCCGACTTGGAGGGCTTTGTACGTGAATCGGGTCAGCGCGGCGATAATGTTTGGGTCCCGAGAACGCGCCAGGTAGTACCCCAGGGTGATATTGCCTACGCCCAGCGCCAAGGCAAAAGCCGCGTAGCTGAGCGTGATGCTCATCACGTGAGTCACGAGCCAGAAATTGCTGCGGAGCACGGGCTGCAAGGGCTTCAAGCTGGGGTCAAGGATGGCCGGGGAATTGTCAGCCAGGATCAAGGCCACGGTGGTCACGGCGGCAGCCGCGACCATGATATAGCGGCTGCGGTAGATCGCCTCGAACACGAGTCCGAATAGAGCCGTACCCAACGCCAAGTACACCACCGATTCGTACATGTTCGTCACCGGCGCTCTGCCCGAGATCGCGATGCGGAGCCCGAAGCCGGCGAGCATGGCCGCGAAGCTGAGCACGAACAAGGCCACGCCCACCGCGTAGAGCGGCTTCCAGTTCGTGCCCAGGCTGAGGGCAACGAGGAAGAACGCCAGCATCGCGAAAATCCAGGCGAAGCGGAAAGGTACCCAGTGGTTGTAGGCCACTTCCAGATCGAGCTTGCTTTGCGAAGGATAGACTCCCAGCTTCGGTCCCGCCTCCTGGAGCGTGGAGATGAATTCGCTCGAGGCCGCGTTGAAGGCCTCGGCTGACTTGCTCAAGAACGCTGCCCGAACCTTTTGGAACTGCTCCCGAACCTTGGCCAACGTCCCTTGCGCGTCGTCCAGGCCTTTCAGGTCGCCACCCATCAACTCGGCAACCGAGAGCCACTCGTGATGTTCGTTGCCGGGAATAGGGAGGATTGCCAGCCTTTTGCCCGCACGGTGGTTGAGATACTCTGCGTAGTTGCCCGCCAATTCCAGGGCTTTGCGCTCCAGCGTGGGCAGGCCGCGGTCCTCTTCGCGGCTGACCTTTCTCACCCACAGCAAGAAGGAGGTTTCACGTCCGGAGCGTGGGTCGCGGATGGTGGCCTGACTCAATTCCGCGGGAGAAAGGTACTTTTGATCCGCGCTCATGCCGAGCAAATCGCGGAGTTCCAGGTAATCGACGCGCAACAATCCGGCCTTGTCCCATTTGTCCAGCGATCCGTGGGAGGGAAACAGCCCCGCTGGGCGGGCATCGCCTTGAGCCGCCGAATCCCAGCCCGGCCACTCGAAAAGCAATGTCAGGTAGGCGGCCGTGGCGCCCAGCTTTTCACCCGACTCGGGATCGACCAGACTAGCGCGATTACAAAGGGTTCGCAGCGTTTCCCAGGCCAACGTGTCCAATGGCTTGTAGCGTCCGCCATCTTGCACGGCCAGACGCCGCCAGGGCTCCCAATCAAAAGACGCTTGCGACCCTTCGGCGAACGCGGCCAAAGGAAAAACCAGGGAGACTATCGCGATTGCGATTGGCTTATGCATTTCACGCAACTCCGATTCGTTGATCGTCTGAATGCATCTCGGCCGGCCTCGATGCTGCGCGGGTCAAAGCCCTTGCAAGCCCGGTCCCGAAAGGTCATCCGATTCTGGCAACGTCCACACCCGTTGGACTGTGGCCCTTGCCGCTGCGGGAGGCAATGGCGACCAATTCCTCGGATTGGCGGGGCGGGCCAAGACCGCGTTCCGACTGGACTTGAGTGTTTCGCTGCGAGACCGAGCCGCCTTTGCCCACGAAACGCACATAAAACATCACGGCGATTCCCACGCAGATCATGATGCTTCCGAAATACTTGAGGAAGCGGCCCGGGTCGTAGGCCACGCTCAAGATCGAGGCCGACCGGCCGTCTTCCAGTTCCTGAAAGCTGCTTTGGTAAAACGTGTACCTGCCGTGCGTCAGGGGCTTGTTCATGGAGATCACCCGCTCCTCGTCGATCTGCCGGCTTGCATCCATCAGGCGGACACGGCTAGCGAACGAGGCATTGCCCACTCTTCCAGGGTTCAAGCCGCGCTGAAAACGAATCAACTGGAGCGAAAACCCCAAGGGCAATTCATCATTGCCGAAACGGATTTCGATCGGTCCTTGCTGGGTCTGGATCATCGTTTGACCAAACTTGGGATGATTGCGTTGAAGCCAGAACTCTTCGGTCGTACCGCCTGCCGAAAGGCGAACCAACGCGGCAGGCTCTGCGGCCCTCCGCTCGCCCGAGCCAAGCTCCAGCGGATAAAAGCTGACTTCGCGCCGAGCATGGGAGAGAACGTCGGCAACCACCACCTGAAATTGCCCAGCCACATCGATCGGCTGTCGCTTCGCCACCGCGCCCCGCGATTCATACCTGCCATTCAGCCCCACGCGGCAATAAATCTGTCCATCCGGAGCTTGAAAGAACTCCACTCCGAAATCGGGAGTCATCGCCGGGTGGTGATAGACGAATTTCACCGGACAGTCCCGCCCATGAACGCCGTCGAAGTTCAAGAAGGGGAACTTAGCGAACGCGATCTGGCGGATCGGACGGTCCCTTTCTGGCGAGGTCACGCGGAGTTCCAAGAGCGGATTCGCCGGCTCCTGTCCCCGGCTAATGAACTTCCCGGCCGTGCCTGGGGCCGCGTTGGGCAGGTACTCCACGATCTCCACGAACATCTTGCCCGCGCCCAGCGACATTTTTTTGCCGAGATGTTCGCGGACGGCGACCCGCTCCATCCGGCCCTCGAAATGCATCGACAGCACTCCGTCCGGATCCATGTCCTTAGGCGGGTTCAGGAAATCATCGAGCATGGATTGGGCGGGCAAGCGCTGGAACTCGAACTTGACCGGCCCGATGAACATCTGAGATCCGAACTGATCGGCCACGAGCCATTCCTCCCGGAAGGCTCGTCCGTCCGTCCCGGCAAGCTCGAACCTCAACGCCGGACTGCCGCGGCCGCTTGGATCCTCTACCCAATCTTCTTCCACGCGCGCATGCCGATAAAACTTCACGATTTCCAAGCCGATGCCACTCATTTCCCCCAAGCTCAGCCGCTTTTTCGGGGGCCAATCCACAGGCCCTGGTTCGAAAACGAATTCCGTAGAGATCGATTCCCCAGTCCCTTGATCTTGACGCGTCGCCCTCAGCAAGCTGCGGTCGATGAGGGTGATCCTGTCGGCGGTCTGCCCTTCCGCGAATCCCACTTGACCCTCGATCCCGTAGCGATACGTGAAAATCGCTCCCGCCAATAGGACGAGCAAGCCCCCATGAGTCACGAGGAAGCCAATTCGCCTCTTGCCCCAAGGAAATCGGTTCACCGTGGCAGCGAAAATGTTGATCGCCAGGATCCCCAACAGGGCCGAGAACCAACGGCTCTGGTAAACATACCACTGAGCATATTCCCGACCCTTAATCGATTCGACAACCGTCGCCCAAGCCAACACCACGCTCAGCATGACGAGCAAGACGACAGCCACCTTCAAGGATCCCAAAAAAAGGAACAACTCCTTACCCGCCGTTTTCCACAGCGAGGGCCGGTCAAAGCGATCTACCATCGATTGATCCTTAAGGGAGGAGGCAATACACGCGGGTCGGAACAAGCGGCGGGAGGCAGATCATGCAGGAATCGCGATTCATCTCGCGCAATTCACCCCTCAACGGAGGGCATTATCCACATCTTCTTTACGGTTTTTTTCCAGTTTACTCGACGGAAGCCTCGTAGACAACAATCACTTGCCCCCTAAGACCCGTCGATATAGTCAGTTCATCCCCCCAAGCGACGAAATAAGCCGATTGAAATCCACACTCACAACTGCCTCCCTACTTGGTTTGATCCAATGGGAATCTTATTCATGTGGCCGTTGGTAGACAATGATTCCGTGTTGCTGAAACACAACTCGGTAACCGGCCTTTCGGGCTTGTTCGAGAATGAACGCCGTTTGCTCGGGCGACTGATAGAAACGCTCGGCAGTATCCACCACCACGAAATCGAACAATTCGATGGGCGACCGCGACGGACCGATTTCATTTTGGAAATCGTGCCAGCGGTCTCCGGCTTGAGCGACCGTGTCCAAACGGCGGACGCCCAGAAGGTGCGCCGCGATCCTGCCCGAGGCCAACACGCTCGCTTGCGGTCCGCCGACCTGGGCTACGACTTCATTCAAGGCCCTGTTTCCCGGTGAGCCCCACCGGCGATTTTCGCGGACCTCCGTCGAACCGTTGCCGGGGTATGTCTGATAAACCACGTCGGTGAGCGTCGGTCGGCTCCACGGCACCGCCCCGAACCAAACGGAGGCAAGCGCGCAAGCGGCCAACGCTCCTAAGGCGGCGGGCTTGCCACCGCGACCCGATTGCGAACCGACCGATCCGCTGACGGCCGCCAAGAAAAAGACGGGCACCAAGGCGGTAGTGTATTGAAAAGCGATGCTGGTCGCAGGAGCATGCCCCCAAGCGAGCAGCACTCCCAACGGCGCCGCGGTCGCCAGCATCGCGGCCCAGCCGCCCGCCAATGCGCGAAATCCCAAAGGCACGAACAGGGCCAAAAGAAAGTACGCATGGTGCGGTCGAAGGATCGTGCCCCAGAACACCTGCGGCCGGAGGAACGGCGAGAGCAGCACTTCCACGAGCGAAGCCCCAAGACGGCTGAAACGGCCCACTTGGTAGCTTGCGAACGGTGCGCAGGTAAACACCGTGGCAAGCAGCGCAAAAAACACAGCGGCGACAAGGAGCCATCCTTGCCAGGGAAGCTGGCCGTGAAGCCTGGCCGCGGAAGGCGAATCACCTTGGTTTACGCTCCGTTCGCGCCACGCTGCCAAAGCCATGGTCAGGCTCAGAAACCCGATTATCGCAATCACATCCTCTTGAAAACTGCAAGCCGCCAGGCAGGCCACGCCTGCCGCCACGCGCCAGCCCCGCAGAAGACACGCCATGGCCGCGAAGAGCAACGGCAAGGCCAGGCTCACCGGATGCCACCCATAGGTGCAATTCAAATTGAATTGTCCCACCACCGGATAGCATAGATACGCCGCGGCCCAAGCCAATGCGGCGGCCGGGGAACAGCCCATGCGCCTCGCGATTGCGTACACGCACAGCGCTGGCAAGGCCAGGCAGAGGGCTTGGATGGCGAAAAACAACCGCGCGTCGGGCCAAAGTCCCCAAAGCGGAGCGAGTAAGGCCAGGCCCGGGTTGAAGTGGTCCCAGAAGGCGGGCAAGCCGGGCGTCTCCAGCAAGAACCCGCGGCCTTCCCACGTGTTCACCACACGCCACGCGAAATGCCCAAAGTCGTTGTACCCGAGAAGATAGTCGTCGTAGGCCCGGCACGATTCCAGGTACCACCACCCGGCCGCGGCGAAAGCCAAAAACACAAGCGTCGCTGATATCAAGAGGGAAGAAGACCAAAGCTTGGACCAAGCCCGTCGCCATCCTTTCGTTCTCGCGATCGGATGCGTGGAGTCCAATTCCTGAGCTGGATCAGGATTCCGCCGCGTCCCGATCGCCACGACGATGCCCCGCACCGCCGCCCCGGTGATTCCCGCCATCAGAATCGGCTCGAAGAAAGTGCAAGGGATGGGAAGTCCTGGCAACCGCGCTAAATCCAACAGAGGCACAAGCCAGGCCACGAGCAACCATCGGGTCGGCGGGGCAACACGCCATAGGCTCGCTCGCGAGGCCCGGTGCGCGAGGATTCCCAACAGCGTCCCTGCCAGCAGGACCGCCAGCAAATTCGCGTTATCCAAGACCAAGAAGCCCCACAGGGGCGGCGCGGCGGCGAGCACCGTGTAGACCGCCGTCAGATGCTCGCGAGTGGAGAGCAGTGCTACGGCCCAGCACCAACCCCACACCGCGAAGACGGTGATGCCTTTACGAACGATCGTGTGTCGGGCTGCCTTGCCAGCCCGGTTGCTTTCACCATCTCGACGTTTCGCGATAGTCCATCTCCTCCAGGGTATGATAGAAAAGTTCATTCTAGTGCCGCTTTTCAGCCCCGGCCAGGGTTGCTTGGCCGACTTGGGTCGGCTAGTTTGAAGACCCCACAAAGTTTCCGCCCCCAGCCTCAGACCAAGAACCAAGAGCGAGGAGCCTGCCATGCCGAAAATCCGCTTTACCGTCCCTAGTGTGATTGTGCTGCTGGTTTTGACCCTGCCCATCCCCGCTGCGACTGCCGAAGGCACCGAGGCCGATTTTTATGTCGCTGTGGACGGCAATGACACATGGTCAGGGAAGCTGCCCGCCGGCAACGCTGATCGCAGCGACGGCCCCTTGGCCTCGCTCGAAGGGGCGCGGAACGCGATTCGCCGACTGAAGGCTCAAGGCCCTCTCAGCAAGCCGGTTCGGGTCTTGATTCGCGGCGGGGTGTATCGTCTTTTGGGCCCGGTGGTGTTTGGGCCTGAGGATTCCGGAACCGAGTCCGCCCCGATCACGTTTGCGGCCTGGCCAGGCGAGAAGCCGGTGTTCAGCGGCGGCATCCCCGTTTCCCACTGGAAACAGGCTGAGGGGCCGCTTTGGACCGCCGTCGTGCCTCCGGTCCGCGACCGCCGCGCCTACTTCCGCCAAATGTTTGTCAACAACCAGCGTTGTATTCCCGCTCGTTTTCCCAACGAAGGGTCAACGTACCGGGCGGCCGGCCCCGGCGTCCCCCTCAAGGACCGCAACGCCGCTCAAAAAGACCCCAAGACGAAAATCTCGCTCCACTACCAAAACGACGATCTGAAGCCCTGGGCGAATCTCGACGAAGCCGTGGTGGTGGTCTATCACTCATGGACCACTTCCCGTCATCGCATCCGCTCCCTCGATCCCAAAGAACGCTTGGTCGAATTTACCGCGCCCAGCGGGTGGCCGATGGGTTATTGGGAAAACAACCAGCGGTACTATGTGGAGAACGTCCGCGAGGGGCTCGATGCCCCTGGCGAGTTTTATCTCGATCCGAACACGGGCGAGCTGACGTATTACCCGCGTCCCGGCGAAACCATGCCCCACGTCGAGGCGATCCTGCCCGCGGCGGAGGAATTGCTCCGCGTCGAAGGCGACGCGGCGGCGGGAAAGACCGTTGCCCACCTCCGCTTCGAGGGGCTCAGCTTCCAACACACCCGTTGGGACATGCCCAAGGCGGAAATGGTCGACGGCCAGGCCGCCGCCTCTCTGAAATCCGCCGCGGTCCATTTCCTCGCCGCTCGACATTGCCTGCTCAGGCAATGCGAAATTGCCCACACGGGCGGCTACGCCCTGTGGTTTGAGCAGGGGTCGAAAGACAATCGAGCCGAGCAGTGTCATTTGCACGATCTTGGGGCTGGTGGCGTCCGCATCGGCGAAACCGCTTTGCCCCAAGAACCCGAACGCCAGACCGAACGCAACGAGGTCTTCAACTGTTTCATCCACGACGGCGGCAAAGTGTATCACGCCGGCGTCGGTGTGTGGATCGGCAAGAGTTCCCACAACATCGTCCGCCACAATGAAATCTGCGACCTGTTGTACACCGGCGTTTCGGTCGGTTGGAGTTGGGGATACGCCCCCAGTTCAGCCCATCACAACCTGATCGAGTACAACCACATCCATCACCTGGGTTGGGGCCAATTGAGCGACCTGGGCGGGATCTATAGCTTGGGCATCTCGCCCGGCACCCGCGAGGCCTACAACCTGATCCACGACGTGCTTGCCTATTCCTACGGTGGCTGGGGGCTTTACACCGACGAGGGAAGCAGCCACATCGTGCTGGAGAACAACGTCGTGTACCGCGTCAAGGATGGCTGTTTCCACCAGCACTACGGCCGAGAAAACCTGGTGCGCAACAACATCCTCGCCTTCTCCGCGACCCGGGGCCAAGTCATCCGCAGCCGCGAAGAAGACCATAGCTCGTTCACCTTCGAGCGGAACATCGTCTATTACACCCAGGCCGACCTGTTGGGCGGGAATTGGTCGAAAGGAAAATTCACCTTGGACCACAACCTCTATTGGAACGCTGCTGGCAAACCGGTCACGTTTCCCGGTGGGCTTTCGCTGGATCAATGGCGGGCCAAAGGGCAGGACCAGCACAGCCTCGTTGCCGATCCCAAGTTCGTCGACGCCGCGGGCTACGACTTCCGCCTCCAAGCCGATTCACCGGCCAAACAGATCGGCTTCCAGCCCTTCGACATTAGCAAGGCCGGCCTCACCGGCCCACCCGAGTGGACCAATTTGCCCCGCCAAATCCAGCGACCCAAAATGCTTCAACCGGGCGAGAAGTGAGAGGACGCCGCTGACTGGTTCAGGCAAGCTCGGCGCGGCCTGTTCAAACGAATTTGGTGATCCCTGGCATCGCGCAGGGGTATTGGCCGTTCTTGTCTGGCTTGACCGGCGGCTCCGCGTCCCAAGCGTAACGCGAGGGGGCGAGGGAAAGCTTGGATTGCATCGCTTGCTCCCAGGTGATCTCCTGGCCGGTGTAGCAGACCATCTGGGCCAGGATCGCCAGCATGGTGCTGGTGAACATGTAGTTCGAGTTGTTGATCGGCTTGCCGGAGCGGATGGCGGCGAACAGCTCGGCGTGCTCGGCGTCGTACATGCTCACCGGCTTGGCGGCCTTATAGACCCATTGGGTCTGGCCCTCCAGACGCGGGCGGCTGGGCAGGATCGCCCGACCCTTCGTCCCGAAGATGACGTCGGTGGTTTCGTTGTAACAGCCGGGTTGATCGCGGCAGAAGCCAAACACCCGCACCCCGTTGGCATACTCGAAGACGACGGCGTGATGATCGAACTGATCGCCGTATTTGGGATCGGTGCAAACCTGGCGGCCGCCGGTGCCCCAGGCCTTCAGCGGCGGCTGGTCGCCGAGGGCCCACGATGCCTTGTCCAAGCTGTGAATCAACTGCTGGCCCGTCTGATCGCCGGAGAGCCAGTTGAAATGATACCAGTTCTGGAGTTGGTACTCCATTTCGTTCCAGCCGGGTTTGCGTTCGCGCAGGCCATAAGGCGTCGTGAGGTACGTCTCTTGGATGGCGACGATGTCGCCGATCGCGCCGTCGGCCACGCGTTTCATGGCCTCGCGCACCCCCGCGTCGTAGCGCCAGCAAAGGCCGGAGACCAGACACAACCCCTTCTTCTTCGCTTCCTCGCCAGCCGCCATGGCCATTTTGAGGCCAGGCACGTCGACGGCGTGTGGCTTCTCGCAGAACACGTGTTTTCCGGCGTCGATGGCGGCCTTGAGGTGGATGGGGTGGAAGTGGCTCGCCGCGGCGATAAGCACCACGTCCACGCCGCTGGCGATCAGCTTTTCGTAAGCGTCGAAGCCAACGAAGCAATGATCGTCATCGACGGCCACCTGATCGGGCTTAATGTTTTGCAGGCGTTTGCGGGCGCCTTGGAGATATTCTGGGAAAACGTCGGCAAGGGCCACCAACCGCACGTCCTTCCCGGCGTTCATGGCGTTGACGGCCGCCCCGCTGCCGCGCCCACCACAACCGATCAGACCGATCTTGATCACGTCGCTGCCGGCGGCATGGGCGCTTCGAGCGATATCCAACGGGGCGGCCGCCGCGCCTAGCGCCGCGGCCGATGCCGACTTCAGGAACGACCGACGCGAGGGGTTAGGCAACGACGTGGGGGAAGTGCGATGAGTCATCACTTGCTCCTTAAAAACTCAAGGTTGGAAACAGCAGACGCGGCTTGGGGGATTGATATCTCGAATATATTTCGGCTCACTTTTTCCCACAAGACGACACACGCCGCGCGGCCTGCCCGATCGTTATCCGCGGACCTCGTGGACCGAAAATCACTTCGGCTTGGCGATGGGAAACCGCAACTTCTCCGTCCCGCGTTTCCGATAGTCTCTTCGAGGGTCCACGTTCACCTTGGGATGGAAAAGGAGGAACGGATCACCCGAAAAAACGGGTTCCACCGATGATTCACGGAAGAACGGTTCGCACGGATGGCCGATCGAAGTGGCGCAGGAGGTAAGCGCCGATTCCATTGGCTGGGTAGTTTTTTACCGTGGTCGAAGTTCTACGAGAACGTCGGCGGGCGCGGGGCGTTTTGGCGTTCGGGATCGTCTTGGGCGGGATCGGTCTGGCCTCGCTGCTTGGACAACCAGGCCCTGGCCACGACCACGAGGCGCCCGACGCTGGCGATCCGATCGTGCTTCAGCGCCGGGCAGGCGAACCGAACCCTCAGGCAGTGAGGAGGGCCAACGAAAACGGGGACCGGGCCCCCCTCAACATTCCCTCGTTTCCCGCGCTGCCCGATGCTTCGCCTGCAATGCGGGGGAATCGCTCCGATCCGCTCCCCCCGACCCTCGCGAAATCGTTCCCTGGCGACGACGAGGCCTCCTCAGCGCGTTGGGGTACGTCGTTGGGAATCGGGCTTCCGGGGACTGCGCCGGTTCCTCCCTCGCCCCGACGTCACAAGATCGTCAATGGCGATAGCCTGCCCGCCCTCGCCAAACGCTACCTTGGCAGCGAGCATCGAGCCCAGGAAATCTTCGAGGCCAACCGAGATCTGCTGAGCAGCCCCGACGCCCTGCCGATCGGGATCGAGCTGCGGATACCGCCGCCGGATCCACCCAAACCAACGGCTTTAGAAGCCCCACTGGTCCCCATTGCCCCCCGAGACGGCGTGAGAAAATAATCGCGGCCGCGAAGCGACGGCTAGCCAAGTCATTTTGCCGCGCTGCTTTTCTTGCCGACCTCGCGCCAAGGGTAGTCCTTGTTGACCAGGCGAAGCTCGATGAACTTTTCAATCCGCTGTTCCACGTTCAGTCCACGCTGGCCCAGGAGCTTACTGCCTTGGAACTTCGTGTCGAGGCCCTTGAAGAACAGGGTCTTGTCCTGTTCGGCTTGGCCTTCGGGCGGTTCGGGGTGCAGCTTGGCGAGAGTGCTGTAGATCAGTTCGGTGCGGCTGGCCACTTTGGGATCGGCGTTGCCAAACAGGATGTAAACCGAAACGAACTGATTCAAGAGCCGGTTTTTCAGGAATTCTTCCATCCCCACGCCGCGAAAGTTCCTTTCCGGCGACAGCAACACCAAGGCTTTGACGTGCTGCCCCTGCTTCACGCCCGGATACTGAGGCCAGCTCCAGTCCAACACGGTCCAGTTCGCCGCCACCGTGGCGCCCATCTCCGCGCCCACGAGGCATAACTTTTCGATGTTCAATTCTTCGGCGTTGTTTTTCCGCACGAGGAAGTTCTTCAGAGTCTCCATGTCGTTTTGAACCATCAGCGCGATGTCGGCCGCTCCGATGCGGCTCGCCGACAGCTCACGACCGCCTTGGCTGGTGCTTTGACCGTGACCACGCAAATCCGGCACGAGCACCGCGTGGCCGGCCTGCCACAGGGTGGATGCCAACGTTGCAAACTCCTTACGGCTGCCCTTCCAAGAGTGGAGCAGAATCACCGGCACGGCGTTCTTTCCCTTCGCGCTGGGAAAAAACGTGGCTCTCAGGGCAACGCCGTCGGGGGTCAGCAGCTCGTTGCCGGCAATGTCATAGGGGTCCGGCAGTTCCTTTTTCGCCTGCCCCATCGCGTCGGAAGCCGCTGCCAAGATTAGGACAGACAAAGTTAAAAATAGCATGAAAGTCGCCCGGAAGAGGCATCGCGAACCTCTCGCCCTAGGGGACCGACCATCCAGCCTATAAAACATGGGCCGCACCTCCCGATGTCGAGAATCCAAGCCGGTATCGGCAATGGGGAGCCTACCCTTATGGTAATTGGCCCCGACGCCCAGGTGAAGAGGCAGGCGGCATCCCAGGGAAAAGGCTTGCGGATCCGCGGGGGAGGGATGATAGAAGCGGATTGGCGGCAAGGGGCCCACAGCCTCGCTGCGCAGAATCGCGGCCTGTGGTTGCCGGTAAGGTGTCGTGAGCGGAGCACGGGACGAGCGCTCTTTTTGCGGGACGAGCGCAAGCGCGAGGGTGGGTAAGGTTCGGGTTGGAACGAGAAAACCGCCGACGGTTCGCGCCGCTCTCCGCCTTCGGCCCCGCTGCCGCAGAGCGGGCAGGGGAGGCTCGGCAACAGGCTTTAAATCCCCTTTGCGTCCAGCGCGAAGTTTTCGTAGCGGTCGTGGGCGTAGAAGTGGCGGGCCAACTGATCGGCAAGCACGCGGACGAATTGGCGGCGGAACTCCGACTCCTGGACCTCTGAGGCCTGAACTTCTCGATTTGGCGGGTAGACGGCTTCAGGCGGGCGTTTTCGGAAAACCAACTTGCCCGTCTGGCAGTCGAACACCTTGATCTCTGTGTTCGCGCGGCCCTGATAGAGCGTTTGGCTCTTGTGGATCGTGAACCGCTCGAGGTCGATCCCGACGACCAAGTCGGCATTCAAGGCTTTGCCGACTTCGACGTAGTCTTCCCACGTGTTTTCGTCCATCCACTCTGCCACTTTGCGGTGGTCAACCACCTTGATTTTCGGGACGTTTTGGCGAAGCAGGTTTCCTACCTCCTGGGCAAGGTCTTGATCGACGCGGGCCAAATTGTACTGGAGGTTCACCATCGCTCGGCACACGACGACGACGCGTTTTTCGCGCAATTTGTCGCACTCAGCGGGCACGTCATTGCCCTTCAGGAGGTAGGCAGCAGTGAAGAGCATACTGGTACACCCCGAGGCGAAAGCGGTCATCGTAGCAAGCGCCCCGATCGCGAAAAATCGTCGCCACAAACGGTGAACAGGCTGCCTCATCGCAATTCTCGACTGGCAAGAGACTTATGGCAAGAACTATCCCACCAAGGCATGGGCGGACAACAATGCTCGAAAAAGTGGGTGGCAGGATACCCAGAACTTCCACCCGCCGCAAGGTCGATTCAGCATCCAGCCCGACAGGGCGTTTACCTCTTTTGAGCGCGCGGTATACTAAGTTCGGTAGTTTGGGTAGGGAACTTGCTCGTCGGTTGAGTTTGTCAGATGGCAGCGAAGCGCGAGTTTCCGTCGGACCCCATGCGACCCAGCGTTTCACATTCCCGCGCCATGTATTCACGTTGGTTCAATTTCGCTGTGCTGGGGCTCTGGCTGACGAGCATGGGTTGGCTGGTGACGACGAAGGTCATTCCCCCATTTTTGGTGGGGAATCCGCCGAGCCATGCCACGATCCTGGCGGCCCAGCGCGAGGATCGGCCCATCGGTTGGACCATCGAGTGGAATGGTAGACCATTGGGTTGGGCAGTGACCTTTACTCAAGGGCATTCCGAGGGGGTCACGGAGGTTCGAAGTCTGGTGCATTTCGACGAATTGCCGATCGAGGAATTCATTCCCGATTGGCTGCGGGTCATGCTCCCGCCCCTTGCTCAAGAGCGCATTCGTTTGCCCGTGGAGTCGCAAAGTTCTTTGCTGTTCGATCCGTTGGGACGGCTTTCGCGATTCGAGTCGTCCGTGCGTCTGGACGTGGAGCAGCCGTTCGTGAGGATGCGAGGCACAGCGGACGGGGCGAAAATGGTGCTCTGGCTTCGCGTGGGGGACCTGCCGCCGTTTGATGCCGAATTGCCGGTTCCGCGCGACGCCCTGTTGGGCGACGCGCTCTCGCCGCAGAGCCGCTTGCCGGGACTGCGGGAACGACAGACTTGGACGGTCGAATCCTATAGTCCGCTTCGCCCCCCAAATAGCCCCAAGGAATTGCTTTACGCCGACGTGGAATCGCGACAGCCTTTTTTCTGGAACGGCCGCAAGGTGGATACATTCCTGGTGGTGTACCGCACGGACGCAGCCGAAGCTGTGGGAGGGGCTGGGGCAGTACGGGCAAAACTTTGGGTGCAGCTTGACGGTAACGTGTTGAAACAGCAAGTCTTTCTCTTTCGTTCCACCTTGACGTTCCTTCGCATGAACGAGCACGACGCGGCGCCTTTGGCGGCGAGAATCCTTTCGGACCCAGACCGCCCAGAAAACGCCGTCGAAAAACGGGACGACCAACGAAATCCGGGGTAATCGCTTTGATCGCAACGTTCCTTGTTGGCTGCTCATGATCCGTTTCGACAGCACCACTCGGACCTTCGGCGACAAGACCGCCGTGGACCGCCTGAACTTGACGATTCCGGCGGGCGAGTTGTTTGCTTTTCTTGGACCCAATGGGGCAGGAAAGACCACCACGATCAAGATGCTTACCGGGCTTTTGCGTCCCAGCTCGGGCAGGGTGAGCGTAGGCGGATTCGACACGACCACCCATCCTCGCGAAGCCGCCAGCTTGTTGGGCTTCGTGCCGGAGGAAGTTTTTCTTTACGATAAGCTCACGGGTCGTGAATTTCTCGAGTTCACGGCCGACATGCGGGGATTCAGCGCGGCGGAGAAGGCCGAACGCATCGAGCGCCAGAGTGAAATCTTCGAATTGCACGACTTCTTGGATGATCTCACGGAGACCTATTCGCACGGCATGAGACAGCGGCTGGTGTTTGCCGCGGCCTTGCTTCACGATCCCCCGGTGCTGGTCGTCGACGAGCCGATGGTCGGGTTGGACCCGAAGAGCGTCCGACTGGTTAAGGACCTGCTGCGGCAACGGGCCTCCGCGGGCGCGGCCGTGTTCATGTCGACGCACACGTTGAGCGTAGCCGAGGAAATCGCGGATCGGATCGGCATCATCGACCACGGCCGCTTGAACTTCCTGGGTACCATCGCCAATCTGCGACAGATGCTCCGCGATGATCACCATTCCCTGGAACACCTGTTTTTAGAATTGACCAAAAGCAACGGCGACGGGAAAGCGTGAAGGACGGATCCAGCATGGAGCAGATCGGGCTGCACCGGCAAGAAACCGGCGACGCGAGCGGCCGAGAGGGCAGCGGCTCGCGGATCGCGCTTTCCGGCCTGGCCGATTCACCGGGACCGCTCCAGGAGTCGCTTCTTTCTCGCGCCTGGGACTGGGTCGACCGCTTGCCCTCGGCCACGGACGAGGCGCGGGGATTTTGGCGGATGCGGGCAAGACTGGTGCGGACCGTGCTTGCCCAGGCTATTTCCCGGGCAAGGTTTCGCGTGGCCATGGTGGTCGTGCTGACCTTCGTCTTGTGGTCCACTCTATTTTGGCTTTTCACCGATGCCTTCCGCTTTCTCGCCTCGGCCATTCCCTCGCCGGACCTCCACGACGAAACCGTGCAGATCGTGTTCGGGACATTCTTTGTCACCTTGATGGTGATGCTCCTGTTCTCGGCGGCGATCATCCTCTACAGCACGTTGTTCAAGGGCCGAGACATTCCCTTGCTGCTGACGCTTCCAATCCGAGTGGAACGGGTATTTCTGGGTAAGTTCCAAGAGGCGATCGTGATGAGCAGTTGGGCATTCCTGCTTCTGGGAAGCCCCATGCTCTTGGCCTATGGGCTGGTGGGCAATGCCCCGTGGTACTATTACGCGATGCTGATTCCTTTTCTCGTCGCGTTTACCTATATTCCGGCGGGCCTCGGCGCGGTGGCTTGCCTGCTGGTGGTCTATCGGCTGCCCCGCGTGCGGGTCCAGCTCCTGGGGCTGGCCGCGGCGGTGGTCCTGGCCGCTTGCCTCGTTTCCGCGTGGTCGCTGATGCGTCAGACGGAGAGCAACCTGCTCACGCCGCGATGGTTCCAAGACATGCTGGACCGCCTTCGCATCACCCAGCATCGGCTCCTGCCTAGTTGGTGGCTCAGCGCGGGATTGTTTCAGGCGGCAAGGCGTGAAGTGAGCGAGAGCGTGCTGTTTCTGGTGGTGATGATTTCCAATGCTTTGATGTTTCGCCAGGCTGCGATCTGGGTGGCATCGTGGGCGTACCGGCCGGCGCTGACGCGCCTCTGTGCCCGCCGCCACGTCCTCCACCGCCTTCGCGGCGTCTGGATGGACCGCCTGCTTGTCTGCGTCAGCGGATTTGCTTCGCGTCCGGTCCAGCTCCTGATGGTCAAGGATCTTCGCCTGTTCCGCCGCGACCCGATGCAATGGTCCCAGTTACTCATCTTTACCGGCCTGTTGGCCTTGTACTTCCTCAACTTGCGGCGGTTCAGCTACGATGTGTACTACGTGAGTTGGGTCAACCTCGTAAGCTTTCTGAACGTCTCCGTGGTGGGCCTGCTCTTGTCGACGTTCACCACGCGGTTCATCTTCCCCATGATTAGCTTGGAAGGGCGGCGATTCTGGATCTTGGGGCTGCTGCCGATCCCCCGCGATACGATCTTGTGGAGCAAATTCATCTTCGCGGTCGGCGTTTCGATCGTGCCTTCCTCGCTGCTGATTCTGCTCAGCGACTCGATGCTGGGTGTGGCGCCGTTGGTCATGGCTAGTCACCAATTGACGTGCGTCGTGCTTTGTTCCGGACTCTCGGGCATTGCGGTGGGATTAGGGGCCAAACTGCCAAGCCTGCGCGAGGAATCGCCCTCCCGGATCGCCGCCGGTTTCGGGGGTACGTTGAACCTGGTGCTGAGCACCCTCTACATCCTGGTCGTCGTCCTCCTGACGGCCGTGCCATGCCATTTCTACCTCGGCGTACATGGCTCTGAGTTGGGCACCTTTCTTAGCGGCCTGACGCAACTCCACTCCTGGATCCAGTTCTGGCTGCTTGCCGGAACCGTGGCAAGCCTGGCTTTGGGACTATTCGCCACGGTTTTTCCCTTGGCGATCGGACTGAGGGCGTTCCGGCGCCTGGAGTTCTGATTTCTAGGGGCGAAGGACCACGGGCAAACGCAACGGCCGATGGCTCTTCGGTCCCCGGTTCATGGTGAAGCCAGCAACTCGTCTAACCCGTGGCCGAGAGGGAGGCTACATGCGTTGTAAGATCTCCGCCTTTTTCGCCTCGAACTCCTCGTTGCTGAGAATGCCTTCTTCGTTGAGGGTTTTGAGTTTCTTGATGATGTCGGTCGGGGACTCGGGCTGGGGAGTGCCGATCGGTTCCGCCGCCGGACGGATCAACGAGGCCTTGTATTCCGCATAGACCACTTTGAAGAAATCGTTCGAGTACGGATTGCGTGGATCGACGCCGAATTGCGAGGTGAAGGCCTGCTGGGCGGGAACATGCGCGTAATGATAGGGATGGAAATAGTAGTACCCGTGCAGCGGCGGATAATAAACGTAGTGCTGCGGCATATCGAAGCCCCAGGAACCACCTCCGGCGTGGCCAGCGCGACGACCACCGCAAGGCCACCCGTCGGCGTAATCAGTCGCCCAGCCGTCGCTAAAGCCTTCTCCATTCGACGCCCAGCCGTTGGCTGGCATGGTGCGGATGGGAGTTGGCGTGGGGGCCGGAGCCGCGGACCGTGGTTGCAGGCTCGTTCCCAGTGGCGGCGCAGGCGTCGGTGCTTGTGCCACCCGGATCGCTGGGTGACTCGATCTGTAAGGATTGGGCGACACGGCAGAATAAGAATACCCGCCATGCGGAACAGCGGTTGGCCCCGATCCATACGGTGCCGCGGGCAGCGACCTGGCAGAATTGTAAGCCCCAGAGATTCCTCCTCTAACGGACGGTTGATAGTAGGCCGTTTGTTGGCCCAACATCGCCTCAGTCAGCGATCGTTCAACCGATTGACCGTGCGCCCATTGGGAAACCCAAATATGGGAAACCCAAATAAATGAACCAACATTGACCACCAACAAAAGACGCCACGGCATGACTGCCCCCCGCGTTTCGCCCGCAATTGAGGCCCTTAAAAGATATTGTTGTATCGACCTTCGGAGGGCTTGCCGTTGAAAAACAAGCTTTTCGCGGCAAGCCGGGGCGGCTTGATGCCGGATTTCCCGAAGACTTCGCGAATTCCCGCATCGAAAACGATTCCTGATCGAGGAAGTCTGGCCAAAATTTTCGGAGGGTTATTCTGCTGAAATCATCCTCCCGACCATCCCAGATCTCCCATTCTCTCTAGTCGTTATTTTAAGTTTTCTCGTTACGTTCCCGCTTCTCGCTTATTCCTGAAAATCTTTCGTAGTTGTCACGTCCGGAATGCCGAAATCTCTAAAAGACTTTTCGTCTGAAAAGCTGACGCGCCGTTTTGCCCTGTGAGCTCCATGCCGTAAGACACGACACTACATGGCGATGAAACGTAATCCAGATGGCGCGGCGCCGGGTTGGGGGCGGCTTGCACGGGCCGTGGTAGTAAGCCTGTGCTGGGCCGTGTGGGTGCATCCAGTCGCCAGTCAAGATCAGTCGCCTGGGATCCAGGCCCCCCAGGCCCCCGATGCGGCCCGAGATCAGGCCCTACAGCTTCTCCGCGGGGCCCGCTCTCGAGAAAAGGCCTTGATTTCGGAAGTGCGGGAGACGGAACTGCGGTTGGAGGTCGATCCCCGGCTGTCCAAGATCATTACGGCTAAAAAATCGGTCTCGCGGGTCTCCATCACCGACCCGCGGATCCTGGAGGTGGTTCAATTCAGTCCCACCCAGTTCGAGTTGATCGGTTTGCTGCCTGGTGAGACGAGCCTGACCTTATGGTTTAGCGGGCCTGACAACCAGGAGGGGGAGATGCTCCGCTATCAGGTCCGCGTGGCCTTTAGCGACGCCGAAGAAGAACAACGGAAGCTGGAATACGCAGCCTTGGAGCGCAAAATCAACGAGCTATTCCCCAACAGCTTCGTTCATTTGTTCGCGGTCGGCAACAAGCTGATTGTTCGCGGCCAAGCCCGCGACTCGCGCGAGGCAAGCGACATTATCCAAATCATTCGAGATGAGGGACCGGATTTCGCCGGCGCAGGCTTCGCCGGGCGGGGATACGGTTACGGGTATCCTGGGTACGGTTACCCGGGGTACGGTTACCCCGGCTACGGATACCCTGGATATGGTGCTTGGGGCGGGTATGGACCATGGGCAGGAGGGGGTTGGGGTGGCTACGGCGGCTGGGGCGGTCTGCGCGGTGGCTGGGGGGGCTTGATCGGTACCCACATCATCAATCTGCTCGAGGTCCCCGGCGAAAAACAGGTCCTGCTGAAGGTCCGCGTGGCCGAACTCAGCCGCAGTGCCTTACGCGAAATCGGAGCGAATATCCGTCTCACGGAGGGCGATTTCTCGCTTAGCACCAACTTCTCCCTCAATGGCACCTTTAGCGCGGTGCTGAACACCGAGCAATTGCAAATGACCCTCGACGCCCTGGCCACCAATGGCTACTCCAAAATTCTTGCCGAGCCAAACCTCGTGACGTTGAGCGGGTTTCCGGCCAACTTCCTCGTGGGGGGGCAGTTCGCTGTCCCGACGGCGGTAGGCGTCCAGGGAATCGGCGCGGTGACCACGAGTTTCAAAAGCTTCGGCACCCAATTGACCTTCACCCCCACCGTGCTCGACAAGGACCGCATCCGCTTGCAGGTCCAACCCACGTTCAGCACCACGGATGCGAGCAATACCGTACAGGGCATCCCCGGCCTCCAAACCCGCGCCGTGCAGACCACCGTGGACCTCCGGGAAGGCCAATGGCTGGCCATCGCCGGACTGATCCAGGATCAGCAAGAAGGAGGCAAGAGCCGTGTGCCCCTGATCGGTGACATCCCCTTCTTGGGCACGATCTTCGGTCATCGCCACGTAAAACGCGACGAGACCGAATTGCTGGTGCTCGTCAGTCCCGAGTTGGTCCATCCGCTCGAGGCCGAGGAATGCCCACTCATTCTTCCTGGCATGGAGGTAACCGAGCCGAACGACTGGGCATTTTACCTGGCGGGAGAGTACGAGGGACCACCGGGACAGCACCATCGCAGCACCGTGGCCCATGTTTCTCACGGTTCGGATGGTCTAGTCCGAGGAGCCGGCGGGCGATGGGAAACCAGGCGTCGACCAGGTTATCAAGCCTGCGAGGGGCGATACGTGCAAGGTCCGCACGGATTTTCTCCTTGAACGAGCAGGGGCGCGGAAATCGCGGAGATCGAAGTATGGACGGGCAACGAGACGCCTCGCAGCGGCCCTTGGATTTCGCTCGGCGCACGCGCTTGGCCATCGCGCTGGTGGTGGCGTGGGGTGTGACACTGGGTGGCTGCCGGCCTCCCGCCCCACCGCTGGGAACGCTCAGCGACCCGGTTTGGCAGAACCAGGAATACAACGCCGAACAGGCTGACTTCGTGATCCACGAACACGAGTTCATTGCCGACACGGAGTTCCTCAACACCCTGGGCGAGGATCATCTGAAGCAGATCGCCGCGCGCTTGGCCTCCGGGCACGACGCGCTGGTCCTGATCGAACGGAGCATGAATTCGGCCCGGCCCGAAACCGCCTACAAGTACCGCGTCCATCCCAATCCCGAATTGGACATCAAGCGTCGCGAGGTTGTGGTGCGGGCCCTGTTGGCAATGCGGATTTCCGACGCGGACAGCCGCACCGTAATCGCGCCAGACTTGGCCCCGCGGTATCGGGCGGCCGAGACCGCGACCAGCGATTTCAGCGATGCAGGCGTTTTCCAGGGCAATTTTGGCGGCGGGTTCGGGGGCTGGGGCGGCGGCCTGGGTGGTCTTGCCGGCGCCCCGGATGCCGGCAGCAACGGCGGGACCATGGTCGGCAGCCGCGATCGCGGCGTTCAGCGCTGAGAACACCGCATGAATCGAACATGTTCGTTTTTGGTTCTCGCTTGTCTGGGCGGATTGGTGGCCTTACCCGGCTGCTCCCAGGGGGCATGGACGTGGCTGAACCCACAGCAGTCCTCGAGCGATCTCGTCGGGAGCGCATCGGTTAGTGGCTGGCCGGGCTTCGGCAGCAAATCCGATCCCAAGACCCCGAAGAACCCCTTCGCCCTCGCGCGCCTCAGCGAACGCCAAGGTCAGACCGCCAAAGCCGAACAACTCTATCAAGAGATTTTGAAAAAGTCGCCCGACCACGTGGGGGCCCATCACCGCCTCGGGGTCTTGTATGCCCGGCAAGGGAAAATGGCTCAGGCCGAAAAACACTTCGCCCGGGCCTTGGCCTTGAAGCCGGATCATGCGGAATTGCTCAACGACGTGGGCTATTTTTATTACCTTACCGGCCGCATGAACGAGGCGGAACGATGTTTGCGGCGGGCCCTCGAATTAGAACCAGGCAACCGCAAGTACTGCACGAATCTCGCCCTCGCTGTGGCCGAACAGGGACGTCGCGACGAAGCCTATGCCTTGTTTCGCCAGGCCGGTTCGGAAAAAGAGGCCACGGCCAACATGGCCTTCGTTCTCGCGCAGCAAGGCGAGTACCAGCAAGCCTTGAACCTCTATGACCGCGTGTTGACCGAGGACCCCACCATGCGCGTCGCCGCCGACGCCATGATCGAACTTTCCAAACGCATCGAGCAGAATGGTCAGCATGCGGGGCCACAAAGAACAAGAGACGCGGGGCCAGTGCTGGCGGCCCATACAGTTCCCGCGCCCGACCAGGCAGCGGCCTCGCATACCAGTTCCCTAGCGACCGTCAGCGACGGCCGGCCCGTGCCACCCCCCTGGGCTGCCAGCCGCGATCCCGGCGCGGTGCCACCGGTTAGTCCAGCAGCGGCGCCCCAAGGCGACCTCAACCACGTTCGACGCGCTACGCTGGCGGCACAAAGTTCGGCGTCTTGGACTGGCGCCTCGATCGAGCCGCAACCTACGGTGGACAGAAGATCCGACATTGCCGCGGGCATCCCTTGCGCCTACGTCGCCCCGGCGGAACCCGGTGCCACGTCTCCTCCCGCGAAGCTGAGCGAGACGGAAGCCACGCTTCATGCGCCACCGAAAGCTGCCGCGGCCAACAGTGCAGCCGCGGACTTCCTATCAGCCGCGGCAAGCGGCCCGGGCGAAGGAACAGCCTTGAATCGTCCCACCTTGACGATTTCCCTGCCCGTCGAGTTCTTCCAGCCCTCGACGCTAGCTTTGTTCCTCGGACTGACGCTCATGGGCGCGGGGACGATTGCCTGGTGGCGGCGGGCTGGGCGGCAACGAGTCGACTCGAAGTCCGTCGTCCATGAGGGGGACAGTGATGCCGCAGGGGCACGCCTTCGGTCCCGTCGTCGCGCGGTTCCCATCGTAACGCGGAGGGCTAGGGCATGACGGACGACACCACGGTCCTGCCAAAACTGAGAATCTTGGGATTGCCCTTGCGTCTGGTGTTCGCCCTACTCTGTTTCTCTTTGGGGCTCGTGCTCGCTGGGGCCGGTTGTGGCCGGCGGGAGGTATTCGAGACGGAGAGCGCGGCCAAGGCGGCCCTAGTGGGCAAGACCCCGCGAGAAGTCATCAATCGCTTGGGCGCCCCAAACTCGATAGCCACGGCGGGAAACGTCGACGGTCCCAATCGTCGATACTCAGAAAGCTGGACGTACTTGCGTTCGATTCGGGATCCCAAGACCCGGGAACTCAAGACGCTAAAAATCCATTTTCTCCGCAATCGTGCGGTCGCCGTGGAAATCGAGAAGTGAGGAAGAGCAGCCGCGTACACGGCGTGGCGTCGAAAACACGCTGTGAACTTTGGCTGGCCGACGGCATGTGTTGCGGATGGCGCCCGCCTGAACCTATAATCCTGCGCATGCCCGCCGGGCGTCTCTCACGTCCCATCCACCCGCCTTGGAGACCATTGCCATGAGAAATGCTGCATCGATCACTCGCCGTCATTGGATTGCCGCCGGCGCCACCGCGGCGACCTTTTCCATCGTGCCGCGCCATGTGCTGGGCGGTCCCGGCCAAAAACCGCCGAGCGAGAAACTCAACATCGCCGGAATTGGACTTCACGGCATGGGAGCAGGCGACATCCACAACTGCGCCAGCGAGAACATCGTGGCCCTCTGCGACGTGGACCAAAGCGTCCTCGACCGGCTGGCCAAGCAGTATCCCAAGGCCAAGCTCCACACCGATTTCCGCAAGATGCTGGAAAGCCAAAAGGACATCGATGCGGTGATGATCGCCACGCCCGATCACCTCCATGCCGTGGCCACCGTGATGGCCCTCAAACTCGGCAAGCACGTCCACTGCCAGAAGCCGCTGACCCATTCGGTCTACGAGGCCCGGGCCGTGGCCAAGGCGGCCAAGGAAGCCAAGGTGGCCACGCAGATGGGCAATCAGGGGCAGGCCAGGGAGGAAGCTCGTGTGGTATGCGAGTTGATCTGGTCGGGGGCGATCGGCACGGTGCGGGAAGTCCACGGTGGATCGAACCGCACTCCGATGATTTCTCCCCGCGGCATCGCCCGGCCCAAGGAAACCGCTCCGGTCCCGCCCCACTTGAACTGGGACCTGTGGTTGGGCCCGGCGCCGGAACGACCGTATTTGGACGTGTACCGCGAAGGTCCCTTCAAGGGGCAGCTCGTGTACCATCCTTTTTGCTGGCGAGGGTGGTGGGATTTTGGGACGGGCTGCCTGGGCGACATCGGGTGCCATGAGTTTTCGGTGGTCTTCAAGGCGCTGGAGTTGGGACACCCCACGAAGATCGAGGCCTGCTCCTCGAATCACCCTTGGGGGCCGGAGGTGGCCGATGAGACGGCCCCCTTGGCTTCCATCACCCGCTGGTACTTCCCCGCCGAGCAGGTCGGTAAAGCCACGGGCGGCAACCGTTCCGCAATCACGCTCACATGGTGGGATGGGGGCCTGAAGCCGCCGCGGCCCGACGAACTCGAAGCGGACCGCAAGTTCGCCGAGGGAGATTGGCTCATGATCGTCGGCGACAAAGGGAAGATCTACGGCCACCGTTTGATCCCCGAGTCGCGCATGCGCGAGATCGGCAAGCCGCCCCGCGTCCTGCCCCGGTCCCCCGGCCACTACAAGGAATGGATCGAGGCTTGCAAGGGCGGACCGCCGGCCGGATCGAATTTTGTCGACCATGCCGCCCATCTGGCCGAGGTCGTGCTCTTGGGCAATATCGCCATCCGGACCAAGGAAACGCTCTATTGGGACGGACCGAACATGCGATTCACCAACTCCGACGCAGCCAATGCGTTGCTCAACCCGCCGTATCGCAAGGGCTGGACGCTAGGGTAGAAGCGGCGGGCCGACCCCGGCCCCAGAACTTGGACTCGTTTGATTTCAGGCGCCATCGGCTTTGGCCCGCACGTCGAACACACGAAGCTCCTGTTCGCAGCGGACGTACAATCGTCCGCCGCAGATGACGGGATGGGCGAGGTAGGTGTTGTCGGGTCGCTTGCCGAGGTCGAACTGGCTTACAATCTCGAAGCCTTCCGGCGTGATCGCCAGCAAAGACATGATGCCGCGGTGGTTCAAACAATAGAGCATCCCGTCGGCACACGAGATGCCTACCTTGCCGAGCGTCTTGTCCAACTTGAGCGTCTTGCCTGTCATGAAGTCGACGCAGTAGAAATTCCTACCCCCTTGACGGCAACCGCTCCCGAACAGCTTGCCATCGACCAGCACGGCGCCGCCGTGGCAGTTGTCCAAGTCTTTGCGATACCAGACGGTGGTGGCGGTGCGGGCCTCAGGGTCGATCTTCAACACCGTCCCGCCCGACCAATGGCCGCACGCCACGAAGACGTACCCCTCGTGGAAGACAGGGGTCAAGGCGTTTTGCGGCGACTTGGGAACGAAAGGAGCCGACCAAAGGAGCCTGCCCGTCTCCACGTCGATGCCCAACACCATCTTCTGCGACATGGTGATCAACTGCCGGACGCCTTGATAGGTGACCACCACCGGCGAGCAATACGCGGCAATATCCTGGACTTCCGTATTCGCCCAGATGGTCTCGCCCGTTCGTTTGTCCAAGGCGACCACGCGTCCTTTGGGGCCACCGGGCATGCACAGGACCTTGTCGCCCTCGACCACGACGTTTTCGGCCAAGCCCCAGACGCCGTATTTGGCGTCGAACCGCCGGTGGAGGTCCACGGCCCAAAGCTCTTTGCCCGATCGAGCCTCGAACGCGGCCAGCCGCCCATTGGGATTCAAATGGAACAGGCGACCGTCGTCGAAGGTGGGCGTGGTCCGCGAGCCTGGGCTGGGTCCTTGCCACGCAGGACCGTTCGGCGCTTTCCAGAGGAGCTTGCCGTTCAAGTCGAGCGTGACGAGCATCTCCGTGTCGCCGAAGTCGCCGGCGGTGAAAACCATCCCCTGGGCGATGGTGACCCCGGAATACCCGTTGCCGCACGGCGCATACTTCCACACCAAAGGCGGCCCTCCCTCGGGCCAGCGCTTCAGCAGGCCTATTTCCGGCGCGATGTTGCTGCGTCCCGGGCCGTGAAACTCAGGCCAACTGGGACCCTCGTGGGCCTCCTTTGACGAATCGGCGAAGCCCAGCATCATCGACAGGACAAGCAGAAAGACGCCGGTCGACCAAGTTGCGATGACCAACTTCATGGCATTTCCCTCGGCTTATTCCGAAAGCCCGAGCCTTATCGTACCCCAGGGGAATCGTTTGCCGCAAGCCACAGGTAGTCCCGAAGCGACTGCTGGACGGGGCGACGCGCGTCGGGCTATACTTTCCGTCAGACCCATTGAAGGAGGCTGGATCATGGCGAGTTCGCAAGCCTTTGGGCGAAGCCGTGGATTGATTCGGGGGTTTCTAGCTGCCGGCGTGCTGGTCGGACTCTTGTTGGTTGGCTGGGGACGTTTGCCGCAAGCCTCCGCTGAGACGCCCATCAAGAGCCCACCGCCAGCGGATGCGAAGAGTTCCTTCATGATCCCGGCCTGGGCGTTTGACCGCGGCAACGTGAAGACATTCACGCAGGAATACGCCGACGCGGGCCCGATGGTGGCCTACGGCGGCGAATCGCCGATCGTGGTGGAGTACGACATCGAGTTCCCGGTGAGCGGCACCTGGACGATTTGGATCTGCTATGCCGCAGCGAGCCCCCGGCCCGTGGCGCTCTCGTTGAACGAAATCTCATTGGGCATGGGTTGCCGGGGCGCAAGCGGGACGTGGAACACTTCGAGCGCGGCCTGGGAAAAGTCGTGCTCGCGGTGGTTTGCCCCGGGCAAGCACACGCTGCGGCTGAAACGCGACCACGACTTTCCCCACATCGTGGCCCTGCGGTTCGACTGCTCCACGCCATTTCCCGACGGTTGGAAACTCGACCGCCCCCATGCGCGGAAAATCGACAGCCCGATCACCTACCTCTTTTCTCGCGATGTTTCGCTCCCCAATCCCGACTCGCTGCGTTTGGCCATCGAGGACTTGATCGCCACCTTCGGCCCGAGGTATCCCCAGGGCGACAAGTATTTGAGTCAGCTCGACATGTTGAGCAAGCGGTGGAGGGAGTTGGACGAGAAACTTCGCCAGGGGCAGTTGTCGGTGGAAGCGGAGCGGAAAGCGGTGGAACAAGCACTCGCCGCGCTGGCCCGCGAGGCCCTGCTTGCCAATCCGCTCCTGGATTTCGACCGGCTGCTGTTGGTGCAGCGGGGAGAAAAATCGCCGATGCTCGGCCTGCCGTACAATTGGCAGAGCAATTCTTGCCTGCCCAAGACGGGCTATGACGACCAGATCGCCGTGCTCTCGCCGGTGCGGCCCGAGGGAAAGCTCTCCACGCTCTTCAAGCCCGACGGCGGCCGATTCGTAGGCGACGTGGACCTCGACTTCGATGCCGAGAAACTGCTCTTCTCCATGCCCGGCTCCAATGACCGCTGGCAGGTCTTCGAGATCCGCGTGGACGGCACAGGCCTCCGCCAACTGACCGGCGAACAGCCCGACGTGGACAGTTACGATGCTTGCTACTTGCCGAGCGGGAAGATTCTCTTTACCTCCACGGCGTGTTTCATCGGCGTGCCTTGCGTGTACGGAAGCTCGCACGTGGCGAACCTCTACGTCATGGACGCCGACGGCCGCAACATCCGCCAGCTCTGTTTCGATCAGGAGCATGATTGGTGCCCCACCGTTCTGAATAACGGCCGCGTGTTGTACACACGGTGGGAGTACAGCGATACGCCGCACTCGAATACCCGGTTACTGTTCTCGATGAATCCAGACGGAACGGGTCAAATGGCCTATTTGGGGAGCAACTCCTACTGGCCCAACTCGTTCTTCTACGCGCGGCCGATTCCCAATCATCCGACCAAAGTGGTCTCGGTCATTGGCGGCCACCACGACAATCCGCGGATGGGCGAGCTGGTGATCTTCGATCCCGCCTTAGGCCGCAACGAGGCGGAACCGGCGGTGCAACGCATCCCGGGCTACGGCCAAAAGGTGGACCCGATCATCCGCGACGGCCTGACGATCAACAGTTGGCCCAAGTTCCTGCATCCCTATCCGCTGAGCGAGAAATACTTCCTCGTGGCCTGCAAGCCCACCCCGCAAGCGCGATGGGGGATTTACCTGGTGGACGTGTTCGATAATTTCGTCCTCATCAAGGACCTGCCCGGCTACGCCCTGTTCGAGCCGATCCCGCTGCGGAAAACGCCGCGCCCGCCGGTCATTCCCGACAAGGTGGACCTCGCCCGGGCCGACGCGGTGGTTTACATTCCCGACATTTACGTGGGCGATGGTCTCAAAGGGGTTCCTCGCGGCACGGTCAAAGCGCTGCGGCTGTTCACCTATCATTTCGCCTATCAAGACATGGGCGGCCTGCTGGGCGTGGTGGGCATGGACGGCCCCTGGGACATCAAACGGGTTCTCGGCACAGTGCCGGTGTATCCCGATGGCTCGGCCAAGTTCCGCGTCCCGGCCAACGTGCCCATCTCGCTTCAACCCTTGGACGAAGAGGGCAAGGCGATCCAGTTGATGCGCTCATGGATGACCGCCATGCCGGGCGAAGTGGTCCAATGCTCGGGCTGTCACGAGCCGCAGAACACCGCCCCGCCGCGAGTCTCGTCGATGGCCCTGACGCGGCCCCCGGTGAATATCGAACCATGGCGGGGACCCTTGCGCGGTTTCAGCTACCAGCGCGAGGTCCAGCCGGTGATCGACAAGTATTGCGTGGGCTGCCACAACGGCCAGCCTCGGCCGGACGGCCAAAGCATCGCCGACCTTCGCGGCAACGTGAAACTCACCGATTGGTCCTCGGTCACGCCAGGCAACGGCGGGAAGAGCGCGGGCAAGTTCTCCGTCGGCTACGCGGAGTTGCACCGCTACGTCCGCCGGCCCGGTATCGAGAGCGATTTCCACATGCTTGAACCCATGGAGTTCCACGCCGACACGACCCAGTTGGTGCAAATGTTGAAGAAGGGCCATTACGGGGTCGAGTTGGACGCCGAGGCCTGGGACCGGTTGATCACCTGGATCGACCTGAATTGCCCGTACCACGGTACCTGGGGAGAAGAAATCGATAAGCCGGGTCGGCAGCGGGAGCGTCGTCGCGAGTTGTTGAAGCGGTATGCCAACGTGGACGACGATCCGGAGGCCGTCCCGCCCATGCCCACCCAGCCCGTCGAGCCTGTGTTGCCCCGCCCGCCCGCGACGGTTGGCCCCTTGGCCGTCGATTGCCCAGGCTGGCCCTTCGACGCGAACGAGGCGCAGCGGCGTCAGCAAGCCGCCGCTCCTGAAACCCGCAAAACAATCGACCTGGGCCGGGGCATCGTGTTGGAATTGGTCCTCATCCCTGCTGGCGAATTCGTGATGGGAAGCGCAACGGGCGCGGCCGATGAACAACCGCTCGCCCGCGTCCGCATCGAAAGGCCCTTCTGGATGGCCGCCAAGGAGGTGACCAACCAGATGTATCAGCTCTTCGATCCCAAGCACGACAGCCGCATCGAGGACAAGAACACCTACCAGTTCGGCATCCACGGCTATCCGGTGAACCGGCCGGAGCAACCAGTCGTCCGCGTTTCCTGGTTGGAGGCGGTGGCCTTCTGCCGCTGGCTCTCGGAAAAGACCGGAATGCAGTTTGCCCTGCCCAGCGAGGCGGAGTGGGAATACGCTTGCCGCGCCGGGTCGGCTGCGGCGTTCAGCTTTGGCGACTTCAACGCCGATTTCTCGAAGTTCGCCAACCTGGCCGACGCCAAGTTATCGGAATTCGCCAGCGATCCCTTTACGGTGGACACGCCGCTGACGAACCCCTCGAAATACGACGATTGGCTGCCAAAGGACCCCCGGTTCAACGACGGGGCCTTGGTGACCGTCGCGCCTGGCCGGTATCAGCCGAACGCCTGGGGGCTGTATGACATGCACGGCAACGTCGCCGAATGGACCCGATCGACTTACCGACCCTATCCCTATGTGGACGAACCGCTCGCCGCCTCGCCCTCGAACGTCGGGCGTAAGGTCGTGCGTGGCGGGTCGTGGCGCGATCTGCCGAAACACGCCACGTCGAGCTACCGCTTAAGCTACTTGCCATATCAACGGGTGTTCAACGTCGGCTTCCGGGTCGTGGCCGCAGCGAGCGAGCCATCCAAGCACACCCCCTTGGCAAGCCGCTAGCCGCACCATGCTCGGCGTCAGGAAATCGTCTTTCTCGTGGTTTCCAGGAGTCGTTTTTATCCATGGTTTCCGCGACTTGTCGTTCTCGATAGCCAACCTGTGAGGAGTATGCCAATGCGAGGTGTGCGGAGAATCCCAATTACGCAGCGAAACCGTTGTCGCTTTTCCCGACGACGCCTTCTTGGTTTGGGCGCGGCGGCCGCCGTAGCGACCGTGGTGCCGCGTTACGTGCTAGGAGGACCGAAGTTCGTGCCGCCGAGCGAGAAGGTAAACATCGCCATCGTGGGGGCCGGGGGGCAAGGCCGCACCAACGCACGCAATCTGTTCCACGAAAAAGACGCCCAGATCATCGCCGTTTGCGACGTGGCGGAAAAAACCGACCTCAGCCCGTTCTATTATGGCGGATTCGCCGGCCGTGCCGTGGTGAAGGCCGAGGTCGAAAAGCACTATCAAGAGACCAATCCTGCCTTCCGTTGCGCGGAATATGTGGACTTCCGTGAAATGTTGGAGAAGGAAAAGGCCATCGACGCCGTGCTCTGCGCCACGCCCGATCATGCCCATGCCGTGGTTTCGATCGCGGCGATGCGGGCAGGCAAGCATGTGTATTGCGAAAAGCCGTTGACGCACAGCGTCTGGGAGGCCCGGCAGGTGGCCCGCGTGGCCAAGGAGACCGGCGTGGCCACGCAGATGGGCAACCAGGGGCATTCGGGCGAGGGCCTCCGCCAGACGTGCGAGTGGATCTGGGACGGGGCCATCGGCCCGGTCCGCGAGGTCCACGCTTGGAGCGATACGGGCAAATGGGCCAGAGGGCCTGGCCGACCCCAAGAGACCCCGCCCGCCCCCGAGGGCCTGAATTGGGACCTTTGGTTAGGTCCCCGGGAAACGCGGCCGTATCACCCGGCCTATGCGCCTTACAACTGGAGGGGATGGTGGGCCTTTGGCACTGGGGCGATCGGCGACATGGACTGCCACAACATCGATCCCGCCGTCTTGGCCTTGAAACTCGAACATCCCCTCAGCATCGAAGCGACCGCCGGGGGGGAAGTCGACGAAGAAGTGGCCTCGGCCTACGGGGCGATCCATTATTATGAGTTCGGGCCGCGGGACGATATGCCTCCCGTGAAGTTAGTTTGGTACGATGGCGGCCTCCGCCCGCCTACTCCCCCGGGCATCGATCCGAATGATCCGCGCCAGCGCCTGGGCGAAGGCTCCAACGGCATCCTTTTCATTGGCGACAAGGGGATGATTACGTGCGGCGGCTGGGCCGGAATGCCCCGCCTGCTGCCGCTCGAGCTGCACCGCGAATACAAACGGCCGGCCAAGACGTTGCCGCGGAGCAAGGGCCACCATGCGGATTGGCTCGCCGCGTGCAAGGGTGGCCCCCCGGCCAGCGCCGATTTCCAGTATAGCGCCCGGTTGACTGAAATCGTGCTCCTCGGCAGCGTGGCCCTCCGCTGCAAAAAGAAGATCCTCTGGGACGGTCCGGCCATGAAGGCCACCAATGCCCCCGAGGCGGATCGCTTCCTCAAGGACGAATACCGCAAAGGTTGGGAAATCGCGTGAGCAACCTAAAGCCGCGCGGTTCAGCGGAGCTTGCTGCCCACCTGCCGCGGCGGGGGTTTGCTTGGGCGGGACGCGCCGGGATTGCTCTTGCTCTACGGCTTTCTGCCCGGCGATTGGTCGCGCATCAGCCGGTCGAGGATCCCATTGACGAACTGGCCGGATTGAGCAGCGCCGTAACGTCGGGCGAGTTCCACGGCCTCGTTGATGACCACCGCCGCGGGGGTGTCGGAAAAGAGAATCTCGTAGGCTCCCAGGCGGAGGACATTGCGATCGGTGGCGGCCATTCGGGCCAGGCTCCAATTTTCGGCCGCCTTCTCGATGGCCGCGTCGAGCTGCGGGCGATGCCGCCGCACGCCGGCCACCAGATCGCGGGCGAAGGCTAAAGCCTCCGAGGTCCGCACGCGTCGCTGGAGAAATTCGTCCGACGACCGCACGTCGACGCGCGGATTCAAGTCCTCCTGAAACAAGACTTGAAGGGCGACTTCACGGGCACGGCGGCGGCGCATCATGGGATCGCGTCGAACAGTTCATGCCTGGTTGTGAGGCAGCCGGGCCAGCAAACCCACCATCTCCAACGCCGCCTCGGCCGCCTCGATGCCCTTGTTGCTAAAGCCGGACTCGGCCAAGTCCTTGCCCTTGCGTCCCGAGGGGCCGCCGGAGCGGGCAATCGCCTGTTCCAGCGTGTTGCAGGTCAAAACCCCGAAGATCACCGGCAAACCGTGCCGCATGCCGATCTGCGCCAGCGACGTGCTCACGGCGATATTGATGTACTGGTCGTGCGGCGTCTCGCCGTGGATGACCGCGCCCAAGCAAATCACCGCCACATAGCGTCGGCTGGCCGCCAGGCGTTCGGCCACCGTGGGAATCTCGAAGGCCCCCGGCGTCCAGGCCACGTCGATTTGTTCGTCGGCCACGCCGCGGGCCGTAAGCGTCTCCACCGCCCCCTCCAGAAGTCGGCTGGTGATCGATGGATTGAATCGGGAAACCACGATCGCAAACCGCCCTCGGGTTCCCTCCAGCTTGCCTTCGTACACGTGGGGCATCGTTGAAACACCGTTTCCAAATGCAGGAAAAATGCGGATCGACTCGGCTCGAGGCAGCAAGCCACTTCGTTCACTTCATGTTCATGCTCATCAAGAACTCCGCGTTCGTCTTGGTCTTCGCCAGGCGGCTGACGAGGAGTTCCATGGCATCGGGCGGGTTCATCTCGTTGAGCACGCGGCGCAGGACGCAGACGCGGCGGTATTCTTCCGGGTCCATGAGCATCTCTTCCTTACGCGTGCCGCTGCGGTTGATGTCGATGGCCGGCCAGATGCGCTTGTCGACCAGGCGCCGGTCGAGCACGATCTCCAGGTTGCCCGTGCCCTTGAACTCCTCGAAGATCACCTCGTCCATCTTGCTTCCGGTGTCGATCAGGGCCGTGCCGATGATGGTCAGCGAGCCGCCTTCCTGGATTTTTCGGGCCGCGCCGAAGAAACGTTTGGGCCGCTGCAAGGCGTTGGCGTCCACGCCGCCGGAGAGGATTTTGCCGGAGTGCGGACACTCCTGGTTCCACGCCCGGGCCAGGCGGGTGATCGAGTCGAGGAACAGCAGCACGTCGTGGCCGTATTCCACCATGCGTTTGGCCTTCTCCAGGACCATTTCCGAGACCTGGATGTGGCGCGAGGCGGGTTCGTCGAAGGTAGAGCTGATCACCTCACAGTTCTTGCCTTTGACCTGCCGTTCCATGTCCGTGACTTCTTCTGGCCGCTCGTCGATCAGGAGCATGAAGACGTACAGGTCGGGATAATTGGCCAACGCGGCCTTGGCCATTTTCTGCATGAGGATGGTCTTGCCGGCGCGTGGCGGGCTGACGATCAAGCCCCGCTGCCCGAACCCCACTGGCGTGATCAAGTCGATCACCCGCGTCTCGATCCCGCCCGCCGGCGATTCCAGGATGATCCGCTTCTCAGGGTGCTCGGGCGTCAGATCGTCGAAAAAGACCTTGGTGCCGTATAGGTTCGGATCTTGATAATTGATCGCCTCGACCCGCAGCAAGGCGAAATACCGCTCGTTTTCCTTGGGCGGGCGAATCTGGCCCGACACCACCGTGCCCGTGCGGAGACCGAACCGGCGAATCTGGCTGGGCGAGACGTAGATGTCGTCGGGACAAGAGAGGTAGTGATATTCGGGACTACGGAGGAAACCGAAGCCGTCGGGCAGCACCTCGAGCGTTCCCTCGCCGTACATCAGCCCGTTGAGCTTGACTCGCTCCTTGAGGATCTTGAAGATCAGGTCCTGCCGCTTCATGCCGGCGATATCGACGAGGTTGTCCTTGCGGGCCTCCTCGATCAACTCGGCCATCGACATCCGTTGCAACTCGGCGATGTGCGAATCGCCCGACTTTTTGATCTGCTCGTAGCGTTCGTCTAGTTCGTCATCGAGCTTCCCGCCCTGTTCAACCAGCTCCTCCGCCAAGGAGAGGGGTTCACCCTCCTCTTCCTCAAAAGGCGTATTTTCGGAGCGCTGTTCCGGGTTGGGTTCGTTGGGTGGAGGTGTTTGGGCCGCGCGCCGTGCCCGGCTCGCGGGACCCGTACCGCGGAGGTATGCCATGATCTCTTGCTCCTGAAAAGATTTTTGGACCGACGCACGGAAGGCGCCGGCGGGAGGATGGGAAAGGCGCGAACGCTTAGCCGACGTGGGATCGCCAGAACCGTTCCACCTGGGCTCGCGTGTGCTCAGGAGACCGGGAGGTGTCTATTACCCAATCGGCTAGCCTTCGCTTATAGTCCAACGATTCTTGCACGCCCTCACGTGCGGAAAAATCCTTCTCGCTCCAACCGCGCTGCTGCGCTCTGGCTAGACGCAGCGGTCGCGGCGCTTCGACAAAAACCAGCAAATCGCACTTCCGGAGCCAACCGGCCTCGGCCAATAGCGGAGCGTCAAGCACGGCAGCGGGCAACCCGGCTTTCGCCATGCGCTCCGCTTCGCCATCCAGCCGGCGTTCAATCTCCGGATGGAGGATTTGTTCCAACCGTTTCCGGGCCTTGACGGCCTCGGAAGTCTCGCCAAAAACGAGTTCAGCGAGCCGCTTGCGATCCACGTGACCGTCTTTGCCGAATACGCCTTCGCCCCACTGTTGCCGTATGAATTCTTCGACTTCGGGCGTCTGCAACACTTCGTGACCGACGCCGTCCGCGTCCAGCACCCCCGCCCCCAATTCCGCCAGGGCGTGGGCGACGAACGTCTTTCCACTGGCAACGCCGCCGAGGATGCCAATCACCTTCATCCTGGTCGCGGTATGCCTCGTTTTCGTCCCTGCCTGCCACTCCGTGGTCTGCCCCTAGAGCAAGCTTACGATCACGCGGCGCCAAGAAGGACTGAAAGATGCTCGTGGATTCGTCTGTGGTTCAAGGCGTCGAGGCTTCCAGGTCGGCCCAGTTCGGACCAACCTTCACGTCGACTTTTAAGGGAACCAACAGCCGGCACACACCGGCCATTTCCTCTCGCACAAGGTTGGCCAACTTGTCAACCGCTTGGGGGGATACTTCAAAGACCAGCTCGTCGTGGATCTGCAACAACATCCGGGCCGGCAAACGCTCACGCCGCAATCGCCTGGAAATGGCGATCATGGCCTGTTTGATCAGGTCTGCGGCCGACCCTTGGATGACCGTATTGATAGCCGTCCGCTCGGGTAGGTTCCGTTGCCGACCAGCATGGGGGCGAACCCCGCGAATCGCGCGACGCCGACCCAGTATCGTACTAACATAACCTTTTTGGTCGCATTCGGCTAGTACCCCCTCGAAGAATTCCTCAACCCCCGGATACCCCTCAAAGTAGGCATCAATAAAATTTGCCGCCTCCTCCTGAGAAATGCCTAGTTGTTTCGACAGCCCGAATGGGCTTTGCCCGTAGATCACCCCGAAATTGACTGTCTTCGCCTGGCGCCGCATGGCCGGCGTCACCTCGGCAAGTTCCACGCCATGGATTCGGGCGGCGACGAGGGCGTGAATGTCTTCATCACGGGCAAAGGCCTCGACAAGCCTCTGATCTTGGGAGAAATGGGCCAATACCCTCAACTCGATCTGCGAATAGTCGGCCGCCAGCAGCAACCAGCCCGGCTCCCCAGCCACGAAGGCCGAACGTATGGCCCGGCCAGCCTCGGTCCGGATCGGGATGTTTTGCAAATTCGGATCGCTGGAACTGAGCCGACCCGTGGCCGTCACGTCTTGATGAAACGAGGCGTGGACCCGGCCTGTGCCCGGGTGAACCATCTGCGGCAGGGCGTCCACATACGTACTTTTGAGCTTGGCGTATTGCCGATATTCCTGAATGAGATTGGGAAGCGGGTGGATGCGAGCCAACTCGCTAAGCACGTCGGCATCGGTGCTTGGCCCCGTCTTGGTCCGCGCAAGCACGGGCAGCTTCTGCTCTTGAAACAACACCTGCTGCAACTGCTTGGGCGAGGCGATATTGAAGGGGTGTCCTGCCACTTCGTAAATCTGCCGTTCCAGCGCCTGGATCTTCTCGCCGAACTGCCGCCCGAGTTCCGCCAACCGTTCACAGTCGACGCGGATTCCGTTGTATTCGATCTCTGCCAGGACTTCGACCAGCGGCATTTCCACGTCGTGAAAAAGGCTCTCCAACCGGGATCGCTCGAGCTCGCGGGCCAGGATCGGGCGAAGACGCAAGGGGAACATCGCGTCGTCGCAGGAGTAGTCGGCCACCTTGCGGACCGGCACCTCGTCCATCCGGCGCTGGCTCTTGCCTGATCCAATCAAGTCGCGGATGGGCGTCTTGCTCTGCCCCAGGTAGCGTCTGGCCAAGTCGTCGAGGCTGTGATTCCGTTGGCCGGCTTCGAGAAGATAGCTGGCGACCATGGTATCGAAGGCAACGCCGGCTAATTCTATTCCCGCCCCGCGAAGCACGATCATGTCGTATTTCAGGTTCTGCCCGACCTTCTCGATTGCCGGGTTTTCCAGGATCGGACGCAGGGTCGCGATGGTTGCTTGCGCATCGAGATGCCTCTCGCCCGCCGGGGCTCGGATAGGAAGATACCATGCCTCGTCTTCGCGCCAGGCAAGCGAGAACCCCACGATCTCAGCCCAACGCGGCCAGATCGCCGTCGTTTCCAAGTCCACTGCGATGCACCGCTGCTGAGCGAGCTGCTCGACGAATCGGGCCAGGGCCTGGGGAGTATCGACGATGTGGGCCTCGGGCCGACCTTCCGGGCTGAGCGCGGAAGAAGCGGCGGATAATTTCGGCGACCTGTCGGCAGACAACGTCTGCGACTGGCCCGCCGCCGTCGATGTCTCATGAGGTAAAGCCCCATCGTGCTTCCCCAACTCGCTTACTGCTGCACTCGGCCCGAGGTCCAACGCCTGCCGTGACACGCTGGCAGCCAGTTGCTCCACCTTCGCCGCCAGGCTGCGGAAGCCGAATTCCCTGAACAGGGAACGGAGCCGCGGCACATCGATCCGGCCGACGCGACCGGCTGCCCAGTCCACCGGGCAAGGCACGTCCGACCTTAAGCGCACGAGTTGACGACTGATCATCGCCTGTTGCTTGCCGGCAATCAGGTTCTCCCGGCGCTTGGTGCCGGAAATTTCCTGCGCATGTTCGAATACGCTTTCCAACGTGCCATATTTGGCTAGAAGCTCTTGGGCCGATTTCGGTCCGATCAGCGGCACCCCCGGCACGCCATCGGTCGGATCGCCGACCAACGTCTGGAAATCCACCACCTGTTCCGGTGCGATACCCCACTCGGCCTGCAACGCCTCGCGGTCGATCAGCTTGTCCTTGCGGATGTTGTAGAGCTTGACCCGATCGGAAATCAGTTGCCGGCAATCCTTGTCGCCGGTGACGAGGTAACACTCCGCGCCTTGCTGCTCGCTGAGCCGGGCAACGGTGGCGAGGATGTCGTCGGCCTCGAATCCCTCGCACTCCAAAGCAGGAATGCCCATGGCCTCGATCACGCGCCGAATCGCCGCGAACTGAGGGGCCAAATCGATGTCGATTTCTGGCCGATGGGCCTTGTAAGCGGGGTACAACTCGTGGCGAAACGTCTTGCCCGGCAGATCAAAGGCGCAAAACAAATAGTCCGGCCGCTTGGTCTCCAGCAGAAACATCAGATCGCGGACGAATCCGTACACCGCCCCGACCGGTTCACCCCGCGGGCCCGACATCTCCGGCAAAGCATGAAACAGTTGGTGGATCAGCCCGGGCGCGTCGATCACCCAGACCGTTCTCCCGATGACGCTCTCAGAAGACGAGGACTGTTCGCCATGCCGATCGTCCGCTGGATTCGCTCTCGGCGACGCGCCCGCGAGCCCCGACGTGCTCGGCGATGAAGCGGCCATGTCCTCATCGAAAATTGGCACATTCGATGGGGTGGCTTGAGTCGCTGCGTCCTCGGCGCGAAAAAGCGGAGCCCCAGCTCCCTCACCGCCAAACAACGACGATTTCTGTCGCCTACGACGTGCCATCCTGCCGATCCAACAACGGTGTTGGCATCCTATCCCTGTATGAGGGGGATGTCAAGCAGCGTGCGGCCTCGACTTTGCCCCGCGACCGCGGTATGGTTGTCTCCATTGAAGAAGGATTCGACTGGGGGAATTCCCTTGTCCCCGTGGACGCCCAAGCCGGTTCCCCGGCTCCTCGTCTCGGTATCGTGGCTTGCAGCGATGAGAGCATCATGCTGAAGGTCTTTGTGGTTTCTGATGCGACGGGCGAGACAGCGGAGCGCGTCGTCCGCGCTGGGCTGGTCCAGTTTCGCGATGCAGCAGTCACGATCGTTCGTCGCAAAGAAGTGCGTACTCTGGAGCAGATTCGCAGCGTCGTGGCAGAGGCCGCCCGCGAGGATTCGATCCTCGTGCATACGCTAGTCTCCGATGAACTGCGGCGACTGATCCTCGACGAATCCCGCAAAGCGGGCGTCGATTCGTTGGACATGCTCGGGCCGGTGCTGGAGCGGCTCGCCAAGCATCTCCAGCTATCCCCTCAGGAAAAGCCTGGTCTGCTCCGCCAACTGACCGAGGCCCGCTCCCGCGAAATCGAGGCGGTCGATTTCGCCTTCCACCACGACGACGGCCAGAACGCGCACGAACTCGAGCGTGCGGAAGTCGTGTTGACGGGCGTCTCGCGTACCATGAAAACGCCCACCATGCTCTATCTGGCTTATCGCGGCTGGTTCGCGGCCAATGTGCCGTTGGTCGAGGGCATGGAACCGCCTAAGGCCCTGCTGGCTTTGCCGCCACGGCGGGTCTTTTGGCTCTGGATGTCTCCTGAACGGCTCATCGAACTGCGTCGCGTCCGCGCGGTCAAAGAGGGCATTCCGCTCGAACCGTATGCCTCGACCGAGCGCGTGCGAAGGGAACTGCAACGTGCGCATGAACTCTGCACTCGCTACGGTTGGCAGCGGGTCGACGTGACAGGCAAGTCGGTCGAGGAAGTCGCCCGGGAAATCATCGCGCTATTGCAGAACTCGCGTTGACCGCGGCCCTCGAAGGACGATATTCCCGCCGCAGCCCCCTCAATCGGCTTGGCCCACGGCTCGCGCGTTTCCTTGTGGAAATTGTGGATTCCGTTTACGATAAAGCCGTTTCATCGTCATGTCTTAAAAGGGAAGCGCTATGCGGCGGCGGTTTGTGAGCGAATTGCACGAACAGGAGACGGTGCATCAAGTGTTCCGGGCGGCGGAGAAACAGCTTCGTCCCAACCGCAACGGAAACCTGTATCTCCAGATGGAGCTTTCCGACCGCTCCGGCAGGATTAGCGCGAGGATGTGGAACGCGGGCGAGTCCCTGTACCGCTCCTTCGAAAATGGCGACTATGTGATGGTCGAGGGGACGACACAGCTTTTTCAGGGAGCAAAGCAACTGATCGTCTCGCGGTTGACCAAGGTCGAACCCAGCGAAGTCAACGAGGATGACTTCACGCCCGTGGCCGCCGTCGACGTAGATAAACTCGTGGTCCGCCTCGGCGAGATCTTGCGCGGCGTGACTAGTCCTCCCCTGCGCAGTTTGGCCGAGTGTTTTTTGATGGATGAAGAGTTCATGCGCAAGCTGGTGCGGGCCCCAGCCGGGGTGAAGCTGCACCACGCCTATTTGGGTGGACTGTTGGAGCACATTGTCAGCCTGATGGAACTCGTGTTGCGGATCGCCCCTTGTTACCCCCAACTGGACCGCGACCTGATGCTGCTCGGGGCATTGCTCCACGACGCCAGCAAAGTGGACGAGCTGAGCTACGATCGCGAATTCGCTTATACGGACGAGGGCCAGCTCGTCGGCCACGTGGTGATGGCCGTCAGTCTCTTGGAGAGTAAGATCCGCGAGGTCGAACGTCTAACCGGCGAACCGTTCCCCCAAGATACCGCCTTGCGACTCAAACACCTCATCGTCAGCCACCACGGCGAGTACGAGTTCGGCAGCCCCAAGCTGCCCATGACACTGGAGGCGATCGCCTTGTATTGCCTCGACAACCTCGACGCCAAAATTGCCGCCTTCACGCAACTGATGCGGGAAGACCCCAATGTAGATAGCCCTTGGACGAGCTTCAACAACAATCTAGGCCGTAAGCTGTTCAAGGGGCAAACTGCGGAAGCCTAGCCAGCGGCGTTGTCCCCGATGCGGGAGAAGCGCCCAACGCAGGCCGGTCCCAAACCTCGACGCGGACTCAAGCTCAAAAGTCCAAAATATGCAGGGCGTCGGGAATGAGGCCTTCTTTTGTCACCAGCTTCGACTTGCCGCCCTCGAGCGACAAAAACTGCTTCTTGGCCTTGATGGGAAGCTCGAGGCGATAGGGCTTGCACTTGGGAATCGCGGCGATGGCCTGTTTCGCGCCTTCGTACAGGTCTTTGCGGGTCTGGGCGAAGGGATAGAGCACCGCGGCTTCGCGCGCTAGGCCTTGCTTGACCGAAACGGTAACGCATTCCGGCCCGAAGAACTTGCGGGCCTCGCGGCAGGTGGCGTCGTCGCCGGTCACCAGGATCGGCGGCACGCCGAAATGCCCGGCGATGGCCGCCACCTGAACCAGCTCGCCGCTTTCCACGCCGTTATACCAATAGCGGTTTTCTGTGCGCGATGACTGCGTATGATTGAGCACGCCGTCGGGCGTTCCCATCATCGCGTGGTAGCCGAGCATGACCACTCCGGCAAAAGTTTGGTCGAGTCCCACCAGACCGCCGGGCCTGGGCAGGCCGGTGATGTATTTTGCCCCAGGCTCCATAAGATGCGGAATCATGGCTTGCGTGCCGTGGCCGTCCAAGACCAGCACTTCGCTCGCGCCGCCGTCGCGCAGGCCGCGGACCACCGCCGCTAGGTCGCCCATGAAGTATTCGCACGCCTCGCGGTAGAGCGGCGTTCCCGGCTCGCGGGTCTGGGCGAATTTGTAAACGCCGCTGATGCCCTCCAGGTCGGTCACCACATAGATTTTCGGACCCTCGGCCTGCACCCCGGCCGACATCCCGGCAAACGCCACAGCCAAAACCAACGCCAGTCTTTGCCTCATGGATCGAACTCCTTGTGTCGAGCCGCAGTCGGACAACCCGTCACATCCCGTCTTGTCATATCCCGCCCTGGTCGTCAGATGCCGGAGATTCCCCTTAAGGGGATTCGCAAGCCATCGTAGGCCACGTCCATGCCGGGCGGCAAGCGGCGACGCGTGGCCTCGTGCTCCAAACGGTGCGAGAGATGAGTGAAGTACGTGCGTTTCGGTGCCAATCGCCGAGCGATCTCGATGGCCTCGTCGAGGCTGAAATGGGTAACGTGCGGCTCCTCGCGGAGGGCATCGAGAATCAACGTGTCCAGGCCTTCCAGTCGGGCCAAACTTTCGGCCGGAATCCCGTTGGTGTCCGTGCAGTAGGCCACGTCGCCAACGCGAAATCCCAAAATGTCCCAGGGGCCGTGTTTCAGGCGGATCGGCGTGACGCGTGCGCCAAGGATTTCCACGGGTTTTGTGTCCAAGGTTTGGAATGCCAGCTTCGGAACTCCCCCAGCCGGAAAATCCTGAACCGCCGGATCGAAGGCGTAAGCAAACGCTCGACGAATCGCCGCTTCGACCTCTGACTCGCAGTACACTGGCAAGGGATAGCCCAAGTATCGGGGGAAAATCCGCACGTCGTCCAAACCGAACAGGTGGTCGGCGTGGCTATGCGTGTAGGCCAGGGCGTGGACCACGCCGATGCCCTCGCGAACCAGTTGCACCCGTAATTCCGGTGGGGTGTCAATGAGAAGGTTCCCGTATGGAAGCCCAAAAACCACCGCACACCGCGTTCGCTGATTCCGCTGATCCGCGCTGCGGCACGTGGCGCATCCGCAGCCAATCAGCGGCACGCCATGCGAGGTGCCCGTCCCGAGAAATACAAGCTGGCCCGATATGTCCGCACTGACAGGTTTCCTTGACATGCGAGTTACTTTCTGGCTCCAGCGGGTGTCGAGGCAATCTTATGGGCGAGGCTGCGAGCGACCAAGGCGTTTTTTATAGACATTTCGGATGGTTGTAACCCCCACTGCGATACGCGCTCTCCATGGGAACCGTTGAAAAACCAGCAGCTTTGGTCCATAGTGGGAGTGTTTAGTCTGTCGCCGACGTTGCAAATTGAGAGAGATTTCCCTATTAGGAGGGGTTCCGTGCAACGATTCATGTTGAAGTCCAAAATCCACCGGGCGAAATTGACCGGCACCGAGCTGGACTACGAGGGAAGCATTGCCATCGACAGGACCCTCCTCGAAGCGGCTGACATTCTCCCAGGCGAGCAAGTCCACGTGCTGAATCTTAACAGCGGAGCGCGGTTAGTGACGTATGCCATCGAGGCCACGGCCGACTCCGGGACGATCATGCTCAACGGCCCCGCTGCCCGGCTCGGTGTGCCCGGCGATCTGTTAGTCATCCTCACCTATTGTGCGGTCCCCGACGATCAGGCCCGATCCATCCGACCGAAGGTGGTTCGGGTCACGCCTGAAAATCGCCCGATCCGCTAGCCTGTCTCATGAGGGTGCGGCCTGCCTGGGACCAACACAACGCGCGAGAACAAAGGGCTCGAAACACAAGCTCAGATTCACGGAGCGGGACCATCCCAATCGGGAAATGGTTTAGCAACGATTCGGGTGGGGATCGGGCCTTGCGTTCGTAAGTTTCGCCACGCGACAAAGCGGTCGCGCCAATTCTCGGGGGTCAATCGTTCAGCCCAGGTGGGCTGGCCGCTAAGCCAGAAAATCGCTTGCAGGTCGAGAACCTCACGCCATGTGATCTGCCGGCCCGAAGAGTCCCCGGAAAGCAACAGTTCCATAAAGCCAAGGATTTCTTCCACACGGCGATCCAATTGGTCGCCCGCCCGGTACGACCAGAAGTGAGCCCATCGCCCCAAGAGCCGTTCCCGCCAGGCAAGCTCCAAGCTGAATCGCTTGCGGAGGGCCTCGGAGCTTTGGGGCGAGGCGACATATCGGGCGAGATAGTAGTCGAACCGGGCGTTGCCCGTGCCCCAACGAGTGACCAGATCACGTAGCCGTTGCTCGTGGTTCTCGCCCGACTCGAACCACGCCAAGACCTCGGCGGCTTGTTCGAAGTCGGCGGCCCTGCCCACGCGGTAGGCCATCCACTGCGCGGCCATTCGCTGGCGGAGTAAAAAGCTTGTCCCCAAAAGAGCGGCAAGGGCCAAAAACGCAAAAGCCGCCACGACTCGAGTCCAGTAACCCATCCACCGCCTCCGCGCTCGGCCTCATGCGGAATGCTGCCGCGGTTGATTGGAAACGATCGGCCTGATGGCGTCAACCCGCGGAGGCAGCGAGTCGCGGCACATCGCAACTAGCGTCTTGCTGGTCATCCGCTTCAGCACGGAACGGAAAGGTGGAAGTTGACCTCTTATCTACTCCAGGCCGATCCTGAGATTGGCTACGGTGCGGCATATTGGGATGTGGATGATTCTACGATGACGATCCGTTGATCGACGGGCACCGACTCGAGGATATCGGTCCCCCCTCCGATCCAACGAACCTCAATGCGATCGACGCGGGTCCGATCCCCCAAGCCGAAGTGGAGTCGGGAACCGAAGTGGCCTTGGTAGCTGCGGCCGCTATGCACTTCGTCGATCTGCACCAGATCTCCAGCGGTGACAGTGACGCGAGCCCCAACTCCGTCGCGGTTCGTTTTAACGCCACGAAGCTGAATTTGCAGCCAATGTCTTTTCGAACCCGACTCGTTGAGCATGTTGCGGAGGATGGAGGGCCGATCCCGCGAATTGAGCGCGACAATATCGATATCGCCATCGTTGTCGAAGTCTTCGAGGGCAATACCTCGGGTGACATGGAGCGATTGGAGTCCGTCGCCGCACTGCGGGGAAAGTTGAAGGAACTTGCCGTGGCCGGCATTCCACAAAACGACGTTGGGAGCACGATACATGGCCGAGCGGTCCATGCGTTCCACGTTATCTTCAGTATGGCCATTGGCGATGAACAGGTCCGGCCAGCCGTCGTTGTCGAAATCGGCGAAGCCGCAGCCCCAATTGACGTGATGGAAGCAACCCGCTCCCGCGTTGGCCCGAGCGGAAACGTCCTCGAATAGCCCGTGACCGAGATTTTGGAACAGCGCCGGCATTTGCCGCTGATAATTCGTGGTGTAGAAGTCCAATCGCTGATCCCGGTCGAAGTCTGCGGCATCGACGGCCATGTTGGCCAGGATCTCGCCTTCGATGTTGTAAGCGACCCCACTGGCCACAGCGACCTCCTCGAATTGAGTGCGGTCGTTGCGGAAGAGGAAGTTCTCCTGGACATCGTTGCAGATGAAGACATCGGTGTCGCCGTCGGCGTCGTAGTCGGCGCAGATCATTCCCATGCTTCTGCCCGCGTAGGCCGCGATTCCCGTTTCCTTGCTGACATCGGCGAAGACGCCGTCCCCGCGATTACGGAAGAGGGTATCGGGCACGGCGGCGTATTCGACCGGCGAGGGATACGAAGGGATATTGCCGACAAAATGCAATCGATGGCTTTGTAAATCGAGATCGATGTAGTTGCCGACGTAGAGGTCCAGATCGCCGTCACAATCGAAGTCGAGAAAACACGCGCCCGCCCCGACGAGATGGCCGCGTGCGACTCCAGCCGCCGACGTCACATCGCGGAACGTACCGTCGCCTTGGTTGCGGAACAGGAGATTGGGGCCGAAATTGTTCAAGTAGATATCGGGATTCCCATCATTGTCGTAGTCGCCAACGACGATTCCCAGCCCATAGGCTTCACAGTGGAGTCCCGCTTCGTCAGTGACTTCCTTGAATCGCCACGAACCGAGATTCCGATAGAAGGCGTGGCGTGGGGGCGTGTCGGAAACATAACCCGGAAGCGGGGCGCCGTTGGGAAAATAGATGTCGATCCAGCCGTCCCCGTCGTAATCCAAGGTTCCCACCCCGGCCGACATGGCCTCGACGATATAATGTTGTCCGCTCGATCCATCGGTGTGCTGGAACGTGATGCCGGTCTCGCTGCTAATGTCCCGAAACTGGGTGGGACACGCGGTAAGCGTGGTTTGTGCGGGCGAGGCCGGAGCACTGAAATTTCGGGGCGCGATTGGCCCGCGGTCGGTCGAAGCGGTAGGAGAGGAAACTTGGCTGGCGGGCATGGGCCCCAAACTCCAGTAACGACCACCGGCCACCACCGCCGCGGCCAGAACCACGAGCGCAATCAAAACCGTCCAGCGACTCCGGGAGAGAGAACTCATGAACGGGCCCCGTTCATTGGCGCGGCACGAAAAAAGAAGGCTGCTCGGCGATCCCGTGTCCTTCGACGATGATCGCCAACCGATTGATGGGGACATTTTCCACAATGTCCGTTCCGCCGCCAATCCATCGCACCTCAATCCGGTCCACATGATCGTGGGGGCCAAGACCAAAATGCAGTCGCAACCCCCAATGGCTCTGATACCCGCGACCGCTATGGACTTCGGCAATTTGCTTCAAGCCGCCAGCCACCACGCGGACCTGCGCACCGACTCCGTCGCGATTCGTCTTGACCCCGCGCAGAAGAATTTGCAGCCAATGATTCCGACCGCCCGATTCATAGTACATGTTGCGGAGCACAGTGGGCCGGTCGCGGGCATTGAGGATCACGACGTCTACGTCGCCGTCGTTGTCCAGATCCTCGAAAGCGGCGCCCCGACTGGAGAAGACGGGCAACATCCCGTCGCCGGCCCGATCGGTGACGTCCACGAATCGTCCTTGCCCATCATTCCAAAGCAGGACGTTTTTCGCGCGATAGGAAGAAGTCTCATCATAGTGGTCGATCAGGTCTTGCAGGTGGCCCATCGCCACAAACAAGTCGCGCCAGCCATCGTTATCGAAGTCGACGAAGCCGCATCCCCACTTCACGTTGTTCAAGGTGCCTTGGCCTGCCCCCGTGCCGACGGTAACGTCCTCCAACAAGCCGTTTCCCAAGTTGCGGAAGAGCACGGGCAATTCGCGGTGGTACGAGGTTTGGTAGAAGTCGAGCCAACCATCGTTATCGTAGTCGCCGCAATCGACGCCCATACTGCCTAATGCCATGCCTTCGCTGTTGTATTTGAAACCATTGGCCAGCGCGACTTCTTCGAAATTGCCGTACCCATCGTTCTCGAAACAGAAATTTTGGAAGACGTCGTTGAGCACGAAGATGTCCGTGTCGCCATCGCGGTCATAATCTGCGCAGACAATTCCCATGCCCTTGCCGGGGTGTTGGGCAATGCCGGAGGCGTCCGTGATGTCGGCAAAGGTTCCATCACCAAGATTCCGGTAAAGGCTGTGTCGGTCAGGGGGATAGGCCTTGGGGCCAGGATACTCGGGGTAACCGTCGCGAAACACCACAAAGTGCTTATCATAAGAGAACTTCATGTAATTGGCGACGAATAGATCGAGCAACCCGTCCCGATCGACGTCGAGGAAGGCCACGCCCGCCCCAAGCCGATCTCCATCGGCCACGCCCGCCTCCTGAGTCACCTCCTGAAACGTGCCATCGCCGTTGTTGCGGAAGAGGACTTTAGGACCGTAATTGCTCACGTAAAAATCAAGATCCCCGTCGTTGTCGTAGTCCGCCGCAGTAGCGCCCAAGCCGAATGCCGTACACAGCACCCCGCTTGCCTCAGACACATCCTCAAACGTCCAATCGCCACGGTTCCGGTACAAGGCATGTCGCGGTGTGGTGTCCGCCTTGCTGCCAGGCAGTGGAGCGCCATTAGGAAAATAAATGTCGATCCAACCATCCCCGTCGAAGTCGAATAGGGCCAGCCCTGAAGTGACGGTCTCGGGGTCATAATGATGGCCGCCGCTACCGTCGGTGTGCCTGAAGGTGATGCCAGTCTCGTCCGTAACGTCGCGGAGCTGGATCGGGCCAATCGGCAGATTGGAAGGCCGCGGCGACGCCCCGCCCCACGGAACGGTTGACGTCACCGCGTGTGCGGTCTGGTCGGCCGTAGGTGAGCGGGAAGGGTTTCGAGGAGGCCTGACGAACCACCCGACAATCGCCAGGATTGGTACGAGGATAGCCACTCCAATCCATGAACGACGCCCCACCTGCTGACTCCTCAACCGAGTTCGTTAAGGTTTCGACGCCTGCCTTGCTTGTCCGGTCAAATGCTGAAGTGCCTCCGCATGCCGCGGATTGATACTCAAAGCGGCATGGAACCATCCTCGCGCGAGGTCCGACCGATCGAGCTGTTTGGCTAACACCCCCAGACGGCATCGCACGTCGGCATTATCCGGCTCTGCGGCCGCGGTCGCATGGAGCTGGGAAAACTCCAATCGCACTTGCCGCAACTCCTCGGCGAGGTCCGCGTGCCGCTTGGCCTCCGCCTCCTTGCCGAGGCGACGAAAAGCTTGCGACAATTTGTAATGGACCACATATTCCCGGGGATAGGCAATGGCGGCCCGTTGCCAGGCCGCGACCGCCGCCTCGCCCTTGCCCTGCTGAAGCGCTAATGTTCCGGCTAGAAGCAGCGCCGAAAGGTCCACGGGCGAGTGCTGCAAACTACGATCGAGAAGCTGCTGCGCTTCGTCCAAGCGACCTGCGCTGAGGTGACATTCGGCCTCTTTAGTCCAGCGCTGCGGCGAGGGAAAACATTGGGCTAAGGTCCCCAACGCCTCTTCCCAACGTTGGAGCCTGATCTGGCATTCGGCCATTTCCAGCAGGATCTCATTCCGATCCGGTTGCGGTGGCTGGCGTTGAAGCGCTTCCTGATACATTGGGACCGCCGACTCCCATCGCTCGAAGTCCTTGCAACGGAGACCCATCATCCGATGCGGGTAGAAATCGTCGGGACGCAACTCGGCGAGCCGACTCCAGGCCTGAAACGCCTCATTCAAAAGGCCGAGATCATCGTAGGCGGCGGCAAGGCAGGCATAGGCGTCCGCGGCCTGCGGATCGGCTTCCAGGGCTTGGACCAGCAATCCCACGGCGTCGCGGAACCGCTTTACTCGATACAACGCTTGGCCCGATAAAATCAGAGTCCGTACACGCAGCTCTGGGTGATCCACGCAGCGTCCGAATTCTTCGAGGGCCGCAAAGCACTGGCCGCCGGCGAGCAAAACGGTGCCGCGAAGAAAATGCCGATGGGGCTCAAATCCAGCGATGCCGTCGAGCCTCGCCAACTCGCGCTGCACCAACTCGAACTGTCGGGCGTCCAACGCGGCCAAGGCCCGCTTGAAGCTCCGGTCCGCGGCCCCGCGATGCCAAACCACCGCCGCCGCCACAGCCAATGCGCTTAGCAGGGCGGCGAGGAGCGCCGCCAACTGCCAGCGACTCTCAAGCGGCTTGACAACTCGAGACAGTCTAACAGTTATCGGCTGGACCATGGCGCGAGAGACGTACGCGGTAGTTATTTCGAGTCGGGCGGGGCCGTCGGAGGAGAAGCCTCCGCGGAAGCGGCCAAGAGTCGGTGCCGGGCCGCCAATTCCCGATTTCCGATCTCAGCGAAAAATTCGGCGAGTAGTTGATGCGACTTGCGATGGTTCGGGTCGCACTTCAAGGCGGTCAGCAACCACTCCGCGCCCTCTTTCTTCAACCCTTCTCTGATTAAAATCTCGCCAGCTTCGCACCGCAAGTCCGCGTTGTTAGGCTCGTCAAGCAGTTTCTGCGTGACGTGATTGAGTCGCGTATAATCCGCCTGAATCTCCCTCAAACGTTGGTGATGATACTGGGCTTTCTCTTTGTCGCCGATCCGGGCCATGGCGGTGCCCAAGGCGTGATGCACAGCGCCTTCCCCAGGCAGAATGGCGAGAGCTTGATTGAGCACTTCCACGGCCTTGGCGGTCTTTCCTTCGCCGAGGTACACTCGCCCCAATTCGGTGAGGATCAATCCGCGGAACTGGGTAGGCGGGTTCTGAGCCAGCCCCTGTTCTAGCAGGCTGCGTGCCGCTTCGGCATTGCCTTGCCGCCGTCGACATCGCGCCAGGCCGAGAATCGCCTCGGCATCGTTGGGGTGCGTGCTCAAACATATTTCAAATTGTTCAGCGGCCTGATCGAATTTGTTTTGCCACGCCAAGGCCTGCGCCAAACGTCGCCGCGCTTCGCGATGCTTGGGAAACTGGGAGAGCACCGCACGGTAGTCGGCAGCGGCGGAACCATAATCTCCGTATTGCTCGTAAAGACTGGCCCTCATGACGCGGGCTTGCGGAGCGTCCGGACGCCACTGGAGCCACATGTTGATGCACAGCTCGGCATCGCGGAGCCGGTATGTGATCAAGTGTCCACGCGCCACCGCTTCGTAAACTTCTTCGGCCACTTCGTCCGGGGCACCCTCGGCCAGAAGGGCCATCAGCTCTCGCTGTACGGCAGGGACATCTCCAGACTGGGCAATCGCCAACCAAGATTGTCGCTGTAAATCGGCCTCAGGCCACCCGAGTTCTGCGGCCCGTTGGAGTTGCCGTTCGAAATCTTGAAGCAAGCCAGCGCGCCGAAGGGCAACACTCCTCAGGTAGGCCACTTCGGCGAGGTTCGGGGCCACACGCTCCGCGGATTCCAGCGCGCGAAGCGCCCCTTCCGCATCCGCCACCTGCATGGCCCGCCGGGCCTCGATCAAGTAGTGCGTTGCCCGCCACCAAGGCCATACAAAGTAAGCGGAACCCGCGGTGACGCAGAGCAAGACGGCCGCGAACAGCATTCGCCGTTCGCGGCCCAAGCAAGCAATCGCTCTCACTCGGTCAAATCGAAGGTAAACTCGTTGTTTGAGCCATCCGTGGAGACGGTAGCAGAAAGTCCACTTTTCTGCGCATCCGCATACTTCTCTGGGATCTCACTCTTGGAGCTCAAACTGATCTCGCCTTTTTTAGCGGCCATCTTAAACATGTCCTCAGGTTTTGGGCCCGAGGTCGGTCCGCCGCCATCGACCGACGATTTGACGATCGCGACCTTATACTCCCCTGGCGCTGCCCCTGCTTGCCCGCGCGTGGTCAACGTGAAGGCGCCCTGCGCGTCCGTTACGCCGGTGGCAACTTCCCCGTACGCGGAAACGAAATTTACCCGAGCGCCCGCCAAGGGTGCGCCCTTAAACGTCACCTTGCCTTTCACCGGGATCAACTTTTGTCCAGAGGTGCCCCCGCCGGAACAGCCAGCAACGAGCACCACGACACTAACCAGCCCCACCATGACACCCAGGTTGCGAAACACGTTTGTGCCTCCCATCATCGTGATTATGGAGTGGTCATTATTTGCGAGACAAATGCGCCGCCCTCACGAGCCAGGTAAGGGCGGCACACGATACTGGCGGATATTCAGGTAGGCCGCCACCCCTTCTTGGAGCGGCGAGCCTTCCCTCTTTTAGAAAATCAGAAGTTACCCGGTGTCAGGCCGTCGTTCCGCGAGCCTAGTCGCTGGTAAGTCTGGTAATTGATGGTCTCGGAGATAAAACGCGCGCTGCCATCCACCAAGACGAACTGGGCTCCGCCGGGATGCATCGATCGGAATCCCCAAGAGAGGTTCCAATTGCTTTGGGCTTCGCAGCCGGGGAAGGTAATCTTCTTCGAATTCACACACGTGGTAAATTCGTTGATGGGAACCGACGTCGAGGCGTGGGCGCTACCCATTCCATTGTAAGACCACCAGCCCCCCCCGTGGTCATTGCACATCGGGAGGATTTCACCGACAAACAGGGTATTCGCCGTTCCATCGGTCACGTCGGCCAACGTGATGTTGATCCCCAAGCGGCCGAACATGCCGCAAATCACTCTTCGCCCGCTCCAACCCGGAACCTGATCCGTATCATTGCCATGACCTGAAGTACCACCAGGGTTTTGATAATGAACCCCCGCTGTCAAATACGGTTGGCACGCGGGATTGGCAGAGGGTGTTGCCTGAGAACCCAAGTTTCCTGAGTAATTGGTTTGCGCCCAATTCGCATCTTGGCCTGGGCTACCGTCGGAAGGGCATCGTGCATACGGAACCTGAATGAGGCGCGCAGGCTGACCATTAACGAGGACATCATGGTAACGCGTCATCGTGCGATCCCCTTGCGATGCCACCGCGTTCCACAAGGCTCCCTGCTCTGCAAACGGCAAGATGCGGACCTGCCAACTAATCCCCGGACCAGGGCAACTCCAATCCCAAGGTTCGTCGCAGCCCCTCGCCTGATAATTCGCCGTAGCCGTACCCGCCGGAGGGAACATCTTGTACACGTCATGATAATTGTGCAGCGCCAACCCATATTGCTTCAGGTTATTGGTGCACTGAGAACGCCGTGCCGCCTCTCGCGCCGCTTGAACCGCAGGCAGAAGCAAGGCTATCAAGATACCAATGATGGCTATTACCACCAACAATTCCACCAACGTAAAGGCTGGCCACCAACGTCTGGATCGTTTCATAACGCGATCTCCTCACAAAATACGGGTAACAAAAAGCCGCTTCCCTCCACAGCGCAGGCACAACCTGAGCGCCTTTGCTTCTGAAATCCGCTGCGAATATCTAAGCAAGAAGAGAAAAACGAAAGGCCGTTTGACGACCCCTCTCAGCAGCCGTTAGGGTTCATGCTGAATGCCACGGCCGCCTGCGCCTCGTTGATCCCCGACCCTAAAACAAACTAAATGTATAAACTGCCGCGCTTCGTCGTGTCAAGAGTTTGGAGTAAAAAAATTTTTTGCAGCATCATTTTGATTCGGTCGAACTCTGTTCGTCGATCGTTCCCCTTAAGGTATCTATCTGTGGTAATCGACTCCCGTTTACGGGGTATATCGGCACCACCGCCTGTTAAGTTAACTTCTTAGACGCCATACCTAGTGCCGGTCAACGTCCAGCCGAGTCTGAAAAAACAAAAAATCCACCAGCCATCTTGGACCGAAGAGGGCAAACTTCGTTTTCTGTTGCCTTACCGAAGTTATTTCACGTGTCCACCTTACCAGCAGTACCTCAGCAATCTATGAACCATTGGAAAAAAGGCGCGGGCGGCCTGCTGCGGCAATTCGCGCCACTTAATCCACGTTGTTCCATGGCGCAGGCTGCGAACCTAGGTAATGCAGGACACAAGTATTGTGAATTGAGGCAAAATAAGAAAAGTATTTTTGGCAATCCCGCGCGGGGTTAAGAGATGCCTGCTTCCTCTTTCGAGAGGGGGCGGTCAAGAGCAGTTTCGAATTCTGGGCCCCGCTTTTTTGAAGAATCCCGCTTATCGTTTGTGGGGCACTTGCGACCTTACCGGCGTGGTGCCGGGGACTGAGCGGCATTGGGCCCGAGGCCCGCGGGATCGACAATCTTCTGCCAGCCCGGCGGGATACGGGCAGTGAAGGGATCCTGGAAGATCATCCTCGGGTCCACCTGATTGATTTTGATGTTGGCAAGCGTGTAGACGGTGCGGGCCTTGCCGCCGGGCAGATAGATCTGAATCGCCGTCGGTATCAAATCGTCTTTACCGATGGTAAGGATGATCTCCACCTTCTGGAAATCTTGGGCATCGGCGAGCTGTTTAGGATAAGCCTCGAGCCAAATCTGGTTCTTGGCCTCCGGCGGGGTGATGATGCGAATCCAATAGCGGGCCTTGAGTTGCTCGGCCTTCGCGCCGAATAGGAATGGCATGGGACCGTTGGTGATGCCCCGCCCCTGTGCTTCCGGGGGCAGTTTATATTCATACACCTTCTGGGTGCGGAAATCATACTGATATAAAGACTTCCCATCGCAGACCCACTTTTCCGCGCGCGGTCCCTTTTCGATGCTGAATAACCCCTTGTCAGGGGCTTGAAATCGCAGTTCGCCGTCGTCTTCGGCGATCGGTTGATTGGGGTCTTGTCGCTGCGGGTCGGCGAGGGCGGGATTGTACTCCCAACGCCTGAAATCCGCCCGGAACGTCTTCACTTGGTTGCTGCTCTTCTCCCAGAAAAGCAACACCCGGTCGAGCTGTTGCTCCTCCGCCGGTGTCAGCACAAACGGCGGTTGCGGCGGTTGGGGCGCTGGACCAGCCATGCCTTGCTGGCCGCCAGGACCGAGTGTCGAACGCGGGATTTCCCCAGTCTCGCGGGGGCGAAGTCGAGGATCCTGGGGTTCGACGGGTTGGTCGGGATAGGCGGGGGGCGAGTGTTGCATCGCCGGGCGCGAAGCAGGGGGGCCGCCCAACCCGCCTCCGTCCGAGATTTGTCCGAATACACAATCCCCTGACACGAACAAGGCCACCAACACTCCCCCAATCCGTCGCCAATGCATGGTACCCCTCCTTGAATCTTGCATTCGTGGTCTTTCCAAATGAGACTAGAAGGCGCGGCACACCTGTTTTGGCCACCTCAGACCCACTCGCGCAAGCCATTGACCCCTATCGACGCTGTCGCCCACGATCCGTCTTCAGCCCGGTCCACTATAATAAAACTCAACCAATACGGCCCTTACCGCCCCGGGGTCGTAGCGTCAACGATGCGGCTTTGGGCCTGCGGGCCCGTTGCCGTTTGCTGCCCCACCCGCTTTCGCCTCATGGCGGGTTGGATTGTAGCACGAACATCGTTATAGACCCAAGGGCGATATTGCTTCACCCCCCACTTGGATGTGTTTGACAGCGCGGCAAGCGAAGGAGATTCACTCGAGCAGAGGGACAGGGAATTCTGAAATGAAAGTAGCGGTCTTCAGCAGCAAGCCTTACGATCGCGAATTTCTGCTGGCAGCCAATCAAGGTGTGGGGCATGAACTGGTCTTCTTCGAGCCTCGCCTGACCCGCGAAACTGCCCCTCTAGCGGCTGGTTTCGATGTTGTCTGTGCGTTTGTGAATGATGAACTCGACGCCGGGGTCTTGCTTACCCTGCACCGCCTCGGCGTCCGGTTGGTTGCGCTGCGTTGCGCCGGATTCAACCAAGTGGACTTGAAAGCGGCCAATCAATTGGGGATTACCGTTGCTCGCGTACCTGCTTATTCACCCCACGCCGTGGCCGAACACACGGTGGGGCTGATCTTGGCATTGGCGAGGAAGATCAATAAGGCGTACAACCGCGTTCGGGAGGGCAATTTCGCCCTCGACGGATTGTTGGGGATGGAGCTTTCCGGCCGCACCGTGGGAGTGATAGGGACGGGAAAGATCGGGGCGATCGTAGCCCAGATCCTTCGCGGTTTCGGGTGCGAGATTCTTACCCACGACATAGCCGTCAACCCCGAGGTGGCGAAGCTAGCCCGTTACGTCTCTTTGGCGGAGCTTTTCGGCGGCAGCGACATCATCACATTGCACTGCCCGCTGGTCCCCGAAACCCACCACTTGATCAACGAAGAAAGTCTCGCCCTCATGAAGCGGGGGGTGATGCTGATCAACACCAGCCGTGGAGCGCTGATCGACACCGAGGCGGTAATTCGCGCGTTGAAGACCGGAAAGATCGGCCTTTTGGGGCTCGATGTTTACGAAGAAGAGGCCGATTTGTTCTTCGAGGATCTGTCTACGCAGGTGATTCAAGACGACGTGTTTGCGCGGATGTTGACGTTCCCCAACGTCCTGATCACGGCCCATCAGGCGTTCTTCACGCGCCAAGCCTTGGAGGCCATCGCCCGGGAAACACTGGCCAACATCACCGCCTTCGAGCGCGGCTTGCCCCCGCCGGG
>CALFBP010000074.1 GCA_937951625.1 uncultured Thermoguttaceae bacterium
CCGCGATAAATCTCCACGAGGTGGCGATAGCCAACCACCAGCGGTTTCTTGCCAACAAGTTCGCGGTAGAGTTTTTCGGCCTGGTCAAAGTTTTGGGCCTGGAAGTATTGCTCGGCAAGAAAGTAGCCGAGCCAGACGTTGTCCGGATCCACGCCGCGGAGCTTTTCCAGACGCTCGATCAATTCGGTTTCCTTGCCGATCGCCCGCAGCGTCTCGGCAAGAAGACGGTACGGCGCGGTCTCCGCGACGGTGAGCCGGGCGTCGAAATACTCCTGAAGTTTGGCGAGGGCGGATTCGGGCTTTCCCGTCTTCAGATCGACTTTGGCGAGATGGAACCCCAGCAAGCCCGGATTCGGCGCGGCCTCATTTCCCTTCCGGAATGCGACCGCGGCTTTTTCCGGCTGGTTGGCCTGAAGAAAGGCCTCACCCATCAGGAAAAACAGGGTTTCCTGCGGGCCGAGAATCTTTTTTTGCGTGGAGGCGTCGAGGCCGAACTGGTTCGGATGTTCGAGGGCCTTCATCACCCGGTCGCAATACACGGCGGCTTTCGGATACTGCTCGACAAGAAGACAAAGACGGGCGACATCCGACCAGAAGGCGACGTCCTCGGCCGAGGGCTTCTCGCGAGCCGCGGCGTCCACGGCCTTTTCCGCCAGAACCAAGGCTTGGGCGAACTCGCCGATTTCGGTCAGGTACACGGCAAGCCGCTTGAGCAGCGGAGGGTCGGGTCGATCCAACTCGGCGAGCTTTAGGGCGTAACGCACCGCTTCGGAAGGCCGGTTCAGCCGCACGGCCAGCGAAACGATCGCCCGGGCAATGGTCGCCGATTGCGGATCGCAACGGAACGCCCGCTGGTACAAACGGAGCGCCTCGGCGTCCTCGTTCCGGTTTTCGCGGACCCTCGCGGCCGAGAATAGGGCCAAGGCATCGCGGCGGTCGGTTTCCGCCTCACTTAGGGGCTTGGCCGGGACGAACAGCGGCGGCGGCTCTTCGACAATCAGCGGGTTCGGCCGATGCTTGGCCTCCGCCTCGCCCCCAACAGCCCCCACTGGCTCCAGCACAAAAGACACGGCCAGTGCCCCGAGCCACAAAACTGCCCGCTCCCAAAAATCCACAATGGTTTGCTGCGCCGTAAGCATCGTTGGGCATAGGGGGAAGGCCCGCTGAAGGGCCTACCGCCAGTCCTTTACCGTGGCTTCCGCTTGGAGATCCCCCCGACACCCGAGCTCTCGCACGGAGGATTGTCAACCGGCTCTTTGTCCGGGACCGATTCGGACTTTTTTCTCGCGGGTGGCTTTTTCGCTGGGGGCGGGGATTTCGATTTTTTCTTTTCGGCAACCGACGGGCCCTCGGCTTGGTCGGGCTGTTTTTTGGCCCGGCTTTCCTTGGTTTCCAAGGTCGGAGTCCGGTCCTCCTCCGCCGGTTTTCGCTTGCCCGAAGCCGTTTTGTCTTGGGAAGCCGCTGAAGGTTCCCCGCTGACGACCTTGTCGGCCGAAGGTTGGGCGGCCGCTGGCGGCGCGTCCGCCGCCGGGAGTTTTGCGACGGAAGAGACACCCGGTTTCGGGACACCGGCCTTGGCCTCGCCGCGTTCGGCGGGGGACGGCTCCGATCGTTGGACCGCAACTGCCTCGTCCGGGGCGACTTCACGTTTCGAGCCGCGACGTTTGGGAAGTCGGGCTTTGGCGCCGGGATCGATCTCCAACAGAATGGCATGAAGGGCGGGCGAATAAGGCGATGCCGTGAAGTCAGCGCCTAGTTGGTGCAACAGGGACCCGAATTCGATGCCGCTCGTTTTGGGAATCGCCCGTTCCAGGCCCGGTATAACCCCGGCTGCCACGTCCGCGTCGGTCGCCAGGTCCACCACCCGCAAGGCGTTCAACGTACCCGAGTCGATCGGAATGGCATGGCCCCCCAGCGCGGATTGGATCACATAGGCGATCGAAAACTTGGTCGTCCCCTCGATTTTCTCCAGGCGTTCCACGGCGGGCGCGAGGTTCTGCTTGCGGAGGTCCTCTAAATCGAAGGCGTACGTGGCTTCGAAAATGTGCTGAAGAATGCGTTTCACCCGGAGTCCAGCGGCGGCGGGGTCGGGAAGTTCCGAAAGCACTTCCGACAGCTCACGCACACTGCTTACCCGAATCTCGTTCCAGTCGAAAAACGTATGCACCAAAGCCCCGAACATCTCCTCCGCGACGCGATAGTGGGCGTTCTCCAAGCACGCCGCGAAGAGGAGGTGTTCGAGGACCGAGCGGTTCGGGTCCGGGGCCACCGGTGCATAGTGTTTCTTGAGGATTTTATGAAGGCGGGTAAATTGCGCGGATCGACTCGTGCCAGCCATAGCAGCTTTCGTTGGCGTTGGGGTGCGGGTTGCGCGGCCGCGGCAAAAACGAACTCAAGACTCAATGCGTGAAACAAACTCACGAGTTCCGTCCCCGAAGGCATCTCGCTTCTCGCTTGCCTTCCGGCCAAGTCTCACGAGGGCGGACGCGGCGATGGCTCGCCGGGATCGGGGGGCGGGCCGGCGAGTGGTGGTTTTGTGGCGGGCGGATCCCCGTCGGGCTCCGTGCCACTGCCTGTCATGTCAGAGGTTTCCATCTCGTCGCCTTCGATTTCTTCGCCCTCGATTTCCTCGCCAGGCTCCTCAGGGGGGCGAGGAAGCACTTCGTGGAGGATCCTCGCCACCTCGATGGATCGTTTGACTCCCTGATCGAGAATAAATTGGATGCGCGGGGTGTACCGCGTCTCGATCCGGCGGGCCACCTTCATCTGGAGAAAGCCCGCCGCGCTTTGCAGGCCCCGAAGGCTCAGGTTCTGACGCCGGGCGTCCCCCATTACCGAAACGTGGACCTTGGCGTGCCGCAAGTCGGCTGAGACCTCGACGTGAGTGACGGTCACGTCGCGGATTCGCGGATCGTTCAACTCCGATAGGATGGCCATGCTGACGACTTCGCGGACGGCTTCAGCAGCTTTCAGCGCTCGACGGGATGTCATGGGAATTATCGTACAGCGGGGGTCCGTCTTCGGCGCATCCGCTCCCCAGCGGACACGCCTCGCATCTGCATCTTTGCCCGGCCTGCTTCGCAAGGCCGCCATGGCCTCGTCCAAGGGTCGGCGAGTCCCGGTTCCTAGAGCGTCCGGCGGACCTCTTCGATCTTGTACACCTCGAGCACATCGCCTTCCTTGACATCGTCGAAACCGGCCAACTTGATCCCACACTCGAAGCCTTCGCGGACCTCGCGGGCGTCGTCCTTCTCGCGTTTGAGCGAACCGATGGCGTAATCGCCGATGATCCGACTGTCGCGAATCACGCGGCACCGCCCTTCGCGGTGGACGCTTCCGGAAATCACGCGGCACCCGGCCACATTGCCCACCCGGCTCACGCGGAATACCCGGAGCACCAGGGCCCGTCCCAAATCCGTTTCCCGACGTTCCGGCTTGAGCATTCCCTCCAAAGCGGCCTTGAGATCGTCGGTCACTTGGTAGATGATGTCGTAGCGGCGGATTTGCACGCCCAGGCGTTCGGCGAGGCTGCGGGCCTTTTCGTCGGGCACCACGTTGAAGCCGAGAATCACGGCGTCCGAGGCGTCGGCCAAGTGGACGTCGGCCTCGGTGATGCCGCCCACGCTCGCCATCAGCACCTTGATCTGCACTTCGGGGTGTTCCAGCTTGGTGAGTTCTTTCTGGATGGCCTCGATCGAACCCCGCACATCCGCGCGAAGAATGATGTTCAGCACCCGCCGCGCGCCCTTCTCGCCCAATCGCTCGTGAAGGTTCTCCAGAGTGACGCGGGGCCTAGCGCCGCTCCAGCCTTTCTGCCGGTTGGCGGCGGCGCGGTCCTGGGCGATCTGCCTGGCCGCGGAAACGTCGCCGACGACGTGGAACCGGTCTCCGGCCGCCGGAACCACATCCAGGCCCGTGAGGTTGACCGGCGTGGACGGCCCCGCCTCTTTATAGCGGCGGCGAGGCTCGAGGGTGTCGTACATGGCCTTAACGCGGCCGTGGGAAATGCCGCAGACTATCGCGTCGCCCACCCGAAGCGTGCCCCGCTGCACCAGCACTTTGGCCACCACGCCCAGCCCTTGCTGCACTTCGGCGTCCAGGCAGACCCCGATGGCCGGTCGGTTGGGATTGGCCTTGAAGTCATGGAGTTCCGCCACGGTGAGTAAGGTGTCCAAGAGTTCATCGACCCCTTGACCCGTGATCGCGCTGGTGCGGACGATTTCCGTGTCGCCGCCCCACTCGCTGGGTAGCAACTGGGCGGCCGCCAATTGTTGGAGCACCCGGTCGGGGTTCACGCCGGGCAAGTCGATCTTGTTCAGCGCGACGACGATGGGGACCTCCGCGGCGCGAGCGTGACTGATCGCCTCCTCGGTTTGCGGCATCACGCCGTCGTCGGCGGCGACCACCAGGACGGCGATGTCCGTACAGTGCGCGCCTCGGGCCCGCATCGCCGTGAAGGCCTCGTGGCCGGGAGTGTCGACGAAGGCGATGGGCCGCCCGTCCTTCTCGATCCGATAGGCCCGAATGTGTTGCGTAATGCCCCCTTTCTCGTGGGCCGCCACGTCGAGCCCCAGAATCCGGTCCAAGAGCGAGGTCTTGCCGTGGTCGACGTGCCCCAGGAACGTCACCACGGGGGGGCGCGGCAGGAGCTGGGAGGGATCGTCGGGTTTTTCCAGCTCTGCGATCAATTTTTCCTCCAGCGAAACCGGTTGCCGCAATTCAATTTCGATCCCAAGGTTCAAGGCCACCAGTTCCGCGGTGTCCGCCGTCATGGTCGAGGTGATAATGCTTGGAACGCCCAGCTTGAACAGTTCCTGGAGGACTTTCTGGGCGGGCACTCCGAGGGCCTCGGAGAAACTCCGCACCGTACAAGGCAACTCCACGACGACGTGCGTTTTTCGCGGCGCCGCGGTGCAAACGCCGGTCCGCTTGAGCCGGCGCGGGGCGACGGGAGGAACACGAACGGGAACAAGATCGTCGTCCTCGGACCTCTCGCGACGCCCCTTGTCCACCGCCGCCCGCTTCCGCTTCAACTGCCGATGCTCCCGACCGCCCAGCGCCGCTCCCGCTTCATCCTCGAGATCAAGCACCAATTCCTTGCCGCGCCGAGGACGCGTCTCTTTGTGTTCCTTTTCGCGGTCCTTACTAGGTGGAACCACCTCGGCCGGCGGCTCTTCGACCGCGCCCGTCCGGGCGACCGGCGACTCCTTGGGTTCGGCTGCCAACTTGGCGCGGAGTTTCTCTTGCCGGCGAAGATGCTCCGAAAGGGGCCGGGCCCCGGCCTTCGACGCGCGGATCACGTCGGGGGGGAGGCGGAGTTCAGGTTTTTGTGGCGGCGGCTCGGCAGGCTGGGGGGGCGCGGTGGGTTGCTGGGCCACGGGAATGGGGGCAAGCTTGATCGCCGGAGCGGCCCTGTCCTTGTCTTTATCTTTTTCCGCGGCCTTGGCAGGCGTTTCGACTTCGCTAGGAGGTTTCTTCGGAGGAACGATCTTTTCCGGCTTTTTCCCCAAGACCGGTACCTTCCGCGCCAGCGTGCCGGCCGGCGGAACGTAGTCCTCGCGCCGAACCGCTGGGCCAGCACCTAAAGGCCCGCGGTCCGCCACCGCCACGCCAGCGGCCACCGCGGCCGGAGCGCGGCTGGGCTTGTTACGACTCTCCAGGTGGGCCTTTACCGCGGCGGCCTCTTCGTCCGAGAGGTTGGCCAATGCCGACCCCTTGCCGGTGATGCCGATCTGGGCGCAGATCTCCGCCAGCGTCTTGTGCTCGATCTTGAGCTCTTTGGCCAACTGGTAAATACGAATGGGCAACGCAGTTCACTCCCCCGGGGAATCGGGCGCTCGCCGCGATCCCCTCGAAAATTCACAGCAACATGGACACGCTCCTTCGATTTGGGTGGCTATCCCGAACTTCGCTCACGTGGCTCCTTCGCTGCTCACTGCCCCGTCGGACGGCTCCGGCGAGGTAGCGAGATCCTCGGAGCCGTTTTTTCCAGCCTCGTCGGGCGAGTTCTCGTCGGCGGACAGCGATTCCGCTTCCGCATTCTCGCCAATCTTCTCCCGCTGTCGACGGCGCTCGTCGGCCGCCGCCTTCTCGGCCTCCAAGGATTTGGCTTCGGCCTGCTGGATGATGCGGTCGGCTTCCTCGGCGGTCAGTTCGCCCATGGCCATCAAATCGTCTGGTTCGATGACTTCCAGGTCGGAGTAATACAGGAACCCTTCCCCAACCAACCGCTCAGCCAATTCATCGCTGACTCCCTCCAGGGAACTGAACCCCACCACGGCTTGATTGAGTTGCTCCTCGAGTTCCTCCCGGGTCATGATCTCAATGTCCCAGCCCGACAGCTTGCTTCCAAGCCGCACATTCTGGCCTCGCCGCCCGATTGCCAGGGAGAGCTGGTCTTCGCGAACCAGGACGATCGCCCGACCCAACATCTTGCAAAGGATGACCTCTTCTACCTCAGCCGGTTGGAGCGCGTTGGGGATCAGGATTTGGGGATCGTCGCTGAAGCGCACAATGTCGATGCGTTCGCCGCCCAACTCATCGACGATGTTCTTGATTCGGTTTCCCCGCACCCCGACGCACGCGCCCACGCAATCGACCCGCGGATCGGTACTCGACACCGCCACCTTGGTCCGATAACCCGGTTCCCGGGCCATGGCGCGAATCTCAATCACGCCGTCGCTGATTTCGGGGATTTCCTGTTCGAACAAACGGCGAACGAAGTGGACGCGGGTCCGGCTGAGCACGATCCGCACCTTGGAGCCTTGCTTGCGGACCTCGAACACCACCGCCCTCACGCGCTCGTTCACGTGGTGGGACTCGCCAGGGATCTGTTCGCTTTTCGGAAGGATCGCTTCGGCATTGGGTAAGGCGATCGTAGCAGCCCCCCCCTCGTACCGCTGGACCACGCCCGTCACCAGTTGGTTGATTTGCTCCTTATATTCCTCATACAGGGCGTCCCGTTCCGCCTCGCGAATCTTCTGAATCATCACTTGCTTGGCCGTCTGAGCCGCCACCCGCTCCGAAATCTCGTTCGGGGCCAAGGCCACTCCGTTGTGAGTGCCGGTGATCGACCCATCTTGGCGGTTGATTCGCAGGATTACCTCCTCATCTTCCCCGTAATGCCGCTTTGCCGCGGAGATGAGCGCAGCCTCGATCCCCTGAAATACGATCTCCTTATCGATATTCTTCTCGCGGTGAATCGCGTCCACGATCCGCAGCAATTCGCTTGGGTTCATTGATAACTACTTAGCCCAGCCAGGGGAGCTTAACACAGGTCCTTGTTGATTGGCGCGATTGCCGATTCGCGTCATCCATTCGGGTGGGGAAGATCAGCCAACACGCGACCCCATGCTCACCCCAGCACCAAGAAAAAGCACCGAAGTGGCCGCATTACGCACGCCTGCCGCGAGTTAGGCGGACTCCGCAACTGCATAAAGATACCCGGCCCTCGTCAGACCGTCAAGACACTCTCCCAACTTGAAGAGTATCACTCCACCCGTTAGGGTAATATCCGCGGCCACTCGCCCTAAAATCAATACCAAAATCGGGTTAATGGCCCTTATTCAAACCGTCGTTTGGTTGGATTTACATAACTAGTCGGGATATCGTGGCGAATGCACCGCAAGCGCTCCTCGCCTAAACCGTCGAACGTACATCGTATCTATGCCCCCCTTTTTTTGGTATGCTTGCTCTTATGGTGTGCCAGACCCTAGAAGTCCGCGGTCCTAATGTTCGGACCCATGAAACGCTTTCTGAGGCTTAAAAATACTTTTGATGGCCGAATTGAACTTATCTGAGGGTGTTGCATCGGGGCAAACGACCGGTAGGATGGAAAGCCATGACACCTTTCGAACTCGAAAACTTAGCGCGTCGGCTGTTGGCCGGGGAATTGACGGTCGAACAGTTCGCTCATCAGGCCGCTGGCCCGGGGATTGCCGACGTTGGAGAGGCGCAGGTTGATTTAGATCGCGGTCGGAGGTGCGGTTTTCCGGAGGTTGTCTTTTCTCAGGGGAAAACCACGTCCGCGCTGGAAAAAATCTTTCATGCGCTGTTGGAGCACGACGTGGAGGTGCTTGCGACGCGTATGACTCCTGAGCAGGCGGCCAGCCTGCTGCCCCTGTTTCCCGAGGCGGTTTACAACCCCGTGGGACGGACGTTCCGCGTGGCGCCAAAGGGGCGCAAAGTGGGAGAGGTCGATCCCGACGTCCAGCGTGGCCGGGTGACGATCGTCACTGCCGGCACCAGCGACTTGCCAGTGGCCGAAGAGGCCCGGGAGACTGCCTTATGGACCGGGGCGGAGGTCACCATGGTCCAAGACGTGGGAGTCGCCGGGCCGCACCGATTGCAGGCGAATCTCGGGCCTTTGCTCGAAGCCGATGTCGTTGTGGTGGTCGCGGGCATGGAAGCGGCGTTGCCTAGCGTGGTGGGGGGATACGTCTCCTGTCCCGTGATCGGAGTGCCGACAAGTGTTGGTTATGGGGCCAGTTTCGGGGGGCTGGCTGGGTTGTTGGCAATGCTCAACAGTTGCGCAGCCAACGTCGTGGTGGTGAACATCGATGCCGGGTTCAAAGGGGGCTACGTGGCGGGCCTGATCGCCCGAAACGCTGCCCGGAGGCGCAGCTCGTGACCAGCGGTCATAGCGGGGACCTGCCCTTCTTGCCCGAACGACCTGTGGAGAGCCACAAAGGCAATTTCGGGCTGGCCTTGGTAATCGGTGGCTCGCGCGGAATGGCGGGGGCCGTGGCCTTGGCGGGGATGGCGGCGTTGCGCGGCGGGGCCGGCCTGGTGCGCCTGGCTGTCCCGGAACCGGTCCTCGACACGGTGGCCGCTTTTGAGCCTTCGTACATGACGATTGCCTTACCGGCCGATCGTCATGGCCGGATCAGCCTTGCCGCCCATGAACGAATCGTGGCGGCGGCCGCTGGGGCCACCGTGGTGGCCGTGGGGCCGGGGTTGGGCCGCTCGCTTGGCCTGACCGGCCTGGTCTATCGACTCTACGCCGAGTTGCCCCGAACTTTGGTCCTCGACGCCGATGGCCTCAACGCCCTGGCTGATCGCCGCGATCGTTGGCCTACAGCACCGGCCCCACGAATCCTGACGCCCCACCCAGGGGAATTCGCACGCCTTCTGGGCGTATCGCGTGTGCCGGGCGAGCAGCGAGAGTCGGCCGCCCTGGAACTGGCTTGCCGTCGCAACGTAGTCCTTGTGCTCAAGGGGCACCGGACGTTGATTACCGATGGCCAGCGCCGGACCATCAATTCGACCGGCAATCCCGGCATGGCGACTGGCGGCTCGGGCGATGTGCTCACGGGCCTCATCGCTGCGTTGGCCTGCCAAGGACTGGAGCCTTACGATGCCGCGAGACTCGGTGTTTGGCTCCACGGCTTGGCTGGCGATCTGGCGGCTGGCGAATTAGGTCAAGAGAGCCTTATCGCCAGCGACCTGATCCGTTTTCTGCCCAACGCCTTTCGGGAATACCGCCAGCGTTTCTCCCCCTGATGGATCCAGGGCTTGCAAGACTGGCGTGGAAAACTGCGGGGCTGGTGGCGGACGAGGACTGGCCGAAAGGTACAGTGGCCGATTCCTGGTCTTCCGGGACGGCGCTTTCTGGTGTTGCATTTTTTGCTGAGCAGGGGAATCGATGGCGAGCGATTCTCGGGTAGGCAATTGGACCTAGTGTCTATCCCAAAAGTTCACTCTCCAGGTGGGAGAGGGGCTGGGTGAGGGCCCAAGAACTTTGCAGACGACGGAAAAAAACGCCTGCCTTGCAGTTGGCCCGATCCAACCCCTCTCCGGCGAGCGGGAGAGGGGAGGTTGTGGAATAAGCTCTTGATAGGGGATGCCAAATTGAGCTTGGCAAGCCGTTTACCCCAGGAAGTGTTTTCCGATCCGCAATGGGAAGACTTGCTACAGCGTTGGCGTCGAGGCGCGTATCGGGCCAACTTCTTTCGCGATCTGGTGCTGGCCGAGGCGCAGCGCTGGCCAAGCAAGCCAGTAATCTTGGATATTGGTTGCGGCCGCGGGTTCGACGGGGAGCGAGGGCTTCAAGCGTCTCTGGCCGAGGCCGCAAGTCAGTATCTCGGCGTGGAACCTGATGCGTCTATCCGGCCTTCCAGGTGTTTCGCCAAGGTCTTCCCGTGCCGACTCGAGGATGCCCCGTTGGCTCCCGGCTCCATCGACGTGGCGTTCGCCGTGTTCGTGCTCGAACATCTTGCGCGTCCGCAGGCGTTTTTCGAGGCCTTGTTTACGGCTCTTCGGCCCGGCGGTGTGTTTTGGGGATTCACCATCGATCGCCGCCACCCGTTCGCTATCGTCTCGCTGGCCGCCGAGTGGTTAGGCTTGAAAAGTTGGCTCTTGAGGAGACTTGGCGACGCGGAATCATATCGGGGACCGGGGCATTACCCCGTGTACTATCGGGCAAACACACCCGCGGCGATTCGGCGGTTGGCAACGCGATTTCGGTCGATCCGCACGGCGACCCTACACCAGGAGGGGCAGTTCGACGCCTATTTGCCTTCCAGGGTGCGACCCCTCAGTCGCTTGTTCGATCGGATCTGCTATAGAATAGGGGTGCAAGGCCCCATGTTGGTTGCAAGACTAGAAAAATAGGCAACCGTTCCAAATGCGCGCTTCGTAGTAAGCAATGGGCTGTTCCCCAAGGAGTAGGCATTGCATGTACCTGAAAATGGGGCAAAGCTTTTTTCTCCCGGAATAATTCGCCGCGTACCAGACTCTAACGAAACGATGGTGCTCTATCGTTTGCTTGCCGACGCGGTGGTGGTCCTGCACGCCGCCTATGTTTTGTTTGTGATCGTCGGGCTTCTGGCGGTCGTGGCGGGGGCCTTTTTGCGCTGGGGCTGGGTCCGCAATCCTTGGTTCCGTTGGATCCATTTTTTGTTCATCGCCGTCGTGGTGCTGGAATCTGTGGCCGGGATCGAATGCCCCCTCACCACATGGGAAGACTCGCTGCGCCGTGCGGCTGGAGAGGATGTGAATCAGGGGACGTTTATCGGTCGTTGGGCCCATGAACTGCTGTTCTACGAGGCCCCTGATTGGGTGTTCACGACGATCTACTGTGTGTTCGGGGCCGTGGTCCTCGCGGTGATGCTGCTTGTACCTCCGCGATGGCCCCCCTTGAAGCGTTCTGCCTCTGCGCCCCCTTTCTGAATTGTTCGTGATACGCCAAAAGTAATAATTCCACAGCGGGAATTACGCAATCCTGTGAGGCAAAGGTTTCCGCGTTTGGCCGGCGGGCTGGAAAGATGTGGAGGCGACGCGGGCCCTCATCGACTGCGCACGGCGCAATGCCAACGATCGGATGTTGGGGTATCTCTCGACCACCTGGGCGCTGGAACCCGGTGGCTTTTCCCGGGCTTTGTTGGGCGAACGCTATCCCCCGCTGGTCTCCGAGTGGGCTGCTCAGGCAGCCGCGGCGTTTCGCGTGGCCATGGATGAACTTGCCAAGCAGCCCCTCGGACCGCGATAATCATCGGCCCAAGAGGGGCCGCGAAGTCGGAGCCGATTCGCTTGGCACAGTCGCGGCGTTTTTCGCGGAAGACGAGCAATCGCGGGAAAACGGTTGGGAGGTGGTGTCATGTTGTTGGCCGGGAAAGTGGCATTGGTCACGGGCGGAACCAAAGGGATCGGGGCCGCCACGGCCATCGAATTCGCCCGCCGCGGGGCCGACGTGGCGATCAACGGCCGGCACCACGACGAAGACGCCCGGCAGGTTCAAGCCCAGATCGAGTCCCTCGGCCGCCGGGCGGTGGTGATCGTGGGTGACATGGGCATTCCCGCCGACGCTACCCGAGCGGTCGAAGAAACCATCCGTGGCCTGGGCGCGATCGACGTGTTGGTACACTCCGCCGGCGGGGCCGTAGTCGGGGGCTTGATGGAACTCGCCCCAGAAACCTGGCATCGGGCGTTCGACGTCCACGTCCATGCCTTGTTCCACCTCTGCCGCGCCGCCATTCCTTCCATGCGCCAACGCGGTGAAGGGGCGATCATCATGATTTCGTCGGTGGCAGGCATTCGCGGCGTTCACTTCAATCTCGCCTATCAAGTCGTCAAGGGGGCTTTGCCGCAATTCGCCCGGGCGTTGGCCCGCGAGGTGGCCGGCGACAACATCCGCGTCAACTGCATCTGCCCTGGCATCATCCGCACGCGGTTCCACGATCAGATGACACCAGAGCAGAAGAAGTACAACCTCGAGCATCGCATTCCCCTGCGACGCGAAGGTACGCCCGAGCAAGTCGCCAGCCTCATCGCCGAAGTGGCCGGCAACGATTACATTACCGGCGAGACGTTCACCATCGACGGCGGCTTGACCATGCGGATTGCATGATCCGGCGAGGCGTTGCGATTTCGAGTCACCACCCCGAAAGCCAGGGTCGCGCAGTCGTGGAGGCTACGGGGCCACAATCGCGAAATAGTTCTCGCACGCCATATCGAAGGCCTCGTGGGATAGCGTCGGCGGCTGGTTGCGGTAGGCGTAGAAGTTGCGGATTTGGAGCAGCAAGTCCCGCGGGTGGCAGAAGCGGAAAGGGCGTTGCAGACGCCGGTAGTGGTGCTCGATCAAATAGTCGATCGGTTCCGACCGGTACTCGATGCCCATCTTATCGCAAAGCGTGGCGAAAAGGCGGCGGAACTCGTCTTCCGTGGGATCGGGCACTTCGATTTTGTAGGGAATGCGGCGCAGGAACGCCTCGTCGACCAAGTCGCGCGGCTCCAGGTTCGTGGAAAACACAATGAGCTGATCGAACGGCACCTGGATCTTTTTCCCGTTCGGCAGGGCCAGATAATCATGTTGTTTTTCCAACGGCACGATCCAGCGGTTCAGCAGCTCTTCGATCCGCATCCGTTGACGACCGAAATCGTCGATGACCAGCGTGCCACAGTTGCTCTTCATCTGCAACGGCGCCTCGCAAATGCCTGTCGAGGTGTTGACGGTCACTTCGAGGGCCGACATGGTCAGTTCGCCAGCGGCAATGATGGTGGGGCGGCGGATGCGGACCCAACGTTTGTCGATGTTGCGATGATCGAGAATGCCGCGCCCATTTTCCAGGGGGACTTCGACGTGATTGACGGGGTCGAAGAGGCGAATGATCTCGCCGTCCACGCCAATTGCTCGGGGTATCCAGATGTATTTTCCAAAGGCCGCGGTCACGCGTTCGGCGATGCTCGTTTTTCCGTTGCCGGGGGCCCCGTAAAGAAACAAGCCCCGGCCGGAGTTGATGGCCGGCCCGAGGCGGTCCAAAATCCGCGGACTCAGCAACAAATCGCTGAAGGCGGCTTCCAAGTCCCTGGCAGTGGGATGCTGTCGGGTAAGGGACTGCGCCTGGACCGACTTCACGTAGTCGGCCAGCGACACCGGCGCGGCGCCGAAATAGGTGCAGTGCTGCGTGTGCCGCCGTGCCCGTTCCCGACCTAGATCGGTCATTTGATATTGGTAGTCGTTCATCGGGGCCGAACCCCGATGGGCCACGAGTTGATCCAGTTTCATCTGCCGCAGCAATTGGTCGATCAGCACGAACGGCAGTTTCACTTGTTCGGCGATCTCGCGGCC
>CALFBP010000075.1 GCA_937951625.1 uncultured Thermoguttaceae bacterium
AGGTTTTGCAGGGCGACGCTGACGCGGGCCGCCTTCATGATGTCATCGGGCGTGGGTTCCAGGATACCCTTCGCCTCCTTGGTCCACCGCGCGGCCTCGGCTTCCACTTCTTTGGCGTCCGCCGCGGCGATGAGGTCGCTAAACGACTGCTCGGCCACCGCCACGACTTCGGCCCCCAACCGCTTTTTGATTTCATCCGGGGATTGGGCGGGGGCGGTGCCGCGGGCGGGTGGGAAGAGTACGATCCGCGTCTGCCGCATCAACGGCATCACACGCAACAGCCGCAACGCCCGCTCCAGTTCATTGAGATCGCCGCTGGGCATCAGCGTCATCGGATGCCCCTGCCGCTGCCAACGGTGGGGATACATCCAGTCGTGGCCGCTGGCGGGCAGTGAGAAGACGACCGTGGGGTGTTTCCCGTCGAGAATCGGTTTCACTACCCGAGTCAACGAAAAACAGCTCAGATTGATTGCCAGCACCGGGGCGCCCGGGCCAATTTGGTTCAAGAGCGCTGCGGTCTGTTCCGGGCTGTTCGATTCGCCAATCACCAGCTCGACGTTCCCCAAATCCTTCTCGGCTTTCGCAAGCCGCGCCTTCATGGCCTCCGTGTGTTGGGGATCGGTATTCCATCCGCGATCCGCCGGTCCTGGCGCTCCCGTGAACAGCACACCGATTTTGGCTTTTGCCTGGGGTCGGGGTGGCAACTCGCCCGCCCAAGCATGGAGCCAAGCCCCTCCGGTCAGGGCCAAGCCGCTGGCCAACACCCCGGAACCAAGAAACTCGCGTCTTGTGCAATGCTCACACATCGGACGTTCCTCCCTTTGGTAGTCAGCGTCTCAAAACCCAAAAGCCACAGCTTCCTCTCCCACGCCGCGAGCGTGGCCACCTCGGAGCACTCGCCGAAGCCAGCCACCGTCACATCCTTCAGACGTGAGTTTGTCCGCGAAAGGTCACCGTGTCAATCAGGTTTCAACGATGCAATACGCCAATCCCGGGGGCAACCTCAAAGAACGAGGCGAGGCCATAATGTCGCCCGCGGAAGGGTCGACTTCTGTCGTATCGTCCTCGTCTGTCTGACCATGCTCGCTCACGCTGCGGAGTTGGTTTACAATCATGGACCAGCACATGGCTTGCGTTTTGATCTGCCGGTCCTATCGCCAGGATTCCGCGGGGAGCGATGTCGTTAAACCGTTTCATTTACTACTGTGCGGTGAGCGGTGGTTGGGCGGTGTTCGTGGCCTGGATGGCCGCGGAATGGTTCTTTTTCCGCCCTCACGCCTGGGGGGCGAACACGCCGGGCATGGTCCGCGACACACTCACGGCGGCCCTCGTGGGCGGGGGGCTCGGCGTGGGACTGTGGGTTGTGTCCGGCATGACCAACCCCCAGTGGCGAGTTCTGGTCCGTCGCGCGGGACTGGGACTTTTCGGGGGATTGCTCAGCGGTGGTTTGGGAGGGCTCGTAGGGTCCGTGCTCTATTGGCTGGGTTTCCCCCGAGCGATCGGCTGGCTGGCGATGGGCACGGGCATCGGTGTGGCCGAAGGACTTCACGAACAATCGTGGCGCAAGACGCGGAACGGGCTGATTGGCGGCGCCCTCGGCGGCTTTTTGGGTGGATGGCTCTTCGAAGGGATCGCGGCCGCGCGTTTGGAGATGTCGGGCCGAGCCACGGCGTTTGTCGTCCTTGGGGTTTCTGTGGGAATCCTGATCGGCTCAGCCCAGGTCGTGTTCAAGGAGGCGTGGCTGACCGTCCTGGACGGTTACCGGCCGGGTCGGCAGCTCATCCTCAGCCGAGATGTGACCGTCCTCGGCCGCGCCGAGCACTTGCCCCTGCCCTTCCTTGGACACGGCGATGCGGAACTGGAGCTTGAACACGCCCAAATCGTTCGGACCCCAGAAGGCAAGTACGTCATTGAAGATCGGGGCACGGTTCTTGGGACGCTTGTCAATTCGCAGCGGATTCAAGGGCCGGTGATTCTGCGGGACAACGATTTGATCCGCTTGGGGACGAACATCGTGCGATTCAGTCACCGGCGGCGCGCGTCACGCGAGGTGGAAACTGCGTCCTCCTCCTCCAATGCTGCCAAGCATCTGCCTTTGAGCCCCCCTCCTCCACCGCCGATCGTCTTCGGCCGACCCGGCGAGAGGGCAGACGCAGCCGCTCCGGCACATTGGGAAGCTTCCGAGGCTGGAAAAGTGACCCCGAAAATCGATCCCCCGCCGCGGCCAGCGGAAAGCTCAGTGCGAACCGTGGGCCTTGGTCCGATGCGACCGCCACCCCCACCTCCCACCACCTAACTGTTGATCTCATCGGATTTTGACTTCGGCCTCGGTCGTTGGTAATTTGATTATGGAGGGCGACGCATTTGCACCGCGATCATTGGCCACGACCGGCTTGCGCAAGCGGGTCGACTTGCATGGCGCAAAGGCTGCGATGAGCTTCAGGCCAGCGACCAGCCCGGATTTGGGGACGTGACGTATGGTTCCGCAGCTCCTCCTGCTTTGGGGGTGGCGTCGATGAGCCGGGCCAGACGATCGAAAGAGGCCATTTCGACCGCAGCCTTTCTCGCGCTGATTCTATGCACCGCTTGCAGCGCCACGGCGCAAGGGCCTACGCGAACGCAGATCAGTCAGCCCGTCGCCAACAGCAACCGTGATCCGGCCCAGGAGGTGGAAGCTTTCATCGAGCGGTTGCGGGCCGAGTCGCACGTCAGGAATCGAAATCTGAGGAAAGGGCAATCCCCCTCGAAAACTTCGGCAGCCCGTGCTGAAGACTGGCTACCGCATCGGCTCGCGGTTGCCTCGCCCGAGGTGCAAGAGGCGGCATTGGCCGTCCTTGCCGCCCAGGCCCAGCCGCTGGAACGCGACCTTCGCAAAGCCGCTGCGGACTTGGATCAGGGGATTCGCGAATTAGCGAGCGCGTGGGAGCTTGTGCGGGCCAAATTGTACAGGCAGGGCGCCTTGCTCGAACGCTATCGCAACGCTGCATCCAGCAGCAAGCTGTACCTGTGGAGTCTCGACGACCACTGGTTTTGGGTTGCGGTTCTTCTGCCTTGGGCGGCATTGGCCGCGTGCATCGTCCACGCACATCGCCACGCCATACGACGGCGATGGGGGATACGCCTGAACCGCGCAGCGCGACGTGGCATTGTCCTGGGGGGGATTGTGTTGATCATGGGCCTGGTAGCTGGGCTGGGATTCCTCGACCGCCTGACCGACGCCCGGAAGACCGCGAACCTCGGGGGACACTCCCTCGAAGCTGCGACGAACAAGGGATTGGATGCGACTGAGGGGGAGACACAGAAACTTCCGTCCGGCGTTTTTCCCTCGGAACTTTCCCCAACGGCTTTAGGCGAGGGCGCCGCGAGGCTGAATGAGAAAGACGCTCGACTGCTGCCGCGTCGCGTGATCGAACTTGGCGACCGGGTGTGGGAAGTTGTGGAACGTTTCGAAGTCCTCGATTTTTTGCCGCGGGGTATTCAAGAGGACCTAGAACACTTGCAGCGACGGGACGCCGAGCTCCGCCAGGCCGCCGCAAAAGTAGCCCCCCTGAACCGTTGGCGTCGAGGAATCCGCGGTGTGTTTGGTCTGGGTTCGCTCCTTGGGGTGGCGACGGGGGCATGGTTCTTGCGACTCCAAGTGAAACGCCGCGAGGCCAAGGCAAGCACCACGTGCCCGCTCTGTTTGGGGGTGATACCGGGGGCCGCAGCCTCGCAAAACGGCCAGCCGGGGGACGCGACCGCGCTGGTCCGTTGTGACAATGCCCTTGATTCGGCAGGCAATATCCGCTGTGGTTTCGTGATGCGAGACGCGTATCGCCGCATGCCCAGACTTTGTTTCCCCACGCTCGGCCTTCCCCGCGCCGGAAAGACCCATTGGCTGGCCATGACCTACTGGCAGCTCAACCGCGGTGCCTACCCGCGCTGGGTGCGTTTCCAGCGGGTCCGACCAGTGGAAATCGCGACCAGCGAGGACCTCGACCGCGTGGTGGAGCAGATTCTCATTAGCCGCCTGGGAACATCCGCAACTCAGCTAGCGCGACTGCCTCACCCGGTGATGCTCCAATTTACCGATTGCGATTTGTGGGGTCGGTCTACCGTACTGGTCAACCTTTTCGACTTTTCCGGGGAAGTGAGCGCGCGGGTCAACCTGGACGATTATCGGCGGCGTCGGGCCTTGGAGGCCGATGGGTACGCCTTTTTTCTCGACCCGACCTTGCCCGCCGATCCCCAAGCCAAGGCGCTCGCCAACTTGTGCGAGGACTTGCGTCTGATGAAGGGGTGGGCGAGCCGGGACCCCATTCCCATCCCGCTGGCCGTGTGCGTGTCGAAGATCGACTTGTTGGTCAGACAGCCGTTCGCCCTGACAGACGGCGACGATGCCGTGGCCCATTTCTACGAAGCCCTGGCCCGGATCGACCCCACCGGCGAGGCCATGACGTTGGAAGTCCTTCGGGCGAGATCGCGGCTTGTGGCAGACCTCAGCGCGACCATTTGGCCGGGCTGGGACATCCAACGGACTTTGGACGACGCCTTTCGCGGCCACTGGATGTTCTTTCCGCTGACCCCGGTGGGACTGGATGGGCGAGGCGAAACGGACTTGAGCCTGCGGACCATCGCCCCGTTCGGACTGCTCGAACCGCTGGCGTGGCTGTTGCACATGAACGGATACCCGGTATTGATGTAATCAATGAACTGGCCCTTGGCATCCCAATTCAGCGCGATGCTCCAACGACCCGAGGTCGCTTTTCGCGATCCGGAGTTGAGGGGTTATCAGATCGAGCGGGACCGTTTTGGGCAGCCGCGTCCTTGGACGGGGGCGTTCGCCGTGGTGTACAAGGGCATTCCTCCCAACGGTGGTCCGCCCCGCGCCGTGCGTATTTTCACCACCGCCTCCGTGGAGCGGCATGAGCGCTACGACGCGGTGAGCGAGTATCTCCGGTCGCGGCGCGTGCCCTGCCTCGTCGATTTCGAATATCGCGACGCGAGCGTCCGCGCCGCCGGCCATGCGGAATGGTTCCCCTTGATCCTGATGGAGTGGGTCCAAGGCGAGACGTTGGACCGTTGGATCGCGGCCCAGTGTCGTGAAAACAACCGCCAAGCTTTGGCCTCTGCCGCTGCCCGATGGCTCGATCTGGTCAACTCGTTGGAAGCTGCCGGTATCGCCCATGGCGATCTTCAACACGCCAATGTCATGGTGACGCCAACCGGCGAGTTGAAACTCGTGGATTACGACGGGATGTGCGTGCCGGCGTTGGTGGGCCGACGCAATCTGGAAGTGGGCGTCAAACCGTATCAGCACCCCGATCGCAACGAGCAAACTCCGTTGTCGCCGACGCTGGACCGATTCTCGGCCATGGTGATCTACGTGGCGTTGCGGGCGCTGGCCGCGGATCCAGGGCTTTGGACCAACTACGTGGCGGCGACGCACTACGACAAGCTGCTGTTCCGGCCCGAGGATTTCCACTCCTCCGAGGCCAGCCCCTTGGTTGGTGAGCTGATGCGGTCGCCCGACCCCGATGTCCCCGACCTCGTCGAACAACTGGTCCTTATGGCCCGATCGCCCATGGGAAATCTCCCCGCCTTGGCCGAGGTGGCCCATCCCAGCCTCAAACGGATCGAGGGACTCTTGCGCGATCAGCGATGGGACGAGGCGCTTGCCCTCTTGAACCGAAGGGGGCGGTCCAACGATGTTCCTGATTCGTTGCAGCCCTTGGTTCAGCAGGCCTACCGCGAGGTTCGCCGCAAGGAGGCCTGGGCGGCATTCTGCACGCTTCCGGACACCATGAGCGAGGCCGGGGACCAGGCCCTGGTTGCAGCCTGGGATGAAGCTTTGTTTGCGGGCTTTCCCCCAGCCGAGGAGCAGCGCAACCGTGTGCGCGAAGCGGAGAATCGTCTGGCGATGGTGCGTCATATCGACGCCCTTTTGCACGAATCGCCGGGAAAGGTGTCGTTGGCCAAGGAGCGGGCCTTGGTTCAAGCGGGTGGTGGTCTTCCCGAAGGCTATGCCCCTCGCCTGGATGGCCGCATCGCCCTGGCTCGGGCTCGCGTAGGTGCCGCGGAGGCGCTAAAAACAGTTATGGAGGCCCCCGAAGTTTTCCCTCGCCGCGAAGAGTCGATCGTGGCGGCTTGGCGGAAAATCGTGGCGCTGGGCTGCCGCAACATCGTTCCTCAGGCGTGGCGGCAGCGAATCGAATTGGCCGAGAAGCGGGCACCGTTGGTTCGCGCCTTGCATCAAATTCCCGATTCCCTCCCCGCCGACCAGCTTGACAAAAAACTCCTGGGCCTTTGGAACCAGGAGTTGCTTGACGAATGCGCGGACGTGGTGCCATGGCTTGGGCATTACGAACGGGCGTTGAGACGACAAGGACTGTTGCGGAGCTTGGCCACTGCAATCCGCATGCGGCAGGATGCGGAAATCGTCCGTCTCACGAAGGACCCGTTGCTGGTGGATTTCCCGCTCAGCCCCGAGTGGCGTCCAGTTATCCAGGCGGCGCGGGATCGGATGGCCCAAACGATCGATCTCTTGGAGGCGGTCCAAAAAGGGGACGCGATAGGCCTCAAAAAATTTTTCGATGTCCGGATTGTTCGCCGTCATCAGGAGCTATTCGCTCCCCACGAGAGCCAACTGAGACGCTGGATAGAGCGCGAGCTGCTGAGCCCAACCCTTTTGGGACTGGGGCCGGCGTTGGGGCGGGCAAGCCTGGTGTGTATAAATGCCCAGAAAGGGGTGTTCTCCGTCCGGTGGACTTGGCCCTCACAGAGGTTTTGCCAGCGGTGCATCCTCGGGATTTCGGCTCAATCGCCGGGTCCGGGTGATGAACCGCAAGCCGATTCAGTGTATCATCGGGTACCAATCGATTGTGCGAGCTGGGAGGCTGGCGGGGGGAGCCGAACGATTCAAGTCCCCCCCGAATGGCGCGACGGCTGGGTCGCGGTTTGGGCCATGATCGACGTGGGATTTTTCGACCTTGCCAGCCACCCGCTGGTGTTGGGGCGTTTGCGGGATGCGGCCCAAGGTTTCATCGAGGGCAAGCCGGTTTTCCGTCTTTCAGGCTTGGGGAGGTAAATACCGTTTTTTCCGGAAGCCGCCCGTCTTCACCCGGCCCCCTGGGCCTGAATCCAACTCAGGGCAGGGTGGAGGCGAGCTGAGAGCCTTTGACCGAAATCCTTCGATCACAATCAGCCGACGCCAACAGGAGGCCAAGACCTTAACCGGCTCCTGAAGGGAGAACTGCGATGAGCGAAATTCATCAGTTGTTTTGCACCCATTGCACGCATGGCAGTTCCGCGTTGGAGCAGCGGGACGGGGAATTGGCGGACCGGACGTGCGGATATAGCGTTCGCGCAGGCTCTTTGGAGGGCGAGGCCTTGCGCAAGTGCTACCAGCAGTTGGAACCCCTGCTGTACTACCATCTCCCCACCGATGCGTCTGATGAACAGAAGCTCCAGTTCACCGCGGCCACGGCGCCTCGGAGGTTTTTCAGCCAAGCGTTGGCCGGGGGCATGCAAGTATGCGGGCAGGTGTGCTATCGGCCCACCGACAGCGAGGGCCGCCCCGGTTCGTACTTCGCCCACCTTCTCGTCCGTGACACTGCCGACAGCCCATCGCGTTGGACGCCCGCGGAGATGTTGCAATTGTGGGGCGCGGCCGGCTGGGTAATCGAGGACGCGCCGGAAATCCCCTTCAAACTGGAGCCATTGAACGCCTTGTCCGACTTGCACCAGAGCAAAGCACCGGCGATCGACGACGCTCTTTTGGGGGCCTTCCTCCGCGACTCCGGCGACGCTCTGGCCGCGGCCGATCCGACCGGGGTCATTCCCGAACGCTGGCGTCTGTTGACGCCTGAGGTCCGCCGCGACTGGTTTCTTGCTTTGCTTTGCGCCGTCGCTCAAAGCACGACCAATTCCTCCCAACCGCTTTTGCTCGTAGCGGAGCCTAGCCTGGCCGCGTTGCTGTTCTATGGTGTTGCGCGGCTGCTGCCGCCGGTCCTGGTGGGCGGCTGGAACGGTTTCTCCACGTATGAACTGGATCCGGATCGGGCTGCTGCCACGCTGGTCGCGACATGGCCCAGCAACCCTCAAACTCTGGCCTCAAGCGACCAATTGCCGTGGCAGCGAACCACGGTGAATACGCTGGGGCCTCAGCCCACGCTGGCCGCCACCCCGGGGGCAAAGTATGGCCGAGTCATCGTGCAACGATTCTTGGAACTGTTGGATAAGGACCGTGAAGCACTCGACAAGTACCTGAATGCCTTGGCCGCGGTCGAGATTGCGGAGGCCAAGGACTTGGACCACCTGGCGGAAATCGACCAGGCGATGGAAATGCTTCTGGAAAAGGGCACGTTGCCCTCGGGTGCATGGCGTCAATGGCCCCCCGGAATCGCCTACTTGAAGCAACGGTTGGTCGACCGATTGGAAGGGCTGGAGGATTTGGAGTCAGCGCTGAAAGCCATAGTGGGCGGGCCTGCCCATTTGGCGGTCGTCGATGTGCTCTGCACCAAGCCCCCGCTCGCCGGCGCCCGTCGCGTGGTGGTTCATTTGCTGAAGACCTTGCCGCCCGACAAAATCCTTGGCCTTTTGAAACTCGGCTCCGTCCCGGACGACGACAAGGTGACGGTGTTGGCGCGCCACATCCACGCCCACGGCACGCTGCCGCCGGGATGCGAGTTTCTGTGGGACGAATGGGCCGAAGCCGCGGAACAGCCGCGTCGGGCGGGCAAGGTGCTCATGGCCCGCGTCCTGGCAACCTTGCCCGCCAAGGCCATGGAGAAATTCGCTGCCCACGTGCCGCAACGGTGCGTCCACGGTTTCCTGTTGAACTGCCTGAAGCTGGTGCAAACCAAGAAGATGAAGACCGCTTCTTTCACCGCGATGATCCGCGCCGCGTCGACGGAATCGGTCTACAAATTGATCCACGAAGGCGGACCTCAGTTTCTGGCAAGCTACCCGAAGGACGAGCCCGCCTTGGGCGAGAAAATGGTGGATATCCTTCGCACCCTGGTTCATCACCCCGACGATTTCAAGGAACGACTGGATTTGATCCTGGCGGGGCAGCACCTGCTGGGTGAGGACGTGTATCATGCGGCGGCCGCGGCGTGGGACAAGTGCTACAAGTCGATTCAAGATGTCGGGCGGCTCCAGCGGCCAGATGCGGGGATGAACACGGAGAAACGACACGCCTTGCTCGTGGCGGCTTGCCGCGATATGGCCATGGCCGCCGACCGCGCCATGACCTTGGAGACCATGGATGGGGAGTACACCGCCAGCCAAAAACGCGACTTCCTCCTGAAGATCGGCCAGCGGGCCCTCGGGGGAACGCCCTTGTTGCTGCCCGGCGCGTGGGAGACGGAAATCCTCATGCAGCGGATCGAGTCCCAGTTCCAAAATCACCGCTTCTCCATGGATCCGCTGAAAAAAGAGGCCGCTGAAAAGAAAAAGAAAGAAGAAAAGAAGGAAGCCAAAAAAGCGGCGGCGGTTGCCGCCGCGGCCGCCGAGGGCAAACCTTTGGTCCAGACCTCCCGAGGGCTTTTGATCGGAACCATCGTGATGATTGTAATCATCTCCGCGGCGGTCATTGTTGGACTTTATTATATCATCACCAGCGAACAACCGACCCGGCGGCAGCCTAAGAGAGGCGCCCGCGACCGAGTTCGACAAAAAACGTCGTTCAACCAACGGCTCTGGCCGGGAAGCGTGCCTCAGAAATCCTGCACGAATGGTTTCGCTTGGGATGATGATAGGGCCTCGTCCTCTCCGCCGGGGACTTGGACCAAGGTGGTTGCGGCCGATGTGCATCGGATGGCCTTGGAAATGCTCATACGATCAGGATGAACCGCGGCGATGAAAACCCTTTGGTTCGTTGCTTTGGCATCCGCCCCCCTGGCGATCTTGACCGCACGGAACGCGCTGGATTTCGGGGCTGTCGGCGATTCGCTGCCTGGTGATGCCGCCCTGGAAGCCTCGGCCCTAGCTACGCTTGAAAAACAAGCCGCGACGGCCGCTGCGTTTCGGGAGGAGGTCGACTCGTTGAAGCAGCTCGATCTCCCCTTTGGGGACAGTCTTCCCGTTCTGGACAACCTGCGGCCGAATAGCCCTTTATCGCCCGTCAAGCGCTCCCTGGCGGCTTGGAATACCGCGTTGGGTATCGTCGCGGCGTTCCTCCGCGTGGCGACGGTCCACGCCGACGACGACCTCGCGCACCTCCGGGCTTCGGAGGCACGTTGGGAGAACTTCGCCCAGCAAGTGGAATCGGCGAAGCTGGCAGGAAGCGACGCCATGGCGTGGTTGGCGACGCAACGGCTCGGGCAAATTCGACGGGAACTCGCTCGCCGCAAAGCGGAAGCCGAGGCGTCGCAGGCTGCCGAGTCGGTAAAAAAGCTCTTCGTCTCGGGCAACTATCAGGCCTGCTGGACCCAGGCCCAACAGTGGCTCGAGACTCACGCGCCCTGGGCAACCGCCTCCCGCGTCGAGGAAATCAAGGCCCTGGCAGTGCGGGCGGAGTTCTATGCCGAACACGAGCGGTTGCAGGCCCGTTTGAAGCCGGGGCTTTCGTCCGCCGAACGGGAAGCCGTGTTGGCCGCCTTTGTTGAGCGATTCGGTGGCGCAGCCTCGCTTGCCGATTCCGAGCGTCTGATCCTCCAGCATAACCGCAAGGCTTTGGAGAAGCTTCGCGCCGAGTCCGCCGCGGCCGCGCAACGGCGAGCCGCGGACGAACTGCTTCGCGTAAAACTCGCCGATCTTCCGGCGGGCTGGGAAGAACGACTAGCGCTCGCGGCACGGATTCTGGAAGAGCTTCCTTCGGCCTCAGTGCAAAACGTGCTGTGCGACCGAGTTCGGCAGTGGCTCGAAGAATTCCTCCCGGAAAAACAGGTGGACGAACCTCCCGGGCTTTACGAGGCCCAGACGAACGGCGGCCGAGTGCTTCGCGGGTATTTCCGCAAGGTTTTGACCCCTGACGGCCTGGTCGGTTACAAGCGGTATGACACCGCCGCCCAACGCGACCGTCCCACAGCCGACGTGGGGACATGGCTGGCCAGGGATCTGGCCTTGTTGCCGGGCGCGAGTTTTCCGCGGCGGCTGGTCCAAGTCTACCAGGAGGCCCGAAAAAAACTCCTCGACGAGCCCTCGCGCCGAGCCTCCTGGGAGGAGTTCGCCACCACGTGCGAGCGTTTACAAGCCGAGTGCGACGCCTACCGCGTTAAACCGGGCGCAGCGGAGCACGTGCCGAGCTTTCACTCCGAGGCCAAGTTCGCGAGGCGCACGGCGTCGGGACCGGCGTTGGCCCAGCTTCAAGCGATTTGGGAAACGGCCAGAGATTGACTCAGATTGGCTTGCCTCAGCGGAGGATTCGCCATGCCCCATTCGCCGTACTCTCAGGAAATCAGCCGTCAGCATAAAGCGTGTTTCCTGTTCCTTTTGGATCAGTCGTTCTCGATGGAGGAGCCCTTGGGCGGCTCGGACCAACGCAAGTGCGATGCGCTGGCGACCGCGATCAACGACTGGCTTCAAAACATGGCGATCCTTGCCAGCGGCGATGAGGGCATCAAGGACTGGTGGGACGTGGGCGTGTTCGGCTATCGCACGGACGAGGCCAGCAACATGATCATTGAACCGGCGTTGCTTGGCGAGCTGGCTGGCAAGAGGCTGGCGTCGATCAGCGAGATCGGCAATCACCCCGCGCGGATCGATACCCGCAACCAGTGGATTCCCTCGGAGGAGGGCGGAGAGATGATCTCCGTGCCGTGCGATGTTCCCATCTGGGTAGATCCGATCGCGCAGGGCGGCACACCGATGTGCAACATGCTCTACCTCGCGCGCGACCTGTTGGCGGACTGGATCCGCCAGCACCCCGACAGTTTCCCGCCCATCGTGGTCCACATCACCGATGGCGAATCGCAGGACGGCGACCCAGTCCCCTATGCAGAGGCCATTCGCAAGCTGTCGACGAGCGATGGCCAGGTGCTGATGTTCAATTGCCATCTTTCCAGCACAGCGGCCGCGCCGTTTTTGTTCCCTGCGAAGCCGGACGGCTTGCCCGACCGAATGGCACGGACGTTGTTCGAAATGTCCAGCCCCCTGCCCGAGCATTGTCTCCGTTACGCCGCCGAGGAGGGCTTTGAGCTTCAGCCTGGCGCGCGGGGCATGGCCTTCAACGCCGATATGGTGTGCTTTCTCAAGTTTCTGGACTGGGGTACTCGACGCGCGGCGAGACTTCGTTGAGCGGGCTTTCGACGCGTGGTTCCACGGACGCAGCTTGCGAATGTATGGAAGACTTGGGCCCTCCGAAACGTTTGCGGTTGCAGTGGCGGGTGTTGACCGTCGCCAAGGACGCCGACTACCCGGAGGAGAACCAGGACGCCGTTTACGTGGACGGCGATGGCGGCGCCGCAGCGATCGCCGACGGGGTCAGTTCGACGCTCTTCGCCCGCCGCTGGGCCACGATCCTGGTCGAGGCCGCCGCGCGTCATTGTCCCGACCCCGATGACCCAAGGGCCATGGCCCACTGGCTTGCGGAACGCCGCGCGGCGTGGAGACGTCAGATCGATGTCTCGAACCTGGTCTGGTTCCAGAGCGTAAAACTCCACGAGGGGGCCTTTTCCACACTGCTGGTCATCCGGCTCCTCCCGCCGGAGTCCCGCTCGGCGCTCGAAGAGCCCGAGTGGCGTCTGCACGGGGTAAGCATCGGCGATAGCTGCCTATTCCACCTCCGCCGTGGTCGCTTGTTGCGCACCTTTCCCATCCAAAGCTCCGCGGAATTCGACCAATGCCCCCTGGTCCTTGGTAGCGTGGACCTGCATCGCGACGAGTACCTCGCGTTTCAGCGGCTCGACGAACCCTGCCAGGAGGGCGACTTGATCGTGCTTTGTACCGATGCCCTGGCCCACTGGGCGTTGCGCCGGGAGGAAGCTGGCATCAACACGGATTGGGAAGAATACTGGGACATAGACCCTACGGCGTGGAAGGCTCACATCCTTGCCCTGCGGTCGCAACGGGAAATCCGTCGCGACGACACGACCTTGGCGCTGTTGCGGATCGTCGGCGATGAGGGAGGGCAGTCTCGGGAGGAACGGCGGGAACCAGAACAAGCTGGGCAAGCGGATGGACGCGAGGAGAGGAATGAAGGCAACGAGCGGGAGGATGAAGTGGAGCACAAGTGATGCAAGGCCCATTTGAGAACAACTTTGGCTCTGCCTCCCAATGCGACCCCCGTGGGACGCCCCAAGCGGATCGGCGCGACGCTTGGCGTTGGGCCTTGGACGTCGCCGCGGCCGTGTCGCTGGGGATCGCCCTGGGAGCGATCTGGGCGTTGGATTCGCCACGATCCAGGCCGTACGCCGGCGGGCCTCCGACCGACGTCTTGGAGCCGCCGGACCGCGATCGATCGAGTGTCGCGGCCCGCACTTTGCGACTGGCCGTCACCCCGCCCGAATACGACGACATGGGCAAGCTTCTGGCCTCGCTTGGCAGCGGCTACCAACCCACCGAAATCGTCATGAACGACTTACTGGACGCCGAGCGGCTGGCGTCTTTTGACGTGGTGTTCGCCACGTGCGGGGGCGTACCCCAGTCATGGCTAGGCGAGCGGATCGGCAGCGCGAAGCGAAGCGGCGCGGGATCCTTTCGCGCTAACCCGACGATCGCCGTCCAGCTCCGCGAGGCCTTGCGGAGTTTTGTTGGCCGCGGCCGGACCTTGTACGCCTCGGACTGGCAGTTCCAACTCCTTGAGATTGCTTTTCCCGAGATGATCGACCACGCGAAGCGGGCCAAAGGGGCCGTGCAAACCGTGGTCGCCGAGGTGATCGACCCGGGGTTGGCCCGCCGCCTTGGACCGACGATCGAACTGCGCTTTGACCAGCCCGCCTGGTTTCCCGCCGCCTTCAAGGAGCCCGAGGCCATCCCCTATCTTCGCGGCAAGTTCAAGACCATGGAGGGGCGGGAAATGACCGGGTCGCTATTGGTCCGGTTCCCGTTCGAGAAGGGAAACGTGATCTTCACTTCGTTCCACAATGAACGGCAAAACACGCAGATCGAGCAGGAGCTGCTGCGTTACCTGGTTTTCGCCACGGTCACGGCGCAAGAGGAATCAGAGGTGCGCCGCACCATGATTCAGGGAGGTTTCTGGCCGAAAGAACGCAGTCTGCTGAGCGCCTCCGCCGGTAGTCAGCCGGTCGTCCAGGAATACGTGATGCAACGTTCGGGACCACTCCAGTTCGTGCTTGGTTTCGAGCCGCGCGGCGCCAGACTCCGGCTGAGAGTTGTTGGTCCCAACGGCGCCAAGTACCAACAGGAGGGCGTTCAAACCTTTCGCATCGAGGTCCCGAACGCCGCCCCCGGCACGTGGCGCTGTACGATCACGCCAGTGGAAATTCCGTTTCCTAACTATCCCTTCACGTTGACGATCGGGGAGAAAACGAACGGATCGTGAGGGACCATGCTTCCGTCACGGCGTCCAAGGAAGCGAAGGTTCCCGGCAAGGAGCCTGGGAATCGGTTTGCTCATCCTGGTTGGCCATCAAGTAGGAACGAAAACTGGTGAGGACTTCCTTGGCGCGATCCAGGAGCTGATCGCGGCGACGCTCGCGGCTCTTTTCAGGCGCGATGGTCACGCGGATCCGCGTGCGAGCCCAAACCGTCGGCTGGGCTGAATTCGCGGAGGCTTGCCCGCCGCATTCCTCATCGAGCTTTACGTCGACGCGGAACACGGCCGGCCGATCGCCCCAGCGGCGCGAACGTTTGGGCTTTTCGATTTGAACCAGCATGGCCACGTGGTTCTCCCCGACGTGAAGCACCTTGGCGCGGTGATCGGCGATGAACCCGCGGAGCTTCTCGACGGCCACCCAAAGAGGCACGGGGGTGACCAATCGCTGCTCGACGAAGGCGGAAACGCCGGCGGGAAGATTTGCGGAGTCCGCGCCGTCCAGATCGGCGCCCCCGCCCAATTGCACCACCCGGTCGCGTCCCTGCTGTTTAGCCATCAACAATGCCCGATCCGCGCGGCGGAGCATCGTTTCGGGGGTATCGCCGGGCTGGACTTCGGTCACGCCGAAGCTCGCCGTCACCCTTTGGCCACTCAGGCAGCCGTGCTGCATTTGCGCGAGCGTCTTGCGTGCCTGTTCCGCCAAGCGCACGGCCTGGGCGTTGTCGCAGTCGGCACAAAGGACGACGAACTCCTCGCCGCCATAACGGGCCACAAGGTCACCGGCCCGGCAAACGCCTTTAAGCACGTTGGCCAGGGCCTGGATCACCTCGTCGCCCGCCTGATGCCCGTACGTGTCGTTGACCCGCTTGAATCGGTCTAGATCACACATGATCAGGCTGCACGCCACGTGGTGTTCCTTGTGTGCGTGCAGGAACATTTCGAGCACCCGATCGAATTCGGCGCGGTTGGCGACCTTGGTGAGGGGATCCTTTGTCGCCCTTTCGTACAGGCTTTGGCAGCGTTGTTCCAACGAGGTTTCGCCCGAAGCGTCGTGCATCAGGAGCACGGCGCCGAGAACGCCGCCGTCGGCGGCAGTTACCGGAATGGCGTGCACATCGACCGAGATTGAGCGCCCACCGCGTCCGGAAATCGTCAGCCGTCGAAGCGACTGAACCTGGGACTGAAGGGCGCAGCGGACAGGGCAGTCCTGTTCGGCCAGCCACTCGCCTTTCTCATTCTGCATTTGGAGCAGCGACGGCGACCAGAGACGCTCCATCATGCTGACGGCCGCGATCCCGGTCAGACGCTCAGCGCCGCGATTCCATTCGACCACGCGCATGCCGGCGTCGATAAACATCACGGCGTCGTGCATGTTCTCCAGGAGTTTCCTTTCAAACCATCGGGCGGTTTCCGTGGTCGCTCGGGGCTTTTCCGTAGCGAGCAGCTCCCAGTAGGAGTTCGCGGTCTCCGCATCCAGACCGCGGAGCCAACGTTGCGCCACTTTGTCCCGCCACGGCTTTTGGTCGCCAGCGCGGAACTCCGCGAACTGCTCCACCAAGTTGGGATCAAACTGGCTCCCCGCCGAAGCGAACAGCTCCTGCATTACCCGCTCATGCGACATCGCCCGCCGGTACACTTGATCGGTGGTCATCGAATCGAAGGCGTTGACGATGGCGATCATCCGTGCGCCGGCGGGAATCTCACGGCCGCTCAACCGATAGCCGCCTTTGGATCCATCGAACCAAGCCCCGACATGTTCCACAATCTCAAGGACTTTCGCTTCAGCGCAGGCATGGCGGAGGATCTCGGCGGCCAGGCGCCGTCCCTGTTCGACGATCAGCAGCTCGTCGCGGGTCAAAGGGCCCGGCTTCAACAAGACGCTGTCGGGAACGCCCACCATGCCCAGATCGTGCAACAGCGCGGCCACCTCGATGGCGTCGAGGTCGCCCGGCGTCAGTCCCAATTTTAAACCCCATGCCGAGCAAGTGAGCGCTACGCGGAGCGAGTGGGCGGCCACCGCGGCGCTGCGACACCGCAGCGCTACGAAGAGACTGCTAGCCATGCCCAGTCGCACGATGATGAGCTGGTTGTCCACCCACGCCGTTTCCGATCGCCCCGCCTCTGGCGATGACGCGGTTTCCCGCCCCACCCCCTTGCTGTCCAACTCTGCCAAGAGGTTGTGGAGTTTCTGGATGCCGTGCTCCAGCGGCGCGTCGACCGGCGTTTGGGCCTTCCCATTGCCGACGTCGGTTTGGATCAGGCTGAGGTCGCTCATGAACAAGTTGCCCACCGACAAGATCTAGGGCCTTCCTGCTCTCCAGAAGTCCAGGAGAGGAGATGGCCGGTTAGGACAAGTTCCCAGGCCGCACGTGGCATTCGCCTCGTTGGGCCATGCGGACGTGAGTAGCCTATATCCAACCCTACGTTACGATTCGTTCCGATTCAAAATCATGGAGGGAAGGGAAGCGTTGCCAAAAGGCAACAAGGCGGCGACTCCCCGGCACAACGCCGCGGGACGGCAAGCCTCCTGCCGTGCCGAAAAAAAAGGAGCGATTTGCGATCGGAGGCAACAGGCTCGCTAAGCCCGTGAGGCCCCATAGTCCCCGCGGCGGAAGGTTTTATTGCCGGGAGGCCCAGACAGCTAACTTTTCCCGGGAAATTTTTACGTTGTGGCGGATATCCACCGGAAAAGCCGGGTGGAAAAAGAAGTCACTGATGGGGCGGGTCAAATCATTGGATTCCGCGAGTTGGCGCAGCTCGTCAACGAACGCGCGCCGCTGCGGATCGTTGCGGGGAAAGCAACCGGGAAGCGGTTCTACGACAATTGCTGGGCGCTGCTGGCCCGGTGATCCGATCCCCACCAGCGCCGAGCGTCGCACCTGGGGATGCTGGTTGAAAATCGCCTCGCAGGGGATGGTGAACATAGGGCCGCCCGGCGTGACCACGCGATGGGCCACACGACCACAGAACCAGAAGCGGCCTTGTTCGTCCAAAAAGCCGGCGTCGCCCATCCGGTGCCAGACCTCCGCGCCGTCGCGAATCTTGGCTACGGCGTTGGCCTCGCGCCGCGTTACATACTCCCGCGTGACAACGGGGCCTTGGACGATCAATTCACCGATCTCGCCCGGCGGGAGTTCCACGGCCAAATCGAGCGTCGGAATGGGGCCCTCGACGATGCGAATCACACGCCATTGGATCTGCGAAAAGCGCCTGCCCACGCAAACACCGCTGCCACGAAGCGTTCGGGCCTCGGTCTCGCCCAACCGCTCGGTCGCGGCGATTGAGGCCACCGGCAACGCCTCCGTCGCCCCGTAAGGCGTATGCACATCACCCTCCGGATGGATGCAATCCTTCATACTCCGCAGCACGCTCGCCGGCACGGGCGCCCCGGCGGACATCACTCGGCGGATCGTCTCCAAGCGAATCCCTTTATCGCGGCAGTACGGCCCCACTCGGCTCCACACGGCCGGGGAGCCAAAGGTCTGGGTGGCGTTCCAGTCGGTGATCGCCTCGACGATTTTGGCCGGATCGACGTCCGCCGGTCGCGAGGGATTCATGTCGGGAATTACCGCCGTCACCCCCATGGCCGCGTTGAACAGGCCAAAAAGTGGAAAGCACGGCACGTCGATCTCGCCGGGCCAAATGCCGTAGTGATCCCGGATTTCCTCGATCTGCGCGTCGAAGTTTCCGTGGCGGTATAGCACGCCCTTGGGCGGGCCGGTGCTGCCGGTGGTAAAAATGATCGCCGCCGGATCTCTGGCCCGGGTGGCCGTTGGAATTCGAATCTCAAAGCCCGCCGTGGCCGAGGCAACGTAGTTTTCCGCAGCCTTGGGGCCACTTGCAGCGGACACCATGCTTCCCATCTCCTGGTTCGAAGGCTGGGCGCGGAGTTGTTCCAAGGTCGCGCCGCCCCAGAACCAACGGCGGCCTACCGTGACGTAGAAGCGGGCCTTGGGAAATCGCCATTGGAACAGGACACGCACGGCGTGCGCCAGCGGAACGGCGATGAAACCGTCGGGCTCGGCCTCACTTAAGCAGCGGAGCAAGTTCCGTCGGCCCATGCCGGGATCGATCAGGATCGCTACCACCCCCGCCTTGAGCAAAGCGAAGACGAGACTGATGAAGTCGATTCCTGGACGGACCAACAGCGCAAGCCGGTGGCCCGACTCGATCCCCATCTCGTGCAGCCCGAACGCGATGCGACTGCTGTCGTCGTCCAGTTCCCGGAAGGAAACCCGCCGATAGCGACGCCGCCCGAAACCGTCGTAGCCTAATGGTTCGGCCACGGCGACGGCGTCGGGCATGGTTTGGGCCATGGCCGTAAGCCGCGCGGCCACATTCAAAGGGCGTTCCCAGGCATCAGGCCATGGGGTCATGTCCGCTCGTTGGACTGCTTCGTCGCCCCTTTTCGTGAATGCGGATCCCTCGTCAACCATCGTCGCCCCCCTTTTCAGGAGCCCGCGATGGTGCGCCCGCCGTCCACTGGTAGGCAGACTCCGGTGACGAAATCGTTTTCAACGAAAAAAAGGACGGCCTGGGCGACGTGTTCCGGTCGCCCCTCGCGACGCAGCAGGGTGCCGTCGATGGCTTCGCGGCGTTCTTCAGGCGACAATTCGGGCGGCAACATGACCGGCCCCGGCAGGACGCAGTTGACGCGAATCGCTGGATTTCGCTGGGCAAATTCCACCGCAAGCGACCGCGTCATGGTGAGGATGGCCCCTTTCGACGGAAAGTAAGCTGCGTAACCCGGATAGGGCCGCTCGACCGCCCAATCGCCGATCGTTACGATTACCCCGCCTTCCGGCTGGCCCACCATGATCAGGCCCGCCTGTTGACAGCAGAGAAAAGTGCCCAACACGTTGATTTCGAAATGGCGGAGCAGATCGGCCGCGGTGACCTGCTCCAGGGGCTTGGGCTCCCAAATGGCGGCGGCGGTCACCAGGATATCGATGCGGCCAAAACGGTGCATGACCTCGCGAAACAAGCGGCGGACATCGGCCTCGATCGCCACGTCGGCCTGGAAGGCCTCGGCTTCCACGCCCCGTCTTTTCAATTCATCCACTGTTTCCCCGGCCTCGCCAGCCGACTGGCGGTAGTTGATCGCCACGCTGAAGCCTCGGTCCGCGAGCGCCTGGGCAATGACGTTGCCCACCCGCCGCTTGCCCGCCCCCGTCACCAACGCGACACGTTTTTTCCCAGCCATAGTCATGCGTCTTCCTCGATTGTGGGGCAATCGACGCTCGGAGATTGCCCGGCGGAAGAAGCCGATTCCGCCCGAAAAAGCTCAGCTCCGTTGGATCGTCAACGAGTTCGCGCCAGGCAGCTCACCGCGCCAAAACGCGGCCGCCGACCGATCCGAGCATTGTTTTATGTCGCAGAGAAACAAAAAGAAACCGGGGGCGGTGTCAATGCCCTCGGTTTCTTGGTGTTGCTGGTCGCAGTGCTCGGGCCTAAAGTTATCGGTTGATTTCGATGCCGATGCCCAGGCCCTGCAAAAAGGCCAGGTCCCGATTCATGTACCGCAAGATTCCTAGCACGCTGGTCTGCCCCAATTCGTAATTGACCATACGGGAGGGTCGGGCGATCTCGCCGATGTACATCCCGTTCCAACCCGCCCGGAATCCGACGTTGCGGGTCAACTGGTACTTTCCCTCGATCCGCAATTCCACCACTGGGCTGAAGACGGACATGTAGGAGATGTAGTCGGCGTTCGTAGGCGGCATGGCCAACGGAAAGCCCGGCGAACCGGCGCCTCGGGGGAAATTCGTGGGCGTTAGATCGGACCCGACGAAGCCGTGGAGTCGGACGTTTTGGCTGTTCCAACCAGCTAGGAATTTACCTTCGGCCGAGAACTGCCAGCGGTCGTTGGTGGTGAACCACCGCAAGCCAAGCTGCGGACCGAAGATATTGTTATTGGCCAGATTGGTGAACACCGTGTCGGCCAGGGCGGAGACGGGGGGGGTGCCGTTGGCGTTGATGCCGAACTGCTCCTCGAACTCCAAGTATCGGGCCCCAAGGAACCACTCGAAAATTCCGCCACGTTGGCCAGGGTGCGTGCGGAGCAGAAGGTTGAACTCCGTGCCCCAGAGCTTCGTCGTGAGGTCCATGATCACGGAATCGAACCAGACCGGCAAGGGAACTGGGGCGGCTGCCCCAACGTCGTGTACCAGGTGCGGCAGGTTGTTGACGCCCCATTCCTGATCGTTGAAGTACATCTGCACGCCGGGAAACGTCTGCCCCTGGCTCAACTGGTGGAGCTTCATGTAGCTGAACAGCCAGCCGGCGTGTCCGTTGACGTGCCCCAATTCGATCCGCTGGCCGGGGGTAAACAATGTTTGGAAGGTGCTGGTGTTCAGGGTGGAGCCCTGCGTGAACGTCTGATCGGGGTCGTTGGTCCACCAAACGTTGCGATTTACGGCCAGCTCCTCGGTGTTAATGCCGACCGTCGCTCGCTCGGGTGGACTAATGGTCCAGTACAAGGCGTCGTAGGTAAAAAAGAATCCCTCATTGGCCCGGACGCCACCACCGTAGTGGCTGGGCTCGGCCGGCGCGAAAAGATCCGCATCTCGCAACCCCTGGGCCGAAGCAGGCGTTGCCGCAACCAATCCGACCAACAAGGCTGCCAGCCACGTTCCTGTACGATTGAACGACATGGTTCCCACCCATCTCGATGTGCAACGGAGTGAACGTCCCGTCCAGACCATGGAACCTGAAGGTTCCACGAATTCTGGTCGTGACGTTAGTATCGGACATACGATTGGTGACAGTTGAGTAAGAACGGCAAGAGTTGCGGGAAATATCAGACTCTCCATTCGTTTGCCTGCACAGTTTGCGAAAGATGTGAATTTTGGGGAGTCTTGGAGCGCTAGTTTTCCCTGGTGTCGTTGCGTCGGGTTTTGCGAGCGGCTAAGATATTTTGGCCACTAAGAGTTGACGGACCGGGGTTTGGGCACAGCCCCAAATTCGCTTGAATGGCAAAGCGGCCTGGCTAACTAGCTACCGACGGCTCTTTTTCTTTTTATTCCAACGCGGTGTAGTTCAGTGTCACAAGTCACTATCTGGCACTGGTTTTCGTTCGGATTCGTTATATCCCTGTTGTTGGCGCTGGACCTGTTCGTCTTTCACCGGAAGGACCATGCCCCCAGTTTGAAGGAGTCGATCGGCTGGTCGATTTTCTGGATCATGCTCGCCCTGGCATTCAATGCCTTGATTTGGGGGTGGCTGGGGGACGAGGCGGGAATCCGCTTTCTAGCAGGTTTCCTCGTGGAAAAGTCGCTTTCGGTTGACAATCTCTTCGTTTTCCTGGTCATCTTTCGATTCTTCCAAGTCCCCGTCCAATTTCAGTACCGAGTCCTATTTTGGGGGATTCTGGGTGCGGTGTTCATGCGCCTCCTATTCATCCTCGCCGGCACCGAGTTGATCGAGCGTTTCCACTGGATGAACTTTGTGTTCGGGATTTTTCTCCTCTACACGGCCTTCAAGCTTTTCATGCACAGTGGGACGGAGGTTGACCCGGAAAAGAACATCGTGCTCCGTATAGGTCGGCGGGTGCTGCCGATCAGCCGTGGCGACCACCGCCAGCACGGATCGCACTTTTTTGTCCGCGAGGAAGGGCATTTCCGAATCACCCCGATGTTGCTCGTACTCTTGGTGATCGAGAGCACGGACGTGGTTTTTGCCGTGGACAGCGTCCCGGCGATCATTGGCATCACCAGGGACCGGTTTTTGGTGTTCACGTCCAACATCTTTGCCATTTTGGGGTTGCGGGCCCTGTACTTTGTTCTCGCCGGCGTGATGGACCTGTTCCGTTACCTGCATTTCGGACTGGCCGCAGTGCTGGGGTTCATTGGCTTGAAAATGGCCGGGGAATATGTCGCCGAGCTGATGCATTGGAAACAGGCCGGCGCCGATCTGGTGTCGCCTTGGACATCGTTGGGCGTCGTAGCCGCTTTGCTGGCAGTGGCGATCGTGGCCTCGATCTTTGCCAGCCGCCGCGATGCCGCGCGGGCAGCAGCTCTGGCCAATGGCCCCCATCGAATCCGTTTGCGGAAACCCTGGCGCTGCGAAGTCACTGACCAAGGTATCTACTGGCGAAGGAAGTTCGGCAGACCGACTGGCGTGGGGACGGAGGAGACAGTGTGGATATGCTTCGAGGGGATGCCAGCGAGTTGTGAGCTAGCCCTCAACGCCGAGCCTTTGGGCGTGTTTCCCGATCGCGAACCCAAGGCGGAATTCAATCTCACCGGGCGGTTGTTGCCCCGCAATGAGATTGAAATCAGGATTATGCAAAATGGTGATGTGGCCCCAGGGGCAACGATGCCCGCAGGCGATGTCTATCTCGAAATACGCGCAAGTTCTGACGTTGTAAGGGAATAACTGGAAAAACACCCCGCAGTGTTTGCCGACCTCAACCAGTTGAATCGCCCGACTCCGTTGGGGTTGTTGGTTAGAGGGGGCTTAAGGGGATACCATGGAACGCGCCAGCACCGCCTTATGCCTCATGTCGCTAATGGTGTGGGAGTAAGAACATGACCTTGTACGAAATTCTTAAGATCAAAGGCAGCACAGTGTTCACCATTCATCCCCAAGCCACTCTGGATGAAGTGGTCAGCGAACTAGTGCGGCGGAACGTGGGCTGCCTGGTGGTTTGTGACCGTGGCCTGGATGAAGGGGAGCGAATTGTCGGAGTGGTGAGCGAACGCGACATCCTCCGTTTCGTGGCATCTGGCAAGGGCCCCTTGAATGCCACTTTGTTGTCTTCGATTATGACGACGGATGTGATTACTGGCTCTCCGCAGGATTCCGTCGAGGCGACGATGGGGTTGATGACTACCCGGCGTATTCGCCACCTTCCCGTCTTGTCTCAAGGTCGATTGGTGGGCATCGTCTCGATCGGCGACATCGTGAAGTTCCAACACGACCGACTCGCGCTGGAAAATCAATTCATGAAGAACTACCTGACGAGTTGAACTAGAAGAAGCAGGGCCTGAGTGAGTCACCGCCTGCCGCAGTCTTCGATCGGCGTCGGCAGAACCTCCTCTTGTGCGAAGCGCCGCCAGGGCGTAACCTGAGGATTACGGAGGGCCATGGCCCATGTTCGGCATCGGCGACGTTGAACTATTCTTCTTGGTGCTGGTGGGTTTGTTGCTATTCGGCAATAAGCTGCCTGCGATCATGCGTTCCGTCGGCGAGAGCGTCGCTCATCTTAAACGAAGCATGGATGAGATGCGGGAACAAGTCCGCAAGAGCGTGGAAGAGGCGAACGACGCTGACAAGAAAGAATCCGAAAACACCCCCTCTCACTGAGCCGGGGAATCGGCAGCGATCACCACGAATACCTCCGTTCGAGCTGCCCGCTGGTCTACTTCTCTACCGCTGCTTACGGGCTTCGATTCGATACAAGGCAGTCTTGGTCCGTAGGTACAGGGCGTTTCCCGATACTGCCGGCGAGGCCATGAATCCGTCATCGAGCGTATTGACGGCGAGTGTTTTGAACTTTGGGGCGGCCTCGAAGACGGTAGTCTTGCCTTTTTCGTCGAAACAATAGATTCTCCCGCGGGCATGGATCGGCGAGGCCGAGAAATTTCCGCCCAGCCGCTGCTTCCACAGCTCCTTGCCGGTCTTGGCGTCCAGGCAGGCGGCCACGCCGTCGCTGCCCACGTCGAACAGCCAATCGCCGACCAACAGGGGCGAAGCGCGTCGCGGGGCCTCGCGTTCGTAGCGCCACGCGACATGAGTCGAAGTAACCACGCCATGACCGTCGGGCCGCACGGCCCAAAGCTCGGCCGTGTAGCCGATGGGCGAGAACACCAGCCCGTGGCCCGCCACCGGCCGCGCCGATCCCGAGTGGCTGCCGGGCGATTCCGCGCGCCACAGCTCCGTTCCGGTCTCCGGCTCGTAAGCGTACAGGCACATGGAGCCCAAGCTGATGAGCACCGGCTTGCCTTGGACCTCCACGATCAAGGGCGTGGAAAAGGCCTTCCGGTAGTCGCCGTCGATTTTTGGCCGTCCTGTCTCCGGGTCCAGATCCTGAAAGTCCACCGAGCGGGGCGTCTTCCAAATCGTCTTGCCCGTGTGTTTGTCGAGGGCCATGACATATTGGAAGTCGCTTCCGTCGAAATGCAAGATCAGGAGGTCCTTGAAGAGGATTGGAGAAGAGCCCGGCCCGCGAAAATGGTTGCAAACCAGGTCGGTCCGCTCCCAGAGCACCTTGCCCGTTTGGGCGTCCAGGCAGCCAGTGTATGGCGAACCAAAAGTCACGTACACGCGGCCTTCCTCGACCACGGGCGATGGCGAGGCGTAGGAATTGAAGGGATGGCAGTATTGCGGCCCTGGCACGAAGCGGACCTGCTTGGAAAACAGGGTCTTTCCCGTATTCTTGTCGACGCAGAGAACGAAAAGTTGCGTGCCATCCTCGAAGGCGTTGGTGAGCCAAATGCGGTCACCCCAAATGACGGGCGACGACCAGGCCTTGCCCGCAAGTGGCGTTTTCCAGACCACGTTTTCTTGCTCGCTCCAGCGGAGCGGCAAGTCCGCGTCGGCATGTCCCTGATCCGTAGGACCGCGGAAACTGGTCCAATGTTCCCCGCCCCAACTTGGCGCGATCCAAATTGCGAGAACCAAAAAGACAAGGATCGTCCACTGGATGGACGCGATTTTCGTGCAACCCCATTTCATGTTGACCGTTTCCTCCGATCATCGCCCGATGCTCCAGAACGGCTTCGCTTAATTTGGATGGCAGCCGCCCTGGTTCCTTGCTGAAAGACCGGAGTTTACCTCGCGGCTGCACCACCGCACAAGAACTGAGGCCGGGCCGCACCACGGAGGGCCAGAAGTCAGCCCCGTGTTCTTGCGGCAGCAAAGCTCCAAGATTCGTGCACAGCGTTTCCACCAGTGTGCGAAAAGCAGCGTCGCGCGGCCGGAAACATCCGAACCGAGAATCCCACGCGACGGCGATAAGGCAAAAATCGCCGCAGCTCTGAGAGCACGTGGCTGGGCGCCTAATTCTCCGCGTCGAGCGTGAGAATCGCCGCCAGGGTGGCGCGAACCACCATAGCCGCGTTCTCTATGTCGCAGCGCTCGGGAATGTCGCCCTCGGCGTGGAGGTTGTAAGCTGTATACCACGGGTCTTCTGGCCGGGGCGGGGCATATTGTTGCTGTTTGGGTTTGCGCGGATCGCGACGATACGCTTGAACTTGCACTCCCTCCCGTTGTACCTGATATCCCCGCGATGTCAGGTGGTCCGCGAGAAAGTCATCCGCCTCGTGGAGCGTTCTTTTTTGCTGACCGGGCCGGGTGTGGTTGAGCTTGCGAAATGGCAAAGGATTTCTAGCCAGTTTTGAAATCCGCCCCGCAGTCACGTCGGCAATAAGCCTGCGTATCGTCGCCTCACTGTTTTCCTCGGCCATGGACGAGTACGAACCCGTCACGAACGCGACGACGAACACGAAAAGTACCGTGCAGCGGCGTATTAAGCGGCTCTCCCTCACTTAGCAGAGTTGTCAACGAGTTTTGAATTTTTTTGTTGGGAGAAATCGGGCTTGAGACTGGCTTCGTCGCTGCGCTAAAGGGAAACCGGGGCCATGCTTTGCCGGAATTCTCACCCGGGAATTGAGGCAGGCAAACAGGGATGCATCTTTGACGCCTTGCGGAAACGAAACGCCTCGGCCAGATATGCCGAACCGGAACAACCAGGAGGCCTGACAACACTCAACCAACGTGCTTTGGGAACGTCTGCTGCCAACGCTTAAGCGTATAACGGGAAATGTCTTATGTGCAGGGAAAAAGTATCCGCGTACGCTGGAATCCACGATTCGACGGACGACCAGGCGTTATTCCGGCCCAGGCGAAGTCTCCATATTTTTACCGCGCTACTTGACCATGGCCGCGTCGGTTCTGGCTTTGGGGGCGGCTTCCGTGCGACATCCACTAGCGGGGGCGGGCGAGTAGTTGAATAAGCGATGGACGTGTTCGATCGGCTTCGCGTGCCGCCTGTTTCGCATTCGCGCGAAGCGTTCTTGCAAGAACACAACCCCTTGGAGGGAGATACCCCCCCAAGAAAATCTGTTGAAGATTGGTTAGACGTTGGGTTTTTTGTTGACAGGAAAAACTCCATTTGTAAGCTAGAAGGACGTGATAGCGATGTTGGCGTTTATCCTGCCGCTTCGCAAAAGCCCTTCGTAGCGAGGGGCGAAGATTTCTGGCTTCCAGTGAGTCGTCAGCTTCTGATGAACATTGCACAAAAGGGAGTTCACTTCATGAAAACGCGAAAGCAAAATTGGGTCGAGGGCAGCCTCGGGGTGGTCAGCCGGTGGGGCGCTGTGGCCATTGTGGCGGCGTTCGTGTGCTTGGGTCAAGTCACCAAGGCAAGAGCTGCTGACACTGCGATGGGTGGGCAAAAGTGGTATGAGTCGGTCCGGCTCCGCGTCGACGGGAACCTCGCTGGCCGTGTGGTGAAGTTCACGCCTTCTGGCGAGGTTGTTCCTGCCCAAGCGAAGGTTTTCTTCGTCCAGAATGGCCAAGTCGTGGGCAATGTGCAAACGGGCGAGAACGGGGCGTTTCAGGCCATGAAACTCTCGCCCGGTGTTTATTCAGTCATGGCGGCCGGAGCGGACGGTATCGCGGTGCTGGCCGTAAGAGTGCTTCCCTACGCGTCCCCCGAAGTCAAGCGGCAAGCCTCGGGGGCCTCCGAGTCGTCGGGCGGCTTGCGGGCGCGAACCGTGGCTCTGGCAGAGACGCCGGCGGATGAGAACACTTTGGAGATTCCCTTGATACCCCGGTCCGACCTGGATGCCCTCCAGGCTGTCTTGGGCGAACAAGTGCCGGGGATGGCTGGCGTAGCCCCTGGTGCAGCGACCACGCCTGGTGCTGCCGGCCCTGGCGGGGCTGGGGCAGCCGGCGGTGGCCTCGGGGCCTTGGCGGGCCTGGCGGGCCTGGCGGGCCTGGCAGGAACCGCCGGTGGCGGTGTGCCGGCAAGTCCAAAGGCTCCGTAGCCTTTACGGTGATACGAAATCGTAATTTTTCCCTCGCGTTAACGATAGCTCAGCCAGCATGCTGAGCACAACGCGCGGCGCAGGTCGCGCAGAAATTTTTCAATATCCTCTCCCGGCCACGGAACAGAGTCATTCGGCCGGTGCATGGGCAGGGATAGCTCGATCGCCGGAACCGTTGTCCGTAGCTTGTGGCGGGGTTCGCTGAAGGTGCGCACTCGCCGTTGCTCCCGCGGTCAACACAAGTGCGGAGTTCGTTTTCTGGCGATAGGCTTCACCCTCAAGCAGGTGGTAAGCGGGACTGAAGCTCGGTCGATTTGCATGGTTTCGCTTTCACCGAGGTATCTCAACACTGAACATGCGGGGCGACCGTCGGGGCTGCGATTGGCGATGGGGGGGATTTGTTCGGTTATTGGGGGGCTAGGAGCCGTTGGGGCTGTCGTTGCCGCGCCTTGGTGGTTTGGAAGTGTCCAGTCCGCTGCGCAGTTCTGGTTGTTGTCGGCCAGCATCGTCAGTCTGGCCTTGTGTGGTCTTTCGCTGCTGCTGGAGCCCAAAAGCTTTCGTTCATTGAAAATTGGAGGTTTCCGTTTGGCAGTCGTCATGCTGCCTCTTATAACGGCCCTAGGACTGGGTTTTCTACAGCTAGTGCCTCTGGATAGTGCCGTGGCCGCCGTAGTGGCGCCCGGCACCGTGGCGCTTCGCGAGCAGTTGGTCGCGGAAGGCACTCCTTCGGATCAATCGTTGATTGCTCGCGCCAGCCTTTTCGAGCCCACGCACGCCCAACAGGTGAGTCTTTGTCCGGCTGCGACCCGACTGGAACTTGCTTGGCTTACGCTAGTATCGGTCTTTTTTCTGGTTGGCGCGTACTGGTTTTCCAACGGGAAAGCTCAAGTCGCCCTGTGGTTTGTCGTCGCAGCGAACGGCGCTGCAATCGCGTTCTTCGCACTGGTGCAGAAATTGTCCTATAACGGCATGATTTTTTGGACAGTACCGCTCAGTCAGGGTGGTTCGCCGTTCGGACCCTTTGTGAATCGCAACAATGCGGCGGGCTACTTGAATCTCTGCCTGGCGTGTGGTTTCGGTCTGGTGCTTTGGGCGTTTCAGCGAAGCGGGTTTCTCGGGTTTCGGGGGAAGCATTCGCCTACTGATCCGGGAACGAGAATCACCTCTTTGCCGTCTGGCTCCGATCGTCGGTTCTCATCCAGCGTTCGCGAGTTTCTTCTGAGGCTCGACGGGTGGTCGGTCATTAGCTTGGTGTTCGCCTCCTTCATGTTGGCCGCGGTGGTGGTTTCACTCTCGCGAGGGGGTATGGTTGCCTTGGCCTTGGCACTCCTGTTCCTCGCGGCCACCATCTTGGCCTCGCGGCGATTCAGCGGCCGCGTGGTTTGGACGGGCATTGTGGTGTTGGCCGGTCTAGGATTGGTTGGTTGGGTTAACGCTACCGAGGCAGTCCGCGATCGTTTGGCCACCTTGATGGAGCGCACTGTCTTTGGAGAAGGAAGGGTTCGTCTTTGGAAAGACTCGCTCCAGGCAGTGCCGGCATTCTGGCGAACAGGGACCGGCCTGGGCACGTACCGCTATGTCTACGGCCTTTATCAGACCGAGCCAGCGAGCCACTGGTTCCAACACGCTGAAAACCAGTATGTGGAGTGGCTGGTCGAAGGCGGCGTGATGGGACTGGGACTTTGGGTTGGCTTCTTGGGAATGGTCGGCGCGGCGAGCTGGCGTTTGCTGCGTTCCGCAGCGGACCCAATGGCCCCCATCGCTGGAATGGTCGGCATGTTCGCGTTGGCCACTCAGGCCACCCAGGCCTGCTTCGACTTTGGGCTTCGCATCCCTTCCAACTCGATCTTGTTCGCTATGATCTGCGGGTCCGTGAGCGGCAGCGCTATCCGCCCCATTCCCAGGGCAGTAAAAATCAATCGCTCGTCTGGAATGCGTTGGGTGTCGGGACGATTGCTGCCAGCAAGTTTGATTGCCGTCCTAGCGGGCGTCGGCGTTTGGGGCATGGCTCAAACAGCGGCTGCCGCCAAGCTGGAAACCGCCTTGAGAGAAGTCCCAGTAATCGAGGCGTGGACCGATGCCGCCGACAGCCACTTGTGCCGTACGATCCACATGCTGAACGAGGTTCTCCGCGAGGTTCCCGACGACGCGATCGGCCATGCGACGCTGGGCAAGCTCTGGGTTGCGCTGTATCGATGTCGCGAGTTCAACCGGCTTCAACGACAGGCCCCGGCGACCGCACGCCGCGAGGTGCTTTGGGAGCAGACTTCGCCACGGTATTTGCATGGGCGGGTGCATCGATTGGCGCGTGTAAAAATGGACGACGCGCTAGAACGGCTCCGCGGTGACGGCCTGGTGCAGGAGACCTTGGCCGTCGCCCTCCGCCACCTGCTCCTGGCTCGGCGGTACAACCCGTTGCTATCGGATGTTCATTTGCTCACGGCCGAATTGAGCGTGTTGTTCGCCGATTGCGGCGCGGACGAGGTTTATGTGCAACGCTTGCGGCATTTGGGCCCGGGAGATCCGGAGTTGTTGTATCGTTGTGGGCTGCTCGATTTTCAGGCCCAACGGCGGGAGGCCGCCCTGGCAAGTTGGCGACGAAGCCTTACTCTGAGCGAAAACCGGCTTGCCGACGTGGTGCGGTGGTTGGGTGTGGATTTGCAATCCGCGGAGACCGTGCAGAAGGTTTTTCCGCCCAACCCGACGCTCTTGATTCGACTGGCGACGAATTATTTTCAATCTCCCGACCGCGCACGCGAGCGAGCGAACATCCTGGCTTATGCAGCGGAGAGCTTGAATCATCTTGCCATCCCGGACGCTCAGCGTCATTACCTTCGCGGCGCGGTGCTCCTTCTTGATGGCCGTGTCGCCGAGGCCATCGCCGAGTACGCGCGAGCGGTCCAATATAATCCCAACGAATTGGCTTGGCGGTTCGAGTTGGCCCAGCTCCTCGAAGCTCAAGGACGCTGGGACGAAGCCCGGCGTGAGGCCAGGCTTTGCGTAGCGGTGGATCCGAACCGGAGGGAGTACCGCGAGTTGCTCCACCGCATCAGCATGGCTGAAGCGGGACTGCCGATCCCCATGCCTCCAGACAGAACACCCTCGCGGCATTAAACCAAATCACAAAACCGAACAACTGCAAAAAACCAAAACTGTCGGCCGTAGGAGCCCCCAGGACGACCGCGGCGACAGAAAACCAGATACGAATTGTCCACTTGGTGATAGCCCTGCGAGTAACAGCAAAAGGGGCGACCAAGCGCGATGAAGGAAATGATGGAGCCTAAGGAGCGTCAGAGTAAAACGGGAGTTTCACGCGACGTCGGGTAGGCACGGCCGCTCTGGCGTTGAGGCGAAAAGGTCGACGGAGGAAAGCACGCATGGACGCAAGACTCCCCAATCTGTCGCTCGCAAGGGTGCGATTTGCAACCCACGGGAACGGAGTATGCGCCGAAGGCGAAAAAGTGGTTTAAAAAACGTAAACACCGGCGGGCGCGGGGTGCGGTCCCCGGAATTCGTTTCGCCATCTTCTGGTAGCGAGGTCTTAAAATGATGGAACCGAGAATGGGGCAGCGCGTGGATTGGGCAGTCCCGGAAGGTCCGGAAGACGCAGTGGGCGGTGGGGTCAATCCGCTGGCCGTCCTTTGGCGGCACAAGTGGATCATCGTCTTGTTCACGGCGGTGAGCTGTGGGCTGGGGTACCTTTATTACCTCCAGCAGCCGCCGGTGTATCAGTCCTCCGGGCAGGTGTTGATCGTTCGCAACGAGGCGAGGCTGCCAGTCCAGGGGGTCGATTCCCAGCGATCCAGCGACGACTCGCTCTCCATGCACTCGGTTTTACTCAAGAGCCCGACGGTCATCAGCCGTGCTGTGGAGAAACATGAGCTGGGAAAACTCCCGTCACTACGAGAGGCTGCCGATCCGACCGGCGTAATCATTGGCTCTCTGACTACGAGTACGCCCACGCCGACCGGAGGTAGTTCGAACATCGTCGGCTTGACCTTCAAGGGTAGCGATCCAGATGATTGCACGAAAGTGCTGACTGCGATCTTCGACAGTTATAAAGAGTTTTTGGGCGACGCCTATCAAGACCGAACCAAGGAAACGGCGGAGTTGATCTCCCAGGCCAAGGACGTGCTGCTCAAACAGCTCGGCGAAAAGGAAGAGGCCTATCGCAAGTTTCGCCAGGAGGCGCCACTTCTGTGGAAGGGTACGGAGGGCTCCAATCTCCACGAGGACCGCATGGCGAAGATCGAAGCGGCTCGGGCCGATGTCATTGTCCAGGTTTCTCAAATCAAATCCCGGATTGCTGCGCTCGAGAACGCCATCGCCAGAGGTGGCAATCGGGAGGCCATTGCCCTTTTGATCGGCAATTTGGCGGCCATCAACGATTCGACAAACGCTGCCGGTTCTGCGACGCGCCTTACGCCACGCAACGCCTTCGAAGACAACCTCTTCAACGTCTTCCTTGAAGAGCAAATGCTCTTGGAGGAGTTTGGCCCAGACCATCCCAAAGTCAAAGCCGCCCGCAAGAGAATGAACCTCATGCGCACCCACATGGCGAGCTTCGCCCCGGGGTCCGAGGGATCGGGGTCCGAGGACTTCATCAAAATCTATTTGGAATCCTTGCGTCAAGAAATGAAGCTGCACGAGGAGCGATTGCAGGGGCTGAATACCTTGTTCGAGGCGGAGCGCAATTCAGCCAAGGCTCTCGCTACTTACCAAGTCCAAGACGAAACCTTTCGCAATGAGATCAGCCGCACTCAACAGCTTTTTGGTGTCGTTGTGAAACGGTTGGACGAAATCAACTTGATTAAAGACTATGCCGGCATCAACATGCAGGTCATCTCGCCGCCAGGTTATGGTGTGCAGGTCGCGCCCAAGTTGCCCAACATCATGGCGATCGCGGCCCTGTGCGGCATGTTGGCAGGTTTCGGACTGGGCTACTGCATCGAATTGATGGATCGCCGCTTCCGCAGCCCGGAGGAGGTCCGATCCTATCTCGGCTTGCCCATCTTCGGCCACATCCCCACGATCGGGCTGCGCAAGGGCAAGCGAATCGTCCCCGAGGCCGCGGCGAATTCGCCCTTGGCTCCCACCCTCTGCGTGGCACACCAACCCAAGGGACGCCAAGCCGAGGCCTACCGCGCGGTGCGGACCGCGCTGTATTTCAGCACCCATTCGGAGGGCCATAAGGTCATTCAAATCACCAGCCCCAGCCCTGGCGACGGTAAGAGCACGACGGCCGCGAATTTGGCCCTGTCGATCGCCGATTCTGGGAAGCGGGTGGTCCTGGTCGACGCCGATTTCCGCCGCCCCCGAATCCATAAATTCCTCGGTCTGGAAAACCACGTCGGTTTGAGCAATTTGATCAACGGCGAGGCCGAGTTGCCCGACGCCGTTCAGGCCACGGCCGCTCCCAACCTCTGGACGATCACGACCGGCCCCCGGCCCTCGAATCCCGCGGAATTGTTAACCTCAAGGCAATTCGAGGAACTTATTGCCGTGTTGCGCGACCAGTACGACTATGTACTGATCGATAGTCCGCCGGTACTGGCTGTGACGGATCCTTCGGTGATTGCTCCCCGGGTCGATGCCGTGCTTCTAGTACTTCGCTTGACCAAGCACGCCCGGTCTTCTTCGCGGCAAGCCACCGAGACCCTCACCTCCTTGGGAGCGAAAATCCTCGGCGTCATCGTCAATGCGGTCGGCCGTGGGGGCGGCTACGGCTACGGTTATGGTTATAGCAGCTACGGATATCGGGCTTACGGGTACGCCGGATCGAAGTACGGCTACGGCCGCTATGGCTACGGCTCGGGTTACGGGTATGGTTATGGCTACGGCCACGGCTACGGCTACGGCGAAAGCGACAAGGTCTACTACGACGAGAAGAGCGAACAGCCCGCCGGCGGCAACGGCGCCGCGGCCAACGGCAAGTCGGGCAGCAAGTCGTCGGGCAAGGCCGACGCCACCAAATCGCAGCAAGCCACCTAACTTTTCGGTACTCTAGTTCTCAGCGTCGTTCTCGCTCCTTGCGAAGCTACAGATGATTCCTGCAATCCTTGCCCTGTTCGCCATCGCCTGCGGCGTGAGTTTCGCGCTGTCGTTCGCCATGCGCCGCCTCGCTGCCCGCATCGGATTGGTCGATCGGCCCGACAATTTCCGCAAACTGCACCAGCGCCCGATCCCGCTGGGCGGCGGACTGGCGATATTTGTGGCATCGGTGTTGGTCGTTCTCGCGGCATGTGCCTTCCCCACTCCGCTTCAGGACGAGCTCCTGGCCCAGGCCGTGGAACTCTGGCCGCTTCTGGTGGCAGGTCTATTGATCGTGGTCGTGGGGCTCGTGGACGATTGGGTCGGCCTCCGCGGACGCCAAAAGTTCCTCGGTCAAGTGTTGGCCGCCTCGATCCTCGTGGCCGGTGGGTTTTCCATCCACCGCATCGTGCTCTTCGGCTACCCGATCGACATGGGCGTCATGGGCTTCGTTTTCGCACTGTTCTGGCTCCTCGGCGCGATCAACTCAGTGAATCTGTTAGACGGCATGGATGGCTTCGCCACGACTTTGGGAATCATCCTCAGCGTGGCCACGGCCCTGATCGCCGCGGTCTCTGAACACCTGGATGTGGCCATTCTGGCCATGATCTTTGCCGGGAGTCTCACTGGGTTTCTTTGGTGGAACCTGCCGCCAGCTAAAATGTTCCTAGGCGACGCGGGCAGCATGTTGATCGGACTGGTGGTGGGCACTTTGGCGATTGCCGGATCGGTCAAAGGCCCAGGCACTGTGCTCTTGGCCGCCCCTCTGGCAGTTTGGACGATCCCGGTCCTGGACTCGGCCGCCGCCATCCTCCGACGTCGATTGACGGGCCGCAGCGTCTACTCCACCGATCGCAGTCACCTCCATCACCGCCTTTTGGATCGGCTGGGAAGTAATCCAAAAGTCCTTGCCGTGGTCGCGGTGCTATGTCTTTTGACAGCCGGCGGGGGCTTGATCAGTCAGTTCTACCGCAACGACCTTGTCGCTTTGATTACCTCCGGCGCGGTCGTTTCCATCGTGGTAACCACGGGCCTGTTCGGTCGGGCCGAGTGCTTCTTGCTGCTCCATCACTTGCGCAGCTTCGTTCGATCCGTGGTCAGGCCGATCGCGCAGAGAAGCCCGCAGCAGGCCACGTATCCGGCCGCTCATCAGTCGGTGGTCCGGCTTCAAGGCTCGCGGCCTTGGGAGATGCTTTGGGAAACCATGGTCGAGTCGGCGGAAAAACTCGGCCTATGCCATATCCGCTTGGATGTCAACATTCCCGCCCTGCGCGAAGGTTTCCATGCCTCCTGGCGACGCAAAGTCCAACTTGTCGACGAGGAACGATGCTGGTCGCTCGTCGCACCCCTGTTGAGTAACGATAACCGGCTGATTGGCCGGATCACGGTCGAAGGCGAAGTAGAGGAGGAACACGAAGGCAATACCGCGGGCCAAAACAGCAATTCTGTGACGCTCGTGGAACGGCTCGATCAAGTCACGGAAATGCTCGACGGCGTCCATGGCTTGCTGGACGCCGTGGGCGAGCTTACCTTCACCGCTGTCCGACCCAAGAGAAAATTCAAGAAGCACTCCAAAAAGTCCAGAAAAGTTTCGTCCCTGTCTCATCTGAAAAGCGATTCCTCGCTCGGCCGCCTGGGGGTGAACGGAAACGCCGCCGAACGCGAAAATAGAAACGGAAAGTAACCCATGGCTCTCGACGATCTTGCGGCCGTCGCCGACGACGCCGCGGAATTCGAAATCCAGCCTCCCCAGCCCCAAGCTTCTGCCTCCACCGAGCCTTCGACCAACGGCGAAGTGCCCGTGCTGGTCATCGTTCCCACGCATGGTTGGAGGGCCATCGACCTCCGCGAGGTCTGGCGCTACCGCGGCTTGCTATTCGCTCTGACTGCCCGCGAAATCAAAATCCGTTATAAGCAAACGATCCTCGGCGCAGCTTGGGCGTTGATTCAGCCCCTGATGACCACCGGCATCTTCGCCGCCTTGTTCGCCATCCTCATGGGCCGGGCGAACATGCCCACCGTGCCGGGCATCCCCTACGTCGTCTCCACCTTCTGCGCCATGTTGCCCTGGCAGCTCTTCGCCCATTCGCTCTCGCAGTCGGGCCAAAGCCTGATCGCGCACCAGGCCATGATTACCAAGGTCTATTTCCCCCGCCTGATCTTGCCGTTTTCCTCGGTCTTGGCGGCCCTGGTGGATTTCGGCATCGCCCTTGTTGCCTTACTGGTGATGATGCTTTGGTATGGCGTGACGCCCTCTTGGGCCGCGGTCACGTTGCCAGTCTTCATGGTCCTCGCCGTGGTGGCCTCGCTGGCCGGTGGGCTGTTGCTGGCCGCGCTGAGCGCCATCTACCGTGATTTCCGCTACGTCATCCCTTTCATCGTCCAGTTCGGCATGTTCCTCAGCCCGGTGGTCTATTCCACGAGCTCCTTAGAAAGCAAACTGCCCGATTGGGCCATGGTTCTCTACGGCCTGAACCCCATGGTGGGCGTGATCGAGGGCTTCCGCTGGGCCTTGCTCGGCATCGCCAGGCCGCCCGACCTGATGTTCCTTGTCTCCATCGTGATGACGTTCCTCCTCCTCATCGGCTCGATGTACTACTTCCGCCGCATGGAACGCACCTTCGCCGACGTGATATGA
>CALFBP010000076.1 GCA_937951625.1 uncultured Thermoguttaceae bacterium
CTGCCTCGACCCTGACAGCCCCGAGACGCGAAAAATCGAGGTGCTCGATGTGAGCTGCGAAGTGGGCAAACGGCACGACTGGGAGTGCTATCGCCTCGCCCCGTCCTTCGCCAGCCGTCTGGCGGAATATACGTTCCTGCGTTCCGCGAGGGAGTGATTTCCGCAATGGTCGCCCCGGGGACCGCGGCAGCGACGGCGGACCGTTGAACCCGCGACATCTCAAGCACTTGCCCACAGTGCAACCGGCTCACTCCTCGGCGGCGCTCCTTGCTTGGCCAGGGCTGGCCTGGATAGACTATCGCCTGCGTCCGTTCGTGGCAGCGCCGTGGCGAGTGCCCGTCCGTGCCTGCTGCGACAGTCTGAATGGCTGCCCTCCCTTGAGCCAAGGAGCTGACTTATGAGCCATTTGAAGGACAAAGTGATTCTTATTACCGGCGGCACGTCCGGAATCGGCGAGGGGTGTGCCGAGCTGTTCTGCGAGCACGGGGCCAAGGTGGTCGCCATGTCGATCCAGCGTGCGGAAGGCGAGGCCCTCCAGAAGCGGCTTACCGAGCGGGGCTTCTCCTGTGTCTTTCATTATGGCGACGTGAGCAAGGAAGCGGAGGTCAAGGCGGCCGTCGACCTGGCCGTTTCCCGTTTCGGCCGGCTCGACGCGGCCTGCGCCAATGCGGGCGTGTTGCGGACCGGGAAGATCACGGCCTTCAGCGTGGAGGACTTCCACGCGGTGATCAACGTCAATCTCCTCGGACCGGTCCTTTTGGCCAAGCACGCGATTCCCATCATGGAAAAGCAGGGTAAGGGCGTGATTTGTTTCACCACGTCGGTGGCCGCCGACATCGGATTTCCAGAGCACGGCGTCTATGCCGCGTCCAAGGCGGCGCTGGTGGCCCTGATGCGGTCCCTGACCACGGACCACAGCCCCAACGGGGTGCGTTTCGTGGCCGTGAGTCCCGGCACGATCGACACCCCCATGCTGGCAGCGTCCTGCGAAGGTTGGAAAGAGCCCAAAGAGGTGCTCTACGCCGCCGTGGCAAAGAAGATACCTGTGCGCCGCATGGGCCGCCCGGCCGACGTGGCCCACGTGGTCGCTTTTCTACTGAGCGACGAAGCCAGTTTCGTCAACAATTGCGTCGTGCCCGTCGAGGGCGGCACGCTTGCCTTGCCACCGTGGTGAGGAAAGCACGCCGCTCTGTCGTGGGGGTCCTCTATAGCGGGGGGTTCACCGCGCACAAGGGTGATGGCCTCGTGCTCGTTGGGTGAGCGAGGGCTCACACGAAAAAAAGTACAGTCCGGGCGACCCGAAGGCTCGGATCGGCCCGGACTGTGATCCCCCCCTGGGAACGTGCTAACCAGGACTTTTTTCTTCTTGCTTGGTCGCCAAATGTTTGGCGACTACACAAGGGAATATCGGCGCAGCTTTTCGCCGACTTTGGCAGAATTTGCCGGTTCGATCGGTTCTTCGGATTTCCCTGAATTTGCACGGCGGGGCTGGTCGATTCAACGGACGCCTCAGGGCAGTGTTGCGCGCCTTGGGCCACCGAAATCGCCGGACGGAAGCGAGGAATCGATGGTGAGCCATTTGCAGCGATGGATCGAGGCGGTCGCCCGATCGGCCATTCTTTGGGGACTCGCAGCTAGCGGCGTCTTCTATGCCCTCCTTCATGCGGGGTTGCTTGGTCGAGCCTTTCTGCCGCGGTACTGTGCCGGACACCCGGTCGCCTACCTCGAGACGACGATGTTTTTTGTCGCCCTGGCCTCGCTCGTTTTGAAAAGCATCGATTTGTTTAATCAAAGCCTGTCGCTGGGCGAGTCGCCGCTTGGGAATGCGAGGGAAACCGAGCCTGCCGAAGTGGCCCAGGCCATGCTCCGCCGCTTGGATCGTCTGCCCCCGCGGCGGGCAAGGGAATACTACATCCAGCGTCTCCGCGCGGCGCTGGACTACGTGGCCGTGCGAGGCTCGGCCGACGGTCTGGACGACGAGCTGAAATACCTGGCCGACTTGGAGGTGGCGCGCGTCCACGCGAGCTATGGGCTGTTTCGGGTTGTGCTTTGGGCGATCCCGATACTTGGTTTTCTCGGCACCGTCATCGGCATCACGATGGCACTGAATGGCGTGGACCTCCAGGCGCCCGACCAGTCGATGGTCCACGTGTTGACGGGCTTGGGCCTGAAATTCGACACCACCGCGTTGGCCCTGACGCTCTCGATGATCCTGATGTTCGCTCATTTCCTCGTGGATCGAAACGAGACCGCACTGTTGGAGCGGGTGGACAATCAGGTGGGCAGGGAATTGGGCACGCTATTTCCTTATGGGCCCTCGTTCGACGGCCAAACGGCGGCCGTCCGCCGCATGGCCGAGGCCGTGATTCGCTCCGCCGAACAACTCGTCGAGCGTCAAACCGAGCTTTGGCAAGAGGCCATGGAGGCGGCAAACGAGCGGTGGACTCGCCTCGCTGAGGAAGCGAGCGTTTCCTTGCAGACCGCCCTTGCCGACAGCCTCCAGTCCCACGCCCGGGAATTGGCGGCCGCCGAGCAGGCTTTTGCCGAAAAAAGCCGCCAGCAGTGGGCCGCGCTGCAACAGACGTTGAGCGCGGGCTTCGAGGCGTTGACCGCCGCTCAAGAGGCGCTCGCCCGCCGTGTGGAGGTGCTCGACCGGGCGACGGACGCCACAACGCAGGTCGCGCGCTTGGAAGAGACCTTGAACCGCAACCTGGCTGCCTTGGCGGGCGCTAACCATTTCGAGGAGACGGTGATGAGCCTGGCCGCTGCGATCCATCTCCTGACCGCCCGGCTGACAGAAACCCCCGTCGCTTCCGTCGTCCAATTGGAGTCTCCGCGACCGGTGAAACAGGCGGCATGAGCAAGCTCCTACACACTCAGCGACGCAGCCGCTTTCGCAAGGGCCCCACGATTTCGCTCTTTCCTTTTCTGGCAGTGTTGATTTGCACGATGGGAGCGCTGGTGCCATTGTTGTTGGCCATGGCGAGGCAGGCTCGGCTCCAGGCCCTCCACGAGGCCACCGCCAAGGCTGCCCAGCGCCAAGCCGACGCTCAAGCCGAGCGTGAGCTGACCGAGTGGAGGATCGGCGAGTTGAAGATGGCACGTAAAGAGGCCGAGGAACGTTTGTCGCAGGCCAGGCTTGCCCTGGGACACGTCGAAAGCCACGCGCGAAGACTCCGTCAACAGGGGCAGGCTCTTCAGGACACGCTTCGGAGCATGACCTCCTCCCATGCGACCGGCAGCGAAGGTTTTTCGGCCTTGGAAGGGCAACTGCGACGCATCCAAGCCGAGATCGCCGAGGCCGAGAAACAGCTCATCGCAGCTCAAGAGGCGGTTGCGGCCCGTCCGCGATCCTATGCGATCATTCCCTATCAAGGACCCAACGGAACCTATCGTCCGCCGATTTACATCGAATGCCGTGCCGATGCCATCGTCTTGCAGCCCGAGGGAATCGCGCTTACCGAAGCCGATTTCGAGGAACCGCTCGAGGCCGACAATCCGCTGGACCGGGCGTTGCGGGCGGCGCGGGAAACGATGTTGTCGCAGGGCCAGATTCGCGGGGACGGGTCGGATGAACCCTATCCCTTGTTGATCGTGCGGCCCGACGGCATTCCCGCCTTCTATGTCGCTCGTGCAGCCCTGGCGTCCTGGAAATCGGCCGTGGGCTACGAACTGATTGACAAGGATTGGGAGTTGGAGTTTCCCGACGCGAACCCGGCGGTTGGACTCGCCATGCGGGCCGCGGTGGCCGAAGGGCGGGAACAACGCCGCCGCCGCGCCGTGCTCACGGCCATGCTCGCCAACGCCAACTCACCGGGCGTCTCGGGCAAGGGATTGGTTGGTATTCCCAGCGGAGGGGCTGGGGCCGGCGCGGCGTGGAGATCCAAGAGCGATCCTGGCGTGGTGGGACCGCCGGGTCAGGCGACCGGACTCGATCCTGCGCGGTTGCGGGACGAGTCGGCCCACGACTCGCCTAGCCCGGGCAGCGCACCTCCCGCCGGAGGATCGACGAAGGCCTCCCTCTCGGGCGTCGCCGCTTCCGAATTGCTGCCACCGGCGGCCAAGTCGCTGACATCCCAGTTTGGCGAGAGGAACTTCCCGCGAGGCTCGGGCAGCGACCAGCACGGTAAGGGGAGCGATGTTTCCGGCCCCGCATCCCAACCGAACCAGCTCGCCGCTCGACAAGCATTGGCGCCCGACGGCGCCGCGGCCGGGTCGGTCTTCGGCAGTGCGAGAACGGTCGCCAGAGACTCACGTGTAAGTTACCGTGCGGCGCCCGGTGGCGGCCTTATTCAGGAGATCGACCCCGACTCCACGGCCTCGACGGCGATCCCGCGGCGCGGCGGCTACAGACCGCGCGGCGCAACGGGCGGAAGCGCCGGCAATAGCGGCGGCGATCCGCGAAACGGGGGCAACTTACCCCAAGTGCCGGCTGGACACATCCAGGAGGCTGGGTCTGAAGCTGCGGCGGTCGCGATGCGGCCGGGCGAGTGGGTTCCCCAGGAAACCAGACGCCCCGAAACAAACCGATATTCACACGATCAAGCCGAACCAGCCGAGCGGAAGACGAAACGCCTGGCGGACAGCCGCGGCGAGAACTGGGGGCTGCCGAACGCGGCGCGGGGATCGGTCGGCGTCACCCGGCCGATTCGTGTCCGCTGTAGCTCGAATCGGTTAGAAATCCTGCCCGACGACCCCAAGGCCCAGCGTTGCTTGATCCCGCTCGGCGAACGTATCGAAGACACGATCGACGATTTTGTCTCCGCGGTTTGGGAACACATGAAGAGTTGGGGGATCGCTGGCCGGGGGATGTATTGGCGTCCCATCCTCCGCATCGAGGTCACGCCCGACGCGGAATTCCGTTTCGAAGAGTTGAAAACCCTGCTGGACGACAGCGGGCTGATTGTAGAGCGAAAAAGTTAGGAACACATCGCCAAACTGCCCCAAGTCGCGCGGCCGGCGGGTGGCGGTGCGAGCAGCGGGTAGCTAAGGCCTTTGCCCATGACTCGCGTCCATTCCACGGAAACCGAAGCGGTCAACGCCGATTCCTTCTTGGACATCGTGGCGAGCGTGGTGTGCATCATGCTCATCATGGTCGTCATGGTGGGGATGCGAATTCGCAACACCCCAATTGATCCTTTGCTGAGCACCGAGGCTGCCCAGGCCCTCGCCGCGTTGGAAACCGCGGTGGCCGAGGAGCGGTCGCTCCGCAACGAGATGACCCAAATCTTGCGCGATATCCGCAGCTTGGAGGAGGAAACAGCGATTCGCGCGCTGGAACGCAACACGCTGGCCATCGGCGTGGCGGCGTTGGAGCGGGAACTGGACCAGCGACGGGCCGAAATGGACGCCCAGACCCAGGCCCGCTTCGACGCGGCGAAACAGTTGGCCGAGGCCCAACGTCGCCTTGACGAACTCCGCGAGCGACGGCAGCGCCTAGCTGCGGCTCGGCCCGAGCCCGTCATCGTAGAAAGCTATCCCACGCCTCTTAGCCGGCCGGTGGAGGATGAAGAACTCCACTTCCATCTGCGTCAAGGCCGCGTGGCCCACGTGCCGATCGAAAAACTGGTCCGCATGGCCCGCGACGACGCGCGACGGAAGGCCGATCAACTCCTGGAACGGGAGGGCTTGCGGGAATTCACCGAGGCGGTCGGACCCGAGGGGGGGTTCCGCTTCCGTTACACAGTCCAACGGCACGAGGAGATCGAGGAGCAACCTGGCGGCGGGGCGATCCGGCGCATTGGCTTGAGGATCGCCGAGTGGACGGTGATCCCGATCGGCGGGCAAGTGGGCGAGACGGTGGATGAGGCCCTCGCCCCGGACTCGGCCTTTCGTCGCGCCTTGGCGCAGCGCAAGTCGGACAAGACGACGATTACCCTCTGGGTCTATCCCGACAGCTTCGACGCCTTTCGCCGGCTCCGCCAAGAGCTTTATCGCCTCGGCCTTGCCGTGGCCGCCCGGCCACTTCCCGAGGGCGTGATGATTGCCGGCTCCCCGAGAGGTTCGCGGTCCCTCGCCCAGTGATCGGGCGGTGATCAGCGCAAAAGCGCCGCACCGATGGCCTCGGCGAGGATTCGACAGAACGCGGCGTTGTAATGCACCTGGTCGACGTACAGCGGTCCCTGTTGGTCTTGTTGCAAGTCCGCCAGCCAAAGGAAATTGTTGCCCAGACGCGGGTCGTCGCGCCGGGCTGCCATCCAGGCGTAGCCATGGGGGGCGTGGCGAAGCGGGGGGCTTGGGTTTTGCGGAAGGAAGGGGTGGCGGCTCCGGTCGTAGTGATACGTAGGCACCGGCTGCCACACGAATAGGCAGGAAACGCCATAGCCGCCCGCCACAACTTCGATCATCCGTTTGTTGTTCAAGTATCTCTCGCAGACTGCCTCCACCGCGGCATGATCGATGGGGGCGTCGTTTGCCGCGGCGGACTCTGCGTCGCCTGCTTCGGGAACCAAGCCCAATCGGTTTCGCACGCCGATGATGAATCGCGCCAGAGCCGTTCGGGTGACCCACCGTTGCGACCAATCGTTGGTCTGCTGCGAGACAAAGTCGCGGAGGCTCTGCGTCCAGGCGGGTTCGCCGTCGAGTTGGGCGAACTCATTCAGTCCGTCAAGGAACACGGCGCGGTCATGGCGGTGGCCGGCCAGCAGGAGTTGCTGCCACAAGGCCCGCTCTTGAGCGGAGAAATAGGCTCCTTGCCCGAAATTGTAGACACTCACCTTGGGTCCGAGCCGCTCGCGGAGGTAGCGTTGCAGGTGTGAGCTGATTGTGTCCTCATCGCGCACGCCGTAGCCAAAAAGGGTTGAACCACCGAACATGAAGATTCGCAGGTCGTCTTCGGCGGGCGGCCACGGACCCTGGTCCGCGCTCTGGCGGAAGCCGGCCTGATGGATGTTCACGTATTTGCCCTTGAACGGCGCCTCGCGGAACTGGGCGAAGGGATCATACATGATCCGCCGTTGCCAGGTCTCGGCCATGAGTTCGCGGATTTCCTCGAGGCTCATCCCAGGATACACGCTGCGGAGCCGATCGTGGTAGGCGGCCGCGCCGGGATTTAACTCGGGAAAAAATGCATCCTTCACGCGAAACCCCAGGCTCAAGACCGCGTTGAGCGCGATCAGCAACAGCAGCGTGTTGCAAGCAAGCACAGCGGCCGAACGGTAGGCCGCGAAGACGCTGCGGCAAACGCGAAGGCCGCGGGTCGCGCAGTTCGAGGCTTCGGGGATGTGGGACATAACAGGTTGCGAATGGATTTGGGGTCGTAGGGAACCTCGCCGCTACGCGTCAGGCATACAACACGTGTTGACGCAGGAACGACTCCACGGATTGGTAGAAGTGCTCGATGGTCTCCGCCTTGCGCCAACCGTGTCCTTCGCCCTCGTACACGTGGTACACGTAAGGCGTCCGGCTGTGCTGGAGGGCCTCGACGATCATCTCGGATTGTTGCCGCGGAACCACGCGATCCGCATCGCCTTGGAAAATCGCCACCGGACGTTTGATCCGGTGGGCATGATAGACAGGCGACCGCTCACGGTAGATGTGCGCGGCTTCCGGTAAGGGGCCGAGGAGGGAGTCGAGATAGCGGGCCTCGAACTTGTGGGTCTCGGCGGCGAGGTGGAACTGGTTGGCCACTCCATAGAGACAAATCCCTGCCGCGAAGGCCTCCGGCGACTGGGTCATGGCTTGGAGCACGGTGAAACCGCCCGCGCTGCCACCCATGATCACGGTCCGTTGGGCGTCGGCTCTGCCCGCGGCAGCCAGATGGCGCGCTCCGGAAATGGCGTCCTCCACGTCGCAGACGCCCCAGTTTCCCCGCAATTTGAGCATGTACTCCCGACCGTATCCCGTGCTCCCGCGGTAGTTGACCAACAGTACGGCGTAGCCGCGCGTGGCGAAGAATTGGGCCTGAGCGTTCCATCCGGCGCGGTACTGCGAGGTTGGGCCGCCGTGGACCATGACGATGAGCGGTGGTTTGCCTTCGCTGACAAAGCGGTCGCTCGCCGGGGCGTAGAACAATCCGTGTGCTGATTCGCCGTTGGAGGAAGGCCAAACGATGGCCTCGCATCGGGCAAGAGCGGTCCGCGGTGTCGCTTCGGCCGAGGCGCGGGCGACAATCCGCGTGCGGCCACGAACGAAGTCGTGTTCGAGGAGGCGTGGCGGAATCGTCGCCCCGCTGGCTATCATCGCCACGCGATCGCCCTTGGGACAGGCGGTCACTTGGGCAATGTCGCCATAGGCCGCGAGTTCCTCCACGAGTGCGGCCCGTCCCGTCGCCAACTCCAACCGCTCGAGCCGCACCCAGCCGTCTTGGTTTCGCGCGGCCGTGAGGAACCGTCCGTCGGCGCTGACCGCGTAGGTGCTCATGCCTTGCACCCACGCCGGGGCGGCATACTCGGCGCCCCCGGCTGTCAGCCAGAAGCGTTGTCCTGAGGCGAGGTCGTATAGCGCGATGCGGCCCCAGCCGGTCTCGTCCGAGACGTAAAGGAGATGACGGCCATCGGGAGTGAACTCGGGCTGGAAGACGGCCACGTCGGTACCGCCCGCGATCTCATGCAATCCGTCCAACCGCGGTAGCCCCCCGTCCACCTCGCGGACCGTTGCCATCACCAGGGTCGTTCCGTCCCACGGCATGTTCGGTTGGTCCCAAGCAATCCACGCCAGGCGCTTTCCATCGGGACTCCAACGCGGCTGCATATAGAAGTCGCGACCTTCGGTGAACGTCTGAGGCCAGCCACGGCCAGAGGCGTCGACCACCGCGATTCGATCCACACCCTCGTGGTGATGGACATAAACCACCCAATGTCCGTCGGGGGAGACTGCGGGCGAGGCGGCTTTGCCGAAGGGGGGCGTGATCGCTTGAGCGGGCCCGCCGCTAAGCGGGCGCCGATAGATCCGCCCGTCTTTGTGGACCACGAAATAGAGGTACCCCCCGCCCACGGTGAAATCGCCGCCGCCGTAACCCACCTCGGCTCGAACGTCCCATTCCGGCGTCAGGTCGCGCGGTGCGTCCTCGGCCGACTGCTCGCCCACCAGCACGCCACGGCCAGAGCGGCCCTCCAGCCAGACGAGGGTTTCGCCGTCCGAATCCCACCATGCGGCGTCCAAACGCCGATCCTCGGCAAGGGTCCGTGCGGTTATTGGGCTGGACCACCATCCATACGGACGCTGCATTTTGTCGCCCATT
>CALFBP010000077.1 GCA_937951625.1 uncultured Thermoguttaceae bacterium
GACAGTGTCGCCTTGATTCGCATTCGCTGACAGGCCATCGGGATTCGCAGGGGGGCGGCAGATTGACGGCTCGCGGTCCGCGATCCACAATGAGGCGCAGTTCGAAACCGTCAAACACCGGCGCGGCGGCAAGGCGAAGAAATTGGTCTTTCCTCGTGAATGCCCCGGTGCAGTCGCGCCCTTGCCATGGTTCTTGAAAAAGGAAACCAACGATGCACGCCTCTTCGGATCAACGCGGATCGAATGCCCATGGCCTGAGCCGCCGGTCGATACTCGGCATTGCGGTAGGCGCCGCGTCCGCTGCCCTGTCCTCGCCGTTTTTCGGCGAGGCTCAGGCCGGGCAGCTCAAGGGCCGCATCAAACAATCGGTTTGTCTGTGGTGCTATAACGGGTTCATGCGTCGGGCAAACATGGACTTGGACCAGTTCGCCGCCGCGTGCGCGAAGCTGGGCCTGAAGTCGATTGAACTTGTCAAGCCCGAGCAGTGGCCGACACTCCGAAAACACGGCCTGATCTGTGCCATGGCCCCCTGCGGCAGCATCGAAAAGGGCTTCAACCGCATCGCCCACCACGAAGAGCTTCTGGCCGAACTTCGCAAGAACATCGACGCCGCAGCCGCGGCCGGCTTCCCTAACGTGATCGCCATGTCCGGCAATCGCCAGGGCATGGACGACGAGGAAGGACTCAAGAATTGCGTCGCCGGGCTGAAAAAGATCGCCGGCTACGCGGAGAAAAACAACGTCACCGTCTGTCTCGAGTTTCTCAACTCCCACAATCATAAGGACTACATGGCCGACTCGACGAAGTGGTGCGTGGCCTTGGTGCAGCGGGTCGGTTCGCCTCGGGTCAAGGTGCTCTACGACATTTACCACGCCGCGATGATGAAGGAGGACGTGCTCGCGGACATCCAGAAGCACCACGAGTGCTGGGGGCATTACCATACTGGTGGTGTTCCCGGCCGCAACGAGATCGACGATACCCAGACCCTCGACTACCGCAAGATCATGCTGGCCATCGTCGAAACCGGCTTCACCGGCTACGTGGGCCAGGAGTTCATCCCCAAGCGGCCCGACGCCCTAGAAAGCCTGAAACAGGCCGTGGCGATCTGCGACGTGTGACGGCCAGGCGATAAATCGCCAAAGCGCAAAACAGGCCCCACGTGAATGGCCCCACGGATTCGCCCCCATCCGAGAAAGAGCCCAAAAGCACGTCGATGCGGCCGCCCAAAAGACTTCTGCACGGCCCGAAGAGCAGAACGTCGCGAATCCAGTGAGTAACCAGGCAACAATCCTGAATCGGCCGAGCAAGGCCGAACGAGCATTCGCCCTTTAGGATCGGGCCTGCGCACGCTTCTTGGCCGGCGGCGGAGGCTGGACGGGCCAGTCCGATGAATCGGTTCGGGCCGATTTCAAGTAGCGGTCGATCTGAGCCACGATGTCCGGGTGTTCCGTGGCGACGTTGTGCGTTTCGCCGAGGTCGGTGTGCAGGTCGTACAGTTCCAAAGGGGCATCAGGACGCTGCAATCGCACCCCCTTCCATCGCCCCTGGTAAAGCGCGGCTTGGCTGAATCCTCGTTCGTGGAACTCCCAATAGAGGAACTCGTGCTTCTTCTGCTGATCGTCGCGTCCTTGGAGGGCGGGCACGAAGCTGATCGAATCGGTGTTGGGCGGAACAGCGGCACCGGCCAGTTCCGCGGCCGTGGCCATGAAGTCGCCGAAATAGGCGACGTGGGCCGTGATTCGGCCCTGAGGAACGAAGCCCGGCCGCCAGGCGATCAAAGGCACCCGGATGCCGCCTTCGTAAAGGTCCCGCTTGTAACCGCGCAACGGACCGCTGGGCCGGAATAGCTGGGGATCGTGCCCGCTCTCCTTATGCGGTCCGTTGTCAGAGCTGAACAAGACCAGCGTTTTTTCAGCCAATCCGAGCTTTTGGAGATGGTCGAGCAGGCGGCCCACGTAGCTGTCCAGGCGTGTGATCATGGCCGCATGGCCCTTGGTCGGTGGGGACCAATCTTCGCCGGCGTAGGGACCGTAATCCGGCACGTGCGCGCCGTCGCCCAAGGCTTTGGTCCGCTCATTATTGGCGTGGGGAATGACCATCGACCAGAAAAGAAAGAATGGCCGATCGCGGTGTTCGCCCACGAAGCGAATCGCTTCGTCGGCGAAGAGGTCGTCGGCAAACGCCACGGCCTTGGTCGCGTAGCCCGCACCGGTCGTACCCACGGCGACGATTTCATTAGGCAGCGAGACCTTGGTTTCGTTCCGCCAAAGAAAATCGGGAAAATGGTTATGGGCGTGGTGCTGGTTCAAATAGCCGAAGAAAAAGTCGAACCCTTGTCGGCGGGGCAGTCCGCTGGCGGCCTCGCCCACATCGCCCAATCCCCACTTGCCGATCAAGGCCGTTGCGTAGCCTGCCTCCCGAAGCACGGCGGCCACGGTCCGATCTTCGGGACGAAGGGCCTGAGCGGTCGGGTTGTCGAGGCCCGCATTGCCTCGCACCCGCGTGCGACCATGATGCTGGCCGGTCATCAGCACCGATCGCGAAGGGGCGCAGACCGTCGCCCCTGCGTAGAATTGCGTGAACCGTAACCCTTCGCGGGCCATGCGGTCCAGGCACGGCGTTTTGATCTTCGCTTGGCCATAACAGCCCAGCTCGCCATAACCGAGGTCGTCGGCCACGATCAGCACGATATTTGGCCCTCTGGGATTCGCCTTGTCCATCGCGCTTGCCTGCGAATCGGCGACGGCGATCGCGGCCAGGAAGCTCAAAAGCCGTGCGGCCAAGGGACGCAATCGCGATAACGGAGAAAACCGACTCGCAGTTGCGGCGGTGGAAAACGCCGTACAACCCATGACCAACTCTCCTTTCGAAGAACGTGTCGGATGGTCGCTGCCGAACTCTTCGCCCGCGCGTACCTCTGACAGCCCTAAACTTCCGACGAACGCGAACTGATCCAGAGTATCCCACCGCTCGGCCCCGTAGTCAACGCAATGAGTTCCGGCCCTGGGACCGCGGGACCTAATCCGCCGTGCCTAGTCGATTTCTCGGTCCGAGCCGTGTGTGGGGCTTTTTCCGCCGCTGCCGGCGATCTGAAAAACGCGACCAGCCGCCGCTTGGGCATTGCGTGCTACAAAAAGAGAACGGGGCGAGCCTTGGGCAAGGCCCGCCCCGTTGTGAACTGCGTCGAACCGCAACTACTTCTTCTCGCCGCCCGGTGCAGGAGCTGAAGGCGCGGAAGGCGCTGGCGACTTGGCGGCGGCGCCCGGAGTCGAAGCAGGCTTCTTCTCACCGCCACCGCTTCCACCGCAGCCGAGGGCAAAAAGCCCAAGGCTCAAGATCAGAGTCAAAGCCAGCAGTCTTTTCATCATGTTTTCCTTCGATATGCGGGCATTCGTCAACTACTTTTCAGGGGCCTTGTCAGCGGGTTTCTCAGGCGCTTTTTCAGGGGCCTTCTCGGGCGCTGGCGCCTTCTCGGCGGGCGCTTCCGGCGCCTTTTCAGCCGGCTTTTCGGCAGGCTTTTCAGCCGGCTTTTCGGCAGGCTTCTCCGACGTTTTTTCCGGGGCCGTGGGCGGAGCGGATGGTGACGGTGGCGGCGCCTTCTTCGTTGGCGGAGTGGTCTTCTGACCGCAGCCCAGGGCAAACATCACGAGACTTGCGCTAACAGCAAGAGCCATCAGCTTTTTCATGGTGCATTCGACTCCATAGAGGTATACTTGTCGCCCCGTCAGGACCCATTCCTAGACGGTTCTGTAACTCTAGAGGCCCCGCTCTGGGACTTTATTCCGTCGGAAGGTAAAATTTCGGGAAGCGACTGCGTCCCCCAAGAGGTGGAGGATGCGACGCGGGTCTCGATAAAGGCCGAAAGAAAAACACGCCGGTCGGGAATATTGGCGATTCCCGAAGACTCTAAACAAAGGGGACCGCGGCGACCGACCGCCACAATCCCATGGATGCCACAATCCCATGGATATTGTCCAGCTTGTCGCCGAGCACCATCAAGCAGTTTATGGCTACGCCTACCGTTTGACGGGCCGGGCGGCCGACGCGGAAGACCTGACCCAGCAGGTTTTTCTCAAGGCTCAGGCGAGGATCGGGCAACTTCGCAACGTGTCCAGCGCGCGGAGCTGGTTGTTTTCCATCTTGAGACGCCGCTTTCTCAAGATGACGCATCAGCGAAAACCGATTCCAGCCACCTTGTTGGACTTAAACGTGGAATCGATCCCTGCCCGGCCTCCAAACGCTGAGGAGATCGACCGCGAGGCACTTCAACGAGCGTTGGATGAGTTGCCGCCAGCGCATCGGATGGTCGTAACGATGTTCTATTACGAGCAGTGCTCTTACCGCGAGATTGCCGAGAAGCTCGATGTGCCGATCGGCACCGTGATGAGCCGTCTGGCAAGGGCCAAGGCCCATCTCCGGGCAACGCTGTTGGCAGCGGATGCCGCGGGCGACGGCCATATCGCGCGCAAGCGAGCGATCATGCAGGGCTGAACCAATGGAACGCGAACCGACTCGTAAGCCAAAACTTCGCGAGATGCTCGAGGCCTGCCGTTTTGACCAAGACGATCTCGCCCAGCCCGAAATGCGCGAATTAGCCGAAACCCTGGCGGCTTCCCCGCAGTGGCGCGGGCTTTTCGAACGCCTTCAGCTTTTCGATGCCGCCGCGTCGGCAGCCTTTCGCGACGTGCCCGTGCCCGACGGGCTCCAAGAGCGGATTCTCGCGCGACTCGCCGTGGAAGACGGCCCCCGTGACGTCGCCAATTCCGAACCGGTCGTGGCGAGGAACGGACAGGGGGCTGGCGAGACGCCATCGGGGACGCTTCGGACGTCCCGGCGACGATGGTTGCTCGCTGCCAGTGGTCTGGCCGCGGCAGCCGCCGGTTTGCTGTGGGGCGTCTTTGGCTTGTTTTCCCCAGTCGAATCCATCTCCAGGGCGGAACTCATCGCCGCGGCGATCGAGCGGTTCGTGAATGAGCCGGCCGAACGGGGCCAGGTCCTGGCCGCGTCTCCGAGCCGTTTCCCGCTGAGCGAGGCGTTGGTCGCGTTGACCTCGGGCCAGATTGCCGTTATCCGTTGGCGTCCGGTAAATGATTTCTTCGGCGCCGAGGTGGATGCCTTCGATTTGATCGGCTCCCAGGGCCGCGTGGCCACGGTCTACGCTGGGAGATTTGCGGTCGAGGGCCTTCCGGCCGAGGTGCCTCCACGGCCGATGCTCTCGACGGCCGAGACATCCGCCTCAGCCTGGCGCGAGCACGACGTGGTCTACGTCCTCGTCGTCGAAGGCGGCGACCGCGCCTACGAACGCCTCGTCGGAGTGGGCGCCGGCCCGCTGGCCTGATCGCCGTTTGCCGGCAGGAACGAATGCTATCGAACCAGACCAGGTCCATCCGCCGAGCGGATGCGGGCTGGAGGTGCTTTACCTCAAGGTGCGGTCGTAATTGAAACGGAAAGTTCGCTCCTCGTCAAAGGGCACGTTGAACCAGTCCTCCAACGGATCGGGCGATCCCACCAGATCCACCACCAGGTGCCGCACGCGGATGCGTTCATTCCGCGTCGCGCGGAGGTCGAATGCCTTTACCGGGCGAAACACCCAAAGGCCCCGCTCCAACCGACCGGTCAATCGCACGCCGCGGCGGTCCTCGAGAACCTGGCCGAGAAAACGTTCTCGATCCAAGGCCACGCGGGTGATCATTAACGGCGGGCGACCGAACACCACCAGCGAGCATGGCGTGGGACAACAGGCCGACACATCCTCCAACTGCTTCCGATCGGCCTCTAAAGACAAGGTGACGCACTCGATCCCCAGTTCGCGAAGCCGAAGCGCAGCCAAGGCGTTCAAAACCGGCAAGCCGGGACCGCTCTCGATTCGCACCTGGGCGTCGCGGGCAAGACGCCACCCGCCCCAACTATTCACTTCCACGCTCAAACGCGCCCGAGCGCAGAACTCAATCAACTTTTTGACGGCAGGGATTTCCCGCTCGAAGAATACTTGTGGGAGGGCGACGATGAACTGGACTCCGGATGCCGCATCGAGGAGTCGTTCGAGGACGCCAGGATGGGCGTTTTCCAACACGACGCCATCCGGCCGGACTTGGTTCAAAAATCCCAACGCGGCCTCGGCCTCGATCCGCACCCGATTGGGGGCATCACCCAACGACCGACAGTTGGCACCCGTCGCCCGACCCTGCGCGATCAAGTCCGCCACCTGCTCGGGAAGTGCGATCCGTACCCGCGGGTCCGGGGCCTTCTGCGCCAGACGCAGCTCAGCGGAAACGCGCTGCACCAAGCCGTTCACTGCTCGGGGAACGATCAAAAACTGCGGATCGTTGGTCTCGGTTCGGGCGAGTCGGTAGCCGCGGATCGTTTGCGTCTCGAGCCAGGCCAGGAACTGGCCGATGGTGACGGCCTTGTGTACCCGGCGGACCACCGTCTTGGGAATCGTCCATTCAACCTTGCGTCCCTCGGCCTGGACGCGGCACACCACCGCGCGGGGCGTGACCATCATGTCGAACTCGTAGGTCGGACCTTCAAGTTCCGGGGCCTCGTCGTCCAAGGAAACATCCGTTTGCTCGTCGCCCTGGGACGCCGCATCGCTGACCGCGGCGGCCCTGCCCGAGGTCCCCGTGAGGTTGGCTCGCTCTCCGTCCAGATAATCGCTGGTCAATTCTCGGCCCGTATAGGCGCCCAAACGTTGCGCTTCGGCCAGCAGGGTTTGCGGATCGTCGCCGTGGAGAGCGCGGCGAAAGAGGCTGACCGCTTCTCGGACCCAAGCCGCATTCTTCAAGCGGCCCTCGATTTTCAGGGCACGGACGCCCGCCTGACGTAGCTCCGCGAGTCGATGGACAGCCGTAAGATCGAACATCGAGAAGGGATTGCCAGCGGGCCGGTCGTCGGCGGCCCAGGGCACACGGCACGGGCTGGTGCATAGTCCGCGGTTGCCGCTCCGCCCGCCCACCCAACTCGAAAGCAGACATCGCCCGGAAATGCAGAAGCACAACGCCCCTTGGACAAACACCTCGGTTTCAACCCCGGGAACGCGGGAGGCGGCGGCGATTTCGTCCAAGGCGAGTTCGCGGGCAAGCACCACGCGCGCAGCGCCAAGATCACGGGCCGCGGCCACGTCGGCGCTGTTGGCCATGCAGGTCTGCGTGCTGAAATGGAAAGCCAATTCCGGATAGGCGCGACGCAAGGCCAACAAAGCGGGGTCCCGCACCAGCACCGCGTCGACGCCAACCTGCCGGGCAAGCTCCAGAATTCGCGCGGCCTGGCCCAGTTCCCGCTGGCTCAAATCGATGTTCAACGTGAGATAGGCCTTCGCGCCGCGGGCGTGGACTTCCGACACCGCCGTGGAAAACTCTTCCTGGCGGAAGTTCCGCGCGCCGCGTCTAGCGTTCAGCGAGGTCAGCCCGAAGTAGACCGCCGCGGCCCCAGCCTCCAAGGCCGCCTCGAGCGATTCCCTGTCCCCGGCCGGCGCCAGCAGCTCCAACCCTGGGGACACATGTCCCTCGAGACCATCGTCCGACATGAAGCCGTTCCCTTTAGGCCAAGACCCGCGAGTCGAATCGCGTCATTGTATGCGGCGGGCTCGGTTGGGCAACGAGCGTTGGGCCGCAACCTTTCCTTGCCGGCTCTAGAGGAACCGCAAACGCTCCGGCCCCCGCGGCTTCGCCGCACCGGCGACGTCGGCAGGTCAAGGACACTGAACGATTCCGGCGGCCCAGAGGCACTCGCCGCAGCAGGGAAACTCGTTGCCGAAACAGTCGCTTTCGTTGGATTCGCGCAGATCGCAGCCGCCACAGTCGAGGCAGGGAGAAAACTCCCAATCGAGCACCCGGTTGCGAAACCGAGCATAAGCGGGATCGTTCCACAGTTCAAGGAGTGGGCGTTCGTTGACGTTGCCCACCCGATACGCCCGCATCCGCCGCTTCTGGCCACGGAAATAATACTCGTAATCATGAAGCAAAGCGAGGCAGGGACTTACGTTGCCGTCAGGGTCGATCGCCAACCGACCTTCCTCGACGAACCGGCAGCGGAGCCCCTCGCCGGACAACGCCGAACCGAGAACCGTCAAGCTGCTGCCCGACCGCTGAAGCCGTTCGATCACGGGGCTGACTGTCGACCATGCATCCAGCCGCGGCAGATCGATCGCCGGGTTCCACGGTGACGGTCCTCCCGCGGCTTGCGCATTCGTCCAATGATGATAAAGAATCTGGTCGCTCAAGTCCGCCGTATGCGGAACCAGATTCGAGACGATGATTCGATTGAATCCCAAACTCGGGGCCAGCCGTTTGATCTCTGGCAAAGCGTCGAGGTTGGCCGCGGTGGCCACAAAGGCGACCGCGACCTCCGGCTTCACGGCTCCCACTAGGAACTTCCGTCGGAAGAGTTCCCGAAGGTTCCGCCTCACGCGATCCGCTTCGGGATGCAAAACGCCCCCGTCCGTGTCGGCGACGTGGTCCAACGAGACCACCATCTGGTCCAAAGACAGTTCAATCAGCCGACCCAGAGTCTCACTGCTCAATGCGACGGCGTTGGTGATCAACTCCGCGCGCCACCCCGTTTGCTTGATCGATCGCAGGAACTCCAAAAACCTTGGGTGGGCCGTCGGCTCGCCAAAGCCGCCGAACTGCACGGTCTCGAGCGAGGGGAACGCGCGGAGTTGCTCCACGATGGCCGCGAAGGTCCGGTCTGACATGCGGCGAGGCAACTCGACCCACGCCTGCCGGATACACATCTTGCAGTCCAAGTTGCACTCGTTGGTGATCTCCAAGTGGACTTTGCGCAACGGCACACTCCCGGCCACCATGCTCGCGTCAGAGGAGGCACCGACGTCGCTTTGGGGAGCGGGAGGACGTTTCGGCTTGTTCATGGTCTGTCCTGTGATTTCGTCAAAACAGCAAGCAGGCCACCCAGCAAGATTGGTTCCTTCAAGGCAGACCGTGCTTCTGGCTGCAACGATGGTGGCCGCCCCGAACCGATACAACGGCCTCGATGCCGCCCAGCGATGACTCGCCAGGCGGCGCCCAGGGAGCGACGATCGCCGGACCTCTCCCCTTGGGGATGAGGTCGAGCCCTAAACCATGGCTAGGCGGCGTTTACCCTCTGCCACCACCTTGTCGACCGTCTCATCCGTAACCGGGGATTTGCCCCTCGCCAAGCCGAGGTCGCTCAAGCGAATGTGCTCGACTTGAACGAAGTTCGCCTTTTCCAAGGTGTTTTTGGCACAATCCAGCGGACAACCGTCGATGACCAAGATGGCTTGTGCGGCCCCGGTGCTGGCCATGATGCCGCTCACCCGGCCACCGATGCCCGCCAGGCAAAACATCCTGCCCACGCCTTCGGCCGTCAGTTTTCGAGCCGCCAGATCAGCGATTTTACCCACGTCGGCCGCGCCGGAGCACGAAAAAATCAACTTCGGCGCTGTACCGCAACAAGTCCCGGTAGCATTCGTAACAGAAGCCTTCGATTCCGACACCATAAAAACAACCCCTCATGACTCACGTGACACGCCCATCCGGTTCGTGAGGCTGATGCCTATACCGTCATGCACAAGGCGACCGCATTTCGGTCCACTTTGCTTTCGTTCGTTCGCTGTGAGACCGCTACACTTCCCCTCGCGCTTGGGACCTCTAGGCCAAGAGCTTCTTGATCTCGTCCGCGGAGAGCACCTTGCCAGCCGATTTCACCTCCCCATCGATCGCCAAGGCGGGCGTGGCCATCACCCCAAAGCCCACCATTACGTTGATGTCCGTAATTTTCTCCACCTGGGCCTGTATGCCCAACTGCTGCACCGCCTCTTCGGCGTTCTTCTTGAGCTTCTCGCACTTGAAACAACCAGGCCCGAGAATCTGCACCAGTTTCATCCTACACCTCCTCCTCAAGTCTTCTCAAGTCTCCGCTGTCCGCCAATCCGCGATGGGACGGCTAGGCGAAAAACATGCCGAACACCATCCCCGCCACCGCGCTCATCACCACGGTCAGGGAACAAAACACAAACGTCTTCTTGAAGCCGAACACGCTGTAGATCACGGCGATGCTGGGCAGCGACAATGCCGGACCGGCCAGCAACAGCGACAACGCCGGCCCCCGACCCATGCCCAGCCCGATCAGCGTCTCCAAAATCGGAATCTCCGTCAGCGTGGCGAAGTACCACATCGCCCCGATCACCGCGGCCACCAGGTTCGCCCGAAAACTGTCGC
>CALFBP010000078.1 GCA_937951625.1 uncultured Thermoguttaceae bacterium
GTCATTCCATTTGGAAGGCGGCGGAGGCGTCTTGCGACTTCACCATCGGAAGACCTGCGAATCTACAAATCGAGGTAGGCCCGGCAGGATTCGAACCTGCGACCAAGGGATTATGAGTCCCCTGCTCTGACCGCTGAGCTACGGGCCCTTTTTCGCTGGTTTTCGCCATTCCCTGGTCCGTTGCTGGCCATCCCTCGTGCAACCCGAACCAAGCGAAAAAGCGACCGGGTCCAGTGTATAACGAGGGCCTTGCCATGGCCAGACCTAGCAGACTGAACCATCCTCAGACGTCAAGATGTCCGGGAGCTAGCTTGCTATGGTTGAAGGAGGAATCGTGTTACGGAAACCACGCTCCGCCGTGGTGGGTAATCATCCTCACGTGTCGAACGCCTCGGGACTCGGTGGATTGCCGGCACGCGGTCATCGAAAATGATCCGCTCAACGCGTTGGCAGCTTTCGCGATACTCGTTGATTCAATCGAAGACGAAATCAACTTCACTGTAAGTTTCAGCCTGGCGGTCTCCGCTGCCCCTGGAACTCGCTGGGGTTTTCGATCGGGCAGCCCTTGACCTCTTCAACAATCAATTGGGCGATGGCCATGGCCGGGCGAAGAATAAACGAGGCCGGCCCCAAGTTGATCATCTCCAAGGTCAGTGTGCCCGCAAAACCCGGATGAACCGTCGGTGCGGTGAAGTGGATCAAAATTCCGAACCGGGCGCGGCTACTCTTGCCCTCGATTCTCGCGGCCAGACACGTGTTGCACTCTGGACGGATCGGCAATTCGACATACTCGTGCGTCCTGCCGAGGACGAAACAGTTCGGCTCGAGGCAGAATGGCTGCAACTCGGTGATCCTGATTGTCTGGGAGTGCTGCCTTATCGTATCGGCAATACTGCCCGGTTTGGTCAGGTCGTAAGTAATCTGACCTTTGGCGGGGATGGTGATTTCGTCGCCCAACGTTAGGTCGACTGAATGCGTATCGAAAGGCGAGTGAGCCTCGCCGACTGTAGGCAGACGCGGCTTGGGTTCTGGCCGAATGATCAGACGGCCTTCGTCCAATGCTTTGAATAGCTCCACATTGGAAAGAATCATGGGCTAATTCAGACCGTTTCCCGAGGGGGGCGGATTTCCAGTTGAGATTCGCTAACGGTCACGGTCTGGCCATTCTCGAACGCCTGTTCTGGCAGGCGGACCAAAGCCAAATCGCCTTCCCGAGCGAAGACCTCGACGCGCAACCAACCCTCTACCGGTTCGCGAACGAATTCTGACTCATCAAACTCGGCGAGGCCATTGTTGACGAACAACGAGAACTCCTTGCCGTCGGCGGCAACAGCCCGAACGGCGACTTCATCGCTGAACATTCCCGGGGCGACTTGGCACCGTAAAAATGCGTTCATCACTTCCTCCCTAAAGTTACCGAGGACCGCACAAAAACACATGCCTAAGTGTGGCAGACGTGTTCCTCAGCCGTTGATCATGGTAGTCGAAGCGGATGAAATACTCAATCGAACTCAAAGGCGTGCGGGCGTGCGGCTGAAAATTCGCGGCGGATTCAGGGGCCACGCCGAAGCGGCTCTCCCAAAAAGCCTTGAGATCACCGTCCGGTTGGGTGGCGCGAAGCCACAACACCGCTTCCTACCTCTTGTCGGAGGGGACACGCTGAGAACTTGCGGAAATCGTGGGCGAGCGCCACTTGCGATTCGCCACGCCCTTCGAAGACTCTCCGTGTGCCATCGGTGCTTGTTTCGCCGCGGAGGCATGTCGCACTTTTGGCCGAAAGGGACCGAGCTGGGGCGTCAGACGGCGCCGGCTAGGGCGCTCTTCTTCCGTTCGGCGACGACTTCGCGTTGGATGCTAGGCGGGAGGCGTTTGTAGCGGGCGAATTCCAGGGTGAAGGCCCCTTGGCCTTGGGTCATGCTCCGCAGATCGGTCGAGTAGCCGAACGTCTCGGCCAGCGGCACTTCACCTTGGATCCGCGCCACGCGGCCCTCGACTTCCGTGGCCAAGACCACACCGCGACGGGCCGTCAAGTCGCCTACGACCGCGCCTTGAAATTGCGTGGGACATTCGATCTCCACCTTCATCACCGGTTCGAGCAGGACCGGCTTGGTGCGGGGGAAGGTTTCCCGCATGGCCGTTTGAGCGCAGATTTGGAAGGCTAGATCGGAACTATCGACCTCGTGGTAAGAACCGTCGGTGATAGTGACTTTGAGCCCGACCACGGGATACTCGGCCAACGGCCCCTTGGCGATGCCGCGGCGAAAGCCTTTTTCGATGGCCGGAATGAATTGACGGGGGATGCGTCCGCCAACGATCTGTTCCTCGAAGACGAAGCTTTCCTCGGCGTCAGGCGGAAGCGGTTCCATGCGGCCGATGATGTGGGCGAATTGTCCGGCCCCGCCCGTTTGCTTCTTGTGACGGACGTTGAACTCAGCGGCCTGCGTGGGGGCCTCGCGGTAGTTGACTTTCGGAGCGCCGACCCGCACGTCCACCCGAAATTCCCGGCGGATCCGTTCCGCGTACACCTCTAAATGCAACTCGCCCATCCCAGCGATGATCGTCTCGCCCGTTTCTTCGTCCGTGCTCACATGCAGGGTGGGATCTTCGAGGGCGAAACGCCGCAGGGCCTTGTTCAACCGGTCCGCTCCATCGCGGTCCACGGCCTCGATGGCCATGCGAATGACCGGCTCGGGCACGTGCATTTTCTGAAGCGTGCAGAAGGGATACTCCGAGGCGTAGGTGTCGCCGCTCGTGCAGTCGAGCCCCAAGACAGCGACGATTTCGCCCGCCCCCGCCGATTCGATTTCCTCTCTTTGGTCGGCGTGCATCCGCACGATCCGCCCGAACCGTTCCTTGCGGCCGGTCCGCTGGTTGTAGTAGCTGTCGCCCTTGACGAACTTGCCTTGATAGATCCGCGTAAACGCCAGGGTGCCGTAAGGATCGGTCACGATCTTGAAGACCATGGCCACGGTCGGCTTGTCGGGATCGGCCACCAAGGGGATGCGCTGGCTGGGGTTGTCGTGGGCTAGGGCCTGCGTCTCGCACTCCAGCGGTGACGGCAAGTAGCGGACCACCGCATCCAAGAGCGGCTGCACCCCCTTGTTCTTGTACGCCGAGCCGAGGAACACCGGGGTCAACTGTTCCGTGATCACGGCCTCGTGAATGACCCGGTGAATCAGTTCCTCGGCCACCGGTTCCTCAGACAGGAGGCGTTCGAGAATCTCATCGCTATACATGGAGAGGGCCTCGAGCATGTGCTGCCGGGCAGCTTGAGCCTCAGCGAGCAGGGCGGCGGGAATCGGCTCGCGACGTACGCGCTCCCCATGGTCGCCATCGAAGAAAACTGCCTGCTGGGTGATCAGGTCGATGATCCCCTCGAAGTCCGCCTCTCGGCCAATGGGCAGTTGCATCAAGACCGCGTCGCAGCCCAGCCGTTCGCGGAGCTGGCGCACCACCTTTGTCGGATCGGCACCGAGGCGGTCCATCTTATTGATGAACGCCAGTCGTGGCACGTGGTAGCGGCGCATCTGCCGATCGATGGTCAGTGATTGCGCTTGCACTCCGCCGACCGCGCACAGCACCAGAATCGCTCCATCCAGTACCCGCAAGCTCCGCTCGACCTCGACGGTGAAATCCACGTGGCCGGGCGTGTCGATCAGATTGATCGTGGCCCCGTTCCACTCCACGGTGGTCGCCGCGCTGGTAATGGTGATGCCTCGCTCCTTCTCCAGCTCCATGTGGTCCATCGTGGCGCCGTCGCCTTCGCCGTGGACCTCCTGAATCCGGTGGATGCGGCCAGCGTAGTAGAGGATCCGCTCGCTCAGCGTCGTTTTGCCCGAGTCGATATGTGCAGAGATACCGATATTTCGCAGTCGTTTAGGGTCCATGACACTATCACCATCCAACTGCCCGCTTCACGTAGTTCAGCCCCCATGGAAGCGGGCTTGAGCACTCGAGGGTACAGAGTAAGGCCCGGGAGCCATAAATGAGGTTCCGGACCACGAGAGGAATCAATTCAGTTCATTTTTCGCTGTGCTCCGCCTGGGTGGCTTCGGCAATCGTCGCCCGGACGCCGTATTGGTGGACCAGCCGCCCGCCCAAGTGGGCCGTGTTCGCCAACATCAGGTTGCCTATCAGGAGCACCAAGAGGAAGACAAGATTCACGGGCACCAAGTAACTGGGGATCATCCACTTGCGAATCACGCTGGGCAGCAAGACGAACAGCCCGTACAACACCGTGACGATCAAAAAAACGACACGCATCAATTCTCCCAGTTCCTCATGTTCCTCGAGAACTTGGAACATTTCAGGCGACCCCTCCTCGACCACGTCCCGAGCCGCCTCGCCAGTGCTCACGGCGGCAAACATCCCCACTGTACCCATGGCTAGCAACGCGACTGCCGCCCACGAACACCAACGGAGCCGCAAGGGCATAATCATCGCCGCTAGAACAAATGCCATAGCAACCATGGGAAGGGCTATGGGAAAATGCACCACCAAAACGTGCATACCCTCAAACGGAGGGGTTGGTGGGGGCATGATCGGCAATGTACCCAGCGCGACGCCCTTAAAAAGCCACATCGCAAGTCTTCTCAGCATGCTGTTAGGATCAGAAGAACCCAGGCAACCCGGGTTCCGCCTACCATGATACCCCAAATCCCCCGCTTCGGTAACTCCACAACTGGAGCATTCATGGTTCGCTTGTGGGGGTATTTGAGATGGGTTCCCAGTCAAGGGTTAACGAGGAATTCACACCCTTAAGTGGCGGCTGGGCTGACGTTGGGGTACAATGCGGTCGTTTTCAGAGTTTTGATTGGGCACCTTTCTGGCGGTTCGCGCAGGCACAAGTTCAAGGCAGAAGGTCATGGTGGAGCAACGTAGAAAAGACGGATCGCAATCATTCTCGCGGCGGGACTTCCTTGGGTTTTCGGCTGGCGCGGCCGCGGTAGGGCTCGCCGGCGGTCTTTCGATCGCGCGATCGGCCCATGCCGCCGGAAGCGACGTGCTCAAGATCGGGCTGATCGGCTGTGGGGGCCGAGGGTCAGGAGCTGCCGTCAATGCCCTCAATGCTGACAAGAACGCCAAGCTCGTGGCGTTGGCCGACGTATTTGAGGATCGCGTCAAAAACGCCCGACTCCAGCTTCAGAAGGAACGCCCGGACCAGGTCGCGGTCGACGACGACCACTGTTTCGTCGGCTTCGATGCCTATCAGAAAGTGATCGACAGCGGGGTCGACGTCGTGCTGATCGCCTGCGCCTCGAAGTTCCACCCCCAGTATCTCAAGGCCGCGGTCGACGCTGGCAAGCACGTCTTCGTGGAGAAACCCCATGCCATCGACCCGCCAGGCGTCCGGCTCGTCGAGCAGGCCTGCGAAGAGGCCAAAAGGAAAAACCTCAGCGTCGTCTCGGGCTTGTGTTGGCGCTACGACGAGGGAGTTCAAGAGACCATGAAGCGAGTGCTCGACGGCGCTATCGGCGAGATCGTGGCCATTCAGGAGACCTACATGCGCTCGCCGTATCGACTTGTGGAACGGCGGCCCGGCGACACGGAACTCCAGTATCAGTTCCGCAACTGGTATCACTTCAACTGGCTCTCAGGCGACGACGTGCCACAGTCGCTCCTTCATAGTATCGACAAAGGTTGCTGGGCCCTCCGCGAGCAGACGCCGGAATCAGCCTACGCCACGGCCGGACGGTCGTCGAGTTTCGGGCCAGTGTTCGGCGACGTGTTTGATCACGGCTCGATCGTCTACGAGTATGCCGACGGGGTGCGGATGTACGCTACCGTGCGGGCACAAGCGGGCTGCTATGATGAGGTCTCTGACACATTCCTGGGCACCAAAGGACGCTGCTACCTGCTCAAGTACCGCATCGAGGGCGAGACGAACTGGCGCTACGACAAAAAGGTCAAGACCAGCATGTACGACGCCGAACACCAGGCCCTGTTCGCGTCCATCCGCTCGGGCAAGCCGCTGAATAACGGCGTGTATATGGTCCGCAGCACGATGATGGCGGTGCTCGGGCAGATGGTTTGCTACACGGGCCAAAAAATGACTTGGGAACAGGTGTGGAATTCGGGCTACAAGGCGGGGCCCGACCAGGTGAGCTGGGACATGACCCCGCCCGTCAAGCCCGACGCCAACGGCATTTATCCGGTGCCGGTGCCCGGGGTCACGAAGCTTTGACCCTTCTTATTCAAGGACTTGCGTGGGAATCTTTGGCACCCCACCATGCCGTTGAGCCCTCGTATCGGACAGCGATTTCGCGAGGTCGCAAAGAGTAACACCGTCGCCACCTGGAACGCCAGGAGCTTTTCCGAAAAGCCTAACGTGTGTTGACGCCATGAAAGGTCTGGCCGCGATTCTCGTGCAGCAAAAGGCTGCCTTGGCGCTCGAAGAGGTCGAAATTCCTCGGCTTTCCCTGGGCCAGGTGCTCGTCAAGGTCTTGTCGAGCGGCATTTGCGGCTCGCAGCTCGGCGAGATCGATGGCGTCAAGGGGCCGGATCGCTTTTTGCCCCATTTGCTTGGACACGAGGGGACAGGCATCGTACTCGAATGCGGTGAGGGCGTGTCCACAGTCCGGCCAGGCGATAAGGTGGTGCTGCATTGGCGCAAAGGAGCCGGACTGGAATCCACAACGCCGACCTACCAGTCACGCCTCGGCCCGGTTCGCGCGGGTTGGGTGACCACGTTTAATGAATATGCCGTGGTCTCGGAGAACCGCCTCACGGCCATCGACGGCGATTTCGACCCAGACTCTGGCGCCCTGCTCGGCTGCGCCGTGACGACTGGCTTCGGCGTGATCAACAATGACGCTCGCCTGAAAATCGGACAGTCGATCGCCGTGATCGGGGTTGGCGGGGTCGGTTTGAGTGTGGTGCAGGGGGCGGCCATGGCTTGTGCCTTCCCGATTGTCGCTGTCGATTTGTACGACAACCGGCTGGCCTTGGCCCAAAAACTTGGCGCGACCCACGCCATTCATGCCGCTCAAACTGACCCAGAAACGGCGATGCGAGCCATCGTGGGCGACGGGGGCTATGACGTGGCTGTGGACACCACGGGAAACGTCAAGCTGATCGAGATGGCGTATCGGCTGACGGGCGCCAGGGGCCGGACCGTGCTGGTGGGCGTGCCGCCCAAGGGAAGTGCGGCGGCGATTTACACTTTACCCCTGCACTTCGAAAAACGGCTTGTTGGCTCGCACGGTGGACAGTGTCGACCCGAGTTCGATATCCCCAATTACGTGCGTTTGGCCAAGGTCGGAAAACTCGACTTGGCCGCCAGCATTGGAAAACGTTACCCTCTGCTCGACATCAATCGGGCGATCGACGACATGCGCTGCGGCGCGATCGCCGGCCGGGCGATCATCCGCGTCAGTGGGGAGAAATGAGTGAGGACGGCCTTCGATGGCAACTACCCGCGAACCCCAATACCAACGGTGCCTCGAGGTCTTGGAACAGTACGGCCGCACCGAGCTCGGCTTGATGACCAATCAGGTATGGCACGATGACCCCAGGCGTTTGGCGTTTGTGCTGGCGCGGTACAAGTTCGTGGCCAAGATGTTCAGCGGGCTGGAGCGGGTGCTGGAGATCGGTTGCGCCGATGCCTTCGGCACGCGGTTGGTGCTCCAAGAGGTCCGAGCTTTGACCGCGGTGGACTTCGATCCCCTCTTCATCCAGGACGCCATCGCCCGCATGAACCCGCGGTGGCGATTCGAGTGTCGGGTCCATGATATGTTAGAGGGCCCGGTCGAGGGACCATTCGACGGAGCGTACGCGCTCGATGTGATCGAACACATCCCTGCCACGGCGGAAGATGTTTTCATGGCCAATGTGGCTGGTTCGCTCACGGAGCGGGGGGTGTTGATCTTGGGGACCCCCTCGCTCGAGTCGCAAGTCCACGCCTCGCCGCCAAGTCGCGAAGGGCACGTCAATTGCAAGACCGGCTCTGCCCTCAAGGAGCTGGCCCAACGGTTCTTCCACAACGTCTTTATTTTCTCGATGAACGACGAGGTCGTGCATACGGGTTTCTACCCGATGGCGCATTACCTGCTCGCCCTGTGCGTAGGAAAAAGGTTGCCGTGACACGGCTGCAAGCCCAAGCTGCGAAGCTGGTCGTGGGCGCCGGCGGCCTAATTGGCAAGGCCCTGGCCGAGCGTCTGGCCGGCGAAGGATGGCCCGTCCTCTGCACCACGCGCACGCCAAGGCCCGGCGCTATCGCCTTGGATCTCGCCAAGGATTTCTCCAGTTGGACGCCACCGCGGAGGGTGGACGTGGCCTATCTCTGCGCCGCGGTGGTGTCGCTGCATCAATGCCGCACGGATCCCGTTGGTTCCTACGCCGTCAATGTGACCGGAACCGTGAACCTCGCTCGAACGTTGCTTCACCACGGGGCGCACGTGGTTTTCACCTCTAGCAATCTCGTGTTTGATGGTTCACTCGCGCGGCCGCGGAGCGATACGCCGGTCTCACCGGCCACCGAGTATGGAAGACAAAAAGTCGAAACCGAGCGGCAGCTTTTGGCCCTTTCGGATCGTGTTTGTGTCGTGCGCTTAACCAAGGTATTCGGCCCGAACACACCGTTACTGACACGCTGGGCGGAGGATTTGCGGCGGGGACAAACCATCCACCCCTTCGTCGACCTGCCGGTGGCCCCCGTGGCGCTGGACTTTGCCGTGGATGTGCTGCTTGAAGTGGGGCGGCGACGTTTGGGCGGTATCGTGCAAGTTTCAGCTACGGAAGAGATTACCTATGAAGCCGTCGCCCGACGTATCGCAGATCAGCTTGGAGTGTCGCAAGAACTGGTCGTGCCGATCCGAGCCGCAGACTCCGGGTTGAACCTGGAACACGTCCCCCAGCACGCGGCGCTGGACGTGACACGCTTGCGGAACGAAATCGGCATGACCCCGCCCGACGTGTGGTCCACGATCGACGGAGCCTTCGCATGAGCGACCCGATCGTTGCGAGGCGAGGGCCCTCGGGATCACTGGTGCCTTGCCTCGAGGCCTGCCGCTTGTGCGGCCAGCATGCGCTGGAAGAATTCACGAATTTCCCGAAGCTGCGTCGAGCGACCTCGGATTGTCGCCCTTGGTCCGCGGGCGGCCGACTTGCCCTCTGCCGTTCATGCGGTGCTGTTCAAAAGCCAGAGGATGAGCAGATTGCGGCTGAAATCGAGCAAATTTACGCAAGCTATGCGCTTTATCATCAAGGGGGTGGCTCGGAGCAGGCGGTGTTCAGTGACACAGGCCACGCTTTACCGCGATCTGCTCGTCTTGTTGAGGCCCTGCGCCAACATGCCGCCTTGCCATCCCAGGGGCGGATGCTCGATATTGGCTGCGGCAATGGTGGTAACCTCAAGTCGTTCGGGAAGATGTTTCCGGGCTGGACGATGGTGGGCACGGAGTTGGACGAGCGGCATCGCCATCACATCGAGTCGATTCCTGGCGTGGAGGGATTCTTTACGTGTCTCCCCGGCGAAATTCCAGGCGATTTCGACTTGGTTATGATGTTGCACGTCTTGGAGCACCTGGTCCAACCCGGCAAATTTCTGCACATGGCTTGGGCCAAGCTGGTCCGCGGCGGACTGCTCGTGATTGATCTACCCGATCACACGTGCAATCCCTTCGATTTGATCATCGCGGACCATTACAGCCATTTCGACGCTGGGCTTGCGGCCCGCTGGATTCAACAGACGCTTCACACCGATGCGAAGATCGTTGGCGACTGGCTGCCGAAGGAATTGATCCTGCTCGTCCGAAAAGATGGTTCTGCCTCAGCGCCGGGCGGGGAAACCGGATCGCACACCGCCCGGGAACTGGTCGAAAACCAACTTCTTTGGCTCTTCAAGGTGCGAGAGCAGGCCCGATGCATTCGGCAAGCGAGCGGTTTGGGCGTTTTCGGCACGTCGATTGCCGCCGCCTGGCTATTTGGAGAATTGGAAGGGGCCGTGGATTTCTTCGTGGATGAGGATCTGAATCGCGTAGGACGCTCGTTCCAAGGACGGCCCATTTACGCTCCGCGCGATGTCCCAGCCGGAAGCCACGTGTTCCTGGCCTTACTGCCAAAGACGGCCAAAGCGATTGAGCCGCGGGTTCGGCGACAAGGCGTCGTCTATCACCTCCCGCCTGAACTCTAACGGGAACGCCGTCATGAGCCCTCACCAACGCGCTGCTGCGGTGTTCCTCGATCGCGACGGTGTGCTGGTCGAAGACCGCGGCTTGCTGGTCGACCCCGCCGAGCTTCGCGTGCTGCCCGGCGTCCCAGCAGCTTTGCGGCGATTGAAGGAAGTTGGCTTTCGACTGATCGTGGTAAGCAACCAATCCGTTGTCGCTCGGGGGATGCTCAGTCCGGCGGGCGTGGAGGCCATCCATGCCCACCTGCAAGACCTATTGAAAGCGGCAGGATCGCCGCGGCTGGACGCGATCTACTTCTGCCCTCATCACCCCGAGGCCGACCTCCCGGAATATCGCTTGGAATGCGAGTGCCGCAAGCCGCGACCGGGTGCCTTGATCCGCGCGGCCGAGGAACACGGACTCGACCTGTCTGCGAGCTTTATGGTCGGAGACCGGCTGACCGATATCGCGGCGGGAAAGGCCGCAGGATGTCGGACGATCCTTTTGAAGCCGCAGGGGATGGAACCACCGCGGCCGACCTCACCTCCGCCGCCCGAGGGATGGCCCCGACCCGACTATATCTGTCCCGATCTCCCTACGGCCGTCGAGTGGATCCTGCAATCCCAGGCGGCGGACTAAGGCGGTGTCCTTCAAACTTTCAATCCTCAACTCCCGTTTTGCGGCTCGACACATGCCGAACACGCCGCGCAGCTAGCTCGCCGGCAACGGAACTGGCCGCTCATCGCTCCGGAACATGGAGCACGACGGGAAGGCCCTTCTCGGGAGCCACGAGCAGGTTTTTCACCGTGTACTTCAGCTCCCAGGGTCCAGAGGTCTTGCCCACCGCGATTTGCACAAGGCTGACTGCGCCCGCGGCGAGATCGAGTTTGGCGGGTCCAAGGTCGCCGGTGCGTTCTAGGCGGAGGTCAACATCGGCCTTGTTTCGAATGCAAACCCAAGCCGCCTTATCCGTCCGGTGATGAGGCGGCGATACCTCGACCATGGCCTTAAACAGCGGGGCCAACCATTCTTCACGGCCAATCAACTGGTCCTTGAACCAGACCACGGTGCGCCCGGCGAAAAGGGCCTCTTTCAAGCCAGGAATCGTTTTTTCCTTGACAAAGACCAACGTCAGGGTGCGGTGGTTTTGGGCCGTGTTTCGTTGCAACAGGTCCGGCTGATGGATGTCGCTCGTGCCCATCATCGTCAGATTCTTTTCGAGGCACCATCGATGTGCGGTGGGATAGTAGCCGTCGCCATTGCAGACTTCCAGACCATGCAGCCATTTGTTGTCGAACATGGTGGTGTGGACATCCAGCCAGCGGCCTTTTTCTTCCCCCTGCCAGGCCTGGTGATTCCAGAAGACGAACGCCTGTTGGTCATTGGCCGCCTTGATGGCGTCGAGAAACTCCTTGGTCTCGATGGGCTGGTTGTCGTTGAGAAAGATGGCGTTGAAGTGACCAGGCGGCGTGTCCCGGGTGATTTCCGCCCCGCGGATCAGCATGATGCCGGCCATCTGGGCCCGCCCCTCGGCCAATTCGTACGGTCGGTTATGCTTCGTTGGCACGTCGTCTTTGTGGGGTTGATACTCGATGTGATCCGTGATCGAGATCGCGTCGAGACCCAAACGCCACGCCTCGGCCACCCGAACGGTGGGCCACACTAGCCCGTCGGAAAAAACCGTGTGCATGTGCAAATCGCATTTCAATGTCTTGTAGCCCGGAATGTCGGGAAACTGGATCTCGTACCGCGGGGCCTCCGCCGCCGAGGCCTCGAACGAGTTGCACACGAAGACCACTACCAAACAATTCACTAACCAAGTCAACCACCGTTTCATAAGTCTGCCTTTCGTTGGGAAAACTTCGGACTGAAAGCTCCTTTGCCTCCCGGCAACACGCTAATGGCGTTTTATTTTTTCGCTTCAAATCATCGCGTCAAGTTCCAAGATTTCGCGCTCAACGCCAAGCTAAGCGGAGGCTGCTAAGACCTAAACCTCTTTTAGACGGAGGGCGTTTTCTCGCTCCGCAGGTTATCGTCCTGATCGTTTCGGCAGGAAACGCCTCAGTTCCCTTGAGCGCGCCATGCCGCTGACCTTTCCCACGGCCCAACCGGACACTTCGTTTACACGAAGCTCATAAGCTGTTTGCCGTAGGCTAACATGCAACTCATGTTTTTATTGCATACCATTTACACGCCGCTGACATTTCGGCAATTCGTTTCAAGCGCAACCTTGGGGTAACAACATAAGCAAGTCTTGAAGGTGTCCCCCGGGCCGAGGCGCAAAAAGAGAGAGCCCTCGGGGGGCGAGGGCTCTCTCTTGAGGTGATGAGCCGCCGACCGAAGGCGGGCCGGTTACTGGTCGGAGTACACGCGGGTACTCTCTTCCTTAGTAATTGGCACGCGAATCTCATCGGTCAGCAGTTGCACGCGAACCCGCTGGTCTCCAGGCTTGAGACCTTGAACGCGGACGCGGTAGGTAGTATCGGCCTTGGCAGCTAGTCTGGGCAACGGCTCGAAGACGATCGGGTTGCCTTCGCTGATGCGGCGCGTCGGCCCCTCGGCGGCCACGAGCCGCAGATCGGGCGGAAGAGTGACGGTAATCTGAACGTTGGTGGATTCCTTCGACCCTTGATTCAACACCCGAATTTCGTAATTGGTCTCGCCCTGGACCTCCACCGGATCGCGGGTGTCGGTCACTTCGAACATCACGGCGGCGATGCCGTCGATGATTACGGGATGCTCTTTCTGTGCGGTTATCCCCCGCTCCGCAACGCTGCGGACCAATAATCGATCTTGGCCAATGGTAATGGGCATGGTAATCAGCTCCACCGTGCCCGTCTCTTTCGGCGGCAACTCTTGCAGCAGCCAATACACCGAACGCGTGGCTTCGTCATATTGACCGTTGTTGTTGGTCCGCACAAATTTCAGTCCTGGAGGGAGTTGGGCCGTGAGTTCCACGTGTTTCGCGGACGCCGTACCGGGGTTGGCCACCGAAACGATGTAGGATGCCTCGCGGTCGAGGAAGCGCCGTTTCGGTCCCTCGATGGCCAATTCCAACTGCGGCGAAAGGATTTCCAGGTCCCAGCGGTCTTCGGTTCGGACATTGGCCTCGGCCCGGGCCACCAGCACGTTGGTCACCTGCCCGGCTTGAACGGCCGTAAGTTTCAGTTCGAGTTGCTTGCTTTCGCCGGGCTTCAAATCGCCGACCTCATACTCCAGTTCCGGTCCCGCGGCGTGTTGCAATCCTGGCGGAACCCGCTCATCGAGCACGACGCGACGCGCGATCCCACTGCCTGAATTCGTCACCGTGATCCCGAGCGTCACCTCCTCGCCGATCAAGACCTTCGACGGACCGACCAATTTGAGGGCCAACTGGGGTTTGGTGGCGATCGTTCGCGCCGAGGCGTCGGCGCTGAAGCTCACCGTCGCCAGGCTGCCGATCTCACCCTCCTCGATCGGCATGAGCTGCACTTCCACAGATACCTCGTCGCCCGGCTTGAGCGATCCAAGCTGCCAAACCAGTTCCCCGCGAACGCCTGGATTCGCCCGCGGCGAGGTATCGATCAAACGTGCTCCTCTCGGAATCACGTCCCGAATCTCCACGCCATTGGCCACTACCGGACCCGTGTTCTTCAAGCGAATCTGAAAAGTCGCCGGACGTCCGACTTGAACCTCTGGTGGAGCAATCTTCTGGATCGTGAGCTGTGGGGCTTGAGGACCGTCCATGTGCTTACCACCAGGTCGCCCGGTTCCCTCACCCGCTCGACCATCCTGCGGGCTGTTGCTTGCCGGCGTCGAGAAGACCCGCCCCGGAAGCGGAGTCGCACCGCCGCCTGATGGGACCGGATTGATCGATGACGATGGGGGATTCAAGAGCGCCGGTTCCTGAGTCGCCGCCCCGCGCGTGGCAGGACCGGGAAACTGGCCTTCGTTCGATGCCTTCGGGGCCGATTCTCCTAGCGGCTTGCTGGTTGCCAGATCTCGAAAAGGAGAACGGGATTGGATTGACTCGGACAACGCAGAGGAGCTGCCAGAGGAGGACTCTGACCCGACCTCCGCCGAAAAGCCATCGATGGAGCCACTCTGCTCTGGTGCCTCTCCACTGGCGGAAAGTTTTGGTGGCGCGGGAGAGTCCGTTTCGACTCCGGCGTTCTTTCGAAGTCCAAAGGGATCCAGCGGCGCTGTTGGCGATCTCTCCCGGATCGGCACGCTCCGCTGACTTGTATTGGTTGGCGTTCCAGACGAACGATCGGAATCCGCCCGAACCACCGTTCCCGCGCCATTCGTCAAGGCGTCGCGTGTTTGCGCAGTTGCGGGCCATTTTGACGGCGATGGTTCCTCCTCCGACGCCACGGCTACGGTGCGAACACCACCACGATCGAACGTTCGCGGCGTACGGAGTGGATTGACGCGCGAATCAGGCGGCAAGAGCTGGGGCTCGGCACGCACATCCCCAGATTGGGAATCCGACCTCAATGGGTGCGATGCGACCCGCGTTGGCGCTTCATCCGAAGTTTCTGCTGGTGGCGCACCCACCCCCGAGTGGTTCACCTGCGCAATCGCGAACACACCCAACACCAAGATCGTGGCCAAGGCCAAAATCAGCAGGACGATGCGTTTCATGGGCAGGTATCCCGCGCTAGCCGGCGGTTGGAGGCTCTGTCGCCAGTCCATGCGACACGTGGGCGGGGTTAGTACCATAATCCGCCGAGTCTGGAAAGGGCAGTTCGCAAGAAACCCCCTTCATGGATGGAACCTGATAACACCAACGACCTTGCGCATCAATGATCGCTATGGGGGGATGCGTTCGGTACAACGCTCACGTGCTCAAGGATTGGGGTAACTCCAAGGAAATGTTCTTTCCCAATTCTCCCAAGTTCTCCCAAACTGCAAACTATCTGCCTTCTAAGGGCTTGAGTTTGTGCAAACTTTGGCCACCAGTTTTCCCGCAAACCCCTCGAGCAGCGGGATCAAGCTGGGATCAAGGTGGGATACACCACGCCTAGAGGGCGAGGGCGAGAGGACGCTGCCCTTCCTTGCAGACGCTAGTCGTGCCGCGAATCCCTTCTTGTCTCAACGTTCCCTCGCACCGCCTTCTCTAAACCTGGATGGTACGCAGCCAGCACGACGATAGGCGGCGCAAGCTCAGCCCGTTGTTGGCAAAGGGGTCGGGGGAGAAGGCGACTCGAACTGACGCCGGGTTTTGCGACTTGCGTTGACCACCGCCCGCCCGTCCCCTCACATCTCCGGAGGGGCACAGGAACTTCTGGGACAGGTTTCAGGACCCTGTCTGCGAGCGGGATTTTTTCAAGTACTTTTCTAAGATTGCAGGTACCTGGTCGGGGGTGAGCTGGCCGTGCATCTCGTTGTCGATCATCAGCACGGGGGCGAGGCCACAGGTGCCCAAGCAGCGAGCTTGCTCGACGGTGAAGATGCCATCTTTGCTGGTCTCGCCCCAAGTGATTCCCAATTCGTCCATCAGCCGCGCGGCGATGCGGTCGGCGCCCTTCACGTAACATGCTGTGCCCATGCAAACGTTGATGATGAACTTCCCCCGCGGCGCTAAACGGAAAAAGTGATAAAAGCTGGCCACACCGGCCACTTTGGCCGCTGGCACCCCGAGCAATTGGGCCACGGCGTCCAGATGGGTGGGACTCAAGTGTCCGTACTGCGATTGCACTTTGTGGAGGATGCTAATCAGGTGGCTTTCCGGATGGTCTTTGGCCCGGCACTCCTCGATGAAGCGCCAGAGCGGCTCCCCTAGCGCTTCGCGGCTAATGGCCTGAACATGTTCCCAGTTATCGGTGGTGGAGCAAGTGGGCGAGTTCATCGGATGCCTCGCGGGAATCGAGGAGCGTAATGCGTGTGGAGGAGTTGATGGGCCTTGGGCGAGCCAGGGCTGCCGAGAAAGTTCTCGTAGACCTCCTCGACAGCCGGGTTTTCATACGATTTGCGAAGCGTCTTGCCCGCGTCGATGGCATACAAGGCCGAGGCCCGCTTGCGGAGCAGCTCTGGATCTAACACGTGATAGCCCTCCGGGGGATAGGGCTGGCCGCCGCCGCCGATGCATCCGCCCGGGCAAGCCATCACTTCGATGACGTGGAACGGCTCGCCGGCCTTCACCTTATCCAGCAGAATCTTGGCGTTCGTCAGGCCGTTGGCCACGCCGACGCGGATATTGTGTTCGCCGATGGCGACGTGGGTCTCGCGAAGCCCCTCCACGGCGCGGACTTCGGTGAACTCGAGGCGGTCGGCAGGTCGACCGGTGACCAGTTCGCTGGCGGCGCGGAGCGTGGCCTCCATCACGCCGCCGGTGGTGCCGAAAATGTCGCCCGCCCCGCTGGCCAAGCCCAAGGGGGCATCGAACTCGCCATCAGGAAGCTTGAGGAAATCGATGCCATAGCACTTGATCATCCAAATCAGCTCCCGCGTCGTCAGCACCGCATCGGTCATCGGAACCTTGACGGTCTGCCCCTGGCCCAGCTCGGGAGCGGGGAGGTCGAGATAGTGTTCGGGCCGTCGCGCTTCGAACTTCTTCGCCACGCACGGCATCACCGCGACCATGTAGATTTTCCTCGGGTCGATCCCTTTCTTCTGCGCGTAATAGGTCTTCACCAGGGCCGAGACCATGGTCATCGGCGAGCGGCAGGTGGAGGCCAAGGGAATCAACTCGGGGTAGAACTTTTCCAAAAAGCTGATCCAGCCCGGCGAGCAGGAGGTGATCATCGGCAGCGGACCTTCCTTGAGCCGGGTGAGGAACTCGTGGGCCTCTTCGACGATCGTCATGTCGGCGCCGAAGTCGGTATCGAACACGGCGTCGAACCCCAAACGCCGCAAGGCGGTGACCATCTTGCCAGCCGACGGCGTACCCGGCGGGAGTCCGAAGCCCTCCCCGATCGCGGCGCGGATCGAAGGAGCGGTTTGCACGACCACGTGCAATTCGGGATTGGCGATCGCCTCCCAAACCCCGCCTGCGCTCCGCTTCTCGACGAACGCCGCGGTGGGGCACACGGCAATGCATTGGCCGCATTGGATACAGACCGATTCATCCATGTCGGCCATGTGGGCGGGAGCGACCACCGTGTAGAACCCGCGACCGTGTTGGCTCAGGTTGTGGACCCCTTGGATCTCCGCGCACACCCGCACGCATCGGCCGCAAAGCACGCACTTCTCGCTGTCCCGAACCACGCTGTGGCTGCTGAGATCGAGGGGGAATCGCTTGCGTTTGCCCTCGAAATGGCGTGCCCTCACGCCCATGGAGTACGCCAGGTTCTGCAACTCGCAATTCCCATCGCGTTCGCAGATTTGGCAATCTTTGGGATGGTTGTCCAAGAGCAGCTCGACAATGTCGCGGCGGGCCTGGCGGATGTCGGGCGAATTGGTCTGGACCTCCATTCCCTCCCAGACCTTTTGGCTGCACGAGGTCATGTAGAAGCCCATGCCTTTGACCTCGACGATGCACACGCGGCAGGAGCCCATCAAGCTGAGATCGGGATGATAGCAAAGGCGGGGGATGCTGATCCCCAGGCCTTCGCAGGCCTCCATGATCGTGGTTCCCTCGGGGACCGTCACGGGCACGCCGTCGATGGTGAGATTGATTTTCTTCTTGCGCATCTTGTTTATAGCCTCAGTACCGCGTCGAAGCGGCAGACCTCGAAGCACTTCCCGCACTTAACGCACTTCAACTGGTCGATTTCATGCGGTTGCCTTCGCGCACCTGTGATGCACGGCACCGGACAATTTCTCGCACAAAGCGTACAGCCGATGCACTTTTCGGGATCGATCTGGTAATGGATCAAGGCGGTACACTTGTGGGCGGGGCACTTTTTATCGACGACGTGCGCCACGTATTCATCGCGGAAGTGTTCGAGCGTGCTCAACACCGGATTGGGGGCCGCCCGGCCCAGTCCGCAAAGCGAGGTCTTCTTCATCAACAGGGCCAGACGCTTGAGGCGATCCAAGTCCTCCAGCGTGCCCTGACCCGTGGTGATCCGCTCCAAGATTTCCAGCATCCGCACGCTGCCCTCGCGGCAGGGCGTGCATTTCCCGCAAGATTCGTCCTGGGAGAATGTGAGGAAAAACTTGGCGATGTCGACTACGCAGTCATCCTCGTCGAGGATGATCATGCCTCCGCTGCCCATGATCGAGCCGGCCTTCGTCAGGGTGTCGAAGTCGATCGGCGTGTCGATCCATTGGGCGGGGATGCAGCCACCGGCGGGGCCGCCCGTCTGCACGGCTTTGAGCTTTTTACCTTCAGCCACACCGCCGCCGATGTCGTAGACCACTTGCCGGAGCGTGGTGCCCATGGGCACTTCCACCAAGCCGGTATGCCGAATCTTGCCCGCCAAAGCGAAGACCTTTGTGCCGCCGCTGGCGGCCGTGCCGATGCGGCTGAACCAGTCGGCGCCGTAATTGATGATGGCGGGCACGTTGGCGAACGTCTCCACGTTGTTGATCACGGTGGGCTTGCCCCACAGGCCCGATTCGGTCGGATAGGGGGGGCGGATGCGGGGCTGGCCCCGGCCGCCCTCGATCGACTGGATCAGCGCGGTCTCCTCGCCGCAAACAAAGGCGCCCGCCCCCAGCCGAATCTCCAGATCGAAGTCGAATCCCGATCCGAGGATGTCTTTGCCCAACAGGCCCCACTCGCGGCACTGGGCGATGGCGTTCTCGATTCGGCGGATGGCCATGGGGTATTCGGCGCGGATGTAGACGAACCCCCTGGCCGCGCCAATGGCGTAGGCCGCGATGATCATGCCCTCGACCACGTTCAAGGGATCGGACTCCAACATGCTTCGATCCATGAAGGCCCCGGGATCGCCCTCGTCGGCGTTGCAGATCAGATAGCGGGTTTTATCGGGAGATTTGGCGGCCATGGCCCATTTTTCGCCCGTGGGAAACCCCCCGCCGCCCCGACCACGGAGTTTGGATCGGGTAATCTCTTCGATGACCCACTTGGGATTGCCCCGGCTCAGCACCTTGGTCAGGGCCTCGAAGCCACGGTAGTGGAAGTATTCTTCAATGCTCTCGGGATCGACAACGCCGTTATGCCGCAGGACGATCCGGGTCTGGCGATTGAAGAAGGCGACGTCGCCGTAGAGTTCTAGGAACTTGCGACCAATGGTCTTTCCCGGCACCTGAAGACGCTCGACAACCCGCCCGCCAAGGATGTGGCTCTGGAGGATTTCGTCCAAATCGGCCTCGTCGGCGACGCGATAGAGGACTTTGGCGGGTCGGATCAAGAGGTGGGAGCGGCGAGAAGGTTCTTCCATGTTGCACGCGCCAAAACAACTGCCGACCGTCACGCGGACTTGTTCTGGGCCGATTCCCGCCGCCGCGAGCTTATCCTTCAAGACCGCGACAAAGCTTTTGCCTTCCCGCCAGCCGCAGCGCAGGCTGCCGCAGGTGAGGATTTCCAGGGGGACGAGGTTCTCCACTGGACCATCCAGGATGCGGTTCAAAACCGGCTGGCCGCCCAAGATATGTTGGGTGAAGATTTCGTGAACGGCCTTGCGATCGACGCGTTCATACTTGATGGGAATCTGGCCCGGCACGAGGACGCCCACGATCGGCTCCCGGCTGCATCGGCCTGTGCAGCCCGTGCGGCGCAACTGGATGTCGCTGCGGCCGGAGGCAGCCACGTGCTTCTGAAACTCGGCCAATACTTCGTCGGCCCCAGCCGCCTGCTCACAGGTTGCGGAACCAACCTGAATATGAATCGCGCGAGCGGACGTCCTCGCCCGAAGCGCCTGTTCAGCCCTGGCGAGCAGGGCATTGAATTGCTGGGAAACTTTGTTGGACACGTCGCCTCCTCAAATGCCCTTCGTGGATGCCGCGACAAGGATACGGCACTGCGGATTCGCCCCTTGACGAAACGTCGTCCGGCGAAGCGGACCGGGGCGTGTGCAATAGCCTACCCCCCCGCGCTGCACGTCCCGCTGGTCAACGGCTATTCTAGCCGGCCGCGTTTTGCCGGCTGCGTTCCCCGAGGAGAACGTCAATATACCAGAGATCAACCCAATGACAAGCGGCCCTCAGCTCGGGCGGGCGAGGAATTGCGGGGCGCTGACTCCCATGGATACGTACATGCTCATCAGGGCCTCGACGCTGACGTTGGCGGGCCGCACCGCATCGGCGGGCACGAATAGCAAACCACCGCCCACGGGCACGGGGGCCGTCGGCACGATCAGGATATGATAGTCTCGTCCTTCGATATGGAACCGCTCCGGCGAAACCAACAAGGCCAAAACGCCGGCCCCCTTCTCGCCGCCGAAAAACCAGAACACCGCGCTCATGCCCTTCAAGTCCGCATCGCCTTTCTGATCGACGAGGCCCACCAGTTGCTTGGAGGTCCCATAAACGCTGCCGATCAGCGGGATGCGTTGCAACAACAGGTCGAACAGGCGTTGGATCAGGTTCTTGGCGCCCGCCTGGGTCAAGGCCCCCACGAAGAAGATCGCCACCAGCACCAGCGCCGCCCCTGCGGCATAAGCCGCCGTATCGTTGGCGGCGAAAGGGAGTCCCAACTTTCGCAGGCCCTGTCCGATCGGCGTATTCGGCCCGAGGAATCGCGAGACAAACCCTCCCACCCAACTCACCACCGCCACCGTGATGACCAACGGCAGCAGGGCCAAGACTCCGGCCACGAAACACCGCACAACGCGGCCAAACGTCACGTCAATCAGCCGACGCATCGTTGTCTCCTTCAAAGTCCTCTTGCCCAGTCTGCTTGTCACGAATTCCCCACAGCCGATCCCTGCGCACAAGGAGACGCAGTGCAAACAGTTCCGACGACCGGAACGGGCAGCATTGGCGAGACGAGTGCCGCAGTGGGACCGGTCAATCGCCCAAGGAGATCCCCAAGGCCCGGGCCGTGCGGACGAACCCTCCGTCGATCGGCACTGTTTTCAACCGCCCGATCGCCTCGGCGATTTTGACGGGAGCGAAGTTCGCTCCTTGATAAGACACCATTTCCCCGAATCGATCGGCGGCGATCAAATCCACGGCCTCGGCACCGAACATCGTACACAAAACGCGATCGAAGTTGGTGGGAGAACCACCCCGTTGCAGGTGCCCCAGGACGCAGGCGCGGGTCTCCTTGCCGGTGCGTCGCTCGATCTCCGCGGCGACGATCCCGGCGATGCCGCCAAGGCGGACCTCGCGATTGGCGGCCTGTTCGGCCAAGGTCTTGAACTGGCCGCCTTTTTCCCGGGCGCCCTCGGCGACCACGACCAGCGTGAAGTGTTTTCCTGCCTTTTCGCGTTCTTCGATCTTCGCGCAGATGCTTTCATAGGTGAAGGGGATTTCGGGGATCAAGATGACGTCGCCCCCGCCGGCGATCCCGGCGTAGAGGGCAATCCAGCCGGTATATCGCCCCATCACTTCGAGGACCATGACGCGATTGTGGCTCTCCGCCGTGGTGTGCAACCGATCGAGGGCGTCGGTGGCGCAGGCCACGGCGGAATCGAACCCGAAGGTCAGCACCGTGGCCTCCAGGTCGTTGTCGATGGTTTTGGGGACGCCGACGACGGGCACGCCGCCCTCGAACAACTGCTGCGCGATGGTCAACGTGCCGTCGCCGCCGATGCAGACCAGGCCGCGAATGGCGAGTTTGGCCAGCCCTACCTTGACGCCTTCGATCAACTCTTGCGGCAAACGTCGTACCTCGCCCAGGCCGACCTTGGCCGAGAACCTGCCGCGATTGGCCGTCCCGAGGATGGTCCCGCCGCGCGTGAGCATGGGACCCAACTTGTTATAGTCGAGTTCCAAGTACCGCTGGGGCTCGAGGATGCCTTCATAGCCGCCCAAGAACCCGATGGTGTCCCAGCCCCGCTTGGCGGCGGTTTTGGCCACGGCACGAATCACCGCGTTAAGGCCCGGACAGTCGCCGCCGCCGGTTACAATGCCAATGCGCTCACTCATCGCGGTCCTCCCGCGGAATAAGAAGGGGTGTTTTTTCAAATCGCTCCACTTGCGGAGGCGAACCCCTTGAACGTTCGTCCCACGGTACCTGCTCGCTCAGGCCGTCCCAAGATTCCAGGCGAGGCCCGAAATCTCGGGACTGGTCCGTTCGAACCAAAGGGCCTGAAGACAGGCTTTTACAACTCCTTAGTAAGGCCCGGTTGGGGCGCAGGATAAATCCCATCGGGCCCGGCCTTGATGGGAGCCGGGGTGTCGAAGGTCATGTGGTCGATGTCCTTGACCAGCTCGAACTCCGACTTGACCACTTCGTCCCACGTCACCATTTGGCCCGTATGCACAGCCGCCCGGCCCATGATCGCGGCGAAATTGGCCTCGGCCCCGCGGTGCGCCTCGTTGTGCGGCTTGTCCTGACGGATGGCATCCAAGAGGACCTGCCATTCGCGGTGGTAGGGATTTTGCTCGTTTTCGGTATAGCGCCAGACGAGCTGATCTTCCTCCATGCGCTGGCTCTTGTAGATCCTGGGACTGGGGGTGGAAAGGTTCGTCATGATCACGGCCGAACCTTTCGTGCCGTGGGCATAGTCCGAATAGGTCTGCCAGCAATTGTTCATGTGCCGCGAGAAGGCGATCAGCTTCGTGCCGTCAGCAAAGGTGTACTCGACCGTGTAATGGTCGAACAGATTGCCGCATTCAGGATAGCACCGCCCGCCCATGCCTTGGGCCGAGACCGGCCAAGCCCCCTTGGCCCAACAAGCCACGTCGATGTTGTGGCAGTGCCAGTCGATGAAAAAGCCGCTGCTGGCCCAGTTGAAGTTAGGAGCATGGCGGAGCTGGAACACCAGTTCGTTGGTATTCGGCGGCAGGCGCGGGCAGAACACCGGGCCGTGGACCCGGTAAATCCGCAACAACTGCACGTCGCCGATCTCCCCGTCGTGAATCCGCTTGATCACTTCCTGCCGTGCCTGCGAGTGACGCCACATGAAGCCCACGGACACCTTGAGGTTCTTCTTGTCGGCCTCGACGGCGGCCTTTTGCAGACGGCGCGTGGACGGCGAATCGACCGCGAACGACTTCTCCATGAACACGTTCACGCCCTTGGAGACCGCATACTCGAAGTGCATCGGCCGGAAGGCCGCGTGGGTCGTCAAAAGCACCACGTCGCCTTTGTCCAGACAGTCGATCGCCTTTTTAAAGGCGTCAAAGCCCACGAATTGCCGCTCGGGCGGGACATCGACCTTGTCCGCGAACGCGGCGCTGAGGTTTTTCAAACTGGCTTTCAGCCGGTCCTCGAACAGATCGGCCATGGCATAAAGCTTCACGGGTCCACCGGTGGTGGAGAAGGCGTCGGCCACCGCGCCGGTGCCGCGTCCGCCACAGCCCACCAGGGCCAGCTTGATCGTGTTGGTCTCGGCGGCGTGGACATGAGGAATCGCCACGCCCGCCAGCGCTGAGGCAGCCCCCACGCGAGCTGAGAGCCTCAAAAATTCCCGTCGTGACTGCCCACCCGAGTTGCGTGTGGTCTTCGAACTGCTAGCGAACGCGGTCATGATGCGTGCCTCCTGAACTTCGATGTCGAGACTGTCCGCCATATTAAGTACCGGCCGCGCTAGGAACAAGGCCCGGCCGAAAAGACCACGCCCGATTTTATGGCGTCGGGCTGGCCCTCCGACCTCAATGGTTTATTGCGAGCCTTTCAGTTTCTCCACGATGCGATCCACGTCGAACACGCACCCCGCCCAGGTACCGCCGCTGACTTGTTGCAGGGCCGCCCAAAGCCGTGTTTCGTCGGGCAAAAGCGGATCGGGCGAGAGATCAGGATGGGGCGCACGCTCGGCAAGCACCCGCTCGGCCTCTTCTGGACTAAAGTCGCCTGAGGCGTCGCCCACCAAGTCCACGCTGCCTTCGAGCCGGTGGCGGTCGATGACGATGCGAATGCGGTCGCCATCGCGGACCTTGCCGATCGGGCCGCCGGCCAAGGCCTCGGGCGCGATCAAACCGATGCACGCGCCGGTGCTCACGCCGGAAAACCTGGCGTCGGTCAGCACGGCCACTTCAGCGCCCCACGACAAATAGCGCAACGCCGAAGTGATCTGGAAGATCTCTTCCATGCCGGAACCGAGCGGACCTCGGCCGATGAGCACCAGCACGTCGCCTGGCTGAACGGGACGGTCGCTCAGTCCTTTGATCGCGGCGATTGCGTCGGTTTCCCGGCAGAACACGCGAGCCGGCCCGGTCTTGCGGTACACGCCGTCGGCATCGATCACGCGGGGGTCGATGGCCGTGCTCTTAATGACCGATCCCGCCGGGGCCAAGTTGCCACGCGGGAAACACACGGTGCTGGTCACCCCCAATTGCCTTGCTCGAGCCGGGCTGAGGATCACGTCGTCGGGATGCACACCGTCCGCTTCTCGCAGGCGACGGCGCAACGCCGCGCGGCGCGGCGACTGCTCCCACCAGCGGAGCACTTCTCCTAACGTCATGCCCGAGACGGTCAAGGCGTCCAACTCCAATAACCCGAGCTCGCGGAGATGGAGCATCACCTCCGGCACGCCGCCGGCCAGGTAGACGCGGAGGGTGGGGTGATTCACAGGCCCGTTGGGAAGCACGTCGACCAATCGGGGCACGCGTCGATTCACTTCCGTCCAATCGTCGATCGTAGGCCGCCTCCGCCCGGCCGCGTAGGCGATGGCTGGCAAATGCAAGATCAAATTGGTCGACCCGCCGAAGGCCGCGTGAACGACCATCGCATTGCGGATCGCGGCCTCGCTGACCACGTCGCGGACCGTGATCCCGCGGTCGGCCAAGGCCATCAGTGCCCGGGCGCTGCGCCGTGCGATATCGAGCCAAATCGGCTGGCCCGACGGCGCCAACGCCGCGTGGGGCAAGGCCAACCCCAGCGCCTCGCCCACCACTTGGGCGCTGGCCGCCGTGCCTAGAAAATGGCACCCGCCACCGGCCGACGCACACACCCGGCAGCCCAATACGCTGGCGTCCTCCAACGACAATTCGCCGCGGGCGAAGCGGGCGCCGATGGACTGGATTTTGCCCGTGTCTTCGCCATCGGTCGAGGGGAGGGTCACGCCACCGGGTACGAGCACCGCCGCAAGGCGGGGAAAACTGACCAGGGCCATCATCACGGCCGGAAGTCCTTTATCGCAGGCCGCCACGCCGAGGATGCCACGGGCGGTGGGAATCGACCGCACTTGGCGGCGAAACACGCTCGCCGCATCGTTGCGGAAGGCGAGACTATCGTACATGCCAGGCGTGCCTTGGGTCCGGCCGTCGCACGGGTCGCTGCAATACGCCGCATACGGCAAGGCCCCGGCCTGCTTCAACTCCGCGGCTGCCGCTCGGATCGCCAGCCCCAGTTCGAAATGCCCGGTGTGATACCCCAGCGCGATCGGAGAGCCATCTTCAGCCCTCATGCCGCCGAGCGTGCTTAGGATCACGAACTGAGGGCCCGCCAATGCCGCGGGCTCCCAGCCCATGCCAGCATCCTCCGTCATGCCGAACAAGTCGCCGCTCGGCCGATGCAACAGCATCTCCCCGGTCAAGGGCAGGCGGCCTTTCGGGCCCGGGCCTCGGGTGACGACTTCGTAAACCTTGGGGTCCTCAGAATCAAGAAGTTCCGTGAAACCCGTCATGGGACACACACCTGTGGCTTACGATTAAGGGACCCTCAGCGATCCCCTCCTGGGAACGAAAAGAGGAAGCGCCACGGCTTCCCAGATTTTAGTCCGTCTCTCCAACGGCACCGTAAACCGTTGCGAATCACCAACGGAAGGCTACGGCGATCGTCTCACCCTCGTTGGCCAGGCATTCCTGCTCCAACGTCAATCGGATTTCCTTGCCGTTTTGACGCGAAGTGAAGGGGAGCGGTCGCCCAGCCACGGAAACTTCCGCCTTGGCGTCGGGCGCGTCGGGCGGGAGCTCGAAGATCAATTCCCTCAGCCGCAGTCGCCCGTGACGGACTTCAATCCGCTCGGTCTGCTGCCGCCCCTGGCGCTGCTGGACAAACAACCCCCAAGCCTCCGGAGCGGTATAGAACGATCGATGATCTTCCGGCTGCCAGCGGGGTTTGAAACCAAGCAGGCCCTGGGGACCGTCGAGGACCTGGCCTTGCGAAGCCAGAAGCAGCGACCACGAACTCATGGCCCGGGCGTAGAACTTCCCGCATTCCAGCTCGTTGAACGGGTTGCCGCCAGGACCGGAGTTGAGGTCTTTGCGCTCGCGGCCGTCGTAGCGGCTTCGGGCGGTGCGGACGATCTGCCGGGCGGGTTCGATCAGGCCCTCGTAGACCATTGCTCCGGCCGTGGAGTATTCGATGCCTGTCCATACCTCGTCGGCATACAGGATGAACGGTTGAGGCCGGTCGTTGTGCGGCCAGGTGCAGATCAGCAGGCCGCCTTCGTCGTCGACGACGTAGCGACGCGGGTCTTGTCGGAATCCGTGGAAATCGCGGCGGAAGTTGTGCTTCATCACCGCTTCCAAGGCCTGATGCACCCGATCCGGCGGATAAAGATAACCCAAATCCAGCATGTGGGCCCACCACTGGCCCAAGAGCTGGTCTGCATGGCAGCCGTTGTTATAATCTCGGGCGGGCTGAGGCTCGGGAATCTGAATGTAGTATTCCCCATTCCAGAGCCTCTCGTTTTGATTTTTCTTGCCCGCCTCGAGCACGGCCTGCCAACGGGCCGCCGCCTCGGGATCGTTCATCACCGCCGCCAACCGGATGCCCGCGGCCAGGGCCGCCAAATACTGCGAGCCGATGAACGTGTTCGGCCCGGAAACGGCCGTGTCGTAGGTGTTCCACTGATGTCCGGCGGGCAAGCCGTCGCGGTCCTTGTCGATGGCCTCGATCAGCCAGTCGACCGCCTTCCTTACACCGGGCCAGATGGTTTCCAAGAAGCGGCGATCCGGGCTGAGTTGATGCTCGCGCAGTGCCGCCACGATGCAGGCACAATGCCCGTCGATGAAGGCCTTGTGGGGCGAGTGTTCCCGATGCGATGTCTCCCCGCTGGAATGCAGAAAGGTGATAAAGTTCGATACCCGCATGTTCCGGCCCACTTCGGGGAACAAACGGGCGTGCGACTGCGCGTAGTTCCAAACATGGGTGCAATTCAACGGACAGCAGCCGTAGCTCCCCTCGAACCCGCCGAAATAACCGTCCTCGGACCAGAAACACGTCGGCCCACGGAGGATACAACTCTGCGAACTCATGGCGTCGAGAAACTCTTCCGGCAGGTTGGACTGGTAGAGCGTCTCGTGATAGAGCCGGGTGCGTTCCCAAAGCCCCTGGGCGTTGTCGGCTACATAGCGGGCCACGTTCATGGCGTCCTGCCAACGCGTCGTGTAGAGGTTGCCAAAATGCTGGAATCGCTGGACGTTGGGAAAGTGCCAGGCGATCACGAAGGTGGCGGTTTTTTCTTCACCCGGCTTCAGCGTCATCGAAACCGCCAAGGCAGCGTTGACGGTCTCGCCCGGCGGGCTGACGGCCTCCTGTGATGCGGGGCTCGTGGCGGGCAGCGTCGAGAACCAGGCCAGCAAGTCGTCCTTCCGGGTCCAGCCGGGCAGGGCAGCGGCCGATGGTTCACTGGTCGCGAGGGCCATCGTCCCCCAGCCCGGCGAACCAGGCTCGAGCTGTTCGCCATTGGCCAGCGGTTTGCCGCGAAGCGAGGCCAGCAGAGCACGACCCCAGCTCCACGGAAGCCCAGGGGCCATTGCGAAAACGACATGCCCTTTGCCTAGCGGACCTCCGATGATCAGCGGATCGCCGTCTGCCGTGGCCGCAAGCGCGCGATAGCCTTTCTCCCCGTTCACGAAGCCGCGGAGTCGGGTGAATTGCGTGACTTTCCAGGCGTCGACTAGTGCTTTCAACTCCGCCGGGGCCTGGTCCGCCACGACCAGCCGGTGGTCGGGCGCAAGCGTCGCGGACTCGGCCTCCTGGAACGACACGCCGAGGTCCTGAGCCACCGCGTAGCTGGCCGTGGCTTTCTTCAGCAAGCCTTCTGGCGGAATGTCGGAAAAGAGAATCTGGTCGATGTTGATGTGGCCCCAGCCGCCCGATTCGCGATCGACGATTTCGAGCAACGCTTCCTTGCCCCGAAATTCTTCAACGTCCCACGTGGCAGGTTCCAGGGCCTCATTGTTCTTACCGGTCGCCGTGCGCACGATCTTGTCGCCAACGCGCAGGTTGATGCAGGTTTTGCCCGGGTGGTTTCCTCCACCGATCAAGAAGCCGATGTAACGTCTCTCGATCGTGAAGGGTTTGGAAGTGGCCGTGCCTTGGGGGCCATCGCCCGCAATGAACGTGTTGACCAGCCTCTGGCCCGCGAAACCGCTGACCGGCTGTTGGTTGGCCTCGGTGCCGCGGGAGGGGGCGTTGCCGAAGGCGTCGCCGGTCAAAGTCCACCCCTCGTAGGTTCCCGACTCGAAATCGGCAAACACCGTGGCCACAGCCGAGAGATCGTCTCCCGCCCGCCGCAAGGCGGCGATGGTTTTAAGAAATCCTGGCTGGATGCCGTCGATGAGCACGATCCCGCCCGCCGCGCTGATTTTCGCCAGCGACTCGGCAACCTTGGGCGTGAAATCCCTCAGTCCGGCAAGCCAGAGCATCTCGGGCCCTTCGACCCGGCGCCCGTTGGCGTCGCGAATCAGGACTGGCCCCGACGCCACTGGATCGGGCGTCTTGCTCATCGCCACGTAGGTCCAGTCTTTCTCGCGGATCACGCGGTTGATATTGCCGCCGTAGCGCTCGAAACGCACGCCACGGATGTCAGCCGAACCTTCACTCCCGACCGCGTTTTGCAGCGCCGCCAGAAAATCGATGGGAACAACCGTTTGCCCCGTGTTGCGGGCCGTGAGGCGAAACACCGCGCAGGGGATCGACGAGTTGACCGTATCCAGTGGGATCATCGGATTGAAGGCCTCCAGACGGATTTGGAGCGGCAGCTCGAAATCGTGGAAGTCCAATCGCGCGATCGGATAGCCGCCTTCGTAGCGGAGACCGGTCATGGGCCGGAACGGCCCTTCGCCGGCGGTTTGCAACGCGCGGATCAGTGATTTACCGCTGGTCTGCACGCGGACGGCAAAGAAGCTGTCGGGGATGCGAATTTCGTTGAGGTTGTTGAAGATTTGCCAAACACTGAGCCGTCCCTGACCATCGAGCCAGATGCTGCCTGTGCCGATCCCGCCGATCGGCATGGCCACGGCTTCCAGATGGCTGCCTTGGTAGACGCGCGGCGCCGTGATGGGATAGTTCCACTCTGCGAGGCGCTGGGGGGTGGTCAAACGGCGCGCTTCCCCATCGGGACTGGCAGCCCTTGTCGACTCGGCCACGATAGCCAGACTGAGGAATCCCAAGATTATTCGCAGGAGTTGCCAGGGCCTAAAGATGATTGGCCAAAGTTGGACGCAAGTGTTACTCGAATCGCAAGCTGTGGGCATGGAGACTCCCTCTCTTACCACGCATCAACTGTTCCCATAGATCGGCACCATTATGTGCCAAAGCGGGACCGTTTTCTAGAGTGTCGGAAGCCAAATACGGCAAGATGCGTTACTCTTGACGCCCGCACACTTGCGGGGGTAGGCTTGGAAAACCATCGCACAAGCCTGGACCGAAGTCATTGGATCGGACGACTGGAAAACCCCATCCACGAGTCGCGCGGTCAAGCGGCGAGTCTGCCGCGTGAAGAGGCCTCGCCGGTCTTGCGCGGTCGCTGGATGCGAAAGGATGCCGCATGGACGATGTACTGCTGAAAGATTTTCGTCCCACCTGTCTTTTGAAGGTGCCCGTCCGTATCCCACAAAAGGCACGCTTTCCCGTGATCGATGCCCATAACCACCTCTTCGGCGAGCTGGAGCCGGAGCGGCTGATCGAAGTGATGGACGCCGTCGGCGTCCGCGTGTGGGTCAACGTGACGGGCAACACGACGCTGCCGTTGGAAAACAATACCTACACGATCGCCCGACGACCGATCGACTACTTCGTGGAACACTACATGTCCCGTTATCCGGGCCGGTTCGTCGCCTTGACCATGGCAGAGTTCGCCCAATGGGACGACCCGGTGCTGTTGAAGGACGAGGGATTCGCTCAGCGGTGCATCGAGCGCCTCGAAGAGGACCTAGCCAAAGGCGCCCGGGGACTGAAGGTAACCAAGGAATTGGGGCTCCGCTTTCGAGACCGCCAAGGAAACATGCTCCGCGTCGACGACGAGCGGCTGTTTCCCATTTGGCATCGGGCAGGCGAGCTGGGCATTCCCGTGTTAATTCACGTGGGCGACCCCGTGGCGTTTTTCCTTCCCTTGGACGCCCAGAACGAACACTACCAAACCTTGCGGGAGTTCCCGGGGTGGAGTTTTGCGGGATCGCACTTTTCGGTTTGGGAGCTCTTCGAGCAGCGCAGGCGATTAATCGCCGCGCACCCACGCACCACGTTCTGGCTACCGCACGTGGCCAATCTGCCTGAGGACCTCGATGCCGTAAGCCAACTGCTCGACGCCCACCCGAACGTCGTGATCGATCTTTCCGCCCGAATCGACGAATTGGGCCGTCAACCCTACACAGCCAGGGATTTCTTCATCAAGTATCAAGACCGCATTCTGTTTGGGCTGGATATGCCGGTCTCGGTCGAGGCCTACCGCTGCTACTTCCGGTTGTTGGAGACGCGGGACGAGTATTTCGAGTATCCCGATTACATCGGACGGTTCGGGGTCTATACCCGGTGGCGTTTGTACGGACTCGATCTGCCGGATGACGTCTTGGAAAAGGTTTACTATAAAAACGCCATGCGGCTGCTTCCCAGTATTGAACTCGGGTAGGCCCGGCCCTGGTCGACCTGTTGGTTGCGGCAGCGCTCGGCAGGCGGCGCGGGAAAGACGGGCAAAGCAGCCTAGGCGATCAACCCCAGGAGCAACACCTCTATGGCGACGCCGCGGATGGAATTCGATCACTTGGGTATGATCACGACCGAGAAGAAGGCCGATGAGATTTACGTCGAGGCCACCAAGGTCTGGGTGACGGATTTCCGTAACCACCCCTACCACATCGAATGGTTGCGTTTCGAGCCGGACAGCCCGGTGACAGGTCCGGTCCGCCACATGCCTCACGTGGCGTTTCGGGTCGATAGCATCGCCGAGTGCTCCAAGGGGTTGAAGGTGCTGCTGGAACCTTTCGACGCGGGAATGGCCGTGGTAGGCTTCTACCAGACGCCCGACGGCGCCGTCGTCGAGTTCATGGAGTATCCGAGGGAGTAGCCGTAATCATGTCAAACATCCAATCGGTGATGGTGACCGGGGCCAGCGGCAAGCTGGGCGCGCCGTTGTGCGAGGCCCTCGTGGCCGAAGGCTATCACGTGATCGCCACGCGACACCGCTTGCCCGTCGGCGTGGCCGGCATCGAGGAAGTTCCCCTCGACGTGGCCGACTACGCGGCCGTCGAGGCCCAAGTGGCCCGCAGCGACGCCGTGATCCACTTGGCCACGTGCAAAGAAGACCGGGAGGCGGTGATCCGCGTCAGCGCCCAAGGCACCTTCAACCTGCTCGACGCGGCCATGCGGACGAAGCGGCCGAGGCGCGTGATCCTGGCCAGTGGCGACGCGGTGAACGGCATCTACTTCAATCCCCAGCCTGTGCCGATCCGCGAAGACACGCCGATGATCGCCTATCCCGGCTATTACCCGCTGTCCAAAGCCATCGAAGAAACCATGTTTCAAGAGTATTTTTGGCAGTCGGGCGTGCCCACGGTCATCTTGCGGATCTCGTGGATCCACTGCGAGGACGATATCCTGACGCACCTCACCGTGGCCGGAGAGCAGTTTGGCGTGCCGGTTTGGGCCGAGTTGATGAACGCGGAGCAGCGGGCGAAGTACTCACAAGGGCTTGACGCGGCCGTGGCCCTCCGCCATCCCGACGGCAAACCGATGCTCCGCCACATCGTGGCCGTGGAGGACTGCGTGCAGGCCTTTCTGCTGGCCTTGCGGACCGAAGGCATCGAGGGCCAGACGTTCATGATCGCCATGAACGATCCGTTCAATTACGTTGAGGCGGCCCACTACGCGGCGGAGAAGCTTGGAATCGACGTGTTGGACCTGGTCGATCCGGTGGGAAAGGATTTTTGTATTGATACGACAAAGGCACGTTACGTCTTGGGCTACCGCCCTCGTTATGATATCTTCCGTCTCATCGACAGCGCCGTCGAATTCCGTCGTCAAGGGCGGCAGCGCCGCCAACGCTCGGGATTCAAGGGCTGACGCGGCGCTCACGCGTTCGCGGCCGACTTGCTCGAAGACTGCATTCCCGGAACTTTCGCAGCGCACTCCTTGGCGCGAGCCAATTTTTTGCGAGCCAATTCGGCCTTTGGTCGAGAAAACCCCCTTCATGTTGCAGGCGAATCTCGGAGGTTTGGAATGAAGTTGTTGGTCCATCGACGATTGGCAAGTTGGATCCCAGCCGTGGCCATGGCTTGGGCAGCGGTCGGCATCGCCCAACAGCCGCCCAAAACCGACGCCGCGGTTCATCCGCGAACGCTTCCCTTTGAAGTGAGGGCCGAGGCCATCCTCAAGGAGTTGAACCCGGAGTTCTGCTGGTTCCATCCCCGGGCGGCGGCCATCCCCGGTTTCGGCCGCCAAGGGCAACCAGCGGTAATTTTGACGCTGCAAAAACACCTCGTCGCCGACGACCACTACTCAGGATTGTACATGATGCGGACGGACGATCTCGGCAAGTCCTGGAGCGGCCCGTCCGAGATTCCCGAATTGGCATGGCGCCAAGGACCGAACAAGGAAACAATCGCCGTTTGCGACGTCACGCCTGGCTGGCACGCCCCCTCCCGCAAGCTGATCGCTATTGGCACGAAGATCCGCTACACGGCATCAGGCGCCATCCTCTTGGATCAATCGCGCTCGCATGAGGTAGCTTACGCGGTGTTCGATCCCCCTGCGAACCGCTGGACGACTTGGAAAATGCTCGCCTTGCCGGAGACGGACGGGAAATTCTTTTTGAGCGGAGCGGGCTGCGTGCAGTGGCTCGTGCAGCCCGACGGGACGTTGCTCGTCCCGATCTACTTCAAGGGACCAACCGGCTCGGATTACTCGAGCACGGTGCTGCACTGCGCCTTCGACGGCGAAGAGATGAAATACCTCAAGCATGGCGACGAGCTGAGCGTGGTCGGCGGTCGGGGACTCTGTGAGCCCTCCTTGGCGTTTTTCAAGGGCAAGTACTACCTGACGTTACGGAACGATCACCGGGCCTACGTGAGCACGAGCGAGGACGGTTTGCGTTTTGCGCGGATCCGGCCATGGACCTTTGACGATGGGAGCGATTTGGGCAGCTACAACACCCAGGCCCACTGGCTGACGCATCGCGAGGGGCTGTTCCTCGTCTATACGCGACGCGGAGCGAACAACGATCACATCCCGAGGCATCGTGCCCCCATGTTCGTCGCCCAGGTCGATCCCGACCGCCTCCAGGTGATCCGTGCCACGGAGAAGGTCGTTTTGCCGGAGCGGGGGGTGATGCTTGGCAATTTCGGCGCCGCCGCGATCACGCCGCAGGAGTCTTGGGTCACGGACGCCGAGTTCATTTCCCGACTCGTCGATCCCCAGGCCGGCACACGGCCCCATCCCCGGGGAGCGGACGGCACGGTCTGGCTGGGACGGATCCTTTGGTCCAAACCAAACGAGTGAGTCCGCCGAGCGATGCGCAACAGGAACCCAGCCGCGCGGCGAGGTCGCTGGCCTTTTGCCCGGGACAGCATTGGACTTTGGCCCATCGCCTTGGGATGGTTGGTCTTGGTCGCGGCGACGGGTCCGGCAGCGGATTGGCCACGTTTTCTCGGTCCCACGGGCGATGGGAAGTCGCCAGAGCGGGGCATTCGGACAACGTGGCCAGAAACCGGTCCGCCGGTCGTTTGGCATCGCCCGATCGGAACCAGTTATGGCATTGGCTCCGTGGCCGCGGGAAGGTATTTCCATTTCGACCGGCACGGCGACCAGGCACGGCTAAGCTGCCTCGACGCGCGGACCGGCGACTTGCTCTGGAAGTTCGAATATCCCACCGATTACGAGGATTTGGTCGGCTACAACAATGGCCCCCGCTGCTCGCCTGTCATTGACGAAGGCATGGTTTACATCTACGGCGCCGAGGGGATGCTCCATTGCGTCCGGGCTGACGACGGCCAGTTGGTCTGGAAGGTTGATACGGCGAAGCGGTTCGGCGTGGTGCAGAACTATTTCGGGGTGGGTAGCACGCCGGTCGTCGAGGGCGATCTGCTGATCGTCATGGTCGGTGGCAGCCCGCCGGAGTCCCAAGGCGCAGGCCGTTTCGACTTGGGCCGGGTCACCAGCAACGGCACGGCCGTTGTCGCATTCGACAAACGCACGGGCGCCGTGAAGTACGCGGTAGGCCAAGAGTTGGCCAGTTACGCCACGCCGCAATTGGCCTCGATCGACGGCCGCCGCTGGTGTTTTGTCTTCGCCCGAGGCGGACTCCTCGGCCTCGACCCGGTCCAAGGCACGATCGATTTCCATTACCCTTGGCGATCCCGGCTCCGCGATAGCGTCAATGCCAGCACGCCGATCGTCGTGGGCAACGAGGTGTTCATTTCAGAAGCCTATGGACCGGGAAGTACGCTGCTTCGCGTTCGGCCGGGCGGCTACGAGGTCGTGTGGCGCGACCCGCCCGGTCGCGACAAGGCCATGATGCTCCATTGGAACACCCCCATCTACCACGAGGGCTATCTCTACGGCTCCAGTGGTCGCCACGCCAGCGAGGCGGAACTCCGCTGCATCGAGTGGAAAACGGGGAAAGTGATGTGGTCTCAGCCCGGCCTTCTTCGGGCGTCGCTCCTCTACGTCGACGGGCATTTGGTTTGCCTTAGCGAGAACGGCGTCTTACGATTGATTCGCGCCAGCGAAAAGGCCTACGTGCCCGTCGCCGAGGCCGTGATTCGGGAGCAACCCGGCGGACCGGAGTTGATCCGTCCCCCTGCCTGGGCCGCGCCGATTTTGGCCAACGGACTTCTTTATATCCGCGGCGACGATCGGGTGGTGTGTCTGGAGTTGATTCCTCAGGGGAAAAATGGGGCGGAATGAACCTTCTGCGGTCATCGCCCGTCTTCACGTATCGAGTCGCCTTGATGCGCTCAATCAAATCACGAGTTTGACAGTACACTAACGGAGGAGACAAACCAAGTGGCCAGTGTTTGCGACTTTTCGCCGACCAGCACGCAGCCGAAGTCAATTCCCCCCAAACACGAGCAAATGACGGGCGCCGATGTGGTGGTTTGGGCGCTGGTCCACCAGGGTGTGGAGGTGGTTTTTGCCTATCCCGGTGGGGCTAGCATGCCGCTGCATCAGTCGTTGACGCGTTTCCGGGATCGGATTCGTACGGTGCTTCCGCGGCAGGAACAAGGGGGGGCCTTTGCCGCCCAGGGCTACGCCCGCTCCACCGGCCGGCCGGGGGTATGCATGGCCACTAGTGGACCAGGGGCGACGAATCTTGTCACGGCCCTGGCCGATGCCAAGCTGGACAGCATCCCCATTGTCGCGATCACGGGCCAAGTGCCCACCGCGGTCATCGGCAGCGATGCCTTCCAAGAGACACCCATCGTCGAGGTTTGTCGCACGATCACCAAACATCATTACTTGGTCACCGACGCGAACGATCTGGCCCGCGTTGTGCGCGAGGCGTTTTTCGTCGCCACCACGGGGCGACCTGGGCCCGTGTTGATCGATCTACCGAAGAATGTTCAGCTCGCCCGCATCACCCCCGATTTCGACGTACCGATGGACCTGCCGGGCTATCGTGGGGAGGCGCGGGAACCATCACCCGGCGACATCGAGGCCATGGCGGCCGCGATCCGCGAGGCCCATCGACCAGTGATCTATGCCGGCGGCGGCATCATCGCCGCCGAGGCCTCAGAGGAACTGCGTCGCTTGGTGCAAATCACCGGCATTCCCGTGACGATGACCTTGATGGGACTGGGCGCGTTTCCGGGCGACCATCCCCTCTCCCTCGACATGCTGGGCATGCACGGCAGCGTTTATGCGAACTATGCGGTCCATGAATGCGACCTGCTGTTGGCCTTGGGTGTCCGCTTCGACGACCGCGTCACCGGCAAGGTATCGGCCTTCGCCCCCCAGGCCCGCATCGTGCATGTGGACGTCGACCCCTCGGAACTCCACAAAAACAAGCCGGCCCATTTGGCGATCGCCGCGGACGTGAAGCGCGTGCTTCAGGCACTGAACGCGATCGTCGAACCGCCAGCCGCGGACCTGGGTCCGTGGATTGCGCGGATCAACGGCTGGAAACGGTCCGATCCGTTGGACTATGACCACAAAGCGCCGCAAATCCTTCCTCAACACGCGATTCGGGAGCTTTGGCGATTGACGAAGGATCGGCACACGATCATCGCGACGGGAGTGGGCCAGCATCAGATGTGGGCGGCCCAATTTTACAAGTTCTCGCGTCCGCGGACTTGGCTCACCAGTGGCGGCTTGGGCACGATGGGGTTCGGCTTGCCCGCCGCGCTTGGGGCCAAGATTGCCCATCCGGACGCCCTGGTCATCGACATCGACGGCGACGGAAGCCTGTTGATGAATCTCCAAGAGATGGCCGCCTGCTATTGCGAGAAAGCCCCCGTCAAGGTGTTGCTGCTCAACAACCAGCACTTGGGCATGGTGGTGCAGTGGGAGGACCGCTTCTTCAACGCGAATCGGGCCCATACGTATCTTGGACCGATCGACCGGCCGGAGGCCATTGGCCAGGCCGAGGGGCAAGCCAGCGGCCCTCCCTACCCCGATTTCGTCCAAATCGCCCGGGGCTTCGGCTGGCAGGCCCGACATGTGGCGGACAAAGCAGAGCTGGTCGACGCACTCCAAGAAATGATCGATTCGCCCGAGTGCTTCCTCTTGGACGTGGCCGTCCCGTACCAAGAGCACGTCCTGCCGATGATCCCCTCGGGGATGACGGTACACGACTTGATCAAGGAGTAGGCTGCCGCTGCCCGCCGCGGTCTGGCGTCGGCTTGCAAACCGTCTTCGTTCCTGGGCCCGAAGCTCACGTCAGCCCGTAAAAACGGATCGCGTTCTCGGCCAGCAGTTTACGCTGATCTTCCCGGCTGCGACGTCGGATCACGTGGCGGAGGGCCTCGACCCATTGCCGCAACGTGGCCCCTCGGGTACACACTGGCCAGTCGCCGCCAAACACCACCCGGTCCGGCCCAAACGAGTCCAGGCAATGGTCGATGATCGGCGCCAGGTCGTCTGGCGTCCAGCGTTGGGGCACGCTGGCCACAATGCCCGAGATTTTGCAAATCACGTGGCTTCGCTGAGCCATTTCGGCGATGTCGCGTCGCCACCGCTCTACGTAGCGGCGTGCCTCCTGGGCATCCTCTGCCGAAGCGTAACTCGACGCGGGGAAGAACTGTTTGACGTCGGCATTGCCGCAATGATCGAGGACGAACCGCGTACGGGGACAAAGGTCCACCAGCTTCACGGCGTCGGCCAATGCGGCCGGGGGCACGCATAGATCGAAGCTCATGCCCAACTCGCCCAACAGCCGAATGGAATCGACGAACGTCTTGTCCAAAAAGAACGCACTCCCTTCCTTCCAGGCGAACAGCACTTGCCGCACGCCCTTGATGAACGGATTGCCCTTGAAACGGATGATGTAATCGCGAAAACCAGGCTCGCCAGGCCGTCCGCCAATCACCGCGGCGCAGGTCGGCGTATCGCCGCGGCGGCAAATCTCCAGGATGTATTCTGCCTCGGCCAATTTGTCTTCGGGGGCCGTGTCGACTTCCATATAAACGGCCTTGACGACGTTTAACCCAGCCGTCGCCTCCAGATAGTCCTTCATCACGAAATTGCGGTTCAGCGCGGCGCGTCCGTTCAACCACGGCAGCCGCAATTTGGTCAGGTCCCAGAGGTGCTGGTGGGTATCGACGATGGGAAGCGGTTCCGGATCGTCTGCCGCCACAACGTGCGTCGCGGTGGATGACGCGAGCCAAGCCGCGCCAGCGCCGAGCGCAAGTCCAGCGGCACGGCGCAGACATTCTCGACGGTGGTGTTTCATGAGCGGGTTCCTTCGGTTGGGGCCGAGTTTAGCAGTTGCCAAGTGCCGCAGCTCACAATTCGGCCTGGGCCCACTGTTCCCGGAGGAAGGCCATCGACTTGGGGATTTCCTCGTCGCGGTTGCCTTTCACGCCGCACTCGAAACTGCAATAGTCTTGATAACCAATCCACTTCAGGCCCAGGAATCCCTCGACGAACTGCCGATCGTCCTGACCAGGCAAGACGCGCGTTCGCGAGGCCAAATGCACGTGGTGCAACATGGGCCCGGCGGAAATGAACGCCCCCAGGTCGCTGGTCTCTTCGATGGCCATGTGGTAGAAGTCGCCCATCACGCAGATGCCGGGACTCTGGCAGTCCCGGGCGATTGCCGCCGCGTCGGCCACCTGACGCAGGAAGAACGCCTCCTTCCGGTTCAGAGGTTCCAACAAGATGCGGGAATGGACCTTGACGGCGTGTTCCCCGATCGCTGGAAGCGTGTCGACGAGAATCTGCCGGATTTCTTGATTGGTCAATTTGGTCTGGCCGTTGAAGGCCGGTACATAGATCACGCCCGTCGTTCCCAATTCGCCTGCTGAGGTGAGCACCTGTTTCAACTTTTCCGCGGCCGGTCCGCGCTTCGATGCGTCCTCGGAGACCAGATCGCCGTTCATCGAGCCGAAGCAGACCGCACTGAACTTGAGCTTCGTCTTGCGGATCGCGTCCTCATACATTTTTTCCTTGCCGACGATATCGGCGGGAAGCTCGACGCCGTCGAAGCCCCACTGTTCCATCTTGGCGAGTTTCTCTTCCAGGCTTTTGCCCGGGATCACGCCCAATTGACTGGAAAGCTTCAACACTCCATTCATCGCGGGTTTTGCGGCCAGGCCCGACGACGCGGGCACAAAGGCAGCAAGGGCAGCGGCCCCGCCGCCCACCAGCAGATCGCGCCGGTTCACGTGCATTGCAATTATCTCCGCTTGCCGAGAGAGAATCCAAGGAATTTCAAAGCCTTCATCTTAGGTAAGCCGCACTCCCCATGCAACCGTGGGACGAATGCATTGTCATCGCATCCCGCGGTACTGCCCGGACAGGCACGCCGCGGAATGCCCTCGCGAAATCCATAAACCCGACTGTGTTCCCAGCGGCTAAAGTCTCAGGGCCTAGCGCGGGCTAGGACCGCAACCAGAGCCGATGGGGAGGGCCATGCTCTATGGTCGCTGCACGCCACATGTTAGCACAGTTTGGCTTGACGGGCCTTGTTTGAGGTTTCCGCATCATGCAAAATGGAAGTTGGGTCGGGCGGAGCGATTGATTAATTCCCAGCGCGTCGTGACCAATTGTCACGGCGAACCCCTTGAACAGCGGAGCCCGACCTTGAAACCCGTCATCGTCCTTCGCCACGCGCCCGAGGTGCCCCTCGGATCGCTGGAGCAAGTCTTTTCTCGTTGGCAAATCCCGCAACTCCCGTTCGACTTATTCGTCCAAACCCCTAAGGCGATTCCTCTGAAGGATGCGGCGGGGATCGTAATCCTGGGCGGCCCTATGAATGTGGATGAGGTCGAAACCTATCCCTTTCTCCGAGCGGAATTAGATTGGATTTGCCAAGCCGTGGACCGAGAAGTGCCGCTCTTGGGGATCTGTTTGGGGGCCCAACTGCTGGCCAAAGCCATGGGAAAGCCGGTCTATCGGAACCGCATCAAGGAGATTGGATGGCATCAAATCGAGGTGTTGCCGGCCGCGCGGGACGACCGGCTTTTTCATGGGCGTGGACCGATCGAGACTGTCTTCCAGTGGCACGGCGACACGTTCGATCTGCCCGACGGCGCGGTCCAGCTTGCTCGGGGCGCGACCTGCATCCATCAGGCCTTCCGTGTGGGCCGCTCGGCTTATGGCGTGCAATTCCACGTCGAAATGACGCCGGAGCTGATCGAAGATTGGCTGTGCGATCCGCATTTCTCCGCGGAATTGGCGGAACTGGATCATGTCGACGCCGCCTCGATTCGTGCCCAGACTCCCCAGCGGATCGCGGCGATGAACGACTTTAGCCAGTGCTTGCTGGACCGCTTCGCCCAATGGTGCTGGGAGGCCTCGACCTCTTCGCGGTGATCCGCCCCTTGGGAGCGAGGGCTGAACATTTTCCCCACGCCGGAGTGATGCCCCTTGGTGACTCCAAAGGCGTTTTCGCTCGCCGTGCCGCCTGACCGCACCTGAAGGGGCGTCAACTCGACAAGTCGTTTCCCCTCGTTCCCCGGCGATTGGGATGTGGGCACAGGCGGCGCCGTTTTCGCGACCTTCCCAAAAAAACGCTCCGCCCGCTGCGGCGCACCATCGCGGGTTGTTTCTGTATGTTGAAGAGGGGTTCCTGGTTCTCAAAGCGTGGCCTTGGTGTTATGTTGTGAGATCATGCGGCTGGGCGGTTTGAAAATCTGGCAAGGGCGGAATCGCCATGAAGGGCTCGACGTTCACTCGCCGTTTGACCGTCCATCATCGGCCCGGACTTCATGCCCGACCGAGCTTGGCCATCGTCAAAACGGTTCAGCGATTTCAGTCGAAGGTTCGTCTCCGCAATGGGCACCAGGAAGCCAACGCCAGCGACATCCTGCAAGTCATGTCGTTGGGCGTACCTGAGGGGGCCGAGGTAACGTTCACCGCTGAAGGCCCCGATGCCGAATTGGTGCTCGATGCCTTGGCGAAGCTCTTCGCCAATGACTTTGAAATGTCGTAAGGGGCACTCCGGTCCATGAAACCCAATCTTCTTGCAGTTGCCGTAGGTCTAGCCGGTGTGTTGGCGACTTCGGGTGCCGACGAATCGAGGCTTCGTCTGCCTGTGGTCCGCGACACGTGGTTTTCGGCCGTGGACCACGAGGCCGATTGCAATCTGGGCGGCGCGGCCCGATTGAAATTGAAGTCCATTCAGGAAATGTCCCTGGTCGATCTCGATCCGACGCCGCTAGTGGGCCGCGTGGTGCGTCGAGCGGCCTTGCACGTCCGAGTGAGTGGGGAAGAAGTCCTGAAGCGGGTCACGGTCGGCACGTTCGCCGCGCCGTGGGTCGAAGGCACGGCGGAATCGTATCAACCGCAGGTCGGCAGCTCGACTTTCCGCCGCCAGCGTCATCCCGACGTCCCCTGGGCGGAACCGGGCAGCGACCTGACCGCCGTGGTACTTGGTCGAGGAGGCAGTCTTTGGGCCTCGGCCGATGCCTCTCCGCCCGACGAGCAACGCTGGCAAGTCATTCCCGTGGACCCGAGGATCGTGGCCGCCAGGATCGCCGGGGTGAGTGAGGGATTCTTTCTTTTCGACGACACGGGCACGGAATGGACTCGAAAGGGCGAAGAGTTCACGATGCGGCTCTTCCCCAACCGCTTCATCCATAGTCGGCAATCGCGGCGAGACAGCGTGCCGTATTTTACGGTTGAATTGGGCCCGGCCGATCGTGAGCCTCCGCTGGCCGCACACGGTCTTGTGGGCCACGCGGGCACCCTTCCCGCCGGTGAGGCCGAGGTTTCGTGGATCACGCCGCAAGACCGCGGTCCGGCGGGAACGATCGGGTTTTTCGTGGATGTCGAGGGCAAGCCCGTGCCGCGGTACTTGATTCCAGCCGCCACAATGCCGGGCGAAAAGGTGGTGATGCGACTGCGAGATCTTGATCTCAAGCCCGGGGCGGAAGTCCGGGTGGCCGTTCGGGCCGTGGACGGGGCGGGAAACATTGGTCCGGCGACCGACGCGGTGGTGCGCCTCTCGGACCGACGCGTGCCCGACTTGCCGGGCCAAACGCCCAACATTCCGAAATCTGCTGGCCCTCTGCCCCCCTTGGGCCGTGCCCGCCTCGCGATCCTCGACGCCCTCGATAAACTCCATCCCGTCAGTGGCGACATGATCCCCAAGCGCTCGCCGGAGTACCTGGCCGGCAACCACCTCTGGAATGCCGAGGAGAAACAGATTCGGTTGTTCTCCGCGAAGAACGAGTTCATCGAGTTTCAGGTGGCGATCTTGGGCGAGGTCCGCGGGTTGCGACCGGAGTTGATTTTCTCTGGGCAGGGAGAGAAGCCGCGTGTCGCGTGGGGCTGTTACGGCTACGTGGCGTCGAAAGCAGGCCCCCTGCCCGACCCCGTGGTCCCGCTCGATGGCCCTCTCGATATCCCTGATCCCCGTCAGTCCATCGCGGACCAACGTGCAGGAAGTCTGCACTGCGAGATTTTCGTGCCGCACGGCATGGAACCCGGTATTCACCACGGCACGCTGCGCTTGCGATCCCAAGATGCCAGCTTGGATCTGGCCGTGACCTTGGAGGTTTGGGACTTCACCCTGCCCGATTTCTTGAGCTTCCTACCCGAGATGAACTGCTACGGGCTTCCCGGCAATGAGCGGGATTACTATCGCTTGGCGCACGTGCATCGCACCGTGCTCAATCGGGTTCCGTATTTCCAGAACGGTGTAGTGGCTGAGGGCTGTGCTCCCCGCTGGGACGGCCAACGGCTGGATTGGACGGATTGGGACCGCCGCTTCGGGCCTTATTTCGATGGATCGGCGTTCGCCGACCTGCCTCGAAGCGCTGTGCCTTTGGAATGCTTCTATCTGCCTTTACACGAAAACTGGCCCGCGAAAATCGCGGAGGCCTATAACGAGAGCTATTGGGCCGACCAGGCGTTCGCCGCCGGCTACCGCGAGGCCTTTGTCGAGGCCGCGCGGCAAATCGCCGAACACTGCGCCCAGCGCGGATGGCGCGATACGATGTTCCTCGGGTTTTTGAACAACAAGATCGACTTCAAACGCCGTGGTTGGTCCCGCGGCTCGTCGCCCTGGCTGCTCGATGAACCAGCCAATTTCCAGGACTTCTGGGCGTTGCGTTATTTCGGCGAGGCGTTCCACGAGGGGATCGCCAAGGCTCGGTTCCCTGGTCTGCCGCCGAGGCTCCTGTACCGCTGCGACATCTCTCGCCCTCAGTGGCAACGCGACGTACTCGATCCCGTGCTGAATTACAACGTGGTCAACGGGGGCGCGTTCCGAGAGCATCATCGGCTGGTCATGGACCGCAAGGAGCGCTTCGGGCAGATCGTTCTCGATTATGGTTCCACCAACGCGATCGAGCAAAGCAACATGCAGCCGGTGGGCTGGTGCATCGACTCGTGGTGCCTAGGCTCCGACGGCGTGATCCCTTGGCAAACGATCGGCACGCGAGAGTCGTGGGAGAAGGCCGATCCCTTGGCGCTATTCTATCCAGGAAATCCCCCCTGGCTTTCGCTATCTCCGGCGAACCAAGCAGCCGACGGCCCCAAACCCGGCAATCCGACCGTCACAAGTCCCCCAATCCCATCGATCCGTTTGAAGGCCTATCGCCGCGGCCAGCAAGACGTGGAGTATCTCGTCCTGTTGACGGAAATGCTGAAAGAACCGCGTTGGGCGGTGGGCCAAAGCGTGCGTCGATGGCTGAGATTGGAGGGGCAACAGCGGGCCACCGGCGTGGCCCGAGGTGAAGACGCCGGCAGGATAGAATATGCCAGGTTGCTTCCCGAGCAGGTCTGGTCGCTCCGGGTGCGTCTGGGCCGGGCGTTGTCGGCCATGCACCCTACGTCGAAGCGGAAACGCATCGATTTTCCCAACCCGATGCGGCCCGCTTCTCAACCGTCGCCCGCCGCAGCACAATGAGCTTCCATCTCGGGGAAGACGCAGAACTGTGTTGAAGTCCACGGGACCGTCCGCGCGGACGGATGCCGGTGCGCGGCAGTCGCGGCGCTTGGGCGTGGCCGTTTCGAGGCCTCTCAGGCGGTGCTGTTTTGGCTGAGGACCTTTAGATGGGCCTCGACCGAGTCGGCCAGTCCCTCCAGGTGATAGCCACCCTCGAGCACCGAGACCAGCCGTCCGCCGCAATGCTTTTCAGCGATGGTCTTGACGATGTGCGTCAATTGGGCGAAATCATCGGCCGTGAGTCTCATGTCGCCGATCGGATCGTGCTCGTGGGCGTCGAAGCCGGCAGAGATGAGCACGAAGTCGGGCTGGAAGTCGTTGGCGGCCGGGCGAAGCTGGTCCTCGAAGGCGTGGAGGTATTCGCGCTGGCCGCTCCCGCGCGGCAGCGGCACGTTCAGCGTCGTACCCTCGCCTTTGCCCACGCCGCGTTCCCTCGCTGCTCCCGTGCCTGGATAAAACGGCCACTGATGGACGCTGAAGAAGAACACCGAGGGATCGTCGTAGAAAATGTCCTGCGTTCCGTTGCCGTGATGGACGTCCCAATCGACGATGAGAACCTTACCAAGCCCATGCCTTTTTTGGACGTATCGGGCCGCGATGGCGACGTTGTTCAAAAGACAGAAACCCATGGCCGCGTTTTCCGTAGCATGGTGCCCCGGCGGGCGGACTGCGCAAAACGCGCTGCGGACGTCGCCAGCCATCACCGCATCGACCGCTGCCAACACCCCGCCCACCGCATGGACGGCTACCTCGTAAGATTCGTGGCAAACAGGCGTGTCGAGCGATCCAGCGTAGCTTGCTTCCCGGGCCGCCGCGCGGACCGCCACCAAATGCTCGTCGGAGTGGACTGTGGTGATCCACTCCTTTGGTGCTGGGCGGGGCTCGATCGCCACCAGACCTGTCGCTCCACCATGCCTCTCGAGCCTCCGCACAATCGCCGAGAGTCGCTCGGGCCGCTCGGGATGGCCCGGACCTGTCTTGTGCTGGAGGTAAACGTCGCTGTAAACAAAACCGAGTCGGTTCATGGGCAGCACCTGGCAAGCGGGATGGTGTTGCGGGGCGAAGCGGGATCATGCGACAAGCTGCCCCCACGCTTGCGGCACACGCCGCCGAAGGTCTGCCGCGCGACTTCGGCAGACCTTCGAGCCGCGGCGAGCCTTGCGCTTTACACTTTTTCCGGCACCACGAAGGGAGCCCGATAGGGTCGAGTCAAGAGCTTGTTGGCCTCGGCGTTGTCGATGAACTTCTCCTCCTTCGGATCGAAGGTGAGCTTGGCGCCGAGCGTGTAGGTGAACTTCTTGAGGTCCATGCCCAACGCCCCGACAAGCTGCTCTTCGATGGCCTGGACGCTGGCGACGACGTGCTCATTGTCGCCCAATTCCTTCGGCTTCTCCTCGAAAGGCACGTGGCGACCGAGGCGATAGGAGATGTTGGCCAGGTGACACATGGCCGAGGAGCGGTGGCCTTCGAGGATCTCGGCGTTGAGCTGGTCCTGTTTACGGCTCCGCACACAGTCGATGAAGTTCTGGAAATGATTGACCGGCCGGATGCCCAGCGGCAGATCGGCAGGCAACGGTTCCCCCTGGGGGGAACCCTTGGGATAGAACTTGCCGCCTTTGAGCATTCCCTGTTCCACGTAGAACTCGTTGTCGACTTGCTGCTTGTACTCCTTGCCGCCGGGGCCTTTCTTGCCGTTCAGGCCGCGGACCTCGAACACGACCAGCGTGCCGCCGAAATCGAAGACCGCCAACTGCATGTTCGGCGTCTGGCCTTGATCGCGGAAGTTGGCCGTGTCCACATACCGGCAGCCGATCGACATCACGCTGAACGGCTGTTTGGCAAAGTCGGACACACCCCACTGGGCAATGTCCATCTGATGCACGCCTTGATTGCCGATCTCGCCATTGCCAAAGTCCCAGAACCAGTGCCAGTTGTAGTGAACGATGTTTTCATGGTAGGCCTGTTCCAGGGCCGGCCCCAGCCACAGGTTGAAGTCGAATCCCGCGGGCGGGTCGGCCGTCTCCTTGAAGCCGATGCTCCACCGCACCTTGCTGGCGTAGGCCTTGGCCACCAGCAGCTTGCCATACTTGCCGCTCTTGACGGCGGCGACGGTTCGGGCCCAATTCGGGTCGCTACGGCTTTGCGTACCGTGTTGGACGATGCGGTTGTACTTTCGCGCCGCCTCGACGCATTGGCGGCCTTCGAACACGTTGTGGCTGCACGGCTTCTCGACGTACACGTCCTTGCCCGCCTGGCAACCCCACACCGTGGCCAACGAATGCCAATGATTGCAGGTGGCGATGGAGATGGCGTTCAGCTCTTTGTCGTCCAGGGCCTTGCGGAGGTCCTGCACGAACACCGGCCGCTTGCCACCCGCACTCTCGACGATCTTGGCGCAGCTCTCGAATAGCCGTGTGTCGGGATCGACCAGATAGGCGACTTCCACGCCCGGCATCCGCGCAAACTGCGCGATATGATCCCTACCGCGACCATTGATCCCCACCACGGCGATGCGGACCCGTTCGTTGGGTGAAACGTCCTTGGCGGGCGTGGCCGCGAAAACTTTTCTCGAACGAACAACTCCCATCCCAGTCGCCGCTAAAGCGGCGCTCGTGGCGGTGGCTTTCAAAAATTCTCGGCGCGAGCTGCGTGTCATGATCGACTCCTTAGCGTATGAACAAAGGGAGGTTTCTGGGTGTGTGGACCATTAAACCATAGGGGGCAAGCGAAGTCCAGCATCGAAAAAAGGGTTTTCGCCGCAGGGTCTTGCGCAAAGGCCGCTTGAGACGCTGTTGCCAGCGCAACGACGCGGTAGCGCTATCGTCCCCGCGAGCTGCCGGAAGAACCGCTTCGGTTGCGGTTGGACCGCCGGTTGGCGTCACTCCGCGGAGAGGAGGCCGGACCACTGAACGCTCCGGTGCGATTCATGGAGCCGGGACTAAACGTGGCCCGGGAGCGAGAGGAAGGGTTACTGCCCGTGGGGCCCCCCATCGGCGATGGCGGTGGCGATCCGATGGATCCGCCCATGCCCCCCGGGAACCCAAACGGCGAATCGCCCATGCTTCCCGGGAAGCCGAACGGCGAACCGAAGCCCCTGCGGCCGAATCCGAACGGGGAAGTCTGCTGGGGCGGGCTACTGGACGGTGAGGGAGTCGATCCCGACCGATTAAACTGCACCGAAGGCCCCACCATGGCCGAGAGGGCCTGACGAATCGTTTCGGAATTGGCCCGCTGGAGCGTCACCACCTGAAGCGTCTCGCTCGTATCGCCCGCCGCCTCGTCCAACTGTTCCACGAGTTCTTTGACTTCCTGGAAGAGCGAGTCGGGGGCGACGACAATCAGGGAGTTGGTGCGTGGGTCCGCACTGACGGACAGCTTGGCAGCCTCTTCCTGGCCGCCGCGCTGCGATCCGCCGCCGCGTCCGCCACGCATGGCCCGCATCGCCATGATGAAGTCTTGCGGCGTGGGTGGACGGCTTGCGCCCGATTGCCCCGCCATGCGGTCCTGATAGAGTTGGCGAATCACATTGGCGACTTCCTCGGCCTGCGTGTTGTAGAGCGGAATCAAGCGGGGCTTCGGCGCCGCCAGGACTTCCTCTGGGCTTTCTCGCTCGTCGAGAATCTTGAGGAGTTGCTCGATCGTGTCCAGGTCGGCGGGCTTGGCGTACACGATGAGCGCGTTGAGGCGGTTGTCGGCCGTGATCTGAACGCTCCCCGATGTCCGAGTGCCGCCACCGCCGTTGCCGCCACTGGGGCCGCTGCCCAGAAGGGTTCCCAAGAGACCTCCACCCATGTCTCCCAGGGCAGCGCCGGCCAAGTCCCCTAGGAACGAGCCACCTCCACCTCCGGACGAGCCGAGCGTCCCGCCGCCGAGAATCTGATCCAATGTCTCGGCCACCGCGCTGGCCTTGGCGTGCTTCAGATAAAATACCGTCAACTCGGGCTTGCCCGACAAAAAGTTTCCCGCCATCGTGGTCAACAGTCGCTCGATCTCGTCCAAGGCGTCGCGATCTTCCGAGGCAATGATCACGCCGCCCGGCGAGGGACGAACCAGCACCGGCGGCTTTTCGTCCTTCGGCGGAGCGGCGGGTTTGGCGGCCGGCCCCGCAGGCGACGCCCTTGGCGGCTGAGACGCATCGCCCACGCCCGCCTTGACTTCAGGCGACGCCGGGGCCATGGGTTTTTCGACCTTTTCCGCAGCCGCACCTGCGACAACCTCAGGCTTCGCGGTACTATTGGCTTGTTTAGGGCCGTCGAGCACCTCGGCCGACGGCGTTCCACCGTCGACCCGTTGCGTGGCGAACACCACTTTCGCCTTGGACCCCGACGCCGATGGCAGACTCTGCGTGGACTTGTCGCCTGGCGGTGCGGCGGCCTCTGGCCGTGGCGGTGACGATGGAAGCGGCGGATTGACCGCTGGAGGAGCAGGCGGCGGGGAGACGCTTGGTTGCGGTGCGCCACTCGGCGGTTGCTGTTCCGGGCGTTTCCGCAGGCTCTGGAGCAATTCGAGCAGCGATTCCCGCTGCTTTTCCATAGAATCCTCGAGATCATCCGACGGAGGGCTGCTCGACGCATCCGCGCCAACCGACGCACTGGGACGGCGTGTAGAAATCCCGCCCGCCGACGGCGTGACCACCCGGATGCGATTCGGCCGGACCGTCGGCCACATCTCTTCCAATCCCTCGAGCGCCGTTCGCGCCGCCGCGCCGGTCAGCGGCACCACGCGCAGGTTGCTGGCCCCAAGACGATCGGACGTTCCCGACTCGCCCATTTGCTGAAGCATCTGACGAATCTGCTCGATTTGCGATTCGCTCCCGCGGACCAGCAGCCGCTTGGAATACGGATCGGCGTCCACCTTCGGGGCGCCCGGCCCCGCCTCGGCCGCGAAAAGTTTCGTAATGGCCGCTACGGCCAATTGGGGGTCGAGCGCCCGCAACGGGAAGACTTCCAAACGACGGCTGTCTCGCTGCAACTGCTCGATCGTGGCCTTGATGGTGGCGTGGGCGGCCCGCCGTCCCAGGGCGATGATGTTTCCCGTCTTGGGATCCACGCTCAACCGCACCTCCGGCATTCCGACCAGCAACGTTTGGAGTACCTGGAAAACCGAATTCGGGTCCGCCCCCGATACCGTGTAGACCTCCAATTGCGGAGCGTCGCCCAGCCGTGTCTTTTGCGGATTGGCGGGATCGGGCACGTCGATGGCCTTGACGATTTCCTCGACTCGGGCCACGGCATCCGGCTTGCCCGTCACCAAGAGCCGCCCACCCATCGGATCCACGACAATATGCACCGAGCCGTCGGCCGACGCGTTGCGATCGACAGGAATGTCTAAGAGTTGGCGGATGACGAAAAGGGCGTCCTGCGGGTCGGCATACTGGAGTTCGATCGGACGGATCCGGGCCGCGGCGCCCTGCGGATTTTCCATCGCTTGGATCGTTTGGCGGATCAAACGCATTCGCCCTCCCGTCTCCACCACCCGTACCTGCCGCGACTTGGGCAGGACGGTCACCGACCCTTGCGGTCCCTTGAGCCTGTTGATTTCTTGTTCCACCTCCTCGGGCGAGACGTTCTGTAACTGGAAAACGACCTCGATCAACTCGTGTTGCCCGCGCTTGTCGATTTCTTCGACCGGTACGGTTTCAATCAAATTCGGCGGGATGCCATCCTCCAGATTGATCACCATCAACATTCGGCCCTTCCGCACCAAGGTATAACCCTTGGTCTGAAGTACCCCATTGAGCAAGTCGATCGCTTCAGCGGCCGTGTACTCCCGCGAATCAGTGTAATTGAACGTCCCTTTAGGAATGTTGTCGCCCACCAACGAAAGGTCCGCCGTTTCCGCAAACCAGTCCAGAACGTCTTTCCACGGTTGATAACGGAAGTTGAACCTCAGTTTGTCGGAGGGCTTCGCAGGCGCAAGCCGATCGCTTGGTCCCACCGGCTTCGCCTCGCCCGGCACAACATTGGGGCCACCGGGCGGCATGGTCTGTTTCGCAGGCACCGGCGTGACGGCCTCCGCCGCATCGGGCTTTGCTGCCTCCTGGGGTTTTGGTTCCGGGGCCTTGGCCTGATCGCCAGGCTTGGGGGCCGCCTCCGGCGTGGGCACAGCCTTGGCGGCCTCCCCGGTCGGCAAGGGCTGGGCCGCCACCGACGTGGGCGGGGGTTTCATTGGCCCCACGGTCGGCACGGGCTTAGCTGCTTCCGGAGCCGCCGCGGCCTGAGCCGCCTCTTGAGGCTTCGTTTCTACCGCCTCTTGAGGCTTCGTTTCTACCGGCTTCGTTTCTCCCGACTTTGGTTCCTGAAGTTTCGATTCCGGGGTTGACGCTAGGGGAGCCGATTCGCTCGGCCTCGCGGCACCTTCCACGCCGGCCATGGGTTGGGCTGCCTCAGGCGGCGAAGGCTTCGCTGCATCAGAATTCGCCGCAACCGGAGCCGACTCCGGAGGCTTTGTGCCTGTGGGCTTCGCTTCCGGGGCCTGGGCCTCAAGCTTGTTCTCCGCGGCGTCTGTCGGCAACCGCAAGGCCTCGAGTGCGGCGCGTTGTTGCGGATCGAGCAACGAGGACACCTTCTGGTCGATCTCGGCGCGGACTGCCCGGGCAGCCTTCTCATCGGCCCTCGTTAGTTGCTTTGCCTGCTGGCGAAACAGCTCGGCCAAATGTGTCCGCTGCTGGGGCGACAAATTGAGCTTTTCCGCGAACTCGCCATCCAAGGCGCCTGCCAAGCCCCATCGGGCCATGCGGATCTGTTGCAGTCGCGCCTGCTGCTGTTTGCTCAGCAAAGCCAATCCCATCGACTCGGACTGGCGACGAAACGCGGCGAGTTTTGCAGCCGTTTCTTCGGCTGGGAGGTTCTTCAGTTGAATGGCCAGTTCCAGGGCTTCGCTTTCCCGGGCGTCGACCAGCTCGAGTAGTTTCTGCCTTTGGCTCTCGGTGAGCCCCAGCTTGTCGGCAACGTCGGCCTCGATGGCCAGGGCCAAGATGCCGACGAATTCCGGGGCCGCGACCTCGGCCGCCTTCAAAGCCGGCCCAGCAAACCAGACCGACCACCCGACCAGCATCGCGCATCCGCAAATGCGGACAAGTCTTGCGCAACTGTTGAACATTCCCGCTCCGCCATGGCTGGACGCACGGCCGCATGAGCCGCGCGCACTCAAGGTTATTAACGGAAGCCACCGCCCCCTTCTACCATCCTAACCAGGGGAAAACTCGGTGACTACATTTCTCCCGTCACTTAAACCCCGCCTACGAATTGTAGTTTCGTTCCCCCCTTTCTTGTACCTAATGCCACCTTATAGTGGATCCGTTGACCAGCCGTTTTATGGGCATGTTCAAGCGATCATTGATTTCCCAACCCCGACGACCTTTTTTTCGCGATGGATCATCGTCGCGCGGTGATGGCTGTGACAGCTTAACACTTGGAAATTATCAAACTGCGTTCCCCACTTTTTGTGG